>NZ_WSSC01000001.1:0-600000 GCF_009792895.1 Pigmentibacter ruber
GCCTCGTTTTGGCTGTGCTGATTGCGGCGGGGAAATACCGGATCCCATTCCGAACTCCGAAGTCAAGCCCGCCTGCGGCAATGGTACTGCACCCTTAGGTGTGGAAGAGTAGCTCTGTGCAGCCTTTCATTTCTTGCCCTCACCATCCGTGAGGGCTTTTTTTTTGCCCACTTTTATCTGATTGCTTTTCAATCTTTTTTCTCTTAGCTAAAATTATTATTTTTCTTCCCATATTTTATTTTCTGGAAAATTTAGTTTCCTTTCATACTGGAAAAGATACAAATTTAAATAAACGAATGATATATCAGTAACTTTTGTTAATATACTAAGCAAAATTTTTCCTAGAATATTTTATTAATTAGCAAAGTGTTTATTTAATGTATATTGCAATCTTTCGTATTCATTGTAAAAAAAATTAAAATTCAAAAAATAAAATTATGGACATTGATTTATAAAAATTATGAATTTATATAAAAAAACAAAATAGTAAATTTTTACTATTTTGTTTCAAAGGTACAGTATATGATTTTTCAAAGTAAACAGAAAATAGTAATTGCTTCTCTACTAATTTTTCCTTCCCATTTTATTTACGCACAATCAGAAACAAATACTAATAATTTAGGAGAAATTACATTTTTTCCTAAAGAAGATGATCTCTATAATGAAACAAGTATTCAATTTTTAAATTCTAATGCTGATGGGAGTAATAATTATGCTAATCAATCAAACTCTCAAAATTGGAAAAGTTCTGCGACTACTTACAAGCATCAAAGCCATTTTTCTTTTGCTAAAAATCATACTTTAGGTCTTTTATTGACATATTCGACTGTAGAAAGTGATACTACAAGTACCCAGTATTCTATAATATCAAATCAGACAAATACTTCCAAAAATTCATACAAATGGAAGGGATTGCAAAATCCATTATTTATCTATCAAACTCGTTTACAAGAGCAACTAAATAATGATTCATATAATTTAGATTTCAATGTAGAATTTTCACCTAATATATTTCCTGCAAAATCGGCCTCTACAGATTCAGTTGGGACAGTTGCTTCTGGAAATAACTTATTTGCTCTTGGACTTAATTTAAGCAAAAAAATGCAAAATTCTAATTTTATAAAAAGTGGGATTTCTCTTAATTACTACACTGAAACAAAAAATGAATCATCTAGTAGCGATAATAGGAATACAAAAGTTGATCCGTTTGTTTCAGGCAGTATTTTTCTCCAAGGGCAAAAATTTTTCAACCCTAAATTAGCTATTTCCTTAAAAGGGGAATTTTATTATGTTGCAAAGAAAACATATAATTATTTCTATAATGGAAATTCAAATGGTTATTCAAAAACAGATCCATCTTATACAGTAGATGGTCAATTAAGGATAGATTATATTGCAATTGAAAATTCATTTACATTATTTTCATCTTTTAATTATAGCTATGAATTTGAAAATAAAAGCTATTCTTCAAATGACACAGTATCAAATAATAAAAATATGTATTCTACAGCAATTGCTTTAGGAACAACTTATTTACTATGATTATAAGACTCTTTTAACAATATTCTTAAAAAATAAATTGTGAAAATATAGTATAAAATTATTAAAAATCTTCTTGGTACTATAATAATTCAAATATAGTATTTTCAAATGAATGCTTTTTTTATTAATTATTGCTAGGTTAAAAATTAGCTTTCATTCGGCATCTGTTTGAAAGATTCAGGAAGCCCAGGAGTAGTTGTAAATAGATTTGCTGCAATTCTATATATTGATTTATATCCTGACTCTTCCCACATTTTTCTTAAAACATATACCATTTTAGGATTATGCTCTTCTTTTTCTAAAAAGGCACTTTCTATAATATTTTTCCAATATTTAGAAATATTAATATCATTAAAATCATCAAATTTATTGTAATATTTATCAATTAATTGATTAAATTCATTTTTGTTTGGCATTGTCACCATAGCAAATAGTATACAATTCATACCAATCCAATAATTTTTTAAACACTCTTGCTCTTCTTCTTTATTTAAATAGAAAGCGATTTCTTTTAATGCATGAAGAGAAGTTAAGAGATGGAGAACTACAAAATTGCATGAATGGTGCAGATAAATTAAAGTAGTTAAATAAAATAATTCATTCCATGATTCTTCCGTTGATAAATTACTTATCCATGCTTGTTCTAAATAAATTAATGGATGGCCATATTTAAGAACTGTCGCTATTCTTAATTGGGTTCCTGAACGTTTTAATTCTGGATGGAAATTAAAATTATTCTCTTCCTCTTCTTTTTTTAAAATGGAATCAATATAGTGTTTAAATTGTTGAGGATCTTTATCAATTTCTTCTAAGATATTTAAAAAAGAATGTATTGGAGAGTTAAAAACTTGATTATCTTCTTTTAAAACTTTTTCAGGATGACACGATATAAATGAAAAGCATAAGTAAGCTAATCCTTCAGTAATCATACATTTATTTTTAATATCTAAACCCCAACCTAAATGGATAGCCGCATGAGTTAATGAGCTAACCCAACCAGGTAGTAATTGCGGTAAATATTCGGAAAGAACTCTATTTAATCCATTTATTTCAATTTCAGATTTAAAAAATTCATAATAAGAAGTATAACTTGTCCTTTTTCCTAAATAATCTTTCCAATTTTGTTTAGTTATATGATATTTTGAGATTTTTGGGGGTTCTAATCCACAACCATAAGTCGTACATTCAATATATTCAAAATAAAATTTATTTATTAAGTTAATGTCTGCTGAAAGTCTTGCAAGAGCAACAACTGCATGCTTATTGTGATTAGATAAGTGTCCATTAAATTCAATATGATTTGAGATATCATTAAGTAGATCTGGAACTGATTTTAAACTTCTATAAAAATTACTATCAATTATATTTTCCATAGCTACTTCCTATATTTTTATTTTATTTTTAAACTTTGCTTTAAAAAAGGTAATTTTTCTAATTTAGATAAGTAAACACCTGTTATAATTAATATGATTCCAAGAATTTGTGCAAAAATTGAGATTTTATTTTTGAAATTAAAATCTAGTAATACGCTAGAAATCATTTGACCACTTATTACAAGTAAAGCGGTTTTTACAGCCCCTATTTTTGTAAATACATAACTATTTAATGTAACAAATAAGGCTCCGAAAACACCGCCTAATAAATATACTAAAGGTATTGTGGTTGTATATATATATTTGTAGCTATCTATGAAATAAAGGAGAAAGCTTAAAAATAAAAAACCACCTAAATGATTCCATAATGAAGCTTTTAAAGGGCCAACATAAAAACTTAGTTTTCCATTAATAGATCTACTAGTTCCAATTATGACACCATTTAAAATAGCAAGGAATATAAAATATGTCATTGCTTAAGTCCTAAAATTAATAATGAGCCAACTTCCAGTTAAAATGAGAAAAATAACTAAAAAATCTTTTAAATTCACAGATTTTTTCATAGTACCAAATAATCCAAATAGGTCTGAAATAATTCCAAAAATAATTTGCCCAACTAACATTAAAGATAGAGTACCTGAAAGACCTAAAGTTGTATTTACTGCAATTACTGCCAAAATTACTGTAAAAGCTCCAGGAATTCCTCCAAAGTAACTCCAGATCGGAATGTTTTTTAGTGTTTCTTTTTTAGTTTTATTAACAACAGAATTTAAGTATATAATAAGAATAGCTGTTAGCGTTCCTATACCGTGAGCGCTCCAAGAAGCAAATAAAGGCGAAGTTGTTTTAGCTAAATGACTATTAAAATTAATCATTAAAGTAAGAACAACTCCAGCAAGCAGTCCAAGAATCCATGATGGTGAAAGTGTACTTTTCATTTTATTTCCGCTAGTTTTGTTTTAGTATATATTGAATAACGTTATTAAAATTATCAGAAATAAGTTCAGGCTCAGCAGTTTCTAGTTTGCTTTTATCATGAATTCCATAAGTTACACCTATACCACGTAAACCAGCATCTTTTGCCATAAGCAAATCATGTGTAGTATCACCAATCATAAAAGAATTTTTAGGGTCTAATTGTAATTTTTCGATAACAAATAAACCCATTTCTGGGTGTGGTTTTGCTTGTTTAACAAGATCTGCCCCAACTATTAAGTCAAAATAATTAAGCAGCTCTGCAGCAGATAATAGATTATTTGCACTCTTTAGATATTTACTAGTAGCAATTGCTAATATAAATCCGTGTTCTTTTAAGTTTGTAAGACCTTCGATAACACCAGGAAAAATAAGTTTTTTAGCTTTGGGTAAAACTATTTCATTAAATGCTTTGTGATAGTTTTTAATTGCTAACAAAATAAGATCATTTTCTAATTCGACATTTAGTAGAGAGGCAAATGCTTTTTCTAGAGGAAGTCCTATCGTATTTCTGATATCGATAACACCTACATTATTGTAATTTAAACATTTTAAAGAATATAAAAATCCTTCTACAATTCCAGCAGGTGTATCTATTAGTGTTCCATCTAAATCAAAGATAACTCCATTTTTCATACACTTTATTCTCACTTAAATTGTTAAATATTAGTTTAACATTTGATTTTGTAAATAATTCATATGTGCTTTTGCCAATTTTCCAGCTAATTCTGCAGTACTAATTAAAACAGACATATTTGCTTTAACGGTTTTACCTGCAGTCGCTTGAGCAACAGCTTTCATAAGATAAGGAGTAGCCATTGGTCCTTTAATTCCAGCATGTTCTGCTGCTATCATTGCTTTATTAATTATTTCTTCAACTTCTTCTCTTGCAATAGCATCTTCAGTATTTATTGGACTTGTAATTAATACAGAACTTTTATTTCCTAATTCCCAATGTTTTTCAATAATTTTTGCAATTACTTCATCATCATCAACTCTATGTGGACTTTTTATGCCGCTAGAAATGCAGTAAAATGCAGGAAAATCATCTGACTTATAAGAAATAATTGGAATGCATTGGGTTTCTAAGTATTCCATAGTTAAATTTAAGTCTAGAATATTTTTAGCACCTGCACAAACAACAGCGACTTTCGAACGTGTAAATTGAATTAAATCGGCTGAAATATCCATACTAGTTTCAGCCCCTCTATGGACTCCGCCTATTCCAGCAGAAGCAAAAAATGGAATTTCAGCTAAGTCACATGCCACCAATGAAGAAGCAACTGTTGTCGCACCTAGACTTTTATTTGCTAAAATAACAGGGATATCTCGACTACTAACTTTTGGAATTCCCTTAGTTGAAGCAAATTGTTCTAATTCTTCATTATTCATACCAATTAAAAAATGACCATTTTTAAGACTAATAGTGGCAGGAATACTTCCTGATTCACGAATTACGGTTTCAATTTTTTGAGCAGTAATTAAATTTTCTGGAAAAGGTAGTCCATGCGCAATAACGGTAGATTCGACTCCAACAACTGGCTTTTGATTATGCAACGCATCAAGGACTTCTTCGCTGTATTTAAGCAAAGGATGTTTTTTTATTTTCAACATATTTTACCTCTTTCATTAATAATTTGGTTGTTTGTGTAGTAAATCTTTTTTTTCTATAATTTCCGGTTTGTAAACTTCTTTAAACCAATTTTCTTTTTCTATTTCTTCAAATGAAATTGAAATAACATTTTCAGAGCAATTTAAATTTCTTGAAATTGTTTGAATGATATCTAAAGTAATTTTGTCTCTCTGTTCTTTGCTACTTGAGGGAAAATGTTTTATTATAATGTGCGGCATGTTTCACCAATCTTCTTAGTTAATTGTAGTTCATTTGTAGTATTTTTTTTTTGTTTCTTCAAGTTAAAAATTAAAATTTTCTTCTTGCAGAATAGAATAATGATCTAAAGGTATATTTTTAATAATAATATTATCTTTTAAATGTAATAAATCTTTTTCAAAATTAGAAATATTGTCACCTTGTGTTAAGAAAATTTTGATAGGAGCTTTAATAATTTTATTTGTTAATTTATTTGTTGAAATAAAATTATATGTTGATTTTACCAATTCAACTATCCGTTTTGATATTTGATAATCAAAAGCATTATTGTTAGCTATAATAAAATTAATAAATAGTTCTTCATTATAGCAAATATTTAAACATATTTCTAATAATGGAGTATTAACTTTACCAAAGAACACAGAAAATAATACTGCAATAAATTTTTTATTGTCGAAAGAAGCTATTTCCCCAAATGTATTTGACTCAAGTATTGAATTTTTTATAATAGGCATTCCAGGAGCAATTAATATAACATCACTAACTTCTTCTCCTAATTTTTCTAATAAGTAACAAGTTTCATAGGCAACTTGCGCGCCAAAAGAATATCCCCAAAGTTTATACGGTCCAGTAGGTTTTATTTTTTTTATTAAATGAAGATCATGTTTAGCCATTTCTTCAATTGAATTATATGGTTTTTCATTATCATTCAATCCATAAGATTGTACACCATAAAATATAGTTTCCGAATTAATAGATTTACTTAAATTTTTTAAATTTAAACAAAATCCTCCAAGACCGGGCCAACAAAATATTGAATCATTACCTTCTTTTTCATTTAAATTAATAATTCTATTTAATTTTTTCTTATTGCTATTTTTAATAAATTCAGTTAATTTATCAATACTTTTATATTCAAAAAATGATTGGATAGGAATATCAATTTTAAATTCATTTTTTAATCTTTTTAGTATTTTAATTATTGTAATTGAATTTCCACCCAGTAAGAAAAAATTATCCGTTACCGAAAAATCTTTTATTTTTAGTTCGTCAATCCAAATTTGATATATAATGTTTTCAAGATCATTTCTTGGTTTAATTATGCTTGTGGATTTTATATCTACATTTAATGTTTTTAAATGCTCAATATCAATTTTACCATTGGCTGTTAACGGCATTTTTTCTAAAGTAATTACTTTATTTGGAATCATAAAATTAGGTAATTTCTTTTTAAGATCTTCTAAAATTATTTCAATTGGACCCTGCATATGTACTGAGTCTTCTTTCATCCCCATATCTTTTTTTTGTTCAATGCTTATTGAACCTCCAATACAAAAATAAGAAGCACTTTCTTTATTAAGATCCAATATTTTTTCTAATTTAAGAGCAGTTGGTAAACTATGTCCTGATTTTGAGCTATAACCAGAAGACACTAATCCAATATTAATATCATTCATTTGAAGATGCTGTAAGTACCTGCCTAAATCTATGTATTGGTGCCAGTTAGAGCTTTTGTTTATTAAACTAATTCCAAAATGGGATCTTTGATAAACAATTTGATTAATTGCTATAACTTCATTTTCTAAAACATAATCACTAGATACTTTGTTTAGATTATTTTGTTTTACTTCATACAGTCCAGAATCTAAATCTTTAAAATAATTATTTTGATTTTGAAAGTAAACTTCAATATCTTGAAATTTATCTAAATTATTATTTGAAGTTATTTGATATGATCCTAGATAGATATAGTCTTCTTTTAAATTTAAAATATTTAATAAATTAGGATCATAATTAAAATTTGTAATTTCAAGACCAAATTTAGGCAATATTTTATCAAATACACCTAATATATGTCCTGTTTCAAACTCTAGTACTTCTGAAACATTAAGCTGATAAACATTTTCTATTGCAGATTTTTTGCCGATAAAGTGAATTCTTAAATAATTTTCTTTAGAAGAGTTTATGTTACAAAAATTATAGAGTTTATGTTCTATAGGATGATAGTAGTAGTATCCATTATTTATAAAACTTAGATTACTACATTCCAAGTACATTTGAGTAGCATAAAGTGCACCAGGAGAAGCATATGAATATTTTGGTAAAAGTCTTTCGGAACTTTGATACTTTCCAAAATATCTGAGAATTTCACTAATGTTATCAAATGATAAATCGGTAATAAATTTTTTAAAAGAATTTTTATCTAACTGAAAATTAGAAATTAAATTTAAAATACTTTCCTTATTTACTGTATTTCCCTCAAAATTGCGATAACTTTTTCTTGAGAAAGCAAATCGAATCATTTCTTCATTTGGGGCTTTATAGTTTAAAGAATACGAGTCTTTTAATTCTAGTTCATTTTTACTATGAATCCCATTTTCTGCCAATTGCATTAAAACTTGATGTTTATTTTCTTTACTAATGTGATGTGGAGAAAATTTTCCTTGATCCATTAAAACTGCTTCATTGGGGTTTAATTCAATAAATGCAATAAGATAGTCACTATTATTATCTATTTCATTTTTAACAATTACTGCTGCATGTTTAATCCATTGATTCATTTCAATTACAGCTTTAATTTCATCCAGCTCTATTCTATATCCTCGTAGCTTTATTTGATTATCAGCTCTTCCACAATATAAGTAAGATCCATCTTCTAATAATTTAACTAAATCTCCAGTTTTATAAAGAATTTTGTCGTCAGAGGATATTGAAAAAGGATTAGGTAAAAATCTTTCTTTAGTAGTAATTAAGTTATTTAAATATCCTTGCCCTACGCCCTTTCCAGCAATATAAAGTTCACCAATTTCCCCAATTGGATTAATTTCTAAATATTTATTTAATACATAGTAATACATATTTGAAATAGGCTTGCCTATGGAAATTATTTTTTCATACATATCTATTTTTTTTATATCTATATTAAGTGCTGATGAATTTATGGTACATTCTGTTGGACCATATAGATTTATAAAGTTGCAAGTTTGAATTTCTTTTGCAGATTTAGAAATCAATGATTTATTTAGCGCTTCTCCACCTATGAATAAATATTTTAAAGTATTACAAGATTTTAATTCTTTTGTATCTAACAATCCTTGGAGAAGAGTTGGTACACATTGCAGTGTATTTACTTTGTGTTTATTTATGTAAGATATTATTTTTGTAGGATCCATATAGCTATATGAATCTGTGAGGACAACTTGTGAACCACATGCTAAAGATAATATTTCCCATTGCGCAGCATCAAAACTTATTGGAGTTTTTTGCAGTATTATTGAAGCATCATTAATGCTTTGATTTTTTTCTAGCCAATCCATCTGATTAAAAATATTCTCATGATTTATCATAACTCCTTTTGGATTTCCTGTACTACCGGAGGTATAAATGACATAACATAAGTCTTCACTCTTTATTATACTCTGTTCTAGTAATTGATTTAATTCAAATTTTTCTGAATATTTTTGAGAAAATGATTCACTCAAAATTATATTTGATTTTGAAGTGACTAAATTATCTATCTTTTTGGATAAATTTTTAGTAGTTATAATATTTGTTACATTACTGTTTTCAAGCATATATTGTATTCTATTATCTGGATACTCTATAGATAGTGGTAAATAAGCAGATCCAGATGATATTATTCCCCAAATATTTGTAATTATGTCAAGAGGGTTTTCTAAATAGACAGCTATTATTTGCTTATTACAAGCTATTATTTTATTCAAATGACTTCTAATATTTGATATATATTCAAGAAAATCTCTATAAGTGTAATTGATATTATTATAAGTTATTGCTTTTTTTTCAGGATTTTTAAAGCAATTAATTAAAAACTTAGAAAAAATGTTTTTTCTATTAAGAATTTCTTTAAATAAATTTTCAAATTTATTTGATTCAAAATCTAAATTATTTTCAATAAAACTATTTATTAGATAAAGGTTGCTACCTTCTAATTTACTATTTATTTTTTGCAAGATTAACCTCTTTTGATTTTATTTAATTAAATGATGTCTTAAATATTTTTTCTTGTAAAGAGGAAATTGAAGATAAATTATAATTAATAAAACTTGTTAACTATTTTTAATTAATTTTAATTTATTACTAATTAAAATTAATTTTATTCATATAGTTTTAATTATTATAAAAATTTACGCTATTTAATTAAATTTTTAATGATCTAGATTGTTTTTGAATTTCGCAAAAATAATTTTAAATTTGTAATTTTAGAATTGTCGTTAAAAATAATTAGTGTATATTTTTAATATAAGTAAAAAATAATTGAAATAAATTTAATTGCTTTCTGTTTAAGTAAATTAAACTAATTACAACTTTGACCTGGACCTGCTGGCATTTTGCAGCTACTACAACACTCTTCACCACCGCTTATTGAGACACAAGTAGAACAATAGGCTACTAAAATCCATCCTGCAGCACACCATCCAGTGCAGTTACAGCAAACAGCCTTTGACATTGGATTTCCTTTTAATTTATTTGGATCTTTTGGATCTTGATAGTCACTAAATAATGTAAGACAAGCGTCAAGCTTTTTTGTGGTTGCTTCTGGACTTGCTTTTTTGGCATTTTCTAAAATTAATTTTTTACTTTCTTTTGAATTTACAGAATCTAATTTTTTTATAGTTTCATTTCCAAGTACCCAGCGAATGCATTCTTGAATTTCGGTAAAAGCAAAAGAATTTTTTTGAAAAGTAAATAGTAATGTAGCTATCATTAAAATTTTAAATTGTTTCATATATATCCCTTTTTATTTAAATATATATGAAACTGGAAAATACTTTATTTTATGTCAATAATTTGGCGATATTATTCTTATTAATTATTTTTTTCTTTTTTCAAGGAGGGATAAATAATGATCTATGAGTCCTGAACCTTCATGAATAGGAGAATCGTGACCAGCGACAATATATGAAATTTTTAAATTTAAATTTTTTAGTTTTTGTAAAGTTTTTGGGTATTCATCTAGATCTGCATAGGATAAATTACCAAGTTTTTCTTTCAAAATACAATTTCCATACAATATTTCTTCTTTAGGAAAGTAGATAAAAATACCATCTTTTGTATGAGAAGGGCCTAAATATATAGATTTAATTTTACCATTTTGTAGTTGAAAATCACTTGGCATTATTTTAGTAGGTAGAATAAAAGGTAATCGTGGGTAATCACTAATGGATTTTTTAGTAAAATCAATAACATTTTTCCAATCTTGTTGCATTAAATCATATGTTAATTGGGTTGAAATTATTGTTGCACCAATACTTTTCCAATACAAATTACCACCAGCTCTATCTGGATGATAATTTGTATTAATTACTTCTTTGATAGGTTTGTTTGAAATTTTTTTAATTTCATTAGCTAGTAATAATGCTGTATCATTACTCCAGGTAGCACCTACTACAGTGATATGTTCCTCACCTATATAGAACATGGAGTTTTCTTTATAAAAATAATCATCTTCTACAACATAGACTGCATCTTTAAGTTTTTTGATAGATAATTCAGCAGCAAATGTTGAAATGGAAAAACAAGAAATTATAGAAATTGAAAAAAGTTTTAATATATTCATGTGATACACCTTTTAGGAGAATAGACTACCAAAATTGAAAAACTAGCAAATATAAATTTAGAATTCAAGGGTTACATTTTTTTTAGGATGCCACCATAAATTTTTCCATTTAATTTTCCATTATTTTCAATAATAACTGTACCATTTCCATCTTCAAATAAAATATCACCATTAACTGTACTATTATCTATATAAACATACTTTTTATTAAAAAAACTAAAACTAGATTTTTTTATTATTATTTCTTTAGTTTTTGTTTTATTGGTAATTTTAACTTTATTAGATTCTACAAAAATTGCTTTGTTAAATGTTGAATTTGATGCAAAAAAATTACCTTTAATATAAATTTTTCCATTTATGGTTGAATTTTCTTCAAACTTAACTGCTCCATCATTATTAAAATTATTTACTAAAATACTATAACCTTTAAAATTTCCATTTCCTTTAAAATCATCGCATATTAATTTTTTAGCAACAAATGTCCCTGAATTATTAATATTTTTAATATTTACTTTATCTCCATAAAATGCACCTGATCCAGTATAAAAATCTGCAGTTAAATTATCAGCACTAAATGAGCCTGAACTCTTTATACTTTCAACAAAAACATTTTGGAAATTGCTTTTACCGCTATTCAAATAATTCTTTTTTATCTTAATATTAATGAGTTTGACGGTTCCAGAATGATCAATGCATTCTACTTCTGAATTGCTTAACTCCAATGAGCCTAACGAATTTATACACGCAAATACAGAACAATTGAAATAAATTAAAAACAAAACAGGTACAAATTTAAAGATAAGATTTTTCATTTTTTCACCTAGTTAAAAAAGACCTCTAATTAACTAAGTAAAAAAAAAAATAATGTCAATAATATTTTAATTTTAAAATTAAAATATTATTATTAGAATTTTTTTAAAATTTTTAGAAAATTAGATTTCTGCTTACCATAAACTTTAAGTTTGATTAAATTAACGTGTTATATCTTAAATGCTAGCATCTGCTCCAGCCACATGAATTGCAAGTAATACAACCAGCTTGATGAATTAAACTATCTTTTTGGCAGTTTGGACAGCTTTCACTAACTAATTTGCTTCCTTCTGGAATGTATTTTTTTAATACTCTACAAATAGCCTTTGCAAATGTTGTCAAATCACCCTCAGATTTTTGAAGCTGCTGTTCAATAAATTTTATATCAATACCGTGTCTTAAGTTAAGTGACACTAGGCGTGTTATGGCGTTTTCACATCCATTATTTTCAAAATTTTCTTTTATATTAATTTTTTGTAATTTTTTATTTTCGTCAATTATATTTAAAAAATAAATTCCTTTTTTATTTTTTAAAATTTTTCCTACTTGATGGTCTTGTGATATAATTTTTTTCTTATAAATTCCGCAAAAAACCTCATATGGAACATTATCAAATTTTCCAATAAGAACTATCCAATTTTGAGCTGCAACTTTAATATAGTGAATATCGCAATCAAGCAATTCTGGTCTTTTAAATGTTGCAAATTTAGATTTTTTAATGTTTGTAGACAACTCAATATTATTTAAAACACCTTCTCTACTTTTATCTCTATAAACTGTTACCGACTTTAAATTATTTTCCCAAGCATTAAAATAAATATTTTTTACATCTTCAATAGTTGCTGTATTTGGTAAATTATATGTGACTGAAATACCACTATCAATATATTTGTAAATTTCGGCTAATAATTTTATTTTATCTAATGAATTAATGTTTTTTTCTGGTAATTTATCCCATGCTGCAAAAACCCATTCATCAGTTTTTATTAATTCATCAATATTTTCTTTTGTTACAGGAATATTTTTTCTTTTTAATTCATTTAAAACACAATTATCAAAAATAAAGTGAGATCTATATTCACCTGTTAAAACACGTTCTTTTCTTTCATGATAAGGAGCAAATGCGGGTTCGCAGCCACTACCCCCAGCACTTACAACCATTGATAAAGTACCAGTGGGAGCTATTGAAAGACAACATACGTGCCGCATTGTTTTGAAATCCTCTTCTTTCAAATTAGTTAACTTAATTAATCTTTGAATAAAAGGACTTTTTAAATACCACTTTGGAGAAAATTCTGTAAAATTTCCACGTTCTTTACCTAAATTAATTGATGTTCTATAAGCAGTTTCTGAAAACACACTCATAATATCAGCAACAATTTTTATACTTTCATCAGAGCAGTATCTTATCTTATTTTTTATAAACCAATCATAAAGCCCTGTGAATCCTAAGCCAATTCTAGTCATAGAGACTAATTTATCACGTTGAACTGGATGGGGCGATCTATTTTCATTGTATTCCGCTATAATAACATTGTCTAAAAATCGAATACCAAACTCAACTCTTTCAATTAACCAATCTTTCCAATTTTCGTTATAGAGAGGCATATTATAAAAATTAATTGAAGATAGTACACATGTATTATAAGGATCTAATTTTTGTTCTGAGCATCCATTAGTAGAAACAATATGAAATTTTTTATTTGGGTGATAGTTACTATTAGACCAATATTCGCTTGAATCCCAGAACTCTATACCAGGTTCACCTGTTTTCCATGCTTGATGTGCAATTTGATTAAATAAGTCACTAGCAAAAACTGAATTTCTAATAGATAATTCTGGTCCAGGAGAATAATCTATTAAAACTCTTTTTCCTACAACAATTTTTTCTTCTTTTCTTTCCCAGCATAAATTAATTTTTTTATTTAAAGTAACTGCATGCATAAACTCACTATCAACTTTTACAGATATATTTTGGGAAGAAAGTTTTGTTACATCAGATTTGCAAGAAATAAACTCTGGACTATCAGGATGATAAATCCAAAGATCTGGTTTTGTTGCTCCCCTTCTATTTTCAGCTCCGATAATTTGCATTGCAGAATCGTAAACAGTTAGAAAACTAACTGCTCCCGTGCTTGTTTTCGCGCAATTATGGGTTTGTGCCCCTCTTGGTCTTAAACCAGAAATATCAATTCCATTACCTTGGCCGTATGATGCTATTCTACTCCAATTTTTTAAAGATTCACCAAAGATGTCTTCAATTGAATCATTTACAGGTTCTTGTGTTGTACAATTAACATATGAAATTTTAAGATTGATATTTCCTGCTGCACGCCATATCCCGCCAGCAGGGCTGAAATCCTTTTTGCAAATATATTCAATTGTTTTACTTTTCATGATTGAATAATATTTTTTGTCATATTTGTTTACTTCGTGGGCGACTCTTTCAATTGCTTCTTGAAAAGTTTCTTTTTCAATTTTTTTTGTTTTTTCATTTAATTTCTCATGACAGTATTTTGCTTCAATAATATTTTTGTAAATATCAGAAGAAAATTCATATTTTAAATTTTTATTCATGGCCTTCTTCTTATAAAAAAATTCACTTCAAAGAAGTGATTAATTAAATTTCTCTGCTTAATTTTAATTTAAATTGTAAAAATTTGAAACCCTAAATTACTTGGGTTGTTTTTCCTTTTTCATCAATTGCAACCATTGTGAAAATACCACTAACTGCTACTTCTCGTTTATTTGAGTACATTTGTTCCACATATATCTTGACTTCAACTTTTACACTTTTTGTTCCAACATATGTAACAATACCATAAATATCTGCAAAAGTTCCAGCAGGAATTGGTTTTTGAAAATCAGTTTTATCTAATGACACAGTTACCATTTTTTTTCTGGAAAAACGAGTTGCAGTAATAAATGCTACTTCATCCATCCAATTTAACGCAGTTCCTCCAAATAATGTATTATAGTGATTAGTTGTATCAGGAAATACGCACTTTATCATTCTTGTTTCTGAAAAATGGATTCTTTCTTGAATCTCATCAGAGTAATTCATGTTTTACCTCTTGCTCGAGAGAAAATAGTTAAAGGTAATCGGACTTTCAATAATATGATCACCGTTGCGGCACAGTGTTGGATTTTCACCAAACTTCCCCTTTAAAAAAAAGATACTCATATTTTTCTTTTGAAGCAATTTTATTTTCTAAAATAAATTATTTGTTGTTTTTATTTTAGCAAAAATATTGAAAATATATCATTATTAAAAATCAGGAACTTGTATGAAATATTTATAAATTATTGATTTGTTTTTAATAAAATTTGATTGTATACCCGAATTGGATCAATATCTTTTAAACATTTTAAATTTTTAAATCTACAAACATTGTTCTTTCCGTGCCGACTGCATGGACTACAATTTAAATTTAAGTATTCAATTTGAATATTATTACTTGATGGAACAAAGCCAAATTTAGGAGAGGTAGATCCAAAAAATACAGTACTTGGTACATTAAAGTTATCTGCTGCATGTGCTGCAAAAGAATCATTAGTTATTATATACTTGGCATTTCCAATAATATCTAAGGTTTCACATAATTCTGATTTATTGACCATATTTATTACTTTATTTGACTTTGGGTATTCTAGATATTCACCTAAAAATTGTTCATTATTTGATCCGCAAATAATAATATATAAATTAGTTTCTTTTTTTAATTTTTCAATTAAGATACGAAAATTTTCTTTTGGCCACATTTTGATAAAACTACTAGCTCCAGGAAATATGCAAATATATTGCATTTCTTTTGGAAAATAATTTTTTGCAGGTAAAAGCGGTGAAATATGATATGTATCTTTAAATTCTTTTTGATCATTTAAAATTATATTTTGCAGAAGTTTTCTCTGTAGATCTTTAATTCGCATAAAATTTTTTGAGAAAAATTTTTGTTTCTGGTTAAAATAAAAAAAGGAAATCACTACCATTAATATTCTATAAATAGAATATTTTTTTATGAAATATTTTTTTTCAATTTCAATATGTAATTTATTTTTTAAGTATTTTAAAAATCTTTTACTTCTTTTTGTATTTTGTAAATCGATATAAAATGACTTATCTTTTGTATTAAGAGAAAGAATATATGAAAGAAATTCATTAATTTCAACTTCTTTGCCGTGTAAAAAAAAGGAAGTTTCTTTGTTTTTTTCAAAACAAATAAATGCTTGCAAGTGTTTTATTTTTAATGCAATTTCTTTATTGCTCGGAGAAGTTATAAATACTGGATAATAGTTATTTTCAATTAAACAAAAAACACTATTGCTTGCAATTAAAACATCTCCAATGGCACTTAGTCTTGTTAAAAAAACAATTCTATTATAATTCCGAATTTTATTCATAATTTCCATTTTTCTTAAAAAATCTATATAAAAATAAGCCTGACCAAAGAAATAGTGAAAGGATATATAGACCCCCTCCAATTGCAGAAATTGCTGTTGGATAAGATATTTTACCTATTTCATTTGGATTGAATGCTTCTAAAATAAGGCCAGCTCCAAAGATTGGAATTGAAAAAAGAAAAGTTAAAATATTGCTTTTAATTAAACGCTTGGAAAAATATGGTGCAATAAAATTTAGTGATAATCCTAGAAGTATAGCACTGTAGCCCATAACATTCATATGTGCGTGAGCTGATTTTAATAATGCTCTTTGTATTTGCATAAATTCAGAAGATGGGATTTGGCTAATAGTCATTTGTTGAATTAAAACTGCTAAAATACTTCCAAAAATACTCCAAGCCGCAATCCAAAAGAAACCTAAGCCTATTAAAAGAAATTTGTATTTTTGCAAAACCTTCCCTTTATATTATTTAGCAAAAAAGTAGAGCAAATTTGATATTTGCATTAAATTTAATTTACTATGTATTAAACGACTTTACATCTTCTTTGCCAAAGGTTTAATCCTTAGCAACAATCTTCATGTATCTCAATTTGAGGAACATGAAAATATATAAAGAAATGGTATAATTAAATGCATCTACGGTTAGAAAGTTTTGATGGTCCTCTAGATCTCCTTTTGCATCTCATTAAGGCGCAAGAGTTAAACATCTTTAATATTCCAATTGTTATGATTACTGAGCAGTATTTAGGCTTTTTGAAGCAAGTACCTGAACTTGATTTTCTCACAGCTGGCGAATATTTAGCCATGGCTGCTCAATTGATTGAAATTAAGGCTAATTTACTAGTACCTGTATTGCAAAATAAATCTCAAACAGACGCAGAAAATTTAGCACAAGTATCAGAAGAAGATCCTAGAAAAGATTTGGTGCAGCAATTACTTGAATTTGAAGCATATAAGAAGGCCTCAGAAGTATTACAACAATTAAATTCAGTGGCACAAGATCATTTTCCAACTGCTGAATATAAAAGACGTGAAGATGAGTTTTCTGCTTTTGAACATCCAATAAAAGGAAATCCTTTTGATTTAATTATTGCTTTTGAAAAAGTATTATTAAAGTTTTCTAATAAATCTACGCCAAAAGTAGTGGTTCGTGCTCAAAAAATTACCATTCAACAAAAAATGGAATTTATTAAAAAGAAACTTTCTGAAATTGATTCAATAACTTTAAAATTATTATTCACTGAATGCTCTTCAAGATATGAACTAATAGTGTTAATAATGGCACTTTTAGAATTATGTAAAGCCAATCACGTAAATGTTTTCCAAGCAACAATGTTTGCAGATGTGGAAATTTCTAAGGGGTTAAAGTTTTTTGATGATACTTCTACTCTTCAAGAAACTGAAGAGTTGACTTGACATATTCGCGATAAGCAACACTTAAAGGATATTCTGTATCATTTAATCGCATTTCTAGTCTTGCTCTTGTAATATTTTCTTTACTTATTGATTGATTTAAATTGTGAATTTCTTCATCTATTAAATCATTGAATGAAACTTTGTTACTGTTTTGTTCAAACATTTTCTTTTGTAGAGTTTTAATATTCAAAGAGTCTTCGTTTTTTCTTGATAATTGATAGCCTAATCTGTCAATAAAAACTTGATTTTCAAAAAACTTTTCATTTGCCTGAATTTCTTGTTTAGTTTTTTCATGATTTATAATAATTACTTTTAAAAGTTTTGCTAAGAAAATACTTTTATCATAAGTTTCATCAGTTGTATAACTCATCAAATTTTCTTTTAATAAGATTAAATTAAAGCGAAATTTTTCATCTTTTAAGTTTAAAAAATAGAAATAAGCATTTGCAACTGTTTCTAATTTATTTAATATGAGATAAAATCCAGCATTAATTGTATCTTCTTGCCAATAAGTGAGCGGCGCAAATAAATCTTCTTTTCTAAGAGCTATTTTTGAAAATATTATTTTATTGATTTCTAAAAAAATATAATCCAAATTAAAATCTAAATTTATATCCTTTTCTATTTGTTCTATAAACATTAATGCCCTTGAACATTTTACAGTTGATGAGGGTATTTGGTTGATATTGTTGATTCCCTTTTTTGCATTATGAATTAAAATTTTTTTCACTTCTTTTACTAATGAGCAATACAGCTGATAAAAATCTTTAAACATTAAAAAACTAAGGTACTGTCTTGCTAGGGGAATTCCCAAAGCAAAATCAAACTCTTTTACTATATCTTTGAAGTTTATTTCCCCTTTCTGCGTTTGGAGTAGTTGTTCAAGATGTATAAAATCAATAAATTGAGATTCGCCACCATCAATCAGGCAATAGGAAGTTTTAACGATAAATTGTACACATTCCTGGTATGGATTGAAATTTATGAATTGATTTGAATTTTCTTTGTTGACCACGATGAATCTTCCCGTTATAAAGCAAAATCTGCGGCAAATTTTTGCGCGAAGAGTTCTGCTAGTGTTAAGTTATTAATCATACAGCACTATTCTACTCTTAATGCTAAATTGTGTCACTGCTTCTGAAGGAACTCCACGCCTTTTTGTGTGGTGGCATAAGCGGTTGAAATTATTGTTTTATATTTGTATGCGTTGAGATAACGCCCAAGACAGATAAGTGAAACAACATAAAGATACTCGCAGAAATAATGTAACTAGTTGAATTTATTATTTAAATTCTTAATTGTTAGTGGAGATTAGAAATGAATACTACATACTCTGCCAAAGCTTCTGAAATTCAGAAGAAATGGTATATCGTTGATGCTGAAGGCAAAACCCTAGGACGTTTAGCAAGCCAAATCGCTTATGTTTTGCGTGGAAAGCATAAACCAACATTTACACCTCACATGGATATGGGTGACAATGTTATTGTTATAAATGCTGAAAAAGTTGTTTTATCATCAAATAAAGAACTTACTAAGCTCTATCACCGTCATACAGGCTTTTTTGGTGGTATTAAAACTCAGAATGCTGCTGAAATACGTGCTACTAATCCTGAGCGTTTATTAGAGCTTGCTGTGAAGGGAATGCTTCCACATAATCGTTTGGGCAGTGAATGCTACCGCCATCTTAAAGTATATGTTGGCAAAGAGCATCCACATGCGGCTCAAAATCCGCAAGCATTACCTGAACGTACACTTAAAAACTAATAAGCGATTAAAATGAGGGAGCCTAAAATGGCAGTTAAATATATATCTGGCGTAGGTAAACGTAAGACATCTATCGCTCGTGTTTATTTGGTTAAAGATGGTAAAGGTACCATTACAATCAATCACCGTTCTCTTGAAGACTACTTTAAACGTCCAACTTCTCGTATGGTAGTTGAACAACCTTTAAACTTAACTCAGACTTTAGGTAAAGTAGATATCAATGTAAGAGTTATTGGCGGTGGGTTATCTGGGCAAGCTGGGGCAATTCGCCATGGCATTACAAATGCTCTTTTAAACTTAAATCCAGAGTTCCGTTCAATTCTTAAACCTGCAAGTCTTATCACTCGCGATGACCGTATCAAAGAGCGTAAGAAATATGGTTTACGTTCTGCGCGTGCACGTTTCCAATTCTCAAAACGTTAAGAGAAATTTTTCTCAAAAACAGAAAACCCCTGCCTTGGGAATACATTCTTCAGGCAGGGGTTTTTTTATTAGGATGGATATGTAATTTTAATAGAATCTGTTTTTGAACTACAAGTTAAATTATTTTGCTAGTATTCGAGCAATTTCTGTTACTAATTGAACTCCGTAGCCTGAGCTCTGTTTCCGAATATAGCCAATTGAGTGGTTGTCATTAGCAACTCCAGCAATATCTATGTGCGCAAAAGGAATATTATTAGTAAATTCATTTAAAAAAGCAGCACCAACCATACTACCAGCTGAGCCCCTAGTATTCCCAATGTTTATGATATCAGAAATTGAACCTTTAATATCATCTATAATTTCATCCCAAATTGGGAGTGGATAAGCTCTTTCGCCAGTAGAATCGGCAGCAGTCATAATAATTTTTTCAAGTTCAGGATGAAATGCGAAAACACCGGCTCCAACATGTCCAAATGTTGTGATCATAGCGCCAGTCAAAGTTGAAAATTCAACGATATAGTCTGGTTTTAGCTCTTTAGCTGCAAAATATAATGCATCGCTAAGAACGACTCTGCCCTCTGCATCTGTATTTAAGATTTCTATTGTTTTACCAGAAAGTGAAGTAATGACATCGCCAACTCTATAGGAATGGGCATCGATCATGTTTTCACACAAAGCAGCTATTGCATAAACTTTAACTGGAAGTTTTAATTTAGCAATTGCTAAAATAGAGCTTAACGTAACAGCGGCTCCTGACATGTCATATTTCATCCCTTCTTGGCTAGTGGATGGTGTCTTTACAGAATAACCGCCGGTATCCATTGTTAGCCCTTTACCAACGAACGCTATAGATTTATTATATTTTTCTGGAGAATACTCAATTACAACAAACTGTGGTTCATTTGCACTTCCGCTTGATACAGCAAGCATTGCATTAAAACCTTTTTCGCGAAGTTTTTCTGCACCCCAAATATCAACTTTCAATCCAAGTTTTTTAGCCTGCTCTAGTGCTTGATGTGCTACAAATTTAGGTGTTGCAACATTTGGAGGGGAGTCTTGTAAAAGACGACAAAAATTTATGGAGTCCTCAAGATGTTTTGTTTCGTCTAAGGATTTCTCAAAGTTTTGAACTGTGTTGATAAAATTTAAATGAATTGGTTTTTCAAGCTCTAATTTAGTTTCTTCTTTCATATTAGAATTTGGGTATTTATACATTCCCATATTAAATCCAATTTGGCATTGGGCTATTAATTCTTTTGTATTACACAGCTGTGATGAACAATGAAAAAAAATTGTGTTCGCTTTTAAAGACAAAGAGATTTCAGCACATTTGATTCCTATTTGTCTAGATCTTGCAGGCATATAATTTAATTTATTACCTGCACCAACTAGTAATACTCTTTTTGCTGATTTTTGATTCAAAACAAGTGAAGTAGATGTTTGTAGCCATTTGCCTTCAAAATCACCTAACCCAATTAAATTTGAAATGGTACCATTCATTTCATTATCCAGTGATAAAATATTTTTGGACTTTATTTGTCCCTTTTCTATATCTTGTTCGTCAATTATAATAATTGCAAGATCTGGAGTTTGATTATTAGGCTGTGAGTTATTTGTAATATGAAGTGGTTTTAATTGTGGCAGTAACATAAAAACTTCCTTTTATTTTTAAGTAGTTATTGTTATTTCGCAAGGCTATCATGCAATCATTCTTTGTTTTTAGCAAGGATAACTATGAGAATTTTTTCTTTTTATTTTTGGGTTTTACAGTTACCTCTAGTAGTCATATTCTTCTTTTTTGTTTGGTTTATTCCTTGGGTTTTTGTTTTACATTTAGGATTTCTTATTTATTTTCCTTATAAAGAAGATGGACTAACTAGATTTTTTCGAATTACAGGTCCAGTTATCGGTATTTTTTCAAAAACATGGGTAAATAAAAAAGAAATTCCAAATGCTTGTAAAGCAGCTTTGATTGCCTCTGAAGATGGGAAATTTTATCAACATAATGGAATAGATATTGAAAGTATTCAAAAAATTGTAAAAGATAAAAGTAAAGCAACTAAACAAAAAAGGGGTGGGTCAACAATTACTCAACAATTAGTTAAAAATGCATTTCTTTCAAGAGATAGAAGTTATATAAGAAAAACAAGAGAATTAATTGGAGCTATTTTGTTAGATGCAACAATAGCAAAAGATAAACAAATTGAATGGTATCTTAATATAGTAGAATTTGGACCAAATACATATGGATTAGAAAATGCAGCACAAAGATATTTTAAAATTGATGCAAAAAAATTATCTCCATCTCAATGTGTTGCATTAATAGCAATTTTACCATCTCCAAAAAAATGGAATCAAAGTTTAGAAAAGAAAAAATTAACTCAATTTTTTATACATAGATACAGACAAATTTCAAATAATATTATTGAAATGCATATTGCTTCAAGAAAAGAAAAAATTGATATCAAACAAATGAATTTAGGTTTTTCATACAAAAAAGAGAATTTACCACAGCAATTTGAGCCAGTACCTCCTCCAGAGGCAACTGAAAATAAGAATGCACAAAATTCTTCTGAAGAAGAGCAGATAAAAATTGATAGTACAGATAAATTTAAAGATAATAGTCAGATAGAGGGTCAAGTTAAAGATACAACTCCATCTGGTGTAGATTCTGACGAAAGTCTTAATGATATAGAAAATAGTGATGAATAATTAGATAATTTTTTCAAAAATATCATTATGTTTAATCTATTGGCAGGTTTCACTTGACCTCAATTCTAAGCTTATGTATTAAGTTTTCGTTTGTTGATAGACTATCACTACAAAATCATTTTTGTTTTAAGGCATTTTGGCAATAGCTTCTGACTAAGGGGATTCAAAATGAACGCAAGTTTTAGAAAGTTGTTTCTGCACGCTTTTTTTCTAATCTCAACAATTCCCTCATTTCATTTCAATGCTTTTGCTGCAAATTCTGATGAAAATAAAAAAGAAGATGTAAGTTTACAAAAGATCAAAACAGAAAAAGTTTTAAAAGTTTGTTCCGATGCAGGATTCCTTCCATTTGAAATGAAAACTCAAAAAGGGGATTGGATAGGTTTTGATGTTGATATGATGAAAGAATTTGCTAAAACTCTTTCAGTAGAACTTAAAATGATTCAAATTAGTTTTGATGGCATTATACCGGCACTTATTTCTGCAAAATGCGATCTTATAGCTGCAGGTATGACAGTTACTACTGAACGTAAAGCAATGGTTCTGTTTAGTGATTCTACTTTTACTAGTGGATTAAGTATTGCTATTAAAAATAATGAAAAAAATAAGAATGAATTTAAAGATCTTAATTCTTTAGATAAAGCTGGGATAAAAATAGCAGTAAAAACTGGTTATACTAGTGATATTTATTTATCTAAAACCTTAAAAAAAGCACAAATTTTAAAATTTGATCAAGATGCTGATTTAGTTTTAGCAGTTATGCAGGGACGTGCTAATGCTTTTGTTTCAGATACAACTTATGTTGATTTAATGGATAAGGGAAATAAAAATAAATTTATTATTCTACCAACTAAAGTAGTAGCTGAAAGTTTTTCTATTGCTGCTAAAAAAGATGATCTCATATTAATCAATAAATTTAATTCTTTCCTAAAACAATGGAAAGAAAATGGTGGATATGAAAAAGCAAGAAAATATTATTTTGTAGACCAAGTATGGCGTTCGCAAGTTGCAAACTAATTTAATAAGACTGTTTCCTTTCTTTCCAAAAACCAAAAATTTTATTTATATTCTTTTTCATAATCAACGATTCACTTAGATTTTTCTTAGGAGAGTTTTTGAATGAATAAGAAAATTATGAATGCACCAAAATTTAAAGTCGCTTGGTGGTTAAAAAATAGACATTTGCAAACACTATATCCTGTATTTTTTTCTGGCGGTAAAAAAATAAGATTAATACGAGAAAAAGTAGAGTTAGAAGATGGAGATTTTTTGAGTCTAGATTGGATTCCAAATTATAATCCAAAAAAGCCTATTATTCTCTTTTTGCATGGATTAGAAGGTTCATCGAAATCACCCTACATTCAAAGAATGATGAAAAAAGCAGTAAGTAAAAATTATAATGCTGCTTGCCTAAATTTTAGAGGCTGTGATGGTCAAGTAAATATCAAACTAAAGTCTTATCATGCAGGAGAAACAAGTGATTTAAATACAGTTGTAAAAAAAATAATGGCTAAATTAACAGCTGAACAAAAATTATATATTGTAGGATACTCTTTGGGAGCTAATGTATTATTAAAATGGCTTGCTGAAAGTGATTTAGCAAATTCTATTTCAAAAGCCATCGCTGTTTCTGTTCCATTTGAATTAGCAGGTTCAGCTGCTGCTTTAGGAAAAGGTTTTTCTAAAATATATGAATGGTGGTTATTAAGATGTTTAAAACAGAGTTTAAAAAGAAAAAAATCAATATTATTAGAAAATAATTTTATATATAAAGAAAAAGATATAAATAATTTTTGGGAATTTGATAATCTAATCACTGCTAAAATAAATGGATTTAAAGATGTTTATGACTACTATGAAAAATCAAGTTCTCGACAATTTATCAAAAAAATCACGGTAGAAACTTTGATAGTACATGCATTAGATGATCCCTTTCTTTCGCAAGAAAATATTCCTCAAAAAAATGAAATAAATAATTCTGTAAAACTTGAAATTACAACGCAAGGTGGACATTTGGGATTTGTTGAAGGCCGGATCCCTTTTCTCCCAAAGTATTGGATTGACGATAGAGTCTATGAATTTATTGAAAATGACTAATATTTTTTTATAAATTGTTGGATTATTATCTAAAAATTTTTAAACTTAAATCGTTATGTTTATTTGACCATTCTTTGTAAAAAAAGTATAAATATGTCCACATGTATTGTTATTTTCTTTATTTGGAGTTTGTAACCTGAAATTTGCTTTTTTACTCTTACTTTTGATTATTCTTTTTATCTTTTTTTTAAGATTGTTCTTGAAAAGTAACGAAAAAAGTAACAAAAAAAGTATTCAAAAAAATGATACTCTTTCTGAAACAGAGTGGATAAAAAAGAGTAATACAAATCAAATTAATAATTTTAAGAATGATATGGAAAAAATTTCTAAAGAATGGAACTATATTTTGAAATTAATTGAAAATAATATTCAAGAAATTTATAAAAAAAGAGAAGAATTAAATTTTAATAAGGAAAATATTCAAAGAAAAGCTAAAAATATTCAAAAAATTATGGATGAGTTATTGTTTAATTATAATAAAAATTCTTCTAATATTTTAAAAAATGAATATATAAAACATTCTATGGAATTAGAAAAACTGCAAAATGAAATTCAAACAATTGAGAAACAAATTATTGAATATAATGATGTATTGCAAATCCTTGTTGAAAAAAATAATAGTGTTCAACTTGAGTTTGATAGTTTTAAACAATCTTATTCTCATGAAATATCTAAAACTGAAATATTTGAGAAAATTAATTTGATAAGCAATGAGTTTGATAGATTGAAAACAGTAGAATATCAAAAATTTTTGACTTCATTAGCTATTTATAAATCCGAAAATATTTTAGAAAAAAATGATGATTTTAATGAAAGCCTATTAAAATGTGGAAAAGAAAAACAACATATTGATAAAATGAATGAAAATTTAGCATTTGAAAATTTGTTTTTTGGTTCTGGAACAGAGGATAAAAAGCAATCCCAAAAAACTGTTGATCATTTATTTAAATAAGGAGTATTTAAATGGAAAAAAAGGATTTAGGTCAAAGAAATTATGTATTAGTTATTGATAGATCAGGATCAATGTCTGATTCAGTGAGTTCTAAAATATTAGCTAGTAAATGGGATTATGTAAAAGAATCAGTTAGTGCTCTAGCAAAAAAATGTTATGAACTTGATAAAAACGGTATAGATATTTATCTTTTTAATCGATCTTTTCAAAAATTTTTAAATATAACACCTGATAATATTAATTCCATTTTTTCAGACTATGCCCCAATGGGTGGGACTGACTTTATCCCAGTTTTGACTGAAGTTTTTAATCAACATTTTGTGCATTCTGAATTACCAACATCTATAATAGTAATTACTGATGGCGAGCCTTCTGAAGGAATTCAAGGACAAAAAGCACTTGCAAATTTAATTGTAAATGTATCCAAAAAATTAGAAAGCGATAATGAATTAGGTGTTTCTTTTATTCAAGTTGGGAATGATAAACAAGCTACAGAGTTTTTAAAAAAATTAGATGATGATTTATTATCAGTTGGCGCTAAATATGATATTTGTGATACTAAAACCTTTGATGATTTAGAAAACTTACCTTTGGAAAAAATTCTATTAGATATTGTTAACGATTAATTATCCTTATGGAAGTGCTTATTTCGAGCAACATGAATTTACAAATTTTATAAAATACACAATAATACATAATTCATCTATTTTTCGTATTCCTCTTTCTTAATAATCTTGATTTTTGAACCGATGTGATCTACTTATATAGAGATGTATATCACTTAAGAGGAGTTTGCCTACTAATGAGGCTTCAAGTAAACCCGCATTCTTCAACTCCCCTGTATGCACAGATCGTTGAACAAATGCGAAATCAAATATTATCAGGCTCTTTACTTGCAGGTACTCCACTTCCATCTGTACGTGAAATCTCTGAAATGATAGAAGTAAATTCTCTTACTATTCAAAAGGCATTAAAAATTTTAGAAGTTGAAAAGTTTATCGTAATTCGAAGAGGGGTTGGAGCTTTTGTCTCTGAAAATATTGTTTCTTTATCAATAGAACAAAAATTGGAGTTGATAAAAACAGGTCTCGTCAATGTAGTTAATCATGCAAAAGAATTAAGTATTGATAAAGAAAGATTTGGCATATTAATTGAAGAATGTTGGGTTGAGGTGAATCAAAACAATGATTGATGTTCAAAATTTACTCCTATATAGCAGAAATGGAGTTAAAAGGCTTAATATTCCAGCACTTTACATCAATTCCCCAGGTATAACTGCACTTGTTGGGCATAATGGAGCTGGAAAGTCTTCACTACTCAAACTAGTTGCAGGTTTAGATCAACCAAGTTCTGGAAGCATATTATATGAAGGCAAAAATACTTTTACTAATTATGAAGCTATAAAATCTGATATCCATTTACTTTCATGGGGGATTGAGCTTTATAAATCTTTGACAGCAAATGATCATCTCAATTTAATAAAAAAATTATCTTCCGTTTGGAATCATGATATTGAAGCAGAACTTTTGAAAGATCTTATAGTTCCTTTAGATAAAAAAATTGAGAGGATGTCGAGAGGTGAACAAGTTAGATTAAGATTATTACTTTGTTTACCTAGAACGCCTAAAATTATTTTATTAGATGAAGTAACAAATGATCTTGATAATGATTCAAGAAGAGCAATTTTTAAAAATCTTGATAAATACTCATTTAATACGGGAGCTCAAGTAGTTGTCGCAACAAATATGATAGAAGATATTGAGCGTTATGCAACTAGCATAATTCTATTGCAAATGGGTGAAGTAATTTTGCAAGATTCCTTAGATACAGTTAAAGAAAAACATAAAACTTCCTTTGAGGAAATTATTAGAATCTATGAGAAGGAAGGGGCAAAAAAATGAGCTCCATTACAAAGTTCTTATTCAAACAATACTGGGCATTTATTTTAATCTGTTTCTTAGGAACAGGTATTGGAATAATTTATGGCGGAATTTGGAATTTTCTTCCTTTCTTATTTTTATTACTCTTTTTTTATGAATGGAATATCGCACCCAAAAAAGAAAAAACTTGGTATTTTTTTGATTCTTTACCTATAAAATTTCGTTTAAAATTCTTAGTAAAAGTTTTTATTCCGTTTTGTTTTAGTTTTTTAATAATATTTTTATTAACTGTTTTTAAAAAAAATGACGACTATGAGTTCATTAATGGTGTTGCTGACGGATTAAGAATATCTTCAATTTTTACGTTAAGCTCAATTTTAGCTTTATCATTGTCAGGATTTTTAAGTTGGGTCATTTTTTTATATATTATTTGCTATTTGTTTTCCTTTATAACTTTTTATGAATTAATGGTAACAATTTTTGCTTTGTCTATGAGTTATTACTATCTATCAGAAAAACGAGTTTCAAAAATAAAATTTGTCTTTGTTCCAATATTAACCTCTTTTCTTATAATAAGCCTTGCTACTTATAATAAATTGAAAATATTTGAATTAGCTTTAAGTATTCCTATTCACAATCTACAAGTTAATTTAGCAGAAAATTTATTGGAAAGTAAGGCATTTTTAGGGAGTAATTATTTAGTAGATTGGTCACAAGGTAGCAATGATAGTTTTTCTATGAACTCTAAAGTTCTTATTCCTTCTAAATATGATGATAAATTATTAGAGAAAATTGAAAGGGTTTTTTTTGCTGAAGGTGAATGTACAAAAAATTGTCATCAATTAGCAGATCTGGTAGCAAATTTTCCTAAAAACTGGAATCAAGAAAGACTGCTAAGTTATTTAAATTCTGAAAATGAAGTTGAACAGATATATGCTTTAGAAGTGATTGATGGTTCTATTGATCCTATATTTCCTAATATTATTCTTCGACTAGCGCAGAGTTCAAATCATGAAGTTAGTGAATTAGCAATGAATCTTATAAGAAAATGGGGAGATAGAAGTAATATTCAATTTTCCCCAAACACTATTTTTTAGCATATCAAAATTTAGACATCTATAAATTAGATAAAATTTAGAAGATAACATAGAATTACAATACTATGATGTAAGGTTAGATATGGCTTCTATCATTAAAATTTTTAAAATTTTAATATTGTTTTTTTTTGCATTTAATACTGCTAATATTTTTTCGCTAGAAAAAGAAATTCGAATTTGTTCAGATGATAATGATGATCAACCTTTTTTAATTGCTAATCAAGAAAATCCTACTGGAATATTGATAGATATAATTAACCAGGCTTTTATTTTTTCAAAAGAATTGCAAATTTATTCTTTCAAAATTCAACCAATGCCTTGGAATCGTTGTTTAGATATGGTTAAAAAAGGACAAGTAGATGCTGTGCTAAATATATCTTATAATTCTGAAAGAGAGCAATATATTCAGTTTCCAGATGACTCAGGAGAAATGGAAAAACAACCTTGTGGGTCAAAATTTAAGTTTTACTGCGGAGGATATTTGGTAATTACATTAAAGTCTTTTAAACCTCAATATTCTGGGAAAGTAACTGAACTTCCATACCCTGTA
This sequence comes from Pigmentibacter ruber, assembly GCF_009792895.1. Lineage (NCBI taxonomy): Bacteria > Pseudomonadati > Bdellovibrionota > Oligoflexia > Silvanigrellales > Silvanigrellaceae > Pigmentibacter > Pigmentibacter ruber. The sequence continues at coordinate 29,406 of NZ_WSSC01000001.1, forward strand.
AGAATTGCAAGAGGATACTCTATTAATACAGAGTTAGAAACAGTATTAAAAGAAAACTTGGAGATTGGGAAAAGTGATAGTGTAAATATAAAAAAAATGTTGCGAGACAAGTCAGGTTCAGTAATAGCTTACACTTCTTATGCGGATAAATTTTATTATGTAAAATTTGAAGATAATATTGATCTTTTGAAATTAATAAAAGTTCATAAAAAGAGTTACACAAAAAAATCTTATTATATAGGATTTTCAAAAAATTCAATCTTAGATCAAAAAATAAGGAAATCTATTTGGAAAAATCTACAAATTGTAAATGAAAATAAAAAAATACTAAATTCAATTTTTAAGAAGTATACAAATTTATGAAAAGTAAAAATATTATACATGCAATCAAATTTAGTGTTTTAAATTTTCTTTTAGTTTTTTCAAATTTTTCTTATGGCGAAATAGTTAAAATTTGTGCTGATGAAAATGAACAGGTTCCATTTATAATAGTAAGTGAAGGTACGTTAAAAGGAATTGAAATCGATATTATTAATGAAGCAATGAAAGACCCTCTTTTGAAAAATAAATATAAACTTATAGTTGACATAATGCCTTGGGCTAGGTGCTTAGATTCAGCAAGAAAAGGAATTTATGATGGAACAATAAATGCTTCGTATACCGATGAACGTGCTGAATTTTTGAATTACCCACCACAGTCAGGAAAAAATGAAAAAAAACCGTGTAGTTCAGAATTTAGATTATACTGTGGTGGTTATATTGTAATTACATCAATAAATGAAAAGTATGAATTTGATGGGAATAAAAAAACTTTACCAATTCCTGTTAGGGTTTCTAGAGGTTATTCTGTTGTTAAAGAACTTGAAGATATATATAAAGACAATTTAGATATTGGTAAAAGTGATGTTGTTAATGTTCAAAAAATGCTTCGAGATAAAATTGGGTCTGTGGTAGCATATATTGCTTTTCAAAATAAAATAAATAAGATAAAAAATTTAAAAAATAAAATAAAAATAAGTCAGATTCCTTATGTAATGAAATCGTACTTCATCCCATTTTCAAAAGAATCTAAAATTCCTAAACAAGATATTGATAGAATATGGGAAAATATAAAAAAAATAAATATAAATGAAAATAAAATGAAAAAAATTTATGAAAAATATAGTGAATATAATTAGTTTAATATATTTTAAGATATTTAATGATAGTTACTTAAAAGTACTATAAAAAAATATCTGATCCTTTAATAACAAAAAATACTATTTGATATTTAGTAAAAAGTTTTATGCAAATAATAAAAAAATTGCAAACAAGCTTTGGCAAGAAATATCTAAAAGTTCTATCTAAAAAAATTTAAATACTATGAAAAATAAGGTATACTATAAAAAAACTTAGATAGGATAATTTATGGAGTCTCCAGAAGATCATACAGAAACTGTAAAAGAACATATCAGGCACGAAGCTATGCATAAATCAAATGAAAAGCAGATAATGACTTATGCAATAACATCTGCCATTTATGCAATATTTGCTGCTACCGCATCGCTTCTAGCTGGTTATCATTCAAATGAATCAATTGTTGAGCAAATGAAGTCATCAGATCAATGGTCATACTATCAAGCTAAAAGCATTAAAATGAATGTAGCAGAAACAAAATTAGAAATTTTAAAAGCGATTAATCCTCATTTTAGCGATGAGAAGATTTTAAATAAAATAGAATCATATAAAAACGAAATAAAAGAAATATCACAAATTGCAAAAGAAAAAGAAGTTTTATCGGAACAACATTTATTGAAGCATATATCATTCTCTAGAAGTGTAACATTATTTCAAGTAGCAATTGGAATGACTGCATTTGCAATACTTATTAAAAGAAAAAGGTTTTGGTACTTAAGTATTGGATTTGGATTAGTTGGACTTGGATTTTTAATTTTTGGTTTTAGTAGTTAAATTGGAACTAATAAAAATGAAAAGTAAAATTAATATTGCTACGGCACAATTCGCACCATTAGCAGGAAATTTAGGTTACAATATCAAAAAAATTTGTACTATATTAGAAGAATCTTCTCATAGAAGTGTCCAGTTAGTACTTTTCCCTGAATTGGCAATATGTGGTTATGATTTGAAATTAATTGATGAAGGAAGAGGAGTATTTACTGAAGATGGAAATGGCTTAAATTTTTTATTTAATGCCTGCAGAAATTTTAAAATTGCAGCAATAGTTGGTTGCTGTATTCGCAAAGGTTCAGAACTATATAATAGTGCTTTAATCATAAATGAGTTTGGTGAACTTATTCATATTTATGATAAGCAGCTTTTAGATGCTGAAGAAAAGGAAATTTTTAAATTTGGTGAAAAAAACTGTGTATTTAAAATTCATGATTGGTATTTTGGAGTTGCCATTAGTTATGATTGTTATTCAATGGATATAACGACAAAATTGAAATTTTTGCAAATAGATGCCTATCTTATTTTAGGTGCTTTTATAAAAGGAGGATATTATAGTTTCGACTTAAATCATTTTGCTTTATTGGCAAAAGAATTTGATTGTTATGTTGTAGTATCCAATTTTATTGGAAGTCATGGTGGCCTTACATTTTCTGGCAATAGTTCAATATATGCAAAAAATGGAGAATTGCTAAATAATTGTTTTGAAAATTTTGGTATTACTTTTGAAATATTAGAGAAAAATATTACAAAAAATGAAGATATTAATAGGTTAGATAGCGTCATTAATTTAGAGTTTGAAACTATAGAAGAAGAAAAGAAAATGAATCAATAATATTTATCGAAATATTTTTCAATGAATTCTTTTAAATCTATATTATTAAACGCTAAATGATTTCTTTCAAAATTACCTGTACTCCGATAAAAGCAATACTTGCATGCATATTTCATATAAAAATGCCCTGGTGCTGCGACCCCATTTTTTGTTCCTAAAAGATACCACCGGTCAAATCTACTGTCAGCAGGTTGTGCAAAGGAATAATTATTTCCAAACTTTGCAATACATTGGTTACGTAATTGTGATATTTTTTCCGCTCCTTCATCTACTTCAAAATATTTTAGAAATAAATATCTACCATCATAATCTTTGTAGTATGATACCCATTTGCCAGAAATTTCTATTAAATTTCCATTTTCTTTAAGCCACTCCCATTTTCCATCTTGAGTTGAACAGAAAATATTTGTTTTAGCAGATTCTCTTTCTTCAGAGCTTTGAGCATGCGCTGCTGCTGAAAGTATAAAAATTATAGTAAATGACTTCTTTATATATGTTATGTATTTTTTCATTTTTTTATTCCTTGTTTTGTTTTTTATACTACATTGAATTTTGTTTTTAATCAATCTATTTTATGAATTTAATCTCTAAATAAAATATTCTAAGCAATTACTTAAGTAACTGTAAAAAAATGTTACTTGTAATTTATATCAACAATAATGTTGAATTTATTTTGGCTAAAAAATTAAATTAATAAAAATTATTAATTATTTAAATCTAAAAAGTATGTTAAAAAAATTACTGTTTTATAATTAGATAACCATTAAAAAATATAAATATATGTAATTATAATAAATTTAAAATTTATATATTAATATTCTTGCTTATTAATAAAATATGATATTTTGTTATTCTTTGGAAGAGTCTGTTTAAAATGACTTATTTTAGTTATTAAATATAAAGAGTCTTGTATGCCAGAATATAAATATGTCTATCATTATCGGTATGAAGAAAAAAAGAAAATGCTGCATTACTTTGCAGCTTTAAGAATAATTTATTTTCGAGATTTTCCTTATCTTTATGCAGGTAGTTTTGAATATGAGCTATGTTACCTACAAAATTATTTAGATGATCCAAATTCGGTTTTTATTACAATACAGAAAGAAAATCAGATTCTTGGATTTGCTGCAGGAGGATCGTTTGCAAATCTTGCCAGTTCTTTTGGGAATGTGGCAGATAAATTTAGAATGCAAGGGTTTGAACCTCAAAAATTATTTTATATTGGAGAAGTAATCGTAAGATCATCTTCAGCGGGAGAGATTTATGGGGCAAAACTATTTAAAAAGTTAGTACATTTTTCCTTAGATTATCACTTTGAAGGAGTAGTATTTTGTCAAGAAAATTGTTCGAATGAAAATAAAAATGTAGATCAAACTTTGAAAAATAAAGATGAAAAATTTAAGAGAGTTTTTTTAAAATCAGGTTTTTCTGATCCTAATATTAATATTGAAGTATCTTATGATTCAGTTGAAAATGATAATTCAATTAAAGAAAAAACACATACTTTAAAATTTTGGTACTTGAATTATAAAGAAATTATTTTTAAAAAATTTGGATTTAGAAAAGAATTTATATGAAAAATATAATTAATAATAGCAAATTCGTTTTCTTTTTTATTTATTGCATTATCCCTTTTGCCATAATTAAAGTCTTTAATCCCCCATCAAATATTGTATTTGGAATACATGAAGCTATCAGTGAGCTTACAATATTAATAATAATGGTCTTAATTTTGTATAAAAAATATTACAAAGACGATAGAAAAACTTCAAGTATTTATATTATCACTATCTTTTTTATCACAGCTTTGCTGATAGCTGACTTTATCTATATGATAACTATAGTATTTCCTGAAAAAGAAAGTTTACTAACATTCAAGTTATCTATTTTGATGTACGATATATCATTTTTAGCTATTCTATACATTCTGCTTAAAAAAATGTATGCAAAAATTAAAAGTTATTACATTCATTCGCTTACAATAATTTTTGCAATAATATTTGGATTTATTTCATTGAATTATGTTTTAATTCCTTATTTAAGCTCAAGTTCTGCAGATAAAGCAGTGCAGATTCTTTGCGCAATTTTTTCTATTATTGAAATTGCAATAGTTGCAATAAGTCTTTCACTTTCATTTCTTGTTAAAAAACTAAATCACTTGATTTTTTTAGCAGGAATATTACTGATGGCTTTTGGAGATTTAGTCATAAGATACGAACAAGTATTTAATCAAAATGGGCCACAAACTTATTATGAATATACTTGGAGTTTAGGAATTTTTTTAATTGCGATAAATTTTTTTAAAGTTAAAGATTTACTAGATTTCAGAAAAGAACAATTTTCGACTTTTTTTAGTTTAAGGTGTTTATTGCCAATTTCTGGAGTTTTAACAGCATTGGTTATTTATATATTTTTTCTATTCTCAATTGATTTAGGGAAAGTAAATATATTTAAAATTTCTCGTGAATTACTAATCTTTTATTTTATATTTTTTAGTTTAAATATAATTTCATTAAAGTTTTCAAATTTTCTTACAAAAACGTTAAAAAAAGTGTATTTTAATACTTATACTAGTAATACACAGAATAAAATAAATCCTTTATTAATTGAAATTGAAGAGATAGTGAATGAATATTACATTGCAAATGAAAAATTAAAAAATCTCTGTCAAGTTAATATATTGCAAGAAAGAGAAATAAATAAATACGAAATTGAGAAAGTGAAATATTTGCTTTCTTCTAAATTATCCCATGATATTAGGGGGCCAATTACTATTCTTAGAATATTATTCAAAGAGATTGAAAAAGAACTCGATCAATCACAAGCCCAAATAATTGCAAACCAGATAGAAAGAATTTCAAGTATAATAGATGAACTAATTTCAGTGAACCTTAACAAAAGCAGTACAATAACAAAACAATATTTTTGCAATACCAAAAAAGTAATTGAAGATATTATTTTTGAAAAGACTGAAAAAATTTACAAAGATTTAAAAATAAATTTTTCAGTTCAAATTGAAAATCTTTCTTCAGCAAAAATGTGCCCGATTGAATTAACAAGAATTTTATCAAATATAATAAACAATGCTTATGAAGCTTCACAGAATAAAAATGCTCAAATTTTTATAAATCTTACCAAAAGTGAAGAAAATTTTAATGTCATTGAAATTAAGGATCAAGGGAAAGGAATTAGAGTAGAAGATTTAAAAAAAATTGGCAACTTTGGTGTAAGTATTGGAAAAGAACAATTTACTCATGCTGGCTTTGGTTTAGGGTTGTATTATGCAAAATTAACAATTGAAAAATGGGGAGGAAAATTGTTTATTCAATCAGAAGAAAATGTTGGAACAACAGTGTTTCTTCATATTCCAATTCATTCATCAAACTAAGAAAATAAGCTCTATCCACTTATTGGTTTTCTTTTGAAAAAAAATATATTAAAGGTAATCTAAAATATTTAATAATCTATAAATTGTTTGCTAAACCTTGCAATAAAAGCTTTTTAAGTGAGGTATGACCTCATTTACTTTTATTTTAACGGATTATCAATGTTTATAAAAATTTTAAGTCTCATTTATAATATAGGTGTAGTAATGTCTTTGGGTTTGCCTAATACCTCTAAAGCTTCTGTCAATATCATAGCTTGGTGGGGTTATTTTAATAAAGAATTGGTTAGTTTTTTAGAAGATAAATGTAAGACCAAGGTATCATATGATGAATATTACACAACGCATGAATTTATAAAAAGAATGAATGAACAATCATATTCTATCGCAATTTTTGCTCAAACAGGTTATAACTTTATAGCAAAAAAAGCAAACAATAAAGGAGTCAGTTTAGAAGAGATAAAAAAAACACAACACCCTTTAATTTCTCAGTCTATTTTCAATCAAAATTTACCTAAAAATGTTGCTATTTTTGCCATAGAAGCCGCTGGATTTTTATATAATGCAGATAAAATTAGTATTTCACCAACAGACTCTTTGCAGGAAATTTTTAGGAAAGCAAAAGGAAAAAAAGTAATAGTGATTGATAATCCTATTGAGCCAATGAAATTTATTTCTCCTAATTATCAGTTTCCAAGCAATATTAATGCTAAGTTTCAAGATCTTTTTGCAGATGTGGAAATTATTGTTTCTAATGATTTGGCTAATTTTAGCAATGATAAAGATATTGTATTAGCACAAGCTTGGCTAGGAAACGCTTATGCCCAAATTAAAAACAATCCTAAATTAAAGTTTATTCATCACCCAGCTATTTCAAATTTAGGTGCAGATCTTATTGCCGCATTGAATACAAAAACAGAAACAGAGTGTGTAGTAAAAGCATTGGCTGGGAAAGAGATCAATACAAAAATAGTTTCTAATGATTTTCGTCTTTCTCCCTATGGGATATTAACAAAAAATAAAAATATTGCGAGTGACTTGTATTTAGAAGTAAACAACTATTTTTTTAAAAATACGCTTCAAAATTTACAGTGGACGACTAGGCCTACTGAGGAAGAATATTTAAAAATTATAAAACTATGGGAAAGAACAAAATTAGATTTGTTAAGTAAAAATTGATCTTTTATGCAAGTTTTTTTCACTTTTTTAATAAAAGTAGTTCTAATGAGTTTAACTTTAACAACATATCAGAAAAATGCTTTTGCAGTAAATATATTATCCTGGTGGGGGTATTTTAATTCCGTAATTGTTTCTGAATTAGAGCAACGATGTGGAGCAAAAATATCTTACGATGAATTTTATTCTATTGATGAATTTTTAAAAAGATTTCACGAACAGGAATATTCAATAGTTATATTTCCCCAAAGCACTTATAATTTAGTCGCGCAAAAAGTTGCAAATAAAGGAACTGATATCTCGGATATTCGAAAAAAATATGCTGAAGGTGTATCTAATTCAGGTTTTGCTAAAAATTTACCAAAAAATGTAGGTATTTTTGCCATTGAGGCCGCTGGTTTTTTGTATAATTCAGAAAAATTAACAATTGGTCCTGAGTTACCTTTAGAAGTTATTTTTCAAAAGTTAAAAAATAAAAAAATTATTATTTTAGATAATCCTATAGAACCAATGAAGTTGATTGCTAAATTAGGTGAGCAAGTTACGTTTGAAGAAGCTGTGTTGCGGTTTAAAAAAATATTTACAAATGTTGATGTTATTTTAAGTAATGATATTGCAAATTTTTATAAAGATGAAAATATTGTAATACTGCATGCTTGGATAGGAAATTCATACGAAATTATCAAAAAAAATCCAAAATATAAATTTATGCATCACCCAAAAGTTTCATATATTGGTGGAGATCTTATTGCTTCACTCGATAAAAATCCTAAAACTTCTTGTGTAATGAAAATTTTAGCCGACAAAGAAATGAATACAAAAATTATTGCGCATGACTTTAGAATGTCACCTTATGGTTCTCTGCGAGAATTTGAGAAAAAAATTGATCCCTTATATTTACAAGTTAATAATTCATTTTTTGATAAAACTTATGATAAGTTACAGTGGCATGGAAGACCGAGTAGTAACGAGTTTCAAAAAATTTCGGAATTATGGCAGAAAATAAAAGTAGAAATACAAAATTAAACTTTAATAGAATTATAAACTATATCAATGCACTATCATTAAGTATTATTATTATAATTTTTGTTATTTTAACTGGAGTTATTCTACTTTTGTATTTTCAGTATAAAGAAACAAATAATAATCTTTTAAAAGAAAAAAAAGAAAAAATATATGGAACTTATGTAAATGACATTTTTCAAAAAATTTTATTGCTTTCTTACTCGAGCCCTTTTTTAAGTTACTTACATGCAGGAGAAACTTCTAGAAATTTGTTAGAAATTGAACTTCTAAAAAATTTCAACATGTATGTTAGTAAAGAGTTGATTGGTTATAAACTTTTTGATCATAACAATAATTTTCTTTCTTCAGTTGGAAAAGAAAGTGATACATACTTAATTTTAGAACTCTGCTATTTGAATAATACAATTAATCCTACAATTGGTAGATGCAAAGCATATTTGCATGTTTTTTTTAATTTTGCAGCTGTGCTAAAAAAAATTAGTAATTTAGATGCAAGTTGGAATCATTGCAGTAATTGTTATCAATTTGAAATAAAAAATGGAGCTATTTTAAATGGTATTAGAATAATTAAAAATAACAATTTTGTTATTCCATATGAAATAAAACGTGATAAAAATGAGCAATTACTTTATTCTTTTTTAATAGCATTAATTTTCTTACTTATATTTGTTTGTATTGCCTTTTATATAAATGGATTAATTTTAAAAAAGTATATTATTAAACCAGTTAGTAATTTATTTGAATATGTCCAAACATCAAGAAGTAACGGTTCATTTTTACTAGAAGAAATTTTTCAGGTAGCTGAAAAAGTTGATGAATTAAGACTAAAAATAGCAACTGCTGAAAGAGAAAAACAACAGGCAGAGTTTATGAAACTAGCTCAAGTAGCCCATGATATACGCTCACCACTTGCCGCATTAAATGTTTTTTTAAATGTAATAAATGAGTTACCTGAAGATAAAAGAATATTAGCACGCAATGCTATATATCGAATTCAAGATATTGCAAATAATTTAGTAAAAAAACAGCAAAATATTTTTCAGTCTGAAAATAAAGCGCTTTCAGAAGAAGAAGAAAGTATCCAACTCATTTCTAGTTTAGTTGAATCTTTAATCTCAGAAAAAAGAATGCAATATACCTTTAATAGTAGCATTAAAATAGAATTTGAGCACAATCAAAATGCATACAATACATTTGCAAAAGTTCAACCAAATGAATTTAAAAGAATGTTATCGAATTTAATAAACAATTCTTTTGAAGCAATTGAAAATGAAGGAAAAGTTATACTTTCATTATCTGCATTAGAAGGAAAAATTCATTTGAAGCTTAAGGATACAGGAATAGGGATCCCGGAAAATATTCTTCCAAGATTAATGGAGGAAGGGCATACTTATAATAAAAAAGGTGGAACGGGTCTCGGTCTTTCTCACGCCAATAAATTGATCAAAAATTGGGGCGGATCTTTTTCTATTCAGTCACAAGTAAATTATGGTACCACCATATCAATGAGTTTTGCAAAAGCAATATCCCCTGCTTGGTTTTTATCCAAATTAAGTATTCCTGAAAATTCTTTAGTTGTTGTCGTGGATGATGATGAATCAATTCATAGCACATGGAAAGAAAAATTTAAGAGTCTTATTGATGCTAATATTACATTACAACATTTTATTCATCCTAGTGTTTTTTTTACTTGGTATGATGATATTAAAAAGACTTTAAATAAAAATATCTTTGTTTTATGTGACTATGAATTTATGAATTCATCTGAAAATGGAGTTTCAATATTGAGAAAATTAAATATATCTGATCAATCTGTCTTAGTTTCAAGTAAATTTGATGATTCAACGTTACAAATAGAATGTGAAAAATTTGGAATTAAATTAATTCCAAAATGTTTAGTTTATTTATTACCTATTTTTTTAGAAAAAGGAATATCTAAAAATTCAAGTTTTTCTGATAAAGTAAAAGACTATAATGTTACAAATGATTCAGAAGTTTTTGCCGTTTTAATTGATGATGATATTTTCATGCATGATTTATGGAAATTAGCAGCAAAAGATAAATGTATAGTTTGTTTTCAAGAACCCGAATCTTTTTTTGTGCAAATGCATAAGTTTAGGAAAGATATAAGTATTTATATAGATTCTTCCTTATCAGGAAATAAAAAAGGAGAAGAAATAGCAAAAGAAATTTATCAATTGGGTTTTAAAAATATATACTTAGCAACAGGATATCATCCAAAACATTTCCCTGAGATGCCATGGATTAAAGAAATTCGTGATAAAACTCCACCTTGGTTTAATTAATATTTTATTATTCTTGGCGACATTTTTTAGACTCCAGGACTTTAAGTGATAAATATAATAATATTTTAATGCAATAATTATATTTGGAGGGAAAAATTCAGCGTATAAATGAAAAATTTAAATAATTAGACATCATTTATAGAAACCATCCCCTCATTTCTTTTTTAAATGATAATACGAAACCCCCATTAGGAAAATTATCTTTTATACCGTTACTTTCCCACTTTGCGATGAGTTTTTCTGATGTTAATGAATATTGCTTTAGAGATTTGAAATCTGATGATATTTTTCAAAAAATTGTTAATCAACATAATTATGAAGATGAACTTCATTCAGCTCTTTTTCTTCGAGATCTTAAACATTTTGATTGTAACTCTCCCCAAAAATTTTCAGAGTCTTTAACCACGATTTGGAATTCAAATAATGTCAATTCACGAAAATGTTTTTATGAACTTGTTGGTTTACTTTATAATGCTATTCCAATCGAGAAATATATTATTTTAGAATCAGTTGAAAGAAATGGTAACATTCTTTTTAAAGCATTTTCTTCTATTACAGAAGAATTGAGTTTAGTTACTGGAAATAAATATGTTTACTTTGGTCATCATCATTTTGAACTGGAATCAGGTAGAGCAATTAGTGAACTCTATAAAGCAAATATTAATTATATAAATAATTATCAATTGGATGTTGAAGTGTTTACGAAATCATGTTTTTAATTGATAAAGATTATGAGATTTTTAATTTATTTTGGCTAGATCTTTATAATTATGCAGCAAATTATACTAATCAATTAGGTTAATATATTTTAATATTTTATAAGGTTAACGAATTTTAATTTTAAGAATTTTATTTAAACAAATAAAAAACCCTTTATTTTAAAAATTTAAATAAAATAAAGGGTAAATTATTGTATCAAAATTGCAGATTAATTATTGGATTCAAACTCAGCATCAACAACTCCATCTTTATTTTTAGAATTGTTTTGATTGTTACTTTGTTGTTGTCCGCCAGTGCCAGTTCCAGGGTTTGCGCCAGGTTGAGCTCCTTGTGCACCGGCATTTTTATACATTTCTTCTGCCAATTTATGGGCTTTAGCTTCAAGAGAAGCAATTGCCGCTTCTAGAGCTGCTTTGTCTTCACTCTTTGTTTCAAGGACAGAACGCGCGCTTGTTAATTCTGTTTCTAGAGAAGCCTTCATATCAGCCGGAAGCTTATCGCCATTTTCTTTTAAATTCTTTTCAGTTTGGAAGATAATGCTATCTAATTTATTGCGAGTATCAATAGCTTCACGACGCGCTTTGTCCTCTGCAGCATGGCGTTCAGCTTCTTCCATCATGCGCTTGATTTCTGCTTCTGAAAGTCCGCCAGAGTTAGAAACAGTAATTTTTTGTTCTTTACTGGTTCCTAGGTCTTTAGCTGAAACGTTTAGAATACCGTTAGCGTCAATATCAAATGTTACTTCAATTTGCGGAACACCACGCGGTGCAGCAGGAATTTCTGTTAAGTTAAATTGTCCAAGACGGCGGTTGTCACGAGCCATTTCACGTTCACCTTGGAATACACCAATTTCCACGCTAGTTTGGTTATCGGCTGCTGTTGAGAAAATTTGGCTTGCACGTTTTGGAATAGTGCTGTTGCGTTCAATGAGTTTAGTAAATACACCACCAAGTGTTTCAATCCCTAAGCTTAAAGGAGTAACGTCGAGTAATAGAACGTCTTTTACTTCACCGCCAAGAACGCCTGCTTGAACCGCTGCACCAACAGCAACAACTTCGTCAGGATTCACTGTGCGGTTTGGTTCTTTCTTGAAGAAAGCTTTTACTTTATCGCCAACTAAAGGAATACGTGTAGAACCACCAACCATTACAACTTCATCAATTTGTTCAACAGAAAGATTAGCATCACGTAAAGCAGCGCGGCATGGCTCGATTGTTCTATCAATGATATCCATGATCATTTGTTCAAATTGAGAACGCATTAAGCTTACAGCGAGGTGCTTTGGTCCTGTTTGATCTGCTGTTAAGTATGGTAGATTGATGTCTACTTTAGTTTGTCCAGAAAGTTCAATTTTTGCTTTTTCTGCAGCTTCTTTTAAACGTTGCATTGCCATTGGGTCTTTAGAGACATCAATAGAAGTTTGCTTTTTGAACTCGCCAACTAGAAATTCAATTAAGCGTTCATCAACGTTGTCACCACCAAGGTGTGTGTCTCCATTTGTGGAAAGAACTTCAACAACGTTGTCGCCTACTTCAAGAACGGACACATCGAATGTACCGCCACCAAAGTCGTAAACAGCAATTTTTTGGTTAGTTTTTTTGTCTAAACCATATGCAAGAGCGGCAGCTGTAGGTTCGTTGATGATACGTAGTACTTCAAGACCTGCAATTTTACCTGCATCTTTTGTAGCTTGGCGTTGGGAGTCATTAAAATATGCTGGAACTGTAATAACAGCTTTAGTTACGCTTTGGCCAAGATAACTTTCTGCTGCTTCCTTTAATTTTTGTAGAACTTTTGCTGAAATTTCAGGTGGAGCCATGTCTTTTCCACCAATTTCAAATAAAACTTTGTCACTTGCGCCTTTTTTTACTAGGTAAGGCATTTTTGTAGCTTCTTCTGAGCGTTCAGAGAAATGGCTACCGATAAAGCGTTTTGCTGAGTAAATAGTATTACGTGGATTTGTTACTGCTTGGTTGCGAGCTGCGCGACCAACAATAAATTCGCCATCGCGTGTATAAGCTACAACTGAGGGAGTTGTGCGTTCACCTTCTTGATTTGTAATGACTTTTGCTTGACCATTTTCCATAACAGCCACAACCGAGTTGGTTGTTCCCAAGTCAATTCCAATTATCTTACTCATACTAGGACCTCCAAAAAAGGGATAAAAAATTAATCATTTTTGTTTTCAATACTTAGGGAAAAGCTTTTTGTTTTTAGGCTGTTATGTATGAGCCTGAAATCAGGATGCTTCCACTCCCTGCTTTCCTGGAACATAAGCACCTATTTTCTTGTGTCAACTAACCTTTTTTAAAACAAGTCAATTTGTTTATGTTAATTGAGGAGTAAGATTATAAGAAGGCTTAAAAAAGTTAATATAATTAATTTAAAGAGCAAAAATGTCTTAAGGTGATAGTTTATTGGAATAAAATTTGCAGCCTTTTAGAGTATCGGCTAAATGAATATACTAGGCTTTTTTTTAGTGCTTTTGGAGAGTGGTAATTGTGTTAGATAGTTTAATCGATTTTTTTACAACTTACGGTTCAATTGCTGTTTTTGGAGTACTTCTATTGTGCGGTTTTGGCTTGCCAATTCCTGAAGATATTACACTTGTTGCAGGCGGGGTTATCTCTTCTGTTGCATGTAATGTTGATGGTTCATTTTTACAAGCCTTAAATGACTGTAATGAAGTACATATTATGCTGCTAATATCTATGGCTGGTGTATTAATAGGTGATAGTACCATGTTTTTCTTAGGAAGAATATATGGTAAAAGACTATTAAAAGTAAGATTTTTTTCTAAAATAGTAACTGAAAAAAGATATACGTGGATTCAAGAAAAATTTGCAAAACATGGTTTTTGGCTTATCTTTGCAGCGCGATTTATGCCTGGATTACGTTCGCCAATTTTCGTAGTTACAGGTATAACTCGTCAAGTTTCATATCTTAAATTTCTATTGACCGATGGTTTTGCTGCTATCATTAGTGTTCCAGTATGGGTTTATCTAGGATTTTGGGGAGAACGTCAATTAAGTGATTTGAATTTGCTCGACCACTATGTGAAAAAAGGGCAGTATGGAATTTTTGCTATATTAGGAATAGCAATAGTTACATTAATTATTGTTTGGTTTATCAAAAAGAAAATTAATGAAAAAACAAGTATATAAAAAATTAACAAGTTAACATGAAAGTACATTAGAATGGAATTTTTGTATCTGGATTCAAAGTTTTCTCTTCCCACTGCAATGCTTAAATATTTAGGTTTTTTAATTGCAATAACTATGTCACAAGCAGCAATTGCTATTGTTGCTAGAAAAAAAGGGGATACTTCTGCGCAAACGTCGCAAATGGCAACATTAAATCCTTTGCCACATATTGAATTATTTGGAACAGTTTTATTTCCTTTCTTTACTATTTTATTGAATTCCCCAATAGTTTTTGGATGGCCAAAACAATTTAATATTGAAACTAGATATTTTAAGAGAATAAAAAGAGATATAAATTTAGTTTATTCTTCTGGAATATTAATTAACTTTTTAATAGCATTAATATGTACTATAGTTTTAAAAATTATGGGAAATATTATAATTCCCCAAGGAGCCGATTATTCTAGCCCTGAAATATTATCAAGAATGATATTATCATATATTTGTTTTTTAAATATAATAATTGGAGCTTTAAATCTTTTGCCCGTTCCTGGTACACCTGGGTGGTATATTTTAATTAATAATTTATCCTATGATCTTTCACGGAAAGTGCAAGAAAAAGCAATGTTTATGACTGTTGGTTTTATTATATTAATAATGTCAGGTTTATTAAGTTTTTATTTTGAATTATTCTTAAATCTTTTTCGTGCTATTAATATGTTATAAGGTTAATTATGTCAAAAGACCTTACTTATACGATTTATAGTCATTCTGATGCTGACGGCGGAATAGCTGCGGCATTATTTTCAAAATTTATTCATGATAAATTTGCCAAATATGGTTGGAATATTGATATTCATCCAGTGAATCATGTCTCTTCGCAAGGTGATTGGAATCTTCGGGAAATTAAATGGCCTTGTGCTATTCTTGATTTTTCATTACATCCTTCTTTTTTAAATAATAAGTTTTTTTTAGCTAAGCAAACTCTTGAAAAAAAACTAAATAATGAAAAACAAATTCCTGATTGCTATTGGATTGATCATCATCCCACAGGATCAAGCTTTTCTTTTTTAAATGAAAGAAATACTTCTGAAATCATTCCCAATGTAGTCACAAAGTGGGATACTCAAGCTATTAGTACTCCCGGGCTACTGCGGACACATCATCACGAGCTAACATTTCCTATAAAAATTTTAAAAGAATATGAAGAATTTATTGATCTAGCTGAAATAATTGATGGTGCTTTGTATGTTACAAGTGAGGCGGCTCATGATTACTCTTCACAAGCAGTAAAGTTGCAAACTTTATTCAGTCCAAGTCATCCAATCATTGATAAAATAGCATTATATAAAAAACTTGTAAGACAAATTATTAAAAGCCCTTCTGTAGAAAATCTTTTTGATAGTGATTATATCTACGATGCTATTATAAAAAATGAAGAACTACTATTTTATAAGCAATATAGAATTTATAAAAAAGTAACACAACAAATTTCAAAAGTAGCTTATTCTAATTTTCTAGGTACAAAAGAGTTTTCTGGTATGGCTCGGTTTCTTCCTTATTTATTGTTTCCAGAATCAGAATATGCTCTGCATGTATTTCCAAACTATAACAAAGGAAGTACATCCATTTCATGTGGAATTAATCCTTGGAATAAGCCTAAAAATTCGACAAAGCATTTAGGAAATTATTTTGCGCAAAATTTTGCCGGTGGCGGGCATGCCTTTGTAGCAGGTGGGAGAGTTTTAGATGATGAAGTCTATAAATTAGAAAAACTTTTAGAGTATTTAAATGAGTAAACTCAAAAATGAATTTTCTTTAAATCATTTTTCAAGTTACATTAATGAAGCTAATTATTTAATTGAAGGAGATAACCTTCCAGTACTAGAATCTCTTTTGTCTTTATATAGTAACAAAATAAAATTAATATATATAGATCCTCCTTATAATACGAAACAAAAATTTATTTATAATGATAATTATGGTGATCATACCTCCTGGTGTGAAATGATGAAACCAAGATTACAACTTGCTTATAAACTTCTTTCAGACAGTGGATTTATCTTTATAAGTATAGACGATAATGAGATACATTATTTAAGATTTCTTATGGATGAAATTTTTGGCCGAGAAAATTTTAGAAATTGTATTATAGTTCCAAGAGGAGTAAAAAATGTTCAAGCTCAATTTAATTCTGCAAGAAGTTTGTCTGTAGGGCATGAATACATTTTATTTTATAGTAAAAAAAAAGAAACAAAAATTAAAAAATTTGAAGTTCAGAATAAAAATAAAAATAGAAATTATGGTTGTTGGAATAACCATTGGAGAGGGACAAATAGACCTAATTTAAGATATGAATTATTTGGCATTCTTCCCAAAAATGGTCAATGGCGTTGGTCAAAACAGCGAAGTTTACAAGCAATAGAAAACTATAAGAAAATCTTGAATGAATTAAAAAAGAAAAATTCAGAAAATATTTCTGATGAAGACATAGGAAAATGGTATAGAAAAAATATTGCAGAAAATACAAAATTTGATCTTTTACGCTTAAGTAAATTAGGAAAACCAGAACATTTTATACCTCAAAAAAATAATATATTGGGGAGTGATTTATGGAATGATATAAAAATATCTGGATCAAAAGATTTTAAGAAAATTATTGATTTTATTAATTTTGATATGCCTAAATCAGTTGAATTAATAAAAAGAATAATAAGTCTTTGTACTTTGCATGATTCTAATGATATTATTCTCGATTTTTTTGCAGGTTCTGGTACAACGGCACAAGCTGTTTTGGAAAAAAATATTGAAGATAAAGGTAATAGAAAATTTATATTAGTTCAATCAAGTGAGAAAATTAAGTTTTTGTTAAATAAACAAATAAATATCAGTACAATTGCTGATCTTGCTAATGCCAGAATTGAAAAATATATTCAACAAAACATTTATGATGATGTTAAGAAATATTTTTATATTCAATTTAATCCGAATGAAATAAATTCTTCTTCACCAGCTGGTGTGGCTGGTGCTGGTTTTGCTCCATCATCAAAACCGCCCATAATAAAAGACATTTGATCTCCAGTTAGTAAACATTTTGGTGTTTCTTTTCCTGCTGTATTAGCTGTGGGAGCACCAGCTGTACTTTTTGCTTGAGCAGCTGGTGCAGCTGGTGAAGCACCCTCTTTTTCAAGTTTTTCTAAAAGTGTTTTTGATTTTAAATAATTTGGTGGAGCCTTTTCAACTGATTTTTTAGCGTGCTCTATTGCTTTTACTTTATCACCTAATTTTGAATATGCTAAGGCGATATTATAAAGTAATAAATATTCTTTATCAGGCATATCTAAAACTTTTATAGCATTTTTATATAGAGAAACTCCTTCATTAAATTTACCAGCTTTGACTAGTAAAACGCCTTTATTATTAAAAAAGCTAGCGAGTTCAGAACCTTTTTTAAGATTGGCCAATACTTTTTTACTTTCTTCAGTTCTGCCTTGTGTTGCAAGTGCTCTACCTAAACCAAAAGAAGCTCTGTCATCTGTTGGATTAAGTTTTAATACATTTTTAAAATTTTCTTCTGCTTTTTCTGCTTCACCATTTCCTAAATTTAATTCACCAATGACAAGAAGCCTATCAATGTTATGTGGACTTAAAAGTTTTGCCTTCTCTAAAGCTTTCATAGCATCATCAAATTTATTATTTTTGATATGAACTTTTGAAATTAAATTTAATGCTGGTATATGGTTAGGATCAATTTTTAGAATCTTATTTAAAAATTCTTCGGATTTTTTTATATCCTGCGCTCTTAACAGGAGTTCAGCATATAAAGTAAGAAATCTTAGTGAATTTGGTTCTTTTTTTAACCTGGGCAATAGCAATTCTTCAGCTTTTTTATAATTTTTAGCAACCATAGAATTGTTAAATTCTTTTTGAAAATTCCTATCACTTTCTGGATTTTTTTCTTGCTCTTCTAATTCTTCTAATCTTTTAATGAAGTCTTTTTCCGCTACTGGTTTTGTTAAAGTTTCATAAAAATAAAATTCAGATATAATTGCTTTATCTTCTTTTCCTATACTCCCAACAATCGGCACGCAAAAACAATCTCTGATTTTTTTATTTTCATGAGTTTTTATGTATTGGACAAGGGCAATACCAGAAAATATAGGCATTCTAACATCTACAAAAATGATATCGAAAATTGTGGAGTTTGTTTCAAGTTCTTTTAATGCTTGTTCTGCTCCTAGAAATCCTTTGTAATTTATTTTTCCCATTTTTTGGAAAATTTTTTCCATTTGAGAGAGAACATCAGGATCATCGTCAACAACTATTATGTTTTTAAATACAGATAGTGTCATTTTTCCCCCTTAAGGCTTCTACAGATTTTAACATGTCTTATCGATAGCTAGAGATGTCAGTTAATTGTATTAGCTCTCTCTTAGGATGAGGGAATGAAAACAGGATGTCTGCCCAAAATCCGTTGGAAAAAAAGCTTGATAGGTATTATGAGGATATTATTGATAAAATAATGGAACTCATTGAAACTCAAAAAAATGTATTGGGCGAGCAAAAAGAACTTAAAAAAGATATAGCTAAATTAAAAGAGCATGTTTTAGAAACAAAAACTGAGTTTGAGCAAATTAATGCCAAGCTTGATAATTTAACAAAACTTGCAAAAACAGGAGGAGGCTCAGGATCTAGCTCATCATACTCATCTAGTTCTTCTTCCTATGGAAATAAACCTGCAAGTGGTGGGCAACCTAAGAGTTTAAAGGACTTTCTAGCAACAGAAGCAGCAATATTTGATGTTAAAGTATTGAATGCTTTTATTAAATCAACAAAAGAAATAGTTAAAACGAATACAAGAACAGAACCATCATTTTTAAAACCAGTTGTTGGCGAAAATACAAATTTAAAAATAGTTGTTGCTGGTAGGATGAATCTTTCACGTGATACTGGTAAAGGAACAATGGCATTTTGTATGGAATTAGAATCTGCAACAGCAATTACAAAGGCTGTTTTTATGTCACCTGAAGATGCAAAAGTTTCAGATGCAGATATTAAAGATGTGACAAGTGAAATTTGTAACCAAATTTGTGGAAAATCAAAATTAGCATTAAAAAATGAAGGATATAGTTTTGATATTGGAATTCCTGAAATACATCAAGGACAGCCGAAAGATCTATTGGCTGTCCTTGGTTATCCAAAAATATCATTGTTTTTTGCCTACGACAAAAAACCTTTTTACGTTTTGTTTTGGGGATAAAATTATTCTTTTAAATTAATTATAACTTTACAGGATAATTAATTTAAAAGAATAAATACATGAATTTTATAAATATTATCCTAATAAACGTAATGCAAGCATTGGAATTTGATTGGATTGAGATAAAACAGAAACACCAGATTGTTTTAAAATATTTGACTGTGCAAGTTTAGCTGTTTCTTCGGCAAAATCTGTATCACGAATACGGCTATTTGTAGCTGCATTGTTTTCTGCTTGGATACTTAATTGGGTAATTGTAGAATTTAAACGACTTTGAATTGCACCCATAGTGGAACGATAGGATGATACTTTAGTGATAGCATCATCTATTATACTAATAGATTTTTGTGACATTTCTTTAGAAGAAACGCTTGTTATCTCATCTTCTTCTGATGTACCTAGATTTAAACCGTCTTCATTAACTGAGGCATTTACGTTACTAAAATCAATTCTAATGATATTTGTTGGATTAATATTATCTAAGCTATCTGCGGATTCAAAATAGTTTTTTCCAACTTGTAATTCAAGTGGAAATTTATTAGATCTTTTAGTAATTTCTTCATCAATATCATCTTGGTTTCCAACTAACAAAAGTGTTCCGTTAAATTCAGTAGTTTTAGAAATACGGTTGATTTCATCTTTTAATTGGCCAAATTCTTTGTTTAAAAAACCTCGCTCAGTGTTACCTATAGTATCACTTGCTCCTTGAATAGAAAGTTCACGAAGTCTAGATAAAATATTTCCAATTTCATTCAAACCGCCTTCGGCAGTTTGGATTAAAGAAACACCATCATTGGCATTTCTTCTAGCCATGACAAGTGAGCGATAATCAGCTCTTAATTTATCACTAATAGCAAGACCAGCAGCGTCATCAGAAGCTTTATTAATTCTAAAACCTGAGGACAGCTTTTCCATGGATTGGTTATTCATCTCATTACTAATTGTTAAGTTACGTTGTGCATTTAAAGATTGCACATTTGTAGCAATACGAAAACCCATAAAATATAACCTCCTAGAACCTTGCCAATTGCCAAGTAATTTGAAATTAATTTCACTTACTGCAACTATTTTGACTGTGTCAAAATTATGATAATTAATCGATGTAATGATTAAAGTCTTTAGATTTTTTTTTTTTGAAAATATATGAAATATAATTTCTTATTTACTTATTTATTTATTAATAAAGTTATTTTTTGAAATTTTTTGCAAAATATTAATTTAAAAATAATTTGTTTTTTGCTTCAACATATTCATTTATTATTTTATTCACTAAATTGTTACAAGTTAAAATTTCATTTATTTCTGAAACAATTTGGCCAACTTCAAGCTCACCTTCATCTAAATTTCCATTTAACATACCTTCTTTTGCTCTCCCTTTACCAAGTAGTTGTGCCAATTTTTCTTTATCAGCACATTCATCTTCAGCTAGAGCAATTTTTTTCGAAAAACTATTTTCTAAAAGTCGAACTGGAACAAGTTTTTTCATTCTTAAAAAGGTTGAATTAAATTTAGCTTGGCACATTGCAGTTTTAAAATTAATATGAGCAGAACTTTCTTCTGTAGCCGCAAATGCGGTGCCTATTTGGACTCCTTCAGCTCCTAGTGCAAAGCATGCTAATGCGGCTTCTCCTGAGCCAATTCCGCCAGCTGCAATAATAGGAATTTCTAGCAATTTGCGCATTTGTTGCAATAAAACTAGAGTTGTTAGCTCATCCCGACCATTGTGACCACCTGCTTCAAAACCTTCGACAACTACAGCATCAACCCCAGCGTTTTGGCATTTTAAAGCTAAATCAGGATTACTTACAACATGAACAACTGTGCAGCCCTCTTTTTTTAAAAAAGGAGTCCAGGTCTTAGGGGAACCAGCACTTGTAAAAAAAATTTTGATTCCTGCCGATAAGGCCACTTCAATTTGACTTTGAGTTTTATTGTATAATAAAGGAATGTTTATTCCGATAGAACGATTTGTTAATTTTTTTGCTTTTTGAATATGCTGTTTGAGAACATCTGGCTGCATACTACCAGCGCCTATTAATCCTAAGCAACCAGCATTTGCTGCCGCTGCAGCTAATTTCCCTCCACTTACCCAAACCATACCCGCTTGGATGATTGGATGAGAAATATTAAATAAATTACATATTCTATTCTTGGGCCAAATATTATTTTCATTCATTCTATTATCTCCTGAAGAGGAAGTCATTTTCAGTTACATAATTTTTTTAATAGACTTTTTATTAAAGTGCAAATTTTAATATTTTAAATTAACTAAAATTTTATTTAATTTGTTACATAATGTAATCAATATTTATAAGGAATAATTTAACTATTAAGTAATGTGATATTCATCATATATATAAAAAAAAACTTGTATTAATAGTTCCTCATGTTTATTTTGTATTACTTAATTTAGGAAAATAGATTTATGAATGATAAGGATATTTTAAAATCAATTGGAATAAATAAAGAAGAAACTGATACATATATTAAATATATTTTATATAATAAGAATGACAGAAATTTAATCAAATCAAAAGAATTATTAATAACAGCACATGGAAGTTATCATTCTGCAACAACGCAGTTTCGTGCTGATAAAAAAATATCATTTTATAGTAATCACGGCTACAATTTAGTTTCAGAAAGTGATTCTACTTTGCGAAGAATTACGCAAACTAGGGCAATTGCAAAAGAAACTTATTTTCGAGACAATTATGTAGTAAATTATAATTTAAGTGATGTCTCTGATCATAAAGGATTTTATATAGATAAATACTATGATAGAAAAGATTTTATCAAATTAATAATGTTTGAATCTTATTTATATTCAGTAAGAAATATCTATGAAAGACAAAAAGTTGCAAATAGAATTCCTTCTGATCTTATCCTTTCTGCATGTCCTGATATTCTAATGGTGAAGTCAAATACAAACTTACTTCAGGTTGTTTTTGATCCAAAAAATGCAGACTACGAAAAAATATTTTGTAGTTTTTGTCGTGGAAGTGGTTCAGGAAGTCCTTCTATGCGAGCTACAAACATTCCTAAATATCTTAGCGATCATGAAGTTCATAGAATAGAGTACTCTGTAAAAAGTGAAATACAAAATCGTGGGATTGCAGGTGAGCGACCTAGAGGTGTACATGCTGCTCCCGTTGTACCATTAGCCACTACAATTCCAGTAACAACAGCTACAGGAAGCGGAGTTTCTGCAAGTCGTGCAGGAGGAGTTTCTGCTGCACCTGTAATAGGGCGAAGTGCACCAGCGACTCCAATAATTGAACCTGCAAAAAGAGCAAGAGACTTTAGAAATAGGGATTTTAGCCATCAAACGTTAAATGGCAGTGATCTTTCCAATGCCGATTTAAGTGGAGCAAATTTTAATCATGCTATTTTAAGAAATGTAAATTTGAGTGGTTCTGTATTAAGTTGGGCAAAATTTGATCAAACTATTTTTAATAAAACAAGTTTATGGAACTGCGATTTAGATAATACAAATTTTGATAATGCAAGATTTTATTATGAAAATATGACAATAAATGAAATAATAAATAATTCGGATCCAATTAGTTTAGCAGCAAAAGCACAAAAATGGTCAACAATAGAATATTTACCATTAGGTGATTCAAAAAGATTAGGATTTAATGTTATGATTCCTACAATCTTTAAATTAGAAGACATTAGAGAACCTGGTTTATATCGTTTTGTTATTCTACCAAATGGTGAAATTAGAATTGGCTATGAAGATAATAGGAAAAATGAAATACAAATTTGGCGAGATAGATTTGGCAGAGAAGTAGAAAGAAGAAATATAGTAACAAATTTTACACAAAATGGTAAAACCGAGATTTGTTCGCATGGAGGCCTTTGTGATTATCAAAAGACTATTGCTGCTGGAGTAATTAATATAGGAAGCTATTTTGGAAGAAATTATATAATTTCTATAACAAATCAGTCAGGTCATTATAAACCTAATAAGGAATCTTTATTTATTGCTGGAATAATAATTCAAAAAAAATATCCAAGTTTAATTAATAGAACGAGAATAGAAGCAATGAGTTCTGATCATTGGGGAAGATCTTTTTTAGAACATGTAGGAACTATCAATTAAAGATATAATATAACTTAATTTATTTATAATATTTCTATTGCAATTGCTGAAATATCATCCTCTAAAATCTTTGAGTCAAGCATATTTAAAACCTCATTTTTAACATTTTGCATGACATCATTAATATTTAAATAAGCTACAGAAAAATGTTTTTTTAATATTTCTTTAATTTTTTTTGTACCTATTTGCTCCCCTTTTGAGAGACCTTCGATAAGTCCATCAGTATAAGCAAATATTACATCACCACTTTGAATACCTTTTAATTGTCCTTTGAAAAAAAGATCCTTCTCACTTCCAAGAATTTTTCCTGAATTTGGTAAAGCTTCTATTGTCAGAGGAATATTGTTTTGCAAATTACTTCTTTTTATGACAAACGGAAAGTTATGTGCAGCAGAATAGGTATAAACATTCATTTCATCTTTCGAAATAACTAATGAAAGCATAGTCATCATAAATGATTGTTTACTCATTTTAAGAAGAGTTTCATTAAAATCTTTTAAAATGACAGTTGGTGAATCGAATTTTTTATTTTCATTAATAGCTAACATGCAATGTTTTTCAAATATTCCAGAAATTACTGCAGTGAGAAGAGCAGGTGCAAATCCATGTCCAGTGATATCGCCAATGTAAATATTAGCTGTTCTGTCTTCTAAAAAGAAATTAAACCAATCTCCCCCTACGTGTAGTGCTGACTTATAAAATGAGGCAATTGAAAAATGTGCATTGTGAACTGGGCTTGTTGGCAGTAAAGACTTTTGAATTGTTGTAGCCATTCCAAGTGCTTCTAATTCAATTTTTTCTTTTAGAAGCTCATTTTCGTTTTGCATTTTTGAAAATGCTTTCATGATATATTCTTGTTCTTTTACTCTAAGTAAATTTATTCCATAAATTAATATTTCATTTGACTTTATTTTGTTTATAAAAAATTCAAATGGGATATTTTTTCTTTTATTTAAAACCCATTCGTACTCAAATTTGCTTAAATTTTCATTAATAAATTTTAAAATATCAATTTTATGAAATATTTTATGAATTTCTTTGCTTTCTTGTTGATTTCCAACATCGAATGCTAAATTTGATATTTTCAATTTATTTTTTTTCATATCAAAAATAGCTATAGGAAAGTCAAAATTGTTAGAAAATTTTTTGATATTTTGAAACATTTTTTAACCTTAAGTCAAAGTAATTTACTTTTTAGTTTATCTTCTATAAATATAGTATATTTTTTTAAGATAGATTTTACTATGGTATTTATGTGTCAAAATTAAGTCAATTTATTAGTTATAATTTGTTTATAATATAGCGCGAAAGCATAATATCTTGAGCAGCAAGTCCAGTTAAATCTATCACGGAGTAACTTTCACTACTAATATAAGCTTCATTTTTAGAAAAAATATCGCCTAATTCTAAAATATTATCTTGAATTTTTGGATATAGTTTGACTGCATGACTTAATTCACCATACTGTAAACATTGATGTGAAGAGTCAACAAATATGTTTTTTGCTTGCAAAAGTACTGATGGGCAAAGTTCTTGCTTAATTCCATCATCAGCACCTAAAGCAATTATTAGGGTACCAGGAATAATATTGTCACGAAATAAATAAGGAACTTTAGCGCTCGTAGTACATATAATCAGTTTATTATTCATTAATACATTATTTGCATTTGCAGTTAAGTTTACAGTATATCCTAAGTCATTAAATTTTTCATAACTCTTTTCTAGATTAGAATAATTTCTGCCATAAATAAATAAATTTTTTAGACAAGGAAAAATAAATTTTAGATATTTTGCATTTAAATAAGCTTGTATTCCGCAGCCCATAATACCAACACTTTGAATTTCCTTATCTCCAAAAAATTGAGCACAAAGAGAAGCTGATAAAGCGGTTCTTGTATCTGTGATAAAACCATTATCATTAAATAAAATTTCTGGAATTCCTGTAGTTGTATTTAATGCAATAATTACACCTTGGCTTGGAGATATATTTTTTAAGTAATTTTCAGGAAAACCTGCTGCAATCTTAATATAATAATATTTATCATCTTTTAAATAACCTGATTTAATATGAATATCAGCATTTTTCTCAGGAAAATGAGTTTGAGTAATTGGTGCACAAATAATTTTTTTTTCAGAATAATAAATAAATGATTTTTTAAGTTCTGAAAGTACTTCGTTGATATTAATATTTTCTTTGATTTCTTCTAGTGTTATAACTTTCATAGTTAAATTTTTCTTTAAAAATTGCAATCACTAAGAAAAATATCAAATCTTTTTAATGCTTCTGGCATATTTACTCTGCCAAATCCAACTCGAAAATGATTTTCATAGTGGTCAAAAACATCTCCTGGAAGCAGTTGAACTTTATGCTTCTGGCTGAATTGTTCGCAAAAATCATATGCAGAGGTATTTAGTTTTAATTTTGGATAAGCTATGCAACCGCCTTTAGGTTCAAACCATTCAAATATTTCATTTCTATTTAAGAAAAAATTTCTTAGCAAATTTAAGTTTTTTTCTATAATTTTCTGATTTCTATTGTAAATAGTGGTTTCGTTTTGAAGAGCAATAATGGCTAAAATTTCGCTTGGCGCACCATTGCATATAGTTAAATAATGTTTAAATTGAGATACTTTTGTCATTAATGCATTGTCTTGAGATGCTAACCAACCAATTCTTAGACCAGGAAGGCCATAAGATTTAGAAAGAACGCCTAAGCTTATTCCTTTTTCATATTTACTCGCTAATGGAGGGAGCTGAGCAGATTTGGTAATTTCTAACCCCCTATATACTTCATCAGAGAAAATATAAAGATTATGTTTTCTTGCGATATCAACTAGAAAATTAAGTTCTGCATTTGATAAAATGTAGCCAGTAGGATTATGTGGAAAATTAATTATTATTATTTTCGTATTTTTTTTGATTAGAGTTGGTAATATATCTAAATTAAAAGAACACATTCCATTAGAAAAGTCCATTGGTAATTCACTAACTTCACAAAGATGTTTTGGTAAGTCTTTCAGTGATTGATAGCAAGGAGAGAAGACTATTGCATGATCATCCTTGTTTAGGATGTTAGTTAAAGCTGCATATATAGCTTCTTCCGCCCCATTGAATGTACAAATATTTTCAAAGCTAGAAGGCAATTGATAGCGCTTATTAATTTCTTCTAGCAAGATAGGGTGTCCTTTAGGATGGGTATAAGACAAATTCAAGGAATCCCATAGTTGTTTTGTTTGGGGTGATGCTAAATTTAAGAGTTCTTGCATTTGATATGTTTCCATATCTGATCCTGAAAACATAATTTCGCAGTTAAATTCCCGCTCTGATAGATATTCTTCTAATTTAAAGATAGGTAATCTCATAATATTATAGCCTTTTTGTAGTTCAATGCTCAAAGAAGAACATATTTAGACAAAAATATATAATTTATATTTTTTTGTCAATTTAAATTTATCTTGCTAATATAATGAATTTATTTGATTTACAAAAAAACTAACTTTAAACTCAAAAATGAGTTTTTCTAATTATGAATTATCGTTCTTTAAGAGGGTTGCCCAAAGATTGCTTTTTAATTTTTTAATTACTACTGGGTAATCTTTTTGATTCTAAAAACGGTCTTAAAACTCTTAAAACAGGTGAAGAAAACTATTCTGCTAGTTATAATATAAATTTTGATTGGTATGTAAGTGCAAATCCTTTTTCTAGCAACCAAATTTTTCATATACATAGTGATGTCAAATCTATTTTTACATCTGGTGTAAGAGATAATAGTTATGCTGATGAATACTGCGCAAAAGAGATTATAAATTCTATTAAAAATATAAATGGGATGTCAATTAATTAAAATATAGAAAAAAGCTTATCTACTAGTTTGTTTTTCATCCTTTTTTTCTTTATCTTTTGGATCTACTTTCGGTTTTCTAGCTTCTACTTCTTGCTGGACATTACTAGGTGATGTTGCAAAAAAAGCATCTGGTGGAGCTTTAAAACCGCAAGCCTGAAGTAAAAATACTGTGCTTAGAATTATTTTTAAATTTTTCATTTTCTTTTTTTTCTATTTTTCAGAAATAAATTTATTTTATTTTTATGATCTTCTTGCAGGAAATGTTTACTAAAAAATTCTTTGTCATATTCTTCTAAAGCATCGTAATTAAAAATATTTTGTCTCTCAAATAAACCTTGCTTTAAACTTATTGGACAATTTTGTAATTCTAAAGACCAATTTTTAATCTCGTTAAAACATGCTTTTTTAGAAGTAAATTCTTTATCTACTAACCCATTTTGCAATAATTGTTTTTTATCCATCACAGTTTTTGTTATTAAATAAGCTGCAATTTTTCTTTGATTTAAATTAGGGCACAACTCTGCTAAACGTAACATTCCACCCCAACCTGTGGGTAAACCAAACTGTGCTTGACTAAAATGCAGAGCATAAGATTTCCCTACTCCCCAACGAAAGTCAGTAGCTAAAGCTAATTCGGCACCTCCTCCATAAGCTGGGCCTGTTAAGACAGAAATGGATATTGCGTTTGTTTGATGCAGTAAGGAACAAAATTTATAAATGGCTGATGTGTATAAATTTCCATATTCAGAAGAAAATTTGGCTAGTTCAATTAAGTTCCCGCCACTTGAAAAAATACCCTTTACTTCTGATTTTAAAATAATAAGCTGGCAGGATTGTTCGGTGATAAATTTTTCAAAATATGTTGTTCCTCCGCTTAGAGGTGAACAGATATCTTGCATTAATTTAGCCATTCTAAAGCTAATAGCATTTTTTGTTGAACTACTATTTAAAGTAACAAAGCAAATGTTGCTATCAGAAGAAATAGAAAATTCTTTATCATCAACCAGCTTCTGCATATTAAACTCCAGAGTTTACTTTTCTAGTTTCAACATCTATTGTTTGGTTAGAATTAGGATTTGGTAATGAAGCAAAAGGATCATTTTTGATATTTACTTTTCCACCAATAGCATCATCAAAGGCTGCTAAATGTTTTGAGCGAGAACCAGCCGCTTGTAATTCTTTGTCTAAATCTACTTTTTCAGCTCCTGTTAATTCAGTAGAAAGCTTTGCAACAGCTTTTGATTTTTGTCTTGCGTTTCTTATTGCTTCTAAGTTTTTTGAAGAAGAATCTACTGATAATCCTGTAAGTCTATCATTTAGTTCTTTAATTTTTTGTGAACTAATGATATCAGCAACAGTTTCTGCTTCTTCTTTATTAAGAGAATCAATTTGGTTTTGTAATTCAATTAAGCGAACTTTATAACGCTCTATGGCTTGTTGTTGTTCATCAATTTCATTTTCTAGCTCTTTTATTCTACCCTCATTTTTATCTGATTTTTCTGCTAATTGAGCATAAGCAGTTTTATATCTTTCATCAGGGTTTTTCTTGTAAAGTTCAATTGCTCCAGCCATTTTTTGTTGCAATTCTTCACTTTCTTTAGAAATCTTCTTAACCTCTTCTGATTTCATTTCTCTTATACGAATTAATTCAGCTACAGCTTCTCGCATTTCTTGATAATCTTTGCTCCAATCTTCTTTTGTTTTACGAAATTGAGAGCGAATGGCATCGGCACTAGATGACACAAGTTTATCTGTTGCTCTTTCTGTTTTACCTTGTGCTAAACCAAAAATACTTGAAAAAAAACGTCCTAAGCTGTCAAAAAAACTCATAATTCCTCCAAAATAAATTAAAAAACAACTTTGCTTCCAAAAAGAAGCTAATGTGTTTAAATAAAATAATAGCAGCAGTTTTGTCTTCTGTTAAGATAATTACATCTATTGTTAAATAATTCATTATCCTTGTGTGTCATCTGGGGAAGAAAAACCAATATCAGAAGAATTTACAACTTTATTATCATTCTCACTCGAGTTTTCTTCAATAGCACTTAAAGCTAAGGCAGCCTTTTTTTGGTCATCAATATTCATTTGCAAAGATCTTAAGCTAGGCAATTCATTTAAGCTGTTTAAACCAAATACTTCGAGGAATTTTGCAGTAGTTCTAAATTCTAATGGATTACCGACTTCTTTTCTTGTTCCAGAAGCATAAATTAAATCTTTTTCTTTTAGAGTTTGCACGATTGATGAACTGTCGACTTGGCGTAAAGCATTGATTTGAGCTCTGGTAATTGGTTGGCGATATGCAATAATTGCTAATGTTTCTAAAGCATTTTTACTTAAAGAACGAGCTTTTCCTGCATATTGTTTTTTTATTAAATTTAGGTGTTCATTTCTAGTTTTTATTTGATATTTATTATCCTTTTCATATATTTCAAAAGCGCGGTCTTCATATTCAAATGCTAAAGCACGTATAGCCATTCGAATATCAGCTAATGAAACTTCTCCAATCCAATTACGGATTTCTCCTGCTTCAAGAGGAGTATCCGCAACAAATAAAATTGCCTCTACTTTTGTCTTTAATTGATCAAAAGTAGATTTACTTAAATTATTTTCATTACTATTAATATTTAGTTCTGAGCTGTCTTCCATAAAATCCTATATATTAAATTTCTTTCTTATTTTTTTCTTTTTTACTGCTTATTTTTTTTTCAGGTTGTTCTTGTATTACTTGTGCATCAATTATATTTTTTTCAGAAATTCTTTTTTTTGCATCATTTATTAATGTTTGAGCTATATTTTTTCTAAAATTCATAAAGGATTCAATATTTGTCGGTGCATTATGAACAACAACTGAGTTTACATATTTAACAATTGGTACAATATTTTTACCATTGTTATGTTCAACCAACATACTCATTATTTCTGTACGAATTTCATTTGTGATATTTTCTTCTGGTTGTCCTTCAAGTATTTTATTTACTAGCTTTGAAATATTTTTTTCTATTTCAATATTCGTCTTATGACCAACGTCATTTACTTTTCCAAGTAAAAATTGAATTTCTTCTTTTGAAAAAGAACGTGCTTGATGAACAGCTTTTTTTGCCATTCCAAGCATGGCACTTGGGTTTAAATTTTCTTGATTCTTTTTTAGAGTTTCAACAATTTTTTCAGAGTTTATATTTTTTAAATTTTGCAAGAAGGAATTGATTTTGCTGTCCATTGCTATTTCCTTTAAAATATAAGAATAGTTGAGTTGTACCTCACCTTTTATGGTAAACCGCTCTATCACATGAGAAACAAAACCTCTAACGTTCCTCAATTGTTAAATACTCTAAATCAATAAAAGAAATAATTTCAAGTATTTAATTTAAAAAGCTTGCCTTTTACACCATTTTGAAAATCTTTGGTTGGGACAACTTTTTTTCCTGGTAGTTGTAATTCTATTACCTCTAATAAATTTAAATCACCACAGCAAATAAATAAAGAGTTTTGCGAAAAAATTAAATCTCCTTTGTTTAAATTTAAATTGTTTTCTTTTACTTTAGTTGTAATTATTTTAATTTCAATAATATCACTATTTATTAAAAACTTTGCTTTAGTTCCTGGCCAACCAGCAAAAGCTCTAACTTTATTGTGTAATGTGATAGCAGGTAAGGAAAAGTCCAATAAACCTTCATCTGGTTTTATTTTATCTGCTTTTGAAGCTAATTCGTGATTTTGTTCTTTTCCTAGTATTTTCCCTGCAAAGTAACTTGGTAGTGTTTTTCCTAATAAATGAGCGCCTTTTATGAACAATAAATCAAGTAAATCGGGACTTTTAATTTCAGAATCTAAGATTATTTCTTCTTGTGCTATTATTGGTCCAGCATCCATTGCAGCCACAGATAGTAGAATTGTGACTCCTGTTAATTTATCACCATTTTCAATAGTTCTTTGAACAGGAGCGGCTCCTCGATATAAAGGTAACAAACTTGGATGAATATTTAATGTACCAAATTTAGGGATTTCTAAAAAATCCTTTGGCAAGTAGTTTCCATAAGCGGCAGTAATGCATAAATCTGGTTCAAGTGATTTTAGATCTTCTATAAAATTTGCATCTTTGGCATTGATTGGTGTTAAAACAGGAATTCCTTTTTCTAATGCAGCTTGATGAACTGGTGAAGGTGTTTCGTTTCCATTTCTTGTTGATCTTGCAGGTGGCTGGCTAACTACTAAAATGATTTTTATAAATTGATCATATTGAAAGAGAATTTTAAGTGCTTCAGCTGCAATTTTTGGTGTTCCTAAAAAAACGACTTTTTTTCTATTATCTTTTTGTAAAAAACTCATTTAATAACCTTTAAAAAAAATAGGAAAAAATTTTCCTTCTTGAGAACAATGCAAATGCAGTAAGCAATAACATGCCCGTTTAAAAAAATAAAATTATCTATAAAAGATTAAAATGTTTTAAAATGGTTTCTCTTGAAATTTGCATTTCATTTTCAACCATATCTTGCCAAAAGTCCCTTTTAAAATATTCTGTATGCGGTACATGAAAATCAGGAAATTTATAATAAATATGTGGCTTTAAAGAGCTAAAAGGTAAATTATTACTAGAATAGGCGCAGAATAATATATCAATATCTAAAGCTCTGGGCATCCACCTTCTCTCACGGGGATGGCCTATAATGTCCTCTATCTCTACAATAATTTGATAAAGTTCTATAGGACTTAGATTTGTCTCAACGAGAGCTACAAAGTTTATATAGTATTCATGATTATCAGTATTATAGATGGGATGAGTTAATGGAGCCGTTTTTCTCCAGCTACTCTGTTTTAAAATTGTCACATGGGTTTTTAACAATTTTAAAGATTTTGATAAGTTAGCCTCTCTGTCTCCCAGATTAGAGCCAAAGGCCAATATGTAGTGGTATTTTTTTTTCTGCATTACTTTATGTTTAACAAAAAAAGGCGCGTGAAGCGCCTTTTAGAAGTTAATTTATTAAATTACTTTACGTAAACAGTTGCAGCGAGTCTTGTACGCCCTTTAGAACGACGACGTTTGATTACGTTGCGGCCATTTTTTGTAGCCATGCGAGCACGGAAACCGTGTTTGCGTTTACGAACTTTATTACTTGGTTGAAATGTTCTTTTACTCATGTCACAAATCCTCTCAAATCATAGGAACCATTTTGCTAGCATAAGCCTTATCATAGTGCAAGCATAAAGTAAAAAAAACAAAAACTAGAAAAGTTAAGAGCTTGTTCAAATTGTGAACTAAGATTTTTCTGGCTTTGATTTTGTCTTTTTCTGTGGCATAGGTTTTTCATGGATTTGAGCCATTTTCTATTAATTAAGTGAGAAGATAAAACCATGAATTTTAAACAAAGAGACTCTCGAAGTAGAGGAAATAAACCAGTAAAAACAGAGGGTAGAGGTAAAAATCCGCGCTATAAGTCTGAAGACTCATTGCTTGAAGAAAAGAAATCTCGTTACTCAGCTGGGCGTGAAGAAAAGAAATCACAGTATTCTTCTGGCCGTGAAAGACAAAAGCCTCAATTTTCAAAAGATAGAAAATCATTTGAGGGGGGAGAAAAAGCTCCTATAGTGCAAAAAAACGAACAAAATCAAAATTTTAAGTCTTTTAAGAAGCCTTTAAAAGAAATTTTTATTTGGGGCAGAAGGACGGTTGAAGCGTTTCTCAGCAATTTGCATCAGCAGGGTAAAGAAATAGAAAATTCTAAATATGCGTTACATATTATTGTTGATAAAGCCAATAAAGCGCCATCTCAATTAAAACCGTCTGTAGAATCTGCTCAATTATTAGGTATTAAAATTGTACCACATCAGTCTACTGAAACATGGCCTTTAACAGATTCTGGTGAAGAATTAAATCATCAGCGTATTTGTTTAAAAATTCCAGAATATCCAATACAGTATATATCAGAAGCTATAGAAGTTATAAAATCAGCTAATTCAGAATCTCAACATGGCTGTGTAGGATTAGTCTTAGACCAAATTCAAGATCCAAGAAATTTTGGGGCAATTATTCGCAGTGCTGCTTTTTTTGGTGTAAAATTCATAGTTTATGGAACAGATAGACAAGCAGACATCTCATCACTTGTTTTAAAAACTTCTGCTGGAGGAGCCTTTTCTATCTCTTTAATTCCAGCAGTAAACATCAATCGAGCTCTCCAACAGATTAAGGAAGCTGGGGCGTGGATAGTAGGTACTGCTTTAGGTGAAAACTCTAGTAACCTAAAAGATTTACCAATTGATAGAGCTTGGGTTGGGGTTTTAGGAAATGAAGAAAAAGGCTTGCGCAATGAAGTTCTTAAAAACTGTGATTATATCGTCCAAATTCCTGGAGGAAAAGGTACGGTTGATTCTCTAAATGTTAGCGTTGCGGCTGGAATTCTTATTCATTCTTTAAGTCATTAAAGGGTTATTATGCATTTTTTATCCCATTTGGAATCAAATCATTATCCATTGCATATACCAGATGCTTTTATAAAAGAATTTAAGCCAAGTGTGGAAAAGATATCATTTAATCCCTTTCAGAGTGAAGAGAATATAGCTGTAAAAATTAATTCTTGTAAAAGCTCAGTTCGGTATTCTTTAAATGAAGCTCTAACGCATTCATTTATGGTCAAAGCGTTTCACAGTAATATTATCGCAAGAGCGGCTGAAAACTCTCCCGCTGCAGACGCTCACTATATCGTAGCCCCATTGCGGAATAGTACTCCTATTTTTCAAGGGAAAAAATATTTATCTATTCGAACGGCCGATTGTTTAGCTGTTGTGTTTGTTTTTGAAAATGCGGAATATTTTATTGGAGCTATTACGCATGCGGGTTGGAGAGGATTCACTCAGGGAATTATTCAAAACACAATTGAACGTTTAATTCTTGAGGCAAATTCAATTGGGATCTCAAAAAGTAATTTGTTAAATGGTTTGCATATCCATATTGCTCCCGCTATTTTTGGGGTTTCATATGAATGCGGAGCAGATGTAGCCGCAGCTTTTATGCAGCATTTTAATTTATTAACTTCTAAATTTTCAAATGCTATCAATTACCAAGAATTGTATCATTTATTGACCAATGTCCAACAAGACACTTTTCTTTCAGATATAGTTCAAAGCCATTTGCTTAAAAATCAGCAATCTATCATTATACCTGGAAAGATTTTTCCAGATTTACAACTTTTAGCGGCTTTAGAGGGCTATATTTCTGGCATTCCAATTGAGAATATTGAGATTTTAAGAGAAAATACTTATAGTCATCCATGCCTTTTTAGCTATCGTGAAGCAAGTCATAAAAAGACAAATTCAGGTCATCGGCAATGGACTCATCTTTGTTTTCCAGCTCTTTAGTGGAAAATTTTCAGATAAAAGAAAGTCTAATAGGGGGCTTTGTTTTTCCCTTGCTCATCATAAGTAAACCGTGATAGCTCTAGGTTCATTTAATGGGCTTTTGAAATGTTACTGGGTTCGGCCCAATAGGAGTTAAAAACCAAATGAATGAAGTTTCTCAAGTGGCTTATCGTTATGCAGCACTATTTTATGGTATTATTGCTGCCTATTTTTGGTATATTTTTTACGCCTTATGGGGTTTCTTAGGGAAAAATTATTTTCCTCAAGATGTTTCCAGCGTATTGAGCATTCAGAATAATAATTTTCATATCGTTAATATTATAGTAGCTTCGGTTCTAACCTTATCTGTATTAATTGGTTTAATTTTACATAAAAAATTAAAGGAATTTATTGTTGATGTTGGTGATGAGCTTTCTAGGGTTGCGTGGCCAACTTTAAAAGAAGCTCAAAAAACAACAGCTATTGTTATTGCGCTTGTCATTGTTTCTTCCATTGTGTTGTTTTTTGCTGATATGATATTTTTGAAAGCAATTAATTTAATTATGAATACTGCAGCTTAAGAAAATTTGATAAATCAAGGAATTTTAATTTATGGTGGATACAAAATTGAGTGAACAAGAAGCAACAGCAAAGACAAATTCATTTACGCATGAAAGATTTAAGTGGTACGCCGTTTTAACTCAATCTGGCATGGAAAAAAAAGCAAAAGCAACTTTAGAAGAACGCATTAAAAAGCTGAAAATGACTGATTATTTTGGTCAAATTCTTATTCCAACAATGACAGTTGAAAAAATAGATGAAGGCGGAAAAAAGAAAAAAGTAGAACAAAAAATGATGCCAGGCTATCTATTTGTCCAAATGGATCCTGATCACAAAGCTACGTTTGGATGTGTAAAAGATACACCGAAAATTTCCTCCTTTATTGGGTCTGCTGCTAATCAAGATCCAAAACCTGTTCCTGATGAAGAAATTAGCCGCATATTTAATAAGGCCGCTGAAGCAACGAAAGCTGCGCCAGCTAAACCGCTTACAGCTTTTGAAAAGGGTGAGAAGGTAAAAGTAATTGAAGGTCCGTTTACTAACTTTATTGGTGATATTGATGAAGTTAAACCTGATAAAATGAAACTACGTTTACTTATCTCAGTTTTTGGTAGAGCAACTCCGGTTGAGCTTGAATTTAACAAGGTTGAAAAACTTAAAGATGGTGAGTAATATTTTTTAGAAGTATTATTTGACTATGCTAAAAACAGGGCTTTTAAAGCTCTGTTTTTTTTTATATAGTTAATTTAGAAAAATTTTCTATCTATAAATTTTATAAGGCTTAAATTTTGTGGGAAAAAATGTTGAAATTGAAAAAAGAAATTCTGAAAGATTTAAAAGTGGTATTCCTGTGTTAATTAAAACTAAAGACATAACTAAAATATTAGAATGCACTCTAATAGATATTTCAGAGACTGGATTTGCTGTAAGAATTGAACATGGAAAAATAAAAATGAGTAGTGAAGAGCATTTTATTTTATCAATAGATCCCGCACTATTTGAATTAAATGAGTATAATAGTATAGAAATAAATTCTGTTTGTAAAAGATTTGATCTTGAAAATAAAATATTAGGTGCAATATTTTATAAAAATACTGAGTTAATAAATAAATATTTGGAAAATATAATTTCTTACTTCAAAAAAATTAATGAAAATTTATATTAAATTATTTTAATTACTGAAGGAATTAATTTATGACATTAGTTCTTGAGCTTCCTGAAAATTTATCATTTTTAGTTGTAGATGAAAGTGAGGCTATTCGGACTACAGTTTCTGCAGGATTAAAAGCATTAGGTTTTAGATATGTTACACAAGCAACAAGTTCTCTCAGTGCTTGTGAGATATTGAAAAATAGAAAAATTGATTTTGTGATTTGTGAATTAGAAATGCCGCTTCTTAATGGAGTTGATTTATTAAAAGAAATAAGGGATTCAAATGAATTAAATAAAATAGCTTTTCTCATGATGAGCGGAAGTGTTACGAAAGTAAATATTGCGTTATTAGCAGAATATGAGATTGATGGATTTTTAAAAAAACCCTTTACTTTGCAAGCATTAGCTCAAAAATTACCAATTTGTATGCAAAGTTATAATAATACTAATAGTATTGAAAGTAAGTTTCAAGAAGCTAAATCAATGATCCAAAAATATGATTATGAAATTGCGGTCAATAAATATCAACTATTATTAAAAAAAGTACCAAATTCCTGTCGGGCGCGTGTTGGACTAGCTATTTGTTATAGGATGATGCGAAATTATCAAAAGGCTGAGACAATGTGTCGACAAGCAATAGAAAAAAATCCAGTATACGTGCAAGCATATGATGAATTAGGAAAAATATATGTCACTATGAATAAGATAGAAGAGTCTATTAAGGTTTTCAGGCAAGCAGTTACTTTAAGTCCAAGTAATCCTCTACGATTTGAAAGAATAACTTCGCTTTTAGTTGAAAAACAAAGATTTAAAGAGGCAGAATTATTTATGGAGTCTGCTGCTAGTAATGGAATAGTATACACAAATTTAAATGAACAATTTGCTAAAATACTTTTTTATCAAAAAAAATTAGAAAAAGCTGCAATATATTTTGAAAAGGCATTAATAAATGATCCAAATAATAGAAGCTTAATTAATTTAATGGGTATTTGTTTGAAAGATTTAAATCGTTATGATGATGCATTGAAATATTATAACATGGCAATAAAAGCTTATCCAACTGATACAAAAGTTTTATTTAATAAAGCCCTTTGTTTTATAGAAATGAAAAAGTTTGATAAAGCTAAAAAACTTTGCGAATATATTTTGACTTTAGAACCTACAAATCAAAAAGTAATAAATAAAATTCAAGAAATAAATTTAAAATGTCAATAAAAATAGTATTTATTAAATTAAAAATATGAAATTTTATAAATAAGATGTAAATAAACAAATTAAATAGAGTTGACAATAGCTAAGAAGTTTGAGATTTTTTATACTCAACTTTATTTATTCTTTAGATGATGAGGTTTTATTTTATGATGAAATGGTGGGGTTGGGGAGATCCGCAAAAAACTTTTCCAATGGACGATAAGCCAAATTTGTGGAATTGGATTTGTGGGATTTTGAATTTAGATGAGAATGAGAAAACAGCAGTACCAGTGAATCGTGAGCAAGTAAAATTACCTCTTTTAAATCTGCATCAAGATTTTTTTCAAGAAATACAGCAAATATTGAAAAAAGAGCAAATTTTTACAGATGAAGATGAAAGACTTTTGCATTCTTATGGAAAATCATATGCAGATCTTTTTTATGCACGCAAAGGTATCGTAAAAAAAGCTCCTGATATTGTTCTCTATCCTGAAAGCCATGATGATGTTGAAAACATAATTAAATTGGCTCATTTGCATAATGTCTGTGTTGTGCCATTTGGTGGAGGGACAAATATTGTTGGGGGAGTTGATCCGCGTGACCAAGTCGTAACAAGTCAAGGCAGTCGCTGTATTGTTTCTTTAGATATGAAAAGAATGAATAAAGTGGTTTCAATAGATACGCAATCAAATACAGCTATAATTCAAGCTGGAGCTTTAGGACCTATTTTAGAAGAACAGTTGAATGCAAAAGGTTGGTCTTTGGGACATTATCCAGACTCGTTTGAGTATTCTACTTTAGGTGGTTGGTTGGCAACTCGCTCTGCCGGTATGCAATCTGATGCCTATGGAAAAATTGAGGATATGCT
The DNA here is from genome assembly GCF_009792895.1 of Pigmentibacter ruber. Classification (NCBI taxonomy): domain Bacteria; kingdom Pseudomonadati; phylum Bdellovibrionota; class Oligoflexia; order Silvanigrellales; family Silvanigrellaceae; genus Pigmentibacter; species Pigmentibacter ruber. The sequence continues at coordinate 68,257 of NZ_WSSC01000001.1, forward strand.
TGTTTCCTTAAAAATGGTGACACCTACAGGAACAGTAGTTACAAGAACAACTCCTGCTTCTAGTGCAGGACCAGATTTAAACAGACTTGTTCTTGGTTCTGAAGGAATTTTAGGTGTAATAACTGAAGCAACAATGCGTGTTCATAAAGCACCTGAGGTAAAAGATTATCGTGGTTTTATTTTCCCTTCTTTTGAAAAGGGAGTTGAGGCTATTCGTGAATGTTTGGAAAAAAATTGGATACCAAGCATGATTCGTTTGCAAGATGAGTTTGAATCGCAACTCGCTTTTAATATGAAGACTCCAAAAAAAGGAATTGAAGCAATTATTCAAAAACAAGTAAAAAAGTTTTTAATTGCTACTGGCTATCAAAAACCTTGTATTATGATTGTTGGTTTTGAAGGTGATCTTAAAAATACGCAAATTGTTTCTCATGAAGCAGTAAAAATTTTAAAGAAACATAGAGCATTTTCCTTAGGGAAAAGTGTTGGAAAAACCTGGTCGAAAGATAAATTTAATATTCCATATTTACGTGACTACATGATGGATTATGCTGTCATGGTAGATGTTGCAGAGACAGCCGCTGTGTGGTCAAAGCTTCTTAATGTTTATCAAAGAACTATTGATGAAGTAAAAAAACGTTTTGCGGAAGATGACAACGGAAAACATATGGGTTACATCGGTTGTCATATTTCTCATACTTATCAAACAGGTGCTTGTCTTTACTTTACTTATGCAACAAAACAACAAGAAGGTAAGGAATTAGAACAATATTATGGTTACAAAAAATTAGTAACAGATACTTTTTTACGTAACGGAGCAACTCTTACACATCATCATGCTGTTGGTTATGAGCATGCACCATGGATGGAAGCTGAAGTATCCGCAACAGGCTTGAAGGCAATTAAAGCTATTAAAGATTCTCTAGATCCTAAAAACATTTGTAATCCAGGTAAAGTATTACCTGTTGAAGAAGAAATGAAACTAGGAGTGTTTGGAATTGACGCCCCTGACTTGGTTAATCAAAGTAAGAGCCGAGCTAAAAAGAGAGCTGGGCAGGTGAGTCGCAATTCGCACGAAAATACGATTAGTTAATCCTGGAACACAAACAAGCTCTCCATTAAGCAATGAATTTAATCCTTGTTCAGCAACTTCACGGGCAGACATGCCCGATGATTTTTCTATTATATTTTTATCAGAAAGTTCTTGAATTTTTGAACGAGCGCGAAATTCAGTTTGAGTTATACCTGGGCATAAACAACAAACTTTAATGCCAAAAGATTTATTTTCATGCGCAATGGATGAGCTAAATGATAATATAAATGATTTGCAAGCGCCGTAAACGGATTGATAAGGGACAGGAGAAAAAGAATATACTGAACCTACATTTAAAATAAATCCAAACTTATTTTTTTGCATATTTGGTAAAAGAAGTTTAGTAATACTAAGTGTAGAATTAATTTGAAGTTGTACTAAATTTATTTCTCTTTGGATATTAGTTTCATGAAATCCTCCATGTATTCCAAATCCAGCATTATTTATTAGTAAATCAACAGATAGATTATGTTTTTCTAGAAACTGTGCAATATCTTCTGTGCAATTTTGTTTTGATAAATCTAGAGCAAGAGGATAAATTTTAGATCCGTATTTCTGAGATAAGTTATCTTCTAATTCAGATAATTTTTGCAAATCTCTAGCAACAATAATAATATCATAACCTTTTTCAGCTAATAAATTCGTAAAAGCAAATCCAATTCCACTAGAGGCACCTGTAACAAGTGCTAATTTTTTTCTTTTTATATCAATGACACTGTTACTTATATTCTTTTTAAAAAAATTCATATTATTTGATAAATCCTGATTTATATATTGTGAAATAAGCATTTTCTTGCGTTTTTATTTGTTTTGCTATCTGACTTACAATTTCTCCGCAACCTTCTCTTCCTTCTAATTTAGTATTTGGCTCAATTAGTTTTAAATCAATATAAAAATTAGAATTTTTTAAAGGATAATTTGAGTAAGTTTCTTGCTTATCGCCTCTAACATAAATGCAAAGAACCCTACAATTAGGAACATTTTGAATAATTTTTCCAACTCCATAAGTCATTTGATTTTCTTCAAATCTACCTGTTCTGCTTCTTTTTCCTTCTGGAAAAATAGTGATAATTTCTCCTTTTAACAATAAATTTTTACAAATAGAAAGTATTTCATTGTGATGTGATGATGAAGCATCTCTATGAATAAAAATACACTTTGCCAGAAAAGCTATGGTACGATAGTGCCATTTTTTTCCAAAAAAGTCTCCGGCTGGTAAATTCCATGAAAAATATTTATAATTAAATTGATACCAATAATTTGGAGCAAGTGCCCAAATTATTAAACATGAATCAATAAAAGTAAGATGATTTGCACAGATAATTAATGGCTTATCTTCTTTGATAATTTCTTTAAATTGTTTACGAATTTTTTTAATATTTTCAATTTTATATTTCATAATAAATTTAAAGATAAAAATAATGGAATAACAAAAAGGAATTAGTAACAAAAAACTTATTGTCTTTTGGAAAAAAAGTCTTTGTTCTGAATACGAAACTATTGCTGGAGATTTATAAATCTCTTTATCAGTGGTCTGAATTATTTGAGCTGTTGATTTAGAATTTTCTTTTTCTAGCATCTAAAAAGTCCTCCTTTTATTGCAATGGCCATTTTATTTGATCTATATATATGAGTAAATATGTAAATTTAAAAAAAAGTAGAATTGTAGATTAAAGCTAAATTTCATTTTGATTACCAAAAAATGAGATGATTTTGATTTGGGAAATTAAGCCTTGATCTTAAAATGACAATATGATTTTGTGGATTGTTGGTTATGTGCATCTTACCTTAAAAATTTGGCTAGCATAGGGTTTTGCTTTAAATGGATAAAAAAATTTATAAACAACTGATTTTTTACGGTCTTTCATTTAATTCATTAATTTTAATAAGTTGTGTTTCTCAACCCAAAGTAAAAACGTTTTCTCATACTTTTTCATGTCAGCAGGAACCTTCCTTACCAGAGAATAACTACCCTCTATGCAGCAATACAATTGAGGATAATCAATTTTGTCAAATAAAACTAGAAAATTTAAAACCTACCCAGTTCAATTTTGCTGAGGATTATGTAAAGCACAATTTTAAGTATTTTGCCAATAAACCAGCTGAATATCAAAATTACTTATGTAAGAACCCAATAGAAGTAGTGGTTGGTGCTAAAGCTGATTCTGGATTTTATGTAACTGATGGGCACCATCGTGTAAAAATAATTGAATTGTTTCGTAGCAAGCTTTCCCAAGATTTTACAATAACAGCTAAAATTATAAAAAATTATCACCTTGTCAGTCCAAATTTAAAACCCAATGAATTTTGGAATTCAATGCAGGCAGATAATTTTGTTTATTTGAAAGACAAAGGCGAAGTTAAAGATCCAAATGAGTTGCCAAAATCTTTTTCTGATATGACAAATGATCCTTATCTTTCACTAGTATCATATATTAGAGACGATAAACAAAAGTTTTGTTTTGATACACAATTGTCTTCTTTTCAAAATTATGGAGAACTTCACTGGGCAGAATATTTTAGAAACTATAAAGGTTTAGACCCATATAATGATAATAAAATTTATAGTTACTATAAAAATAGAATTATTTATTTTGGAGGAAAAAACTCTGAAAAGAAAAAAAATATTTGTAAATCTTTGGAAGCAGCAAACTTACCAGGATATTTTAATTCAAGTAAGTTAACACCAACTTTAGTTATTGATAGTTTTGGTGCAACTGGGGAAGTAAAAAGTTTTCGAACTATGAGTATGTTAGAAAAAATTCCCAATATAAATCATCGTGGGTTAAGTAAATTAAAAGCATCTGGTAGTGCGCAGTTTTCTGAAAGCCAATTATCTTGGATAAAAATGAACACTTCTGAAAATTTGGTTGTTGTTGATCTTCGTCAGGAATCACATGGTTTTATCAATGGTAATCCTGTTTCTTGGACAGCGCGTTTAAATTGGGCAAATAAAGGTGAATTAAAAAATAATATTATAGTTGATGAATCCGTAAGATTAAATGAACTTCTTTTTCAAGATCATATTGCAATGCCAACGGCAAGAAATTATAAAATAAATAATTTTAAAATCAGTGATTTTATTAAATTAGAAATTCAAAGTATCTCTCGTGAAGATGAAATAACTGAAAAAAATAAAATAGGTTACTATAGAGTAACTGTTTCTGATCATTCTAAACCATCAGATGATAATGTAGATGATTTTTTGAATTTTTATAGATCTTTAAAGGATGAGCAATGGGTGCATTTTCATTGTCGTGCAGGAAAAGGAAGAACTACTACCTTTTTAGCAATGTATGATATGTTAAAAAATGCAAACCAAGTTTCTTTTCAGGAAATCATAAAAAGACAATCAGCTGTAGAACCATTTTATAATTTACTGGATTTTAAGAAAGGGAACAAAAAAACATTAAAATTAGATAGATATCAATTTTTAAAAAGTTTTTATTTGTTTGCCAAAGACATGCAAGGTGGTTATAAAGGAACATGGAAACAATGGAAAGCAATGAATAAAATACAGTAAAAACTTAAATTCATTTGTTAACTTTTTTGTTTCCTTTTTTTCCACTTGTGAGGGCTTTTAATTGTGGCAAGCACCACTGATTTAATCCTGGTATATGAACATCATTCCAATATTTTTCCCATTTAATATCAGTTGGAGTGTATGAGAATTCCTCTTCTGTTACTCTGTGATTTAATAAATTATCCGACTTAAAAGTATAATTATAATCATATATAAATGGTTTATATACTTTCATAATAGTATCGATTGTTTTTGCTTTTCTTTTAATAGTCGAAATAGTAGATTCAATGCCAAATTTAGCTATAATTTTTGCAGAGTTTTTTTCAAGTTTAATTTTATCAAAAAGATAAGAAACTGTTTTTTCTATTCGATTGATATTTGTTCCGGATAAAATATGTTGCGGAGTAATAAACTTAGGTTTTGAAGCAGGGAGAAGAATTTGCGAAAGAGATCTTTTTTGATTCTGCCTAAAGTAGTTACAGACATATTCTGAAGCTAAAGCCACTGAAAGTGGGTTGATTGAAGAAGTTGAACTTTGATAAACAGGAGAATGTTTTCCGGCAAGCAAAGCTGATGCTGCAATGGTTAATCCTTTTGCAACATAATCAACAGGAATAATATCTAAATTATGATTAGGTTTAGCTACAATATGTCTATATCTAGTGCTAAACATTTGAATAAAAGGAGCCGTTCCATTAAAATCTTCATTCCAACCAGGAAATGGGTATTTTTCAGCAGACTCAACTATGCTAGGGCGGAAAATACTGAGCCTTTCAGTAGGAATTTTGTTACTTAAAACAGCCTCTCCTAAACCTTTTGTATAAGTATAAGTATTAGGCCAGCCTAGACGTTCAGCTCTTACTGTACCTATTTTCACAAGCTCTTTGTCACTGGCGTTTCTAGAACGCATTGCTTGAGCTTCTTGAATACCCCATTTAATTTCTTCTTCAGCTGTAAATTTTGTTCCGTTAGGAGAAATATCTTTAATAGCTTGTTCTGGAACAATACCATCAGCCATACCTGCGACATAGCAAGTAGAAATATGCAGTAATTTCGCTTTTTTTGTTGACAAAATAAAATCAGCTACAATTTTTGTACTTTCTGAATTTGATTTTAACATTTGATCTAATGGAGCAAAAAATCTTAAATCAGCTGCAAAGTTAACAGCTAAATCAACATCATTTTGTAAAGTTTCTAAAATATTATTTGGTAAATTAAAATTTTCACAGCAAACATTTCCAGTTATAACTTCTATTTTTTTTAGTTTACTTAATTCATTGCCATAAATATTTCTTAAATTGCTAAAAACTGGTGAATTAGCATATATTTCTTCAAAACGAGTGTAACCACACTTTCCTTTTTCAGATCTTACAAGAATAATAACTTTTTTAATTTTTGGAATATACTCTAAGAGCATGGATATCCAGACTTTACTTATAAATCCACTCCCTCCAATAATTAATATTGTTTTACCTTCTATAATACGATGAATGGAGAGATTAGATATTGTCATATATGGTACCCTTTCTTGTACTCTAAATCCTCTGAACAACACTGTGCGGATATTGATACATATGTGGAATGTTTCATTTCATTTTGCACAATGCTGTAATATACAAGGTTGTCATATTGCTATGAGTCTTTCAAGTTTTATGTTTGGTATTCTTAAAATTGCCAACTTCCTCCAAGGTTGATGTATGGTGCGATCCATTGGCGTTGTGGGATATCTGCATCGGAATTACCAGATTGAGTTGTATTTACTGTGCTAGTGGATACATCTAATCCTAAACTTGTAAGTAAACTAAAGCGTCCTGATTTAGATCCTTCAGCAGATTCAAATCCACCAGTTGCTGCAATTCTAATTCCAAAATTTTGTTCCGTTTTTTGTAAGGAAACATTATTATAATTAAAGCCTAAATTATTTTGAAAATAAAATGGTTCTAAATGTGCATAGAGTCTAATTGGTGCACTTAATCCAGTTTGTTGGTTGCTCCAATTTACAAGTTCTATATCAGCAGGAAGTGAGACTTGATATGTGGGATATTTTTGTGATTGTCTATAAAAATAACTAGCATTATCATTAAAAGTACCGTGGGAATTAGAATCTTTACTAATTGAATTTTGATTATTTGTTGTAGCATTTCCAGAAAAAAATGCACTAAATGAAATTCCTTGAGAATATAAAGAAGTAATAGTTTGGGAATAGTTAACTTTAGCAGTTATCCCTTGGCTAGTAATGCTTGTTCCATTATTATCGTAATTTAATCTGCGATAACCAATTTGCGCATTCATATAAATTTTGTTGTCAACATCGCGAAGAATTTGAAATCCACCAAAAGCATCTATTAAATAAAAGCTTCCACCTTTCCAATTAGGATCCCAATATTGTCTAAAAGGGGCGTAAGCCATACCAAATGCATCACCACCAAGAACAATTCCCCTTGTTAATCCTAATACACATTGTTCATAACTACAGAAAATTTCCGCTTCATCAGGAAATGAAGAAGGAGATAAACGCATAGCGGATAATGAACGTGGACGGGTATTTACAAAAGGTGAAATACCATCAGAATAATCAGGAGTTTGTTGATAAACAGGTCTTCCATCATTTTGGGCAAATGCGACAAGTTGAGTACTTCCCAAAAATGTAATTAAACTGACATATTTTGCAAATTTTACTTTGTTCATATTTTCCCCTATCGACAAACTACAATAAAACCAACTTTCAAAGTCAATTTTAGACTTTTCAAAAAATCTTTATACAGGTATTTTTTCAGAGTAACAATTTATATAATGAACAATCATAGTGATATCAAAATATACCGGATGTTCTTATTTCTTGTTAATTTGAAAATGATATTTGATTGTGTCATATTAGCAAAAATGTATATTCGGGCTTAACACGGAGGTTATTATTGAGTATGCTGTTTTCCTTAGATAATTTTTTGCAACTTAATCTTTCCAATGATGTGTTCCCATTTATGATTGTATTTTATTGGATCATTTGTGGTGCAATAGTTCAGTCATTTTTTATAAAAATTGATAAATATATACCAAATTCCAATTCTTGTCATACTATAGAAACAAGTATAACAAGAAGATTATTTTATTTTATTTGTGGGGGGGCAATATTACCAATGCTTTTTGCATTATTGCCTCCAATATTTGCATTAGGTTATTTAGGTAAAATAATAGAAGAAAAAGAATACAGGAAAAAGACATGAAAAAAACTGGAGAGGGTAGTCGGGAACATTGGAGCTTTGATTTAAAATCTTTTTTAAATAATTGTAAAAAATCATCAAATCAAACTTTTGAAAACTTAAAATTTTTGTTAGAAAAATTAGATGACCCTCATACAAGAAAAGCTGCTCGTTGTGCATTAAGTGAATTATTTTATTACTTCACACAATCAAACTCTAATGAAGATTTTATTGAAAATTATCACTTTTCTCTTGATAAATTAATTACTGATGGAGATGAAAGTAGTAATAATACTTTAGTTTTATTGCAACTACCTAGTATTTTTACACCTGAAGATTGGTCATTTACATTTTTTGAAGGTTTAGCAAGATATCCTATTTCAGAGTTTCATCATCGTACTTTAGCTGAATTAGGTTGTGGAAATGGTTGGATAAGTATTGCATTAGCAAAAAAATGTTCTCCAACTATGATATATGGACTAGATATAAATCCAAAAGCAATAATTTGTGCACGTATTAATTTATATTTAAATGCTTTAGATATGCAAGGAAATCCTATAACAGATTCAGAAGGAAAATCAATTCTTGAAAGAGTAACATTTCATCATTCAGATTTGTTAGAATATTGTATTGAAAAACAAATTAAATTAGACAAAGTAATAGGCTGTATTCCTCAAGTTCTTGCACCAGATTCTAGTCTTATTCCGACTATAAAACCAGATGAAGCTACTGATGAAGCATTGTATGAATTAAGTAATTATTGCTCTAAACAAGGTTACATTGAAGATCAATTTGGATTAGGTCTCATTGCAAGAGCTGTAGAAGAATCCATTGAGGTCATGAAATTATCTGGAAAAGTAGTTCTAAATTTAGGAGGTCGCCCAGGAAAAGCTGTCTTAGAAAGATTGTTAACTCGGCGCGGTCTTAAAGTAACAACTGTCTGGCAAACAAAAATTGAACAAGCAGGTGACACAGAAATTAAACCTTTAGTTGATATTGAAAAAAACTCATCCTATCGTTTTGAATTTTATATGGGGCCTAATTCATCAGACAGTATTTCTGCTAGAACAGCCTATGCTTATCTGCAAAATGGAGGAAAAATTTTCCATTCATTGCAAGTCTTAGATGCAGAAATCCGTGATAGTCATAAAATGAAAAAAGTGTTGAGATTATTAAAAAAAGAAGAATATTCAGATGCCAGAAGTGGTTTAGATTTAACTTACTCAGATCGTTCTTTAGTTGAAGAAAAACTTTCATTTTTGGCAAGACTTTCAGATAAATTAAGTTCGCAATCAGCGTTTGATTATGAGGATATACGTGGCGAGATTACTTTTAGAAGGAACTTAGCAGAGTATTTTAGAACATATTGGAGAATTCCAATTACAGCAAAAAGTATTCTTATAGCACCTTCTAGAATTGCATTTGTACGAAATATTTTTTCAAATTATGCAATTAAAAAAGCAATTATAGATAAAGAAATTGCTAAAGAGCTGCCGCAAGAATGGATTCAAAATGATTATCATAATTCTGAAGAAGAAATCTTTGTCATAGAGTCTCCAAAACAATGTGAACTTGTATGTAAACTAATAGAAACAATTCATCCTGAGTTAGTTGTTTGTTCACTAAGTGATTTTGAACTAAAAAATCAAGATTCTTTTAAACGCTTAATAGAAACAAGTGAAAAATACGGCACAAGATTAGTTGTGGATTTTAGTAATGGATGTGATCTTTCTAGCTATCCTAAAGGTAACGGAATATTTGAATACTTATTTGATAGAGAATTACCTAAACATGTAACATTAATTTGTGCCTTAATTCATAATAGAATTTATACAGATTTAGAAGTTACATTTTCAATTTGTGAAAATGAAACCTTTATTAATGGTATGTGCAATGCTGCAGAATTAACTTATAGTAGGACGTCTGTAGTATTACAAGAATTTTATAATACAATTTTAGTTGATTTACTTAGTTTTCATGTCAAGAATAATAAAAGAGGGGTAAGCAATTCTCTGCGGTTACCAATTGAAGAAGACAAAGAGTTTGAAAAAAAATTCGTTTCATTCTCAAAAAACTATAAAAATATTGCAAAACATCCAGCAATTAAAGAGTCCTTTCATAATATTGATGCAAAAATAGTACGTTTAGATTATGGTGAAAATTGTTTTCCAACTGCAAATTTTGTAAAAGCAGCAATTTTTGAAAGTTTTGTGCGACAAAATATTTCAAATTTTGAACAATCGCCTGAGCTAGATATCAGAGAAAATCTTTCCAATCGTTATGGCTTTGTGGAGATAGATAACACATCACTCCATCTGGCAAATGGTGTGTCGGCTTTATTCTCAAGTATAGCGGAGTTCTGCGCCGCACATAAAAATTCTATTATTATACCTACAGGAAATTATGGTTATTTTGAGGCTGCAGCTCTTTATTTTGGTGTAAATGTATTACATTTAAAAACTAAAATAGAGCATCAATATAAAATCCAAGCTATAAAGTTAAAAGAAATTTTAACAACAGAAAAAAAGAATTGTTGGGTTTTTTTAAATATGCCAATCGTAAATCCAACTGGAGCAAAATATTCAAAACAAGAAGTGATAGAAATTTTTAAAGTTGCTGAGAAATATCAGGCAACAGTTGTTTTGGATACCATTTTTTCTCAATTAGAATTTAATAAGAAAGAATCCATATTTGATATTTCTTCTATTATTAAAAATTATGCTCCAAATTTAAAATTTGTTCTTTTTGGAGGGCTATCTAAAGAATTATCAGCAGGAGGTTTGCGAATTGGTTACGCATTTACTAATTCTAATCTTGCTAAAAGTGCATTTGACCGTAGTGTGCAAAATCCAATTCCAACAACAATTAAATATGCCATTAAAAAAATCTTTTATTGTTTAAATAATCAGATTGATGAAGTTACCCATCATTTCCAAGAGCAAGCTGCATTTTTAAAAGAGAGAGCTGAAAAATTAAGCCATATTCTATCTGTGCATGGCTGGGAACCACTCGATTCAAAGGGTGGATTATTTATCATCGCAAAACCTACAAAACTTATTGGAAAAAGTGCCTCTTTAAAACTTAACAATAAGACAGAAAATGTTACAATAACCGGTGATAATGTGCATGAAGTTTTATTTAATTTAACGGGTTTACTTATTAATGGTGCTGAATGGACAGGCATTCCAAGTTATTGTCGGTTTGTATTATCAGTTTCAGAAAGTGATTTTGAAAAGGCAATTGATAGACTGAGATTATTTTGGAATACCGTAAATCGGGAGGAATAATGGCTCAAAAAGAGATTGGTGAGGTTTCTATTGATTCACTGTTAACAGAAAATAGAAAATTTTTACCATCTAAATCTTTTGCAGAAGATTATATTTTAAAAGATTTTTCAACATATAAAAGAATGTATAATTCCTCCATAAAAAACCCACAAAAATTTTGGGAAGGAATGGCTACGAAACATTTAGTATTTTTTAAAAAGTGGCGAGCTATTCATAGATGGAAAGATTGTAATGCCGAATGGTTTGTTGGTGGTACTTTAAATATTTCCTACAATTGTTTAGACAGACATGTTTTTAGTAACAAAAATAACAAAGCAGCAATTATTTGGGAAGGTGAGCCTGGAGAAGTCAAAACGTTAACTTACCAACAATTATTAATGGAAGTTTCTAAATGCGCTAATGGATTAAAAAGTTTAGGCCTTGAAGTTGGTGATAAAGTAGCAATTTATATGCCATTAATTCCTGAAGCAGTAATTGCAATGCTTGCTTGTGTCCGCTTGGGGCTTGTACATACTGTTGTTTTTGGTGGGTTTAGTAGTAATTCATTGCGCGATAGAATTCAGGATTCAAATTGTAAATTACTGATTACAGCCGATGGAGGCTTTCGCAAAGGCAATTCAGTAAAAATGAAAGACATGGCCGATGAAATATTAAAGGACACCCCAAGTATTCAAAATGTTCTTGTAGTGAAAAGAACAAACGAAAATGTAAATATGAAAAAAGGGCGAGATGTTTGGTGGCATGAATTATTGGCAAAGCAACAAAATTATTGTGAGCCAGTAGCTGTTGGTTCTGAACATCCTGCCTTTATTTTGTATACTAGCGGCACGACAGGAAAGCCAAAAGGACTCTTGCATACCACTGCTGGATATTTGCTTGGTGCTACGGTAACAGCAAAATATATTTTTGATATTAAAGATTCAGATGTCTATTGGTGTACAGCTGATGTTGGTTGGATTACAGGACATTCTTATGTTGTGTATGGACCACTAAGTAACGGTGCAACTATTTTTATGTATGAAGGCGCTCCTACATTTCCAGAACCAGATCGCTTTTGGAAAATGATTTCTAACCACAAATTAACAATTTTATATACAGCTCCAACAGCAATTCGTGCTTTTATTCGTCTTGGAAATGAATATCCTTTAAGACATGATCTTTCTAGTTTGAGATTACTTGGAACTGTAGGAGAACCTATCAATCCTGAAGCTTGGATCTGGTATTACGAAATTATTGGAAAGAAAAAATGCCCAATTGTAGATACATGGTGGCAGACAGAAACCGGAGCCGCTATGATTGCACCTTTGCCAGGAGTAACACCAACTAAACCTGGAAGTGCAACTCTTCCTTTTTTTGGTATTGAACCTGTTATTCTTAAAAAAGACGGGACAAAATCAAAAGGATCTGAGGGAGGATATCTTTGTATTAAAAAACCATGGCCTTACATGGCGCGGACAATATATGGAGATCATGAGCGCTATAAAAATACTTATTGGAAGGAAATTGAAGGCCATTACTTTACTGGTGATGGTGCGCATCAGGATAAAGATGGTTATTTTTGGATCATGGGACGAGTGGATGATGTTATCAACGTGAGTGGGCATAGGCTTGGGACTATGGAAATTGAAAGTGCTGCAGTGCATCATCCATGTATTGCAGAATGTGCTGTAGTTGGTAGACCTGATCAAATTAAAGGGCAAGGGATAGTTGCGTTTGTAACTTTAAAAAAAGCTGTTACGGTAAATAAATATTTAAAAGACGATATTTCAAATTTTATAACAAAAGAAATTGGCAGTCTTGCAAGACCTGATGAAATTCGTTTTACAGAAGCGTTACCCAAAACTCGAAGTGGTAAAATTATGCGCAGACTTTTACGGGAACTTGCTACAACAGGTTCAATTAAAGGTGACACTACAACTCTTGAAGATTTTTCAGTACTTGAAAAATTAAGGGAGAAAGATGAAGAGTAAATGCAAAGCAAAGTAACTAAATTTTTATTTTAAATATTCCTTATTATTCGATTAGGGGAAGTATTACTATAAATTTTGCATTCTCACTAAATGAATCATATAAAATACTTCCATATTGTATTTCAAGAAGTTTTTTACTGATACTGAGGCCTAAACCAATTCCTTTTTCTCTATTTTTTGTCGTATAAAATGGTTTCATAAGTTGTTCTTGAATTTCAATTGGAAGTCTCTTACCACTATCAGTTACAGAAATTTGCACTGCTTTATTTTCTGTCCAGCAATCAATTGTGATCCATCTCTCTTCAAGATTTTGCTCAGCAATTGATTCGCATGAATTTTTTATTAAATTTATAAAAACTTGTATGAGCAGTTCAGGTAAGCACTGAATGATTATATTTTTGTCACAATTAATCTGAACTTTTATATCATTAATTTTAAGATTGTCTTCAAGCAAATATTTTGTATTTTCTAGAAGTTCAAATAAATTATATTTTTCTTTACTAATTCTCTTAGTATTTGGGTATGCGAGCATTTTAATACTTTTAATTATTTTGGTAATCATCTCAGAGTGAGAAACAATTTTTTCAGAATATTTTAAGGCGTTTTGCAATGCTACATTTTTAGGTTGATTTGCTAGTTCATCTTCAAGATATTTTTTAAGAAGATAAGTAGAACCTGAAATAAAAGCAATATGATTATTTATATTATGGATAATTCCAGGTGAAATTTCTGATAATAAAGAAAGTTGTTGTTCGTGAACATATTCTATTTGTGAGTATGGGTTTGCAGACTTAATACCTTTTTCTTCAAGAAATTTTTTTGTTGCACCTACAATATCATCGATGGCAAATGGTTTATTAAATAATGCAGTGCCTCCAAGGTCATTTGCTTCTTCTGCTGAAAGATCAGAATAAGCTGACATACAGACAATAACTGGTTTGTAATCTTCTAAATTTTTTAATTCCTCAAGAAGTTGATAACCAGTACTCACTGGCATGCGCATATCCGTTAAAATAACATCAGGTAATGATTGTTTACAGATAGACAAAGCTTCTTTTCCATTTTTTGCAGTCAGAGTATCAAATCCTTCTTTTTTGTATTTTAAGGATAAAAATTGGCATATTATAGGTTCATCATCAACAATAAGAATAGAAGGCATAGAGCTCCCTTAAATCATCCTAAAGTTCTTTCCCATTTTTTTCGGAGAAATTAACTTAAAATTTAAACTTTTTAAAAAAATAATAAAGAAACTGAATACGGTTACGAAAATAATAAGTATTTGTAATTGAAAGGAAATTATGGATTGATAGAAAGTCCTTTGTTTGTAAATTTAATTTTAAACGATGACTTGATAAGTAGCGACTTACTCGGGATTTATGCTATTTTAATTTTTGGAATATTACTTGTTTTTTTAGTATATTCAGTGGTTTTTTCTGTTTATTTTAAACGAAAAAATTATTATCTTTATAATGTTTATTTAATTTCGTTAATTTTTTTCATTTTAACAACTTCCGATGTAGCAAAAAAAATTTATTTAGACAAAAGTGAATTATTTTATTCTGTAAACTTTATTTTATGCCATGTTTTGCTTTTTATTTCGCTTTCCTTGTTTTTAATTAGTTCATTAAAATTAAAGAAAAATATACCAAAAATTGCAAAATTTTTAGTATACTTTATGGCTTATCCTTGTTTTCTAGTTCTTTTGTCTATTTTTAACTTGCAGTTATCAAAAATGTTAATTTTATATTTATTTATTTTTTTTCCAGTAATTTTTTTATTTATTACTTTTTTTTCCTTTAGATATGAAAATATTTTTGCAAAAAATTATTTAAAAATATTAATTTTTATTTTGCTGGCTTATTTTATTTATGCAATTAATTTAAATTATGAACTTCATACAAAAAATATTTTTAAATTTATTTTATATACATCTTTTGTAATTGAAGTAATATATTACTCTTTTGCCTTGGCTAATAAACTTAGAAAATACTCTGATGATATAAAGTTACTAGAAAGAAAAGCTATTTTGCAGGATATTAAATTTCATGATTTATTAGATGTAACTTTTGACTGCTTTTGGGAAACTGATAATTTTGGAAATTTAGTTTATATTTCAAAAAAAATATATGAAAAATTAGGAAATACTAACGAAAATTTTAAGTTTAAAAAACTAGAAGATTTGTTCTCAAATAAAGCTCCAAATGAACTAAAAATTCATTTAAGAGCTGTTATGAATAAAAGAAAATCTTTTAAAAATATTGATTTAGTAAGTGAAAAGAATGATGGGCAATTTATATGGTTTAATGTTAATGCAATAGAGAAAATTGATAATTATGGATATTTTCAAGGATATATTGGAGCATTAATAGATGAAACAAAAGCAAAATACATTCAAGAAGAAAAATTTCTTGAAAATAATATTAAAAGTTTAGCAAGAATGGCAGGTTCTATTGCGCATGAAATTAATAACCCTTTAGCTTACATCTTCTTAGGAATAGATTCTGTTATTAATAATAGTGAAATAGTACACTTAAATAGTAAAGATAAAATTTTACATACTTTAACGGAAATGAAAAAAAAGGGGTTAAAAATATCGCAAATAGTTGCTAAATTAAAGGGATTATCCTTACAAAGTAACGATTTAATTAAAACTGATTGTAGGCTATCTGCAGTTGTAGATATGGCTCTTAAATTTTGTGAAAATGAATTAAAAACAACAAAAATTAAGGTGAAATTATCGATACCAGAGAATGAAAAGTTGGTGACAATTAAGAAAGAAGAAGTTTCAAAGGCTCTTGTGAATCTTATCCATAATGCTATTGAAGCTACAGAAAATATATCTGAACCAACTTTAATTATTACAATATATGAAGAAGGAAATGAGGATATTATTCTCTCAATTATGGATAATGGTATACCTATACCTATAGATAAAAGGGTAAGTATATTTGAACCTTTTTATACTACAAAAGATTTTAAGAACTTAGGCTTGGGATTAACTCAGTCATATCAATTTGTTAGACGTAATGGAGGGAATCTATATTTAGATCCCACATCGAGTAATACTAACTTTCTCATGAAATTTAAAGGAAAAGATAATTAAAATGAGAACTATCTAACCTTTCTCGTTGACAGTTTTTTATTGATCAAATAAGCTAACAAGGTTACGAATATCTGTAACCCTTCATAAAAGGTGAATTGCAATGAAATTAGAAAGTCTATTTATTACTAAAATAGGAGAAGCTTTTGACCTTGCTTCTCAAGAAATAATGTTATCAACACTTGTTTCTTCTTCTAATAATTGCAATTCTAATAACGCCAATCTAAATAATAATTAATTCCAATTTTATAAAAATTTAATACATTTTTCAGAAAAATTATTTGTTAATTTGTTTTCTGAATTTTTCAAACCCTAATTTATTTGAGGTGATTTATGTCATTTAGCTCAATTGCGAGTTCTATTTCTTCAACTTCAGCTGCTGAATTAAAAACAGTTGAAAAACATTTACACTTTGTAAAAACATTTTTTGCTGATCAGCTTGCTGAAACATTAAATCTACAAAAAGTGTCAGCACCACTTTTTGTTGAAGCAGGGACAGGAATAAACGATGATTTAAATGGAATTGAAATTCCTGTTTCTTTTAAAATTCCTGAATATAGTCAAAGCAAGTCAATTGAAATAGTCCAGTCATTAGCAAAATGGAAACGAATCATGCTGAAAAAATATGATTTCAGTATTGGGGAGGGACTATATACTGATATGCGAGCAATTCGCCCTTGTGATAAAATCGATGCAACTCATTCTGCTTATGTTGATCAGTGGGATTGGGAACGTGTTATAAGTAAAGAACAAAGAAATTTAAGTTACTTAAAACAACTTGTCGAAAAAATTTATACAGCTATAAAAACAACTGAAATTGTTTTTGCCCAAAAATACTCTGCAACTACACCTATTTTGCCAGATTCTATTAAATTTATTCATACTGAAGAATTGCTAGAGCTATATCCGCATTTATCTCCTGTAGAAAGAGAAACTGAAATTTGTCGCAAGTATGGAGCTGTTTTTTTAATTGGAATAGGTGGGAAATTAAAGAACGGAATTCCCCATGATGGCAGAGCACCAGACTACGACGATTGGAGTTCCATTACAGAAAAAGGTTTTCAAGGATTAAACGGGGATATTCTTGTTTGGAATCCAGAGCTACAAAGTACTTTTGAACTTTCATCAATGGGAATTCGAGTGGATGCTGAAACCTTACAAAGACAATTGAAGCTTTTAGACTGCCAAGAGCGTTCTGCACTATATTTTCATTCACAATTGTTAAAAGGTGAATTGCCGTTGTCAATTGGTGGTGGCATTGGACAGTCTAGATTAGCAATGTTTTTGCTCAGAAAGAAGCATATTGGACAAGTGCAGGCTGCTGTTTTTAAATAATTTTATAAGAAAAAGAAGGTCTACCTCAACATAAAGTTAGGGTAGACCTTTTTTTACAAAGAAAAAATAAATAAAGCTGAAATGATTGTATCTCATAAAAAAATGTTCAATTATCCCTTAGTCTGTCCACCGAAATGACTATGCTAGAGGGGCTTGATAAAAAACATGCTGAATCAAATTCAAATGAAAAGACAGCTTCTAAAAAGTAAAGATGAATTAGAAGGTTTTACTTTAAAGAATAGGTCAATTTTTTATGAACCAAATGAACAGAGAAGTGTTAATTTATCTTCAGAAGAAACATTATGTGGAGTGCAAACAGCAAGTGATCCTTTTGCAAATCAGGTTTTTCGTTGGAGTTCAAAAGAGTTTGATCAGTTATTAAGCTCTAAAGCTATTGATTTAAGTTCTATTTTAAAAATTAAAGATAAAGATTTTAGTACTAAAATAAATCTGTATCAAAGATTAAATTATTTTTGCCATCTTAGTTTTTTGTCTGAATCAAATGATAATAACCCTGGATTGTTTTTATTGGGACCATTTTTAGAATGGAAAAGCCCTATAAATAATACAAATGCACCTATTTTTAAAATTCCTGTTTATTTAAAAAAAGACAATGAAAATAGATTTATCATTGTAGTTAAAGAAAAAACGTTTACCTTTAGTAAAGTCTTGTTATTTTATTTAGATTATACTTTTAATATTAAAATAAATGAGGAAAAAACATTTACATCAGCTAATTATGCTTTACATTATTTGATAGAAAAATTACGAATGAGTAATATTGATATCCAATTTTTAAAATATAAGTATGATGTGAAATATGAAGAAGAGCATTTATCAAGTCAATTTTCAATTTACGACTTTATTTATTTAGATGTATTTGAACAAGATTTTTTACCTATACATCAAGATTTTAATAATGTCATAAGAAGTTTTAGTGAAAATAGATTTATTAAAAAAATTGCAGATGGCATTGAAGAAAAATTAGAACAAAACATAGAAAATTTTCAAGCAACCTCATTTTTAGATAACATTAATTCCAATATTCTCCCATATCAAGCTGAATATAATATTTTGCAAATATTACAAAAAATAGAAATGTATGATATTATAAAACTTGAAAGTATTTATGGTCTTGAAGTAGAAAAAAATTTAATTAATATTCTTGCTTTCTATATTTTGGAAGGGAAATACGTTTTATTTGTTTCAGAATCAAATAAAACACTAAATGATATATATTTGCAACTATCAAATTTAGGATTTAAGAATAGGCTTGCTAAAATTTCAGCTGAAATTGATAATAAATATGACGTATATGATACTATATTTGAACAGTTTAATGAAATTCGAGGTGAAATAAATAAAGATAAATTTCTTGATTCATTAAATTTTTTGAAGAAAACTAAATTTGAAATTAATGAATTGACTAAAATTCTTCAAGAAAAACATTTAAAAAGCGGTTTAGCTAATTTTGAAATATTACACAAAGTTTTTTTTGCTAAAAAAGAGCTTTTTGATAATAATGTTTATCAAAAATTTGGTTATATAGAATGGAGTAAATTAGCAAGTATTTTAGATGATATTAACGGTATACAATATTTTTATAATCGCCTTAATAATAATTTAGATAGCCCATGGCGATTTAAATTAACTAGAACGTTGAAAAATAAAAAAATATTTGATGAATTGCAAGAAATAAAAAGCAATATTAATAATTTAAAAGGAACTAAGGCTTATATTGAATATAAATATAATCAATTTTTAAAACAACATGTTTTGGAAGAACAACTGCCGCAATATTTTATTTTTCTAGAAAATTTTAAAGATTATTTCGATATTTCTTATGACTATCGATTGTTATGGGAAAACAAGGTAAATTTTTTAATTGATTTGCGAAAATTTAGTACTGAAATAATAGAGCTTTTAGAAGAAATTATTTTGATAAAAAACAGTTTTGATCAACCAAAAGAAGAGCCAGATATTGCAACGGTAGATGAAATAATAGAATTTTTTAGTGATTTATCCCCATATACTAATTGGTTTAATAAAAAATATTGGTCTTTAAAAAGAAAAGCAAAACAAATATTTCCAAACTGGGACGAAAATATAAAAATATTTAAAGACTATAAAAGCTATCTTGCTCTTTGTAGCAAATTAGAAGACTACATTCAGAAAATAAAATATAATGTGTTTTCTGAACCATTTAATTCGGAAATATGCTTTGAAAAAATTCAAAAAATATGTGCTGAGTTAGAAAAAATGCATGAACTTTTTAATTTAGCAAAAGAATGTATATCACAAGAACATTTCTCAGAACTAACAGAATCATATTATAGTTATAAAAATAAAATTCAATTCTTTCGTGAGTTAGATGAAATTAGTAAGCAATTAAAAGAATGTGATGAAAATATTGAGATAGAATGGCAAAAACTTTCACAATTTATTCAAGTTGAAAAAGTAAATTTAGGAAGTATTGAGAAGAAAATAAGTTTTATTAATGTACTTATTGATAGAATGGATGATATAGATTTTATTCATCAGTATAATAATATAATAAATAATTTACAGGATAAATACCAGTTAGTTAACTTAGATATCGAAATCATTGAAAGCTTGTCTAATTACCAAGTACCTTGGAAAGAAGTAGTATACGCTTCTGTTGTGATTGGATGGTTTAATGATATTTTATCATATAATCCTTCTTTGAAGTTATATGGAAGAGAATATCTTGAAAATCTTGCTCTTGAATATCTTGAAGCAAATGAATACGTAAAAGCAAATTTGTATCATTACTATGAAAGTCAAGATAATTATCAAACAATAAATATTAAGGAACAAAAATTATATAAGCAAATGTTATATAATTTACTTAAGAAAGACACTTCTATTTTAAACCCCGAAGAAAGCAAATTATTTAAATCTTTAAAATCTTGTTGGTTGTTGTCAGCAAATTCTGTCTCGAAATATTTGCCCTATGAAAATTGTATGTTTGATCTTGTGATTCTTGATATTAAAGATCAAACAAATATGGATAAATTTATCCCAGCAATTTTTCGTGGCAAAAAATTAATAAAACTAGATTACGATTCTAGGTTAGAATATAATTTTTTAGGTAATAAAAAAACTTTTGCAGAACAAAATTTTACTAATAAATTTTCTTATTCTCATTTATTAAAAGAACAAATAAACTTGAAATTATTAACTTATTTTGAAACAAAACATGAGCCTTTATGGTCATTTCTTAATCATGCTTTTTATTCAGGTGATTTAGCTTTAGCTTGCAAACCTCTTCCTATTCTAAGTAGCCAAAGTTTTGAATATATTGAAGTTCATTATCATGTAGGAAAATATCACGAAGATTATTTTTTTGAAATTAATGATGTTGTGCATTGGTTAAGTGAAAAAATATTGGATCAAGACTCTTCTGTATTTGTAATTATAACTGTTTCTTTAGAGCAATTATTATTTTATAAAGAACATTTTTTTGAAAAATTATATTTTGCAATTCAAAAACAAATTTCTAGAACAAATTTACGTGAAAGAATTAAAATAATTACTATTCATGAATTTCAACCAACAAAGTATCATTATGCCCTCTTTGTTCCTGGTAATATTTTACAAAATGGAAAATTAGATTATCAAGCAATGCTTCAACCTTTCAAAGAAACTAATATTAAGAAAGTATTAAGCTCTATATTGTCCCTAACTGGTGAAAAATTTGTTCTATTTAATCCGTTTCCTTTATATTTAATAGAAACAAATGACTCCTCGTATAGTGATAACTATAATTTTTGTATTTGGGGACGATTTTTGAAATATTTAAAAGCATTATCTAATTTGCAATATGAAAAAGCATTTCATATTTTAAAATCATTTAAATCAACCGCACTTAATGAGCAAATGAAAGCTTCGGAGTTTACTTTGTTTGTGAAAGAAAAACTAGTTCAAGCTGGCTATAAGGTGACAGAAATGTATGGCTATAACAATATCTATATTGATTTGGTAGTCTACCATCCTAGCGCTGAAAATGAAGTTTTATTAGGGATAGAATGTGATGAATGTATCTCTCACTCAGCACAAATTTTGACTGATAAGCTTGTTGTTCGTGATAAAATATTAATTCTAGAAGGTTGGAACTTAGAAAAAGTTTACTCTGTTGATTGGCTAAGAAATCCTGAGTTTGAATTTAAAAGACTTTTACAAGTTATTCAAAGTTTAATTGATTGTTTTGAAATTCATAGGCAACAAGCAGCGTTTCCTTTGCCTCCAACTATCGAAACACATTATCAAAGTAATGAGCAGAATGAATATAGTAAACTTATTTAATTAAGTTAAAAAAAACAAACCGCATTGATTAAATTGTGAAATTAAATTAGTAAATTTGTTGTTAGTTTAGCAACTAGCAACAAAATATGAGGTTATTATGACTATTGAAAACTATTCAAATCCAAATTACATAAAAATTGAAAATCATGATATATTATCTAAAAATAATGTTTTTAATTTGTTTAAAGTAGCTGAATTAAAAGGAAATATATTTTATAATTTTTTGTATCCAGATAATTACGGAATACATGCATTTGAAATTGATAAAAATGCACTAAGGAAAAAAATTTTTAAAATTAAAGAGATAGATTGTATTTTGTCTGATGGTAGCGTTTTCTACCATCGCTCAGCAATTGGAAAAACAATTGAAATAAATTTACAAAATATTGATCCCTTTGAAAATGATGGAAAATTTATTTATCTTTTAGTCGTAAATGCAGAACCCTCTTTTCAATCTGCGCAAAAAGAAATCATAAATTGCGATACTTCAATTTATACAGTTGAGAAAATTGTAAGTCTTTTAATCGACGATAAACCTCCTACCGAATGCGGGTATTTGCCAATAGCAAGGTTACAATTGACCACAGAAGGAATAGGTTTAGGGCAATTTCAACCTCCATCTTTAAATATTAAAAGTGATCAATATATTATGCAAAAACTTGAAGATGCTATGGAGCTTATTCAAAATAAATTTGCTATGATAAAACGCGAAATTGAAAATGATCGCTATGAATTAAACCCTAAAAAACATCAAGAAAATCTTACCAAAGTGAAATGTTTGAAGGACTCTTTAAATTATCTTGAATCTATCGCAAATAAAGACCAAGTGTTACCTATTCAAATGCATTTAACCTTAAATAAAATGATGGGTAGTGTAATAACTTTAAATCCTAGTTTGCCATTGGTTGAAGTCGCAAAATTTGATATTTTGCATTACAAAGAAATATTTCATGATGTTTTTAAAAACATGACAGATATATTAAATAAAGAAATTTCAGAGAAATATCGGTTATTATTTTTTACGAAAAAAGATGACTTTTTCTATCTAAGACTGCCTAAACAAAATTCCAATATATTTAAAGTTGCAATTAAAAAATCGGCAAGAATTTCTGATGCCCAACTTATGGAATGGATGCAAAATTCACTTGTTTGTGATAAATCAGAGTACCATTTTATGATTGAAAAACGTAGTTTAGGTTACGAAAGAAAATTTGAATTTGCTGATATTGAGACAAATTTAAAGAATGATTATATTTTTTATTCGGTTAAAGTTGCCCCAAGTGTTGCTGTTAATGACAATATATTAGTTATTTCCCAGAGCAGCATTCGTTTAGCTGTTTATGAGCCCGATGCAATTGCTTTATACTGGGAATTGAGTGGGAATTAATTTATTCATTTATTTTATTTAGAAGTTCATCAACCTTTTTAGATATTTTATCCTTATTATTATCATCTATAGCTAATTTTTCTATATCTTTTATCCCATTTTCAATTATATCAGTTAAATTTCTGTTTTTAATCACTTCTTTGACTTTATCCATTTTGACATATTCTTTAAATGCAATAATTTTTTCTTTAATTTCTGCCATGGTTGTAGTGGATGATTCTTTTATATTTTCTAATTTGTATTTTAGTTTTATTTCTTCTTCGTTACCAATTCTAATGGCATCATATTCAGTTATATTTTTTCCTTCGGCTTCAAAGATAAAGAAGTATACGTAAGTACTAAAATTTTTGTCCTTATCTGCATCCGGATTCCAATTTCTTTTGTTTGTATTTTTAGGTTTATCAAGCCAAGCAATTCCATTTTCGCATGGTTCTCCAGTACCTTTCTCGTATGTTTCTTTTAATTGATCAACAGTTGGTTTATTAAAATCAAGCATTGAAGAAACAATGCTATATTTAAAAAACTTACATTTTTCCCAATGGTCAAAATTCGCATTCCTTGTAATTGTAAAAATGTCTTTCCCATTTATTTGCGAGTAAATAACTTTTAGCTCTGCTTTTTTTACATCAATTATTTTTTCACTATTAATACCTAACTCATGATCACTAATGCTACCCTGTTCAATTTCTGCTTTGAGTGCCACTGCATTGGCTGAATAGTAAAATGTAACTTTATCTTCTACTCTTTTGCCGATGAAAAATAATGATTTATCACCGCTTTTACTAATAAATGCTATTTGTTCTGGTGGTAAACTTAAATCTAGTTTCTTTGTTTTTGGATTATTGCTTGTAGTTATTTTATATTCTGTTTTAGGGATATAAACTTCATTTTCTATTTCTACATTGTTTATTAATGCCTTACAGTTGGTATCTATTGGAAATTGGATTTTACTTTTGTCATTACTACCTGGAATAACTTTATAATCTGGATCTTTATAGTCATATGTATCACATGCTATGTTAAATGAAATAGGAAAAGAAACATCTTCATTTTTAGATTGACCTTTAACTTCAATACCTTTTGTACTAAAGCTGGCATAGATAGGTTTTTTTACATTGTCTTTGCCTTCTTTTTTGGAAACACCACAACTGTAAACGGCAAGTGCTGACAAAGTTGTTAACGTAAATAATTTTAAATTATGCATTGATAATTAATCTCCTGTGCTTTGTGGAATTGTATTTTTATAATTTGAAATTTTCGTACTTAAATCTTTTAAATTATCTTCAATATTCTTAATATTTGTTTTGATATTATCTATAAACTTAGAACTTTGAAATTTTGTATTTGCAACTTTTTTTTCTAAAAATTTGTATTTTAATTCGTAATCTAGTTTTATGCTTTCAGCTTCGCTTAGGTTAGAAGAATTAATTTCTTTAAAATCTTTAATTTTAGTAATAAGTTGATTTTTTGTATTTTCAGAAATAGAATCAATGAATTTGTCTTCTTTTTCTTTTTTAATTAGGCCATATTTTGGTAAATTAACATTGCTTGTATCTTTAAAAATAAGAAAAATATCTTTGTCTAATTCATCGTTTATTATTTTACTTGAATCACTGGTAAATGTTGTTGTCCCACTGTCAGTATCTATTATATATTTCTCGCAAGGAATACTGTCTGTATCATGATATGCCTTATCAATTTCATGTATTTGAACGGAATTAGAAATAAGCGCTTTGGTATTAAAATACACTTTGCACGATTGATCTGGTATTTTTTTAAAATCTAAAAGATACCAATACTCGGCATAGTCTTCTCGAATAATTCGCCAACCTATTCTACTGCCCACATTGGAAAGATCAATATTGCTTGCATGCTCTATTTTATCAAATTTTAATTTATGAATTTCATTATCAAACGCATATCCAGCATTTGTAGCCCCAAAAAATTCAGAGACATGTATATTAATTTTATTATTTTCAACCTTCAACATTAAAAATGCCGAAGCATTTTTGTGTTTATATAAAAATTGTTCGTTCTTGGATTTATAGGAAATTTTATTTTTGCTTGCTTCTGTATCAAGTTGCCAATTGGTACCTTGATAAGTGTATGCAATAGAATTAATTTCAAAGCTTATAATTTTGATATTGCAGTTGGTATCTAAAGGGATATCAATTTTAAAAGGTTTAGTCCCCCCTACAGTAAATGTATCGTGATAGCCCAAAGTTTTGCAGGACATTTCGATTGTCATAGGAGCATTGCTAGCTTTTAGATCTTTCGTACTAATGCTTGAAGACATGGCAACACTTTTGAATTCTGTAAGGGCAGATTTATTTTTGTCTTCTTTTTTTGCAACGCCACAACTGGAAGTGACAAAAGGCGTAAGAATACAAGAAATAATTATATTGCTTTTACTTGATTGAAAGGCATGGTGCATATGGATTCTCTTTGCTTTGATAAAAATTGTAACCTTGAAAAGCAAAATCATAAAATATGTAAATGCTTATTAAAGTTGATATTTAAGCATTATATTTAACTTTTTATTAATTAATACATATCAAAAAAATTTACAATCCAATTTTTAAATTTTAAATATCTAAAAAATTTGAAAAAGTGTTCTTAATTACATATTTTTTAGGGAAAAATAGAAGTGAAATATAAAAATATTTAACGTCCCAATTTTCTATGATTTTTTAAACGAAGGGAAATTTAAACAATTTCTATGGTGTTACTTTTCTAAGCAATTGCAAAATAATAAAGCAATTGCTATTTTGTGTTCTTTCATTTTTAAGGATTGCTAGAAGTTGGGTTTTCAATAGCATCTATTTTTTTCTTCACTTCATTCAATTTTTCTTCAAATTTTGTAATTAAATCTGGAGTATTTTTGTGTTCTGCTGATTCCTTTGCTCCTGCATATGCGTTTTTGATATATTCTAATTGCATTTTCCAAGAATTAAATTCTATTTTTACGTCAGCTAAATTTGCAGCTGTTATTTCTAGTATTTTATCTAAATAATTTTTCATACTAGTATAATCTTCTTTGAATGAATCAATATCCAAAGCTTCCTTATTTTTTAATTTAATTACATTGTATTGTGGAAGATTATTTTTTGTTTGATCTAGTTTTCTAAAAACTAAAAATACTTCTTTATAAAGATTATGATTGTATACTTTATCAGGAAACATACTACTTAAAGTTTTTCCTGCTTTATAAAGTTCATAAGCTTCAGTAAGATCAACAAAATTATTAAATTTGTTACAATTTTGTTTATCTTCAGTAAATATTTTCTCTAATTCTTGAATTTTTATTACTTCACCTAATATTATATTTCCGTTTCCTTTTTCATTGATATGTATTTTGCAATGTTCTTGAAAGAGAATATTTTTTGTATCAAAAGCATACCATCTGTCTCTTGTGCTATCTGGCTGTGGTGTAGTTGATCTCCAATACGTATATTTAAAACTCGAAATATCCAATTTTTGCGAAACTTGAATATCAGCAATTTTAATACTTTCATTGCTCGTTAAGACAGAAGTTTGGGTAGAAATATTGTCATTTTTAAATTCGGAAATATAAAAGCTTAAACTATTATTGTTATTCACAATTTTAAGAAAGGCAGAAGATTTTGCATGTAGATATAAAAAGTGTTTTTCATTTGCAGTAATGCTGACTGAAGATTTATTTGTACTACTTGAAGTAAGTTGTGTTTCACTCGCATTATAGGTAGCATCTTTGGTAAATTCATCTTCACCAATTTTAAATTTTTCAAGGCTTAAGCGGCAAGAAGTATTATAAGGAATATCGATATTTCCTTTTTTGGCATTTTTTACTTCAAAAGAATGGTTATAATTAACATTGTCACAATTCATTTTAAAAGAAAAATCATATCCTTTTTGTTCTGTTCCAGAAATACTGTTGCTAGAGCTAAAAGAAATAGATTTAAATTCACCTTTAGAAAATTTATTTTTTTCTTCTTTTTTGCCAACACCACAGCTAATTAAAATTAATGGCAACGTTAAGCACGTTAGTTTTATTGCATTGGTTTGAATAAGCGAGTGTTTTTTCATGTTAAATTCCTTTCAAAAGTATTGAATAAAATTAATTTGTTACTTTTCTAAGCAATTGCAAAATAATACTGCAATTGCTATTTTGTGTTCTTTAGTTTTTAAGGATTGCTAGGTGTTGGTTTTTCAAAAGCTTCTATTTTTTTCTTCACTTCATTCAATTTTTCTTCAAATTTTTTAATTAACTCTGGAGTATTTTTGTGTTCTGCTGATTCCTTTGCTCCTGCATATGCGTTTTTGATATATTCTAATTGCATTTTCCAAGAATTAAATTCTATTTTTACGTCAGCTACATTTGCAGCTGTTATTTCTTTAATTTCATCAAAATATTTACTCATCGTATTATATCGACCAGGATTTACACCTGCATCAATATTTTCTTTGTTACCTAATTTAATAATATTGTACAAAGGAAGATTTGATTGTGTTTGATCAAGTTTTCTGAAGACTAAAAATACTTCTTTGTATAAATACTCATTGTATTTTATATTTGAAAACTTAATTAAGAATTTTTCATTTGATTTTTTTGCTTCATTTGCTTCATTAAAATCAATAAATTTCGGAAAATCTTTGCAATTTAGCCCATTTTCAGTAAATATTTTTTCCAAGTCTTTAATAGTAGTTGTTTTACCTAATATTAATTTTTCGGTTCCTTTTTCATTGATATGTATTTTACAATGATCTTTAAAGAGAAGATTAGATTTATCAACTGCATACCAATATTCAGCCATTCTCTCGTCTACAGTTGCTCTCCAACTCGTATGATTAAATTTAGAAATATCTAATTTTTGCGAAACCTGAATATCAGCAATTTTAATACTTTCATTGCTCGTTAAGACAGAAGTTTGGGCAGAAATATTGTCATTTTTAAATTCGGAAATATAAAAGCTTAAATTATTATTGTTATTCACAATTTTAAGAAAGGCAGAAGATTTTGCATGTAGGTATAAAAAGTGTTTTTCACTTGCAGTTATGCTGACTGAAGATTTATTTGAACTACTTGAAGTAAGTTGTGTTTCACTCGCATTATAGGTAGCATCTTTGGTAAATTCATCTTCACCAATTTTAAATTTTTCAAGGCTTAAGCGGCAAGAAGTATTATAAGGAATATCGATATTGCCTTTTTTGGCATTTTTTACTTCAAAAGAATGGTTATAATTAACATTATCACAATTCATTTTAAAAGAAAAATCATAACCTTTTTGTTCTGTTCCTGAAATACTATTGCTAGAGCTAAAAGAAATAGATTTAAATTCACCTTTAGCAAATTTATTTTTTTCATCTTTTTTGCCAACTCCACAGCTAACTAAGATTAATGGCAAAGCTAAGCATGTTAATTTTATTGCACTGGTTTGAATGTGCGAGTTTCTTCTCATATTAAATTCCTTTCAAAAGTATTGAATAAAATTAATTTGTTACTTTTCTAAGTAATTGCAAAATAAAATTGCAATTACTATTTTGTGTTCTTTAGTTTTTAAGGATTGCTAGAAGTTGGTTTTTCAAAAGCTTCTATTTTTTTCTTTACTTCATTTAGTTTTTCTTCAAATTTTTTAATTAACTCTGGAGTATCTTTGTGTACAGGAGAATCTTTAGCTCCGGCATAGGAGTTTTTCATGTACGCTAATTGAGCATTACGAAACGATAATTTACTTTTAATTTCTTCTAAATTACTTTCAGTAATATTATCAATTTTGCTTAAGGTATTATATAAATGTATATTACTTTCATTATCTAATTGTTCTTTTGATTTTATTTTAAGAACATTAAATTGGACGATGCTAGGTTTTAGTTGGTCTTGTTTTTTAAATACTAAAAATACTTCTTTATTAAGATGGGGATTGTATGGGATTTTTTCAATATCTTTTTTTCCAAGAGTTTTTATGTCATTAAATTCTTTAAAACCTTTACAATTTTGAGTACTTTTTTCAAAAGATTTTTCTAACTGTTCAATATTAACACTTTCTCCTAAAATTAAATTTCCGCTCCCTTTTTCATTGATATGAATTTTACAATGACTATCAAAAAGAGGATTTTCAAAATCAATATAGTAGTAGTAATCTGCTGTATTTTCATTCTTTGCACTTCTAAAATTATTAGTTGTTAAGGTCGAAATATCCAATTTTTGCGAAACTTGAATATCAGCAATTTTAATACTTTCATTGCTCGTTAAGACAGAAGTTTGGGCAGAAATATTGTCATTTTTAAATTCGGAAATATAAAAGCTTAAATTATTATTGTTATTCACAATTTTAAGAAAGGCAGAAGATTTTGCATGTAGGTATAAAAAGTGTTTTTCACTTGCAGTTATGCTGACTGAAGATTTATTTGAACTACTTGAAGTAAGTTGTGTTTCACTCGCATTATAGGTAGCATCTTTGGTAAATTCATCTTCACCAATTTTAAATTTTTCAAGGCTTAAGCGGCAAGAAGTATTATAAGGAATATCAATTTTCCCTTTTTTGGCATTTTTTACTTCAAAAGAATGGTTATAATTAACATTGTCACAATTCATTTTAAAAGAAAAATCAAAACCTTTTTGTTCTGTTCCGGAAATACTGTTGCTAGAGCTAAAAGAAATAGATTTAAACTCACCTTTAGTAAATTTATTTTTTTCTTCTTTTTTGGCAACGCCGCAGCTAACTAAAATTAATGGCAACGTTAAGCATGTTAGCTTTATTGCATTGGTTTGAATAAGCGAGTTTCTTCTCATATTAAATTCCTTTTCAAGCTATTAAATATAAATAATTAATTGTTTTTAAATTCATCCATTTTATTTTTTAGTATGGTTAACTGAACTTCAAATTTTTCAATCAATGCACTTGTAAACTCATGAATTTTAGAATCTTTTGCTCCTTCGTAACTATTTTTTATGAATTCCAAAATTTTTGTTTGATGATTATATTGATTTTCAACTAGGGTTAGATTTTCAGGTGTTTTATTTAAAAATGCATAACTACGATTGATTGCTTGAAGTTGTTGTAAATCACTGTTGTTAATTTCTTTGTCTATTTGCTCTTTTGTTTTTATTTTAATCAATCCAAAATTAGGAACAAGACTATCTACTTCTTGTTTTTTAAAAACTAGAAAAACTTCTTTATTTAAGTATTCGTTATATTTTATTAAAGTATTTTCATCTATTTTAATTTTACCTATATTCATTTTTATTAAAGTATTAAAATCTAGAAAATAAGGAAATTCAGAGCAATTTATTTCACTTTCAGTAAATACTTTTTCTAAATTATGAATACGGTAAGGTGCTTGTAATCTAAAATTATTGTTTTTGTTGACATGAACTTTACAATTATTTTTAAATTCAGTGTTAGATTTATCTACCGCATATCGATAATCAGCCTCTTGTGCCGAATTGATTGAGCGCCAAGCAAGATTTTTTGAAAGAAAATCTTTTAAATTTAATTCTTTTTTATGATGGCTCTGGTCAATTTTAATACTTTCTAAATTTGTTAAAACTGATGGATATTCATTTAAGTTACTTCCCTTAAACTCCGAAATATAAATACTTAAATTTTTATCAGTTTGCGAAATGATTAAAAACGCTGAGTCCTTTAAATTTTGGTAGAGATATTTTGCATTCTGCAACGTGATATTGGGTTGATTTTTAATACCTGTATCTACTAATATTTGTTTATCTGTATGTTTATTATCAATAGAGTATATAGTTTCATTTATATTGAATTTATCTATATTTATACTACAATTATCATAACTTGGTAGTTCTAGATGAGAAGAACCGCTTGTAATATCTAATTCTTTTTTAAGTTTAGAAATTTCGCATTGTAGTGAAATTTTTAGTTTAACATTAGTTATTTTTGAATCTGTTGAGTTAAAATTAGATTGAAGTGAAAAATTTATATTTTCACTTGATTTATTTTCAGGCTTAGTTTTCTTCCCACAACTGACAATTGATAAAGCAGACAGAGTTAATGATAAGATTTTAATAATAGAAGGTATTTTAATTTCTGGCATTGGGAGGTCTCATTTACGTACAAGTTATAAACTATTAGATAAACTAAAATTTATCTAATAAATTAAATTAATTTTAAATAATATATAATAAAATAAAATTCAAACATTTTGTAAAAAAATTAAATATCTATAAATTATAAAATTATTAAGTAACAAAACATTTTTTAGGAGTAATAAATATAAGGTAAAATAGAGTATTAGACTGATTTGCGAATTTAAATGAAAATAATTCTCAAGTTTGCTTTATTTAATTATATTATATAAATAATAATTAAGAAAATGATGTTTCATTTTCTTAATGGTAATCATAGTTAAGCTAATGACTAAATTGTTATTATATAGGAATTTGTGATGTTAAAAAATAATGTACCAAATGGACATTTAGAAGACAAATGGAACAAACAGGTTTTTGAAAGCAAATTGGTTAATCCTGCCAATCGCAAAAAGTT
The DNA here is from genome assembly GCF_009792895.1 of Pigmentibacter ruber. Taxonomy (NCBI): domain Bacteria; kingdom Pseudomonadati; phylum Bdellovibrionota; class Oligoflexia; order Silvanigrellales; family Silvanigrellaceae; genus Pigmentibacter; species Pigmentibacter ruber. The sequence goes on from NZ_WSSC01000001.1 coordinate 99,973, forward strand.
TTCAATACTTGTCGTTGGTACTGGATTGGGAGGTGCATCTGCAGCCTCATCTTTGGCTGAAGCAGGATATAAAGTAACAGCATTTTGTCTACAAGATTCTCCTAGGCGCGCACATTCAATTGCCGCACAGGGTGGTATTAATGCAAGTAAAAATTATAAAAATGATGGTGACTCCGTTTATCGCTTTTTTTATGACACAGTCAAAGGTGGTGATTATCGTGCGCGGGAAGCTGGGGTTTATAGGCTTGCGCAATTGTCAGGAAAAGTAATTGATCATTGTGTTGCATCTGGAGTTCCTTTTGCCAGGGAATATGGAGGAATGTTAGACAATCGTTCCTTTGGTGGAACGCAAGTACAACGCACCTTTTATGCAAAAGGCCAAACAGGACAACAATTGTTACTTGGTGCTTATCAGGGAATGATGCGGCAAGTTGCAGAGAAAAATTTAAGAGTACATTATCGCAAAGAAATGCTTGATCTTATAGTCGTTAATAATAAAGCACGTGGTATTGTGGTGCGTGATTTAGTAACAGGTGAAATTGAAAGTTATTGTGCAGATGCTGTTGTTCTTGCAACAGGTGGTTATGCAAACTTATTTTATTTATCAACCAACGCCAAACCTTCGAATGCAAGTGCAATTTGGCGTGCGTATAAAAGAGGAGCTGGTTTTGCAAACCCTTGTTTTACGCAAATTCATCCAACTTGCATTCCGATTGCTGGTAGCGAACAATCTAAATTAACGTTGATGTCAGAATCATTAAGGAACGATGGAAGAATATGGGTTCCTCGCCTAGCAAATGATAAGCGTTCTCCCATAGAAATTGCAGAAACCGACAGAGATTATTTTTTAGAACGTATTTACCCAAATTTTGGAAACTTAGTACCTAGAGATGTCGCTTCTCGTGCTGTAAAAAGAATTTGTGATGATGGTTTTGGAATAGGGCAGTCAGGACTAGCTGTTTATTTAGACTTTAAAGATAAAATTCATACTCAAGGCAAAAAATCTTTAGAAGATAAATATGGTAACTTGTTTCAAATGTATGAAAAAATTGTAGGTGATGATCCCTATAAAGTACCTATGAAAATTTATCCTGCTATTCATTATACTATGGGTGGTTTATGGGTAGATTATAATTTAATGTCGAATATTCCTGGTTTGTTTGTCTTAGGCGAAGCAAATTTTAGTGAACATGGAGCGAATCGCTTAGGTGCCAACGCTTTGTTGCAAGGCTTAGTTGATGGTTACTTTATTTTGCCTGTCACTTTGGGAAATTACTTAGCCAGTACAAATATTGAACCTATGAAACAGAATGAAGTTGATGTTAGTAGTTATGTTAATGAAAATACTCAAAGGATAGAAAAACTTTTGCAAATTAAAGGAAATACCCTCGCCGATAATTTTCACGAACAATTAGGAAAACTAATGTGGAATGCATGTTCAATGGCAAGAACTAAAGAAAAATTACAGCATGCATTAGAAGAAATTCCAAAAATTAAAGCAGCCTTCTGGAATGATTTAAAATTACCAGCAACTGCAAACACATTGAATCAAGAGTTAGAAAAAGCAAATAGAATAGCAGACTATTTTGAACTTGCAGAATTAATGTGCCGCGATGCTTTAGCCAGAGAGGAATCATGTGGTTCTCATTTTCGTGAAGAGTTTCAAACAGAAAATGGCGATCCACAAAGAAATGATAAAGAATTTTGCCATATTGCTTGTTGGGTAACAAATGGTGAGAATAAAGTACCTGAAAGAATTACAGAGCAATTAGAGTTTGAATACTGTAAGCCAGCGCAAAGAGATTATCGCTAAAGTAATATTTTTCTAGTTGAACTTTTTTTTTAACTTTAGAAAGTTTTCATACATAATTTCTTTTTTCATGTGTTCATGGCTAGGTTTGTTGGAATGGCATTCATAGCAGAGTGTTTGTAAATTACTTTTACTATTATCATTCCTTTCTCCATTTATATGATGCACATGCAAAAAACTTAAATGTTCTTTTTCTCCCAAATAAATATTACATTCTTCACACTTAAAATTTTTAGATTTTTTGGTCTTAAAGCTTATTTCAGACCAATTTGAGGTGTAGTAGTTCAAAGGAGCCATATCGGATGTATATTTAGGTTTACTTTTAACAAGATCTTTCGGAAATTTTTCATAGAACTTTTTTAGTGTAAATTCTCCGTCATTCCAATTAATATTCTTTAAGCAATAAGTACATACTTTCAAATTTACTAATGTAGCTTTCACCTCCCCGTTTTCAATTTCATTTATATGAAACATTTCATCTTCTCTTGTATGAATAACAAATCGGTTTGATTTGTTTTTTTGACGAAAATTTTTAACAGTATCACATTCTGTAATATGATATTTTGGATACTTATAGTTTTCTTTTTTAATATACTCTCTAATGTATAAAACTACTCTTTTATTATTTGCATATATTAAAGTATTATCATTATTTTTTATAACTAAGTCAAAATTCTCAATTTGTAAAATATTATCTTCTAAATTACTTTTAAAAAAATTAATTTGTATTGGCGTATTTTTTTTTAAATTAAATTTAAAATCTTCTTGAACAGAAATGTTCAATTTATTAATAAGATTTTGCAACGGAGGAAATTGGTGAAAATCAATAAGTCTCATTTTATTTTTTCCAAACAATTTTTTGCTTGATTTTTTGTAAAGCTTTCTAATTCACAAGCAATTTTAGGATCTGGTAGTAAGTTAGTTTTGAATTCTACTCTTTGCGAAGCTAAAAAATCAATCTCATTGTTACTTTCTTTTTTGATAGGTCTTGATGATGAAAGTCCATTTGCAGTTAGTTTCTCTTTAAGCCATTTAAAATTATTTTTATTTTGAATAATAGGAGAATTAATTGATAAAATAAATTCAAGTGTAGACCTTGCTCTAGCTTGTGACAAAGCCATATTTTTAATATAAGCATCTAAATCACTTTTTGCATCTGACCAATAGGGTGAAGTATGTCCTTCAATTCGTATTTCTAAAATATATTTTTTATAAGGTTCTTTTAGTAATATTGAAAGATACTTTGGGAAAAAATCAGTTAAATATTTTTTGAATGATTCATTCAGTTCATGACTGCCTGTATGAAAAGAATTTCCAGGAAATCTAAAATCTGTATTTCCTAGATAAATAGCACCATATTTTGATGATTCATTTGCAAAATTTTTACTAAAATCACTTGCCAAATCAGTTCTTGCACCTTGAAAATCTTGGGCTAATTGAATGGCAACTTTAGCTCTTGATTGTAGCTCAATGATACAAATTAATGATAAAAGGAGAAACACACACATTAAACCAGTCATCATATCGCTTAAAGGAATCCAATGGGATTGTTTAGATTCAGAATTTTCAGATAGCATTATTAATTCACCCTATTGATATTTTCAGGTTTGATTTCTTCGATAGCGTGTAAAATATTTTTAAAATTATCAGTTATAGATGAATTAATAGTAGAGTAGTCACTAACGAATTTTTCAGATAAAGATGCCATTAAACGTCCTAGGGTTTCAAGAGATTTGTTTAGTTCTGTCTCTAATGCAGTATCTAATATTTTTACTTTATTAGCCATATCTTCTGTAATTTGTTTCACATGTGAAGATAATTCTTTTTGATTTATTTTTACCGTCTCAGTAAGAATTTCCTTCATTTCATTGTGCGTATTTTGTAAACCTAAAACTAATGTTTTTTCATGCGACTCTATGGTAGAAAAAATTCGTTGCATATTTAAGTCAAGATTAGATATTAAATCATTCGTTTTTTTAGAAAATTCAGGCACAATATTACTGATAGGTATGATAGCATCTGATAAGTTTTTATGAGCTTGCATAGCAGAATGAAAATTTTGCTGTAAATTTTCTATCATAGAATTAAATTCGTTTGAAATATTGCTCAATATTTTTGTATTTGTAGCTATTTCAGAAAAATATTTTGATGCCAATTGCATATCTTCAGTCATTTGTGTTTGTGAGATACGCATTATAGCTAGTTCATCTTTGTATTGATTTTGCCAACTAACTAAATCTTTTACTGCATAATTAAGTTCTTTAAAATTTTCTCCAAATTGACTAGTTATATTTGTATTAAAATCTTTTACAACTTTATTAAGAGCATCAATAATTGTACTTGAACTGCTTTTAACTAATTGATCTGAAAAATTAGATAAGTTTTTAATAACTTCATTCATTTTTTGTTCAACGGAAATATTTTGCTTAGAAAAGCAAAGATTAACTTCATTTCTAAGTAATTTTAATTCATCTACAATAGCAATATTACTATTTTGAGTTAAATTTTCATTTAAATTTTTAAATTCATTTATTAATACACTCATGTTGTTTTTATTTTCTGCTAATTTCTCTTTTTCAGAAATACTCTTGTGCTTAAATTTAATAACTAATGCTGCAATTACGCCTACAGCCGATGAAATAAAGGAAAGAGTAACACTAGTTATGATTGAAGGTATTTTAGAAAAAAGATCTGCATTTTCTTTTTCAAGTATAGACATTTTTGCAATTGGAAAGAAACCAAAAATTAGACCAATAAAGCAACCTGCTATACCAATAGTCGTAAGAACTTCTGGAGCATGAGATTCAGTAAATTTATCAAAATTATTGAAAAATGAAAAGCAAAGATAAAATATTAATAGTGTTGTCATTAAAGTGATAGCTAAATGAAGTGTTGTGAAAATATCAATTTTAATAATTATTGCAAAAATTATTAGAAAAAAAATAGGTAAAAAGAAAAATAAAAAATTTTTTTTATTAACTTCAAAATTTAAATATTTAATAATCACTTAATAATGTCCTCTAAAATAAAATATGCTTCCCAAAAAATATTAAGTTAATAAGGAAATACTATAATTCCTATTACATCTTTATTAATCTATATCGTAAATTCCTATTTTACAATTTTATTAATTCATAAAAAAATTTCTATGATTATTTCATTTTTTGAAATATCTATTTTATTATAATTAAAGACCTCATTATCTAAAAAATATTGAAATTTATTTACATTAAATAAATTTAGAAGCTAAGATAATATATTATTACTTGATTTTAATGAATTTGACTTTTCATTACTATTAATAACAGTTATTTTTTCATTTATTTTTAAAGAGGCTAGTTTATTTCTTTTTAAAAATAATGTGTATGGACAAAAAAATAAGCAAAGGATAGGTATATAAAATTTGTAAAAAGTATGCATAATTACTCCAAAAAATTATTTAATATCCTATAATAAAAATATTTCAAGTTCCTAAAAAATTATTTTTTTCTTACGTATCTTCTTATAAAGTAGAAAAAAAATAGAATATTTCTAACGTATTATCTAATAATTTAAATTTATTGATTAATTTTATTTAATTTTTATTAATAAATTTAATTTCTTATAGTTAGAAATTTATCTATCCTAAAAAAATAATTTTGAATTAAAAATATCTATAAAATATTTATCTTTTATTAATTGCAATTTATTATAATTTAAAATAGAGAAATTTTACTTGCATTAATTATATTTTGTTGAGCAAGATTTTTTCATAAAATTTAATATTATTGTTTAATTTTAAAGAGGTATTTAGTGAAGAATATATTTAAATATTTTATCTTACTTAATTTTTTTATTATTTGTTTTAGTGGAAATGCATATTATTCAGAGGAAAGAAACATAATTCAGAAATCAGCTCCAGTTGAACAAACAAGTTTTTGGCCAAGTGGTATTGTTTACTATATAATTGATGATGTATTTACAATGGAAGATAAAGAAAAAATACGGCATGCTATGGATGAAATTTCTTCAATTAATGAAAGAATTCGCTTTGAACCACGTGAAGACCAAATATACGGATGTTCTTCTTTTCCACCAAAATGTTATGGGTATGCAAATGCCAATCAGCCCAATTACATTCACATTGTAAAAAATGGTTGGTGTTGGAGTTATGTAGGAATGATAGGTGGAAAACAAGAATTATCTCTTGGTTTTTCTAATACTAAGACGTGTCTTACTCATGGTACTATTTTGCATGAATTGATGCATGCACTAGGATTTCATCACGAGCAATCAAGATTTGATAGAGATCAATTTATAAATATAGATGATTCCAATATTGAGGATGATGATAAAAAAAACTTTAAGAAAAATGAGCAACACACTACTCGCTTTGGAGAATACGATTTTCAATCAATAATGCATTATGGTAGTTATGATTGTGCAAAAGACACAAAAAAACCAGTTTTGTCGAAAAAAGATGGCAGTTTGTTAACGAAAAATTACAAACTAAGCGAAGAAGATAAAAAAGCTTTACTTTTAGCTTACTAAATTTCCTTTAAAATTTAGAAGTAGTATTTCTGAATTTTAGAATAATATTTATTTTATTTAATCCAATTCTTAGAAAAAAAGTAAAAATTAAAGGAATAAAATTATTATAAATTGATCTAAAAAAACATTTTACATACTCAATATATTTATGCATTAAATCCACATTTTTTTTCTATTTCAGAAGAATAATTTTTATCTTTTATTTCATTTAAGTAATACTTTTGTTTGCTGTCAAGAAATTCAATGGATAAATTTGGATACATATCAATGTTAATAAGAGTTTTATAATTCAAAAAGCTTACTTGAATTTTAGATTCATCAATAAATTTATACTTATGAAATTTCTTTTCAACAATATTAATATCTTTTATGCTTACAACGCATGTTTTTAAATCAGAGATGTTAAAAAAATAAAAAGTAGGGTTTTTATTTTTTTCACTTTCAACTTCCCAAATTTTATAGCGAATATGATTAGCAATGGTTGCTGAATGGCTTTTTTTATTTACAGTATTGTTTTTCATATTACTGCTTCCCTTTGAGCCGCAGCTTGCAATGAAAAGAAGTAATAAACTTGAAACGTACTTTTTATTAATCATTTTAATCCTTTAAGAGTTTATTGTTTAAAAAATAATTATTATTTAAACACGTTCCTAAATATCTCGTATTTTTAATGATGAAAAGTAACTAAAAAAATATTTTTTAATGAGTGATTATCTAAAAAATATGCTTTAATAATAATTTTGTAGTTTTTTAAATTTGCAGTATAGATTTTTATTCTTCATTCATGTGGAGGTATCATGGAAAAGAAAGAAGTATCAACGAATTCATTTACAATTGCATCTTGGGGATGCTTAATAGTAGGCTTTGGTAGCTATATGATTGGCTTAACAAATGCAACTATCCAGTTTAATGAAAAAGGTTATTTTTTTGTTATATTAATGTTTGGTTTATTCTCAGCTGTTTCTTTACAAAAATCTGTGCGCGATAAAATGGAAGGATACCCTTCTAGTCAAGTCTATTTGGCAACTTGTTGGATTTCATTTTCTATCTCAATTCTATTGCTTGGAGTTGGTTTATTTAATGCGCAGTTGACTTTAAGTGAAAAGGGTTTTTATATTATGGCATACTTGCTTTCGTTATTTGCGGCTATAGCAGTTCAAAAAAATACCCGTGATTTAAAAAAAGTTGAAGAACGATAATTTTTTTGATTGCACAGAAACTAATTTTTGATTTGTACTAATCTATATTATATACTCTATTTACTATGAGATATTTTAAACATCCTAAAAAAATATGAAAATATTTATTTTACTCTTTTTATAGTATTGTTACTTAGCAACATGTAAATTTTTATACTGCAATACTTGCTAAAATATAGTGCATATGTAACCTGTTGTTTTTTATAGTTTTGCACTTAAATTAGGAAATGTTTTAATTTTTAAAGTGTATGAAAAAAAAGCAATAATAAAAATTTATTATAAAATTTTTATATAATTTTAAAAATATAATAAAAATAAAAATAAGTAAGTTTATTTATCATCTTGCTACTTATTATAATAGACTAAAAATCTATTTTAGAAAAAACTCATAACAACTTTCCCTAAAATTAAGGAGCTAAAATGTTTGAAAAAATTGTAAAAGCTAATTTATCTTTCTTATTTTTAATTTCATTTTCATCATATGCTCAACCGAATGACTTTGAACTTGAATTTATTCCAAAATTATCGCCACCGCATTTTTCAAATAAAAATTATGCTCAAGATAATGAAGTTGTTTATATTATTGATGAAGGCACTGGGCATTTAAAGGCCAAGATAGCAAAAATAAAGGGCGTTGATACCACTGGTGGAGTGGATGAGGAAGCTGATAAATTAATTGATTATCGAATTAAACTATCAACTCCATCGAATAGCAATTTGGCAGTTAATTTGGATCAGGCTATTCAACAAAATTCAAAATGCAGTGAAATTCAATTTTCATTTGGAAGTTCTTACGCCTATATCTCAAGATTACCAAATATACTAGATACAGCAATTTTTTGCTCTTTTAATATAAATGCAGATGGTAGAACTATTAAAAAAATAAGTTTTTTATTGAATTACTCTTATAAAAAATGGTGCAATTTAAGTACCGGAACTGAAGCCTCGAAAACAGCTAGATTAGTGAGTAGTACCTGTGATGCAAACACAGTAAAAAATTTAACAGTATTTGAAAAAACAAGTGGTCAAATTAAAGATATTAGTGCACTTTCAGGACTGGTAAAATTAAAAAAACTTAATCTTAGAGCCAATTTAATTGAAAACTTACCAACTGGAATTTTTTCAAAACTAAAAAACTTAGAATCTCTTGTTTTATGGGAAAATAAAATAACAAAATTTGAGGAAAATGTATTTCAGTACAATACAAATTTAACTTACTTAGACATTGATGACAATAAAGTCTATTTGCTACCAAAGGGAATATTTTCAACACTAGTGAATTTATCTACTTTAGACATTAGGCGGATGGCTTTAAGAAGTATAGATAGTGAAATTTTTAGGAATAATGTAAAATTATATACATTACATCTTCATCTAAATAGTCTCACGAATCTTCCTGCAAATATTTTTGATAATTTAACGAATATAAACTCTATAGATGTTGATGAAGGTGCAATAACAAATTTAAATGAACTCCGCTCTAGACAAAATAATAGACTAAGAAATATCATTAAATAAAAATAACAAAATTTTGAACTAATTATTAAATTTTAGAATTAGATAAATATATTTAAAATGTAGTTAATTTATTTCTAAAATTATTAAGGATTTTTATGTCAGCACTTTCATACAATAATGAATCATTCATGCAAAATAAACTATATTATAAATTTGTAGATCTTAAGGCAATATATGAAAATGAAAAATTTTTTTACAATTTGCCAAAAGAAGTACAATCTAAAATATCTTTTCTTTTGGAATTTTCAAATCTAAATTCTGTCACATTAAATTTTCTAGGGAAAATTTCTGGGATTGATATTTCTGATTTTAATTTTGAGCATTTTATGAAGTCTAGTAAACAAAATTATATTTTTTCAGAAGTTTTAGAAAATATTTTGGAATTAAGTAATATAGAAGTTTATCATATAGATAATGAAAGTACTTTTAATGGGAAATACCAATTAAACGATATTATTATTGCAGAAAAAATTTATTCAACTCAAATTTCATTTGCGGCAGCAGATTACATTGTGCGACATAAAAAGACAAAACTGAAAGAAGTTCTTTCAATCAGTAGATTGAACAATAAGTATTATTTAGAATATTATTCTAAGAATGAAACTTCAATTCTATCTCAAAATGAAATGAATAATTTTGAGATTGGACTAGTAAAAATGATATTTAAACCATAGATTTATTTTCCATTAAAATAATTTTTTTGGCTAAAAAATCTAAACATCTATTTCTACTAAAAATTTCTAATATAAACAAAAAGTTAAAAATTCTAATTGCACAAAAAGATACATATTAAAAAAAATTGCAATTTTGTATCTTTTTATGTAATTCATAAAATGTAGTTAAGAATTTTTTTAGAAGGAGAACATTATGAAAAATAAATTATCATTATTAGTACTATCAGCTTTTTCAATAGTAGGTTGTGGCAAAACTGAGTCTGTTAAACAATCCGAAGATAATGACAAAAGTTTTATAGCTGATATGCAAGTTTCAACTAGTGCTACAATTACTCAAGAAATGATTAATAAACTGGTTGTTTATGGAAAGTATTCAAACTGTAGAGATAAAACTGCAAGCGATACGTGGCAAATATCACAGAATTTATCTACATCAAATCTTATCGTAAAAAAAGGTGATACAAATTGTCGTATATATGTAACAGGTTTTAGCCTATTTCAAAATAATACTTTAACCCGTTATAATGATGTTAATACTACGGGACTTGTTGCAAACCAAGATTTTGGAACTACTGCAGCAGTTTTTGCTGCTGGACAAGGGAATGTTGACAAATTATATACTTTTGCAAAAATTACACCTGCTGACTTTTCAGCAAAACCAACATTATCTATACACATCACAAGCGTTAAAGATGGTGGTGTTTCAACTTTAGCAAGTATTAAAGATGTCTTTGTTGTAGAGCAAAATAATTTAAATATAAATATGCTTAAAGGGCCAAATTTTAAAATAGAAAATACTAATTTTAAAGCTTATGTTGATAAAGATGATTCTGCAATTAGTTTACAAGGAAATCTTGTATTTAAAAATCAAGAAAATGTTGTATTTGAAAGATTGGATATTGCTATTATACCAGGCTCTGAGTCAACAAATACATTTGAAGAAATAGCTAGTAAATTCAAATTTCCTAATTCATGGGAAATAAGTTCTTCTATACATAATTCATTTGTAATTTCAGGGAGCACCGTGCATGATAAAGCTAAAATTCCGGCTAATTGGACTAATGTAAACTTAAATAATTTATCAGCAAAAATTATTTTAAGAGAAAAGAAAACTATCAATGCTAAAGAAGTTTATAGTTACCAAGTTTTCAATCTAACAGTAAGTAAATAATATAATGTGCTATTTTTAGCACATTATATCTAATGTATATTTAATAAAGAAAAAAAAGAAATCCATTATAAAAGAGAATAAAATGAAAATCTGTATCAATAAAATGGTAGTTTTTATTTTTCTACAAATTATTGTCAGTTGTGGAAAAGTAAATAAAAAAGATACAAATAAAAATTCAAATTCTACTAATGTATCCCTATCGTTTCAAAACCAAGTGTCAAATAGAAATGAATACAATTTATTAATTGAAGGAACCAGTTCACCTAGCTGCAATCCCTATTCTTCTGAAAGAAGTTGGAAATTGGGAATGGGCGAATATACAGCATTAAGTAATTTAATTATTAAAAATTATGATGAATGTGATTTGTCTTTGAGCAAAATTACATTGAAAGATAAAATAAAAAATATTGAGTATAAAACAGAATTTAAAGATAACAAAAGTATATCAAAATTTTTTCAAGAAATAGATAGTTTCAGAATAACTGCTAAAAATAATGAGGAATTATTCATTAATATAAATTTAAGCTCAGAAAGTCAAAAGAAAATACCAAAAATAAATGTTATTGTTCGCAATACAATGGTTTATAATTTAGAAATAAAGTCAACTGAATTAGATAATAAATTAAAAGCTGTTGGGAATAATGGGACTTATAACTATTTGGGTAATATAAAAATTAAGGCAGATGAAAATATAAAAGAATACTTTCTTTATAAGTCAAGAGAAGAAGATGAAGACCTACTTATTGATGAACTAAATGAAAGATATAGGAATACAAATTTCCAAGTAAATAAGAAAATTTTAAATTCACCAAAAAAATCTGTCACAATTTTTGCAGATTACTTTATAGAAAGTAATATCTTGCCACTAAGTTATCCACAAAATGGGCAACCTAGTAGATATGTGAATGAAGCTTTAGGAAAGTATAAACTAATTCTATTAACTACATCTAATAAGTATATTTCATACGATTTACTTTAGTTAAATTTTTCTTCGCATGAACTCTATAGGCGCAATGAAATCGACCTGTACATTATGAATACATGGCTCTATTTCATTTTCTAAATTAACAGCATGCAAATTGTAAATACTTTTTTCAAAATTAATTGGTAATGACAATCTTCGAACAAATAATTTATCATCAATAGTTTTTACAATTACATCAGTATTCGCATAATTTTTAAATAAATTACTATCTCGTATTATTTTTCCTCCAACATAATCACCACAATTATAAATAGGCTTCATGTTCTGTCCTGAAATTTTTACTAAAACAATATTTTTGTTATTATCAATATAAGACAATAGTTCTTGAACTATAGATTCATCATTTGAGTCGAATTCTATTGAATTTATTTCTTTGTCAAGATTGTGCTCTAGCCTTAATGAATTAGTAATTTTACTAAATTTATCATTAGAATTATTTGTAGCAAGCATTTCGCCAATACCATAACGAATCCATATTGGACTGATGTCATTATTATATTTTTGATAAATATTTATAAGCATATCAAGATTTGTTTCTTTAATTGTTCTAATTCCATTTTCCCAACTTTTTAAAGAAATTTCTGGAATATTGTATTTTTTTTCTAAATCAGGTCTTGATAAGTTTAAAAATTTTCTAATGCGAAGAATTCTATCAGCTAATTCTTTGGTATTAATTTCAGTATTATTTTTGTTTATCATAATTTCAAATTCCAACATATTTTTATTTGAATTAAAGTAAATATAGAAAAATATTTTGCAAATATTTTTTAACATATTTTTATTGCAGTTAATAAAATTTAAATGATTTTTTGCTGATTCAATAAAATTTAAGTTATTTTTTTTACTTGAATGGAAGCTGCATGTAAAAATTTTTTTATCCATTTTAAATCTAAATGAAAATCCCTTTCCCAGAGAATGTTTCATTTGCATAGTAGAATTAAAACCATAATTGTTTAAATCATCTAGTAAATCGTGTATAATTATTGAATTTTTTGTTTTCAAAATGCATGAAGAAAAAGTATCAAATTTAAGAAGATGATTTTTTTCTAAATAGTCATCCCATTTTGTATTATTTGTTAATATTTCTCCTTTATTGGAAAATTGATCATGTATGGCAATAGTAAAGTTGTTGTAGTTAATTAATGGACTTATCTTTTCACAAAATTGGTGAAATATTTTTTTTCTTGAAACTTCTTTTATTGGAATAAAACTGTACATTATTTTCTCCTGGAGTACAATAGTTTTCAAATTTATGAACAAGAAAATATGAATTTGAAAAACATAATCCAATAATGGATTAAGCCTCTTATAAAGCAGTAATTTTTTTAATTCAATATATTTTTGTTTTGCCTCATATTTAATTGAATAATACTGAAGCTATTTTTCTTAATAGCATGTTTTTATTAAATTTGTACTATTTAGTTAAAAGTAAATCATATTTTTTTATTTTTTTGTAACTAACTTCTTTTTAAGTATAAAATTAAGTAATATTTTTCTTTAAATTATGTCTTCTATAAATATGTAAGTAAATTTAAAATTATCTATTAAAATATAAAGGCTCTCAATTTCAAAAAGGATTAAAAGTTATATTTTAAGATAGAATTTTATAAATTAATAATTATTAAATTGTTTTCAAATAAATTCTATTTAATTTAAAAATTATGTTAATATTTCTTTATTAAATGAAAATATAAAATGAATAATTCTAAATTAAATATCTAAAAAATATTCAAAAATAACAGATTTTAAAAATTTTTAGTGATGTTAAAGAACATTTTATTATAAAATTATAAATTTTTTTTAAGAGGTATAATTTTAAAATATTTAGTAATTTCAATATATTTATTTTTGTTTGCAAGTTTTTATTTTTATTTTGAGTTCAATTTAAGCAAAGTTAAATATTTAATATAAATAAATTTAAATATTTTTTTGACATTTATAATTTAGTATTAGTATTTAAGAAATATAGTTTGTACTAAAGCAAACAAGGATAACTATTTCAGAGAACCACATTTTCTAATTATTTTAATAGGAGTTAAAATGCTAAAAAAATTATTAAACATTAATTTACTTATACCCTTTTTGTATTCCATTTCTGTCTATGCAAACAATCAAAATGATTTTGAAATGTATATTGAACCTAAACCTACAAAACAGCCTATTTCCAAAAAAAGTTTTGCGGATGACAATGAAATAATTTACATTATTGAGAATAAAAATGGGAATGGTAATTTGAGTGCTAAGGTTGCAAAAATTAATGGTGAAATAACAACAGGTGGTATAGATGAAGAAACTTCTAAGCTTTCAGATTATAAAATACAAATTCCTAGAATACAAAATGCTTTTCCCACAATAGTATTAGATGCAACTACTACTCAAGATACTAAATGTAATGAAGTTTTATTTTCAATAAAGCAGGGCTATGCTTTTATCTCTCAATTGCCAAATTCTATAGATGCTGCAACCTATTGCTCTTTTAATGTTAAAATGGGAGATGTACTCATTAAAAAAGTCAGTTTTTTAATGAACTATTCATATAAAAAATGGTGTTCATTAAACACAGGTTTAGAAGCAACAAAAACAGCTAGAAAAATAGATAGTGACTGTAATACGAGTAATGTTAAATTAATACGTTTATTAAATTTAGATGGAGAAAATCTTGATTCTAAAATAAAAGATATAAGTCCTATTACTTCATTAAAATCAATTCAAGGATTATTTCTTGGGGATAATTTAATAAATAACATTCCAGTAAATGCTTTTTTGCAATTAAAACAACTTGAATGGTTAGATCTTTATTCAAACAATCTTGAAAATTTAGATAATTCTATATTTTCTACTAATAAAATATTGAGAGGTATTAGTCTTGCAGATAATAAGTTAAATAAATTACCAACCAATATTTTTTCTAATTTACAAGAGCTTCAAGAACTTATTTTAGATAGGAATGAATTAGAGAATTTAGGCGAAGATATTTTTAAAAATAATTCTAAATTAAAAGAACTTTATATTTCTGGCAATAAATTATACTTTTTACCTAAAAATACTTTTAAAAATTTAAGAGACTTGGAAAAGCTTTATCTATCTCAAAATAAATTTACTTTACTTGATGCTGATATTTTTAGTAATAATATAAATTTGAAAGAATTAAGCTTAGAAGGGAATCAGATATCTGAATTACCAAAAGAAATTTTTTCAACATTGATAAATTTAAATTATCTTTCTCTTTTATCAAATAAGATTGAATCTTTAGATAATGAGTTATTTATTTATAATAGCAATATTAAAAAATTAAGCTTGGATATGAATAAAATAAAATTATTGCCGAAAACGATTTTTTCAAATCTAACTAATTTAGAACGTTTAAGTATGTATGATAACAAATTAGAGCATTTAGATCCTGAAGTATTTCAAAATAATACTAAATTGAAAAAACTTACATTGAATGAAAATAAATTACAAATTTTACCGCAAAATGTTTTTAAAAGTTTAGTTAATTTAGAAGAATTAGATTTACGTTCAAATTTTATTTCCAATTTAGAAGAAATATTTAGAAACGATGAAAGATTAAGAAATATTACCCAAGTAAGATAGTTGAATACTTTTTTTTGGGTAATTTTAGTTGAATACGTTTTGGAAGTTACGATCATGATTACATTAAGAATAAGTCAGAAAATTCTTTTTTAGAAGATGCATATATGGAAGCAAAATAAAGGGATTTTTTCTTTAATATTACCTTGAAAATCGTATAAATAATTTCAAAAAAATTCATATAAATCTAAAGAATATAAGAAATTAAAATTTAATTAAATTTATATTGTTGATTAATATTAATTTAATTAATTTTTTTTATGATTGCATGAAATATTATATTTTAATTGCAATTACGTCAAATAAATCAAAGTTTGTTTTTTCCATTGAAGCTGAAAATTGTTGATAAGTTCTATGAAGAAGATACTTAATTTGGAAATTATTTTTTTCTAGTATAGTTCTAATTTCATCTTCTGTTACTGAGTAACATTTTCCAGATTTTACAAAATCAGCTTTTTCACCAAAAAAGTTTGCTGCAAAAACTCCATTTTTTTTCATATGCGTAGAAACTTTATTTATCAATATAGGAAGCGATTCTTTATTTCCAAAAGGTAAGGAATATAATGAAATAAAAAAGTTAAAAGATTTAGGTAAAATAGCAGAATCAAAATCACTTAATTGAAAATTAATTTTTCCTTTTAAATCAATACTTCGATTACTTAAAATTTCACCAGAACGTTTGGATGAGTCATATGCATAAACTTGCCAACCTCTTTTTGCTAGAAAAATATCTTCATTTCCTGCACCAGAGCCAAAATCAACTGCTATCCCAGGCTTTTTATCCGCCAAGTACTTATCATAGGCATCAATGAAGACGTACTTTTCACTATTGCCTGTTGTCGTGTCTATATATCCTGTCCAATCCTGATTTTGAGTAGTTACTGATTGTTGGGCAAAAACTGCATTGTTAAATAAAGGAAGAACAGCTAAGGATACAAATGCATAGTGTTTCATTTTAAAACCTCATTCATTCATGAAATATTAACTGAGATAATTGAACTTTAATTTAAAAAACATTTACTACTAAGACGTTGTGATTCTAAAACTTTCATTATCAACCAGTTAACATATTGCACAAAAGAAAAAAAGTGATTTTATTTAAAATTGAAATACATGAAATATTATTAAAAATGCATAGATGTATTAATTAATTTTTATATATTAAATATTTTATATCTATTCATAATGAATGAAAAATAAGAAGAAAAATTTTAAACTACTTGAATTCAGTTCTTGACAGAAATAATTTTAAGCATTCCATAATTTATTTTTTTTAAGTATTTTAAATGTTAGTTTCTAACTTTTTGGCACCACAGTAAGAAAGGATCAGGAGAGTTTTCTTCTACTTTTGATGGTTGAATTTTTACAATCTCATTGCCGTACTTAGGAACTTTAACTGAAAAAGTTTGATCTACCCATTCACGAAATTCGATTGGCTCCAATGGGAGTGGTTCATCATTATCATTACCTAAATAGTTTTTGTATTCTTCTTTAGCAGTTAAATCATAGTTATCTAATGCAAGATTTTCATAACCAATTGCAAGTAGACGAATAAAATCTATGGTATTATCAGTCAAAAAACAACCCGGTTCACCATGGCTAGGAACAAAAACATAATTTAAATTCCCATCATCATCAAGCCAAATTCCTGCACGATCTCCGCATTTATCAACTCTGACGAATAATGCAAGCCGATTATTGATAAATGGGTCATCACTTCCTGTGTAATATTTATTTGAATCAATTTCTGCAAAAATAAATTGTGCAAAGGCACCGCCATGATCAATTAAATGTTCTTGATACAAATTAGCAAATCTTTCATCAGTGTGTGTATATTTATGAACAAATCCATTTTGTTCTAGCCATAAAAACATAGCTTCAATTTCGGGTGGCATTGGAATGCTTTTTGGAAATGATTCTTTCATTTCCTCTAAAAATGTTTTCATAAAGACCTTTCCATATTTAATATTAAAAAAATTTCATTCCATGAAATTTAATTGAATGATTTAAAAAAAATATTTAGTTACATAAATTTCTTTCTATTTTTCATTTCTTAGATATCCTGAATCAGAGTGAAGTAATATTTGATTGTTAACTTGTTTGAATACTAAAGTCCTCAATAATTTTGGAAATATCTTTTTTTTATTTGTTTTATTAGATTTATTTAATAATTCTTTATTCGAATATCCCCAAAATGAGGCGGTTAATTTGGGAATACCGTTATATTCATCAAATGCTTGTTCCAAAACAAATAAACAGACATTTGGGTTAACAATAGAATAAGAATTTTCTTTAGACTGAAGACTGAGAAAGACTTTACTTCTTTCGATAATGTAACAGTCGTTTTTTTCATCATATTTTAATGAATTATCTGCTGTAAGAAAGTTCTTAAAATCTTCAATTTGATATTCTACATTTTCTTCTAAGCCATTTGCAAATATGGAATTTGGATCACAAGGCTGCCCCCAGCATGAAATATCTTTTTGAATGTTTTCTGTCCTATCAAATATATCAATACTATCAGGGAAACTATCATCACTACTTGTGACACTTATATTCGCCAGGCCATGTAATGAAAATGCTCCAGAATGTTTTCCTTGTATGGTATATATGACACCTATTACAATAAAAAATATGATTAAAAATTCTTCTAAATATCTCATCACTATCACTTTCAAATTTTGTTTAAAGCCTAATTTTTAATCTTAAATTATCAAATTTTATTTATATTTTTGGAAGAAAAGTTCCATATTAATAATTTTCTTTATCTTCAATACCATCTGCGTTTTATAACTCGCACTTAATAATTTGAATTGTTTAATCTATTATTTATATCAAATAGAGGAAATTAAATTTTCCAAATATCTTATATTATAATTTTACAAAAAGTAAAGTATTATAATAATAACAAATTTTATTATTTCTATCTTGGTAAATATCTAAAAAATATTATCATTAAAATTAATATTTTAATAATTTTATAAATTAATTACGAATCATTATTCAATGTATTAAATATTTTTAGTTGCATATAGTCATTTGGAGTATGAATTAGGTTATATTCAATATTATTTAATTTATATTTTCCAAAATAAATATTATTTTTTTTATTTAACAAACTATCATTATAAAGTTGAGTAAATACTTCCTTAGCATTATCTGTTAGCATAGATGGTTCTGTTGCATAAATTAGTGTAGTGAATGTTGAAGTAAATATTTCAGATTTAGAATTTTCATTACTTAAAATTGCTTTAGCTTCAAGTGAATTCACATTATTACTATATTCTATTTTTAAATTCATCGTAAAATATTTGCTCATATTTACGACTAAAAATTCGCTATTATTTTTTTGTATTTTTGTATTTAATTCTAGAATATCAGATTCAGATATTTTTTTATATTTATCATATCTATTTTCAAACTGCTGTCCCGTCACTAGGTAATATTTTTCACTTTTTATTGAAACATTTTTATTGTTTTCTATTTTTGGTTCATTTTCTGGAATACTTGTTTCATTGTCATCATAAAAACATGCTAATACGAAAAAAGAAAGTACAATAAAGAGGACGGCATAAGCATAGTAAAGTCTGTCTTTTCCTTTGAAGTACCAAATAATAACTGATTTTGGATAGATAACACCTGCTAAAGCAATTATAAGCAATGTTACTTGAAATAAAAATATTAAGAGTATAATTAAATTCATATTCACCTCTAAATTAATTTTAAAAAGCATTTAATACTATGTATTGATGCAAATAATATTTTCTATTTTAATTTATTACCATTCAAAAAAATCATTCAAAGAAAAAACTTCTTTGAAATATATTAATATCTTAAAAAAATGAATAATCAATTGAAATAAAATATTTTTTACAATTTTTATAGATAATTTTCTTCAAATTAAAATAAAATATGTATTGGATATTTCTCTTATAAAAACTTAATCACAAGATTAAATTAATTTTCCTTCATCTTTCATGAAAATTTTTGTATATTCAGGCTTATTTATAGCTTTTTCAATGAAAATATAAACTTGATTGTGAGAAATCTTTAATTAAGAATTTTATTAAGTATTTAACCTTTATATAAATATTTTGTCAGTTATTATTTTCAATAATAATATTTTTGTAGTAAGGATTTTCAATTAAATAATTTTCCCAACAATTATTTGGTCTTAATTTTTCTATATATTCTCTTTTTTTGGTAGGATTTAAATTAAACCAAAATGGATCCCAGAAAAGCACAAACCACAACTCAATGATGTATTGCATTTTATCAAATCCAACTGGGTTTTCGTTTGGGAAAACTACCCATGGAGGAGGTGGTTCTAATTCAGCATGATCAATATCATTTAGTAATTCTATATTATTGGTTAAAAGATATATTA
Source organism: Pigmentibacter ruber (assembly GCF_009792895.1). NCBI lineage: Bacteria > Pseudomonadati > Bdellovibrionota > Oligoflexia > Silvanigrellales > Silvanigrellaceae > Pigmentibacter > Pigmentibacter ruber. The sequence continues at coordinate 119,838 of NZ_WSSC01000001.1, forward strand.
CAATTCCATCATACTCATTTGTCTTAGCAATCGCTAAACCGTGCTCTAAGATAATTTTTTTATTAAAATGAGTATCTTTATTATCTGGCATATTTCTATCAAGGAAATCAATATCTGCTTTATAATATTTAATTAATATTTCTTTCAATTTTGGGAAATCTATTTCAGATATCATAAAAATTATTTGATAAGCATATATATTATCACTACATTTATTTATTTTTTTAGGATAATTTGTTCCTTTATATAATTTAAAATTTTCCTTTAGAAAATAACTTTTTAAATCTCTTAAATAACATTCGTATATTTCAGACTTTTTTTCTTTAAAAATATTGATAAATTTATCTAGTATTTTTATCATTTAATTTCCTTCTATATAAATATAAATGTTTGAATATTTTTTATTCATCTTCTTCTTAAATACTTCGACAAAACTCAAAAAATTCATCACTCTGCTGTTTTGTAGTAGAATTACGCAAGGTATAGCGAACTTTTTTTCCAAGAATTTTTCTGACTTCCAAAAATGCGGGATAGGTACAGGAAATTTCTTTTAAATTTTTTAACTCTCCTATGACAAAATAGTTACCATCTTCAACAACTTTAAATTCTAATCTTTCAAGATTTTTTAAATTTTTAAGAAATGATAAACTTTTTACTTCTAAGTTATATATTTCTAATTCAAGTAAACTTTCTATTTGTCCAATGACATCTAGGTTGTATTGTTCTATATGGCTCAGGCTTAATTTTTTCAAATTTTTGCAGTCACTAAGTGTTGAAAAATCGACTATTTTAGAATGACTTATTTCTAAGTAGGCTAATTTTTTACACTCTTTTAGAGGAGAAAGATCTAAATTTCGCATTGAACTAAATTCTAAGCTGGTTAATTCTTTACAGTCACTTAGAACACAGAAATCATTTATTTCTGTTTCATTAATAGTCAATGACTGTAAATATTTTAAATTATTTATTTTACTTATATCAATGCTTTTTGATTGAAAAACAAGGATTTTTAATAAAGGTAGATCAGACAAAAATGATAAATCTTTTATTTCAGTGCAATTAAATCTAAGTTCACGTAGATTAACTAAATAAGGTAGAATATTTAAAGATTCTTTATTATTAAAACTGTAACTCAGTTTATTAAACACTTTTTTATAATCATGAAATGTACATATTTCAGGTATTTCAAATTCTTTTTTCAAACTGGCACTTAATAATGAATTTCTATTTTTGTAAAGATGTATTATTTTTGGATGCATTTTTATATTTTTATAGTAATCATTTTCAATAAAAAAATTATTGCAACATTCTAAGTAATAGTGATCAGAATCTTCATTTACTATAACGCATATACCATTTCTAAGCTTCTCAACTAATAATTTCAAAATACTTTCAAAATTTGTTTGAATAACATACATTACATCTTCATCTCTACCAAAATTAATAATTTGCCCTAATTTACCCTTTTCAGCTGGTTGAAAATCTATAGCAAGGAAATTTCCACCTCCATCTTGAGCAAATGGTAGCCATCCCTCAAAGAAATATTTTTCTTTAATGACAGCAAATTCATATGAAAAAATATTCTGTTCATATTCGCTTCTATGATTTATAAAAGATTTATTAAACTCTAATTCACCTATAATTTCCTGAATGGATAGTAAGCCATAGCCAAACATAAAACCAAAGTATTTTTCATTTTCTCCATTATAAATTTTATAAAATTCTCTAAAAGATTCGGGTAATTTTTGTCCAATGAAGACTTCTAAAGAATTAAGGTCTTCCTCTGAAGCGCCTTTGTTTAAAAAGGAATCTAAGTTAGGTATATATTTTTTTATTATTTCAATGTGTTTTAGAACATTATTTTCATTAAAGTTATTTTGCATTTTGTTTTCCATTTCTAAATTATATGAAAGATTTTATTGATAAAAATTTTCATTTTGTGATTTATTTGTTAGAAGCAACATCTGAATATTGTTTTTGAAAACTTTTGATTTATGAACTTTTCAAATAACAGTTTCAACAAATAAATGTTTTGAGATAGCATAAATTTTTTAGGATATAAAATTTAAAAAACTAGTATTTTTTAGATAAAAGTAAGGTGAATTATAAATTTTTAGATTAAATTTTGTATTTTTTTCTGAGTGAAAATAAAATTTTTCTTAGTTTCAGCATTTAGTAAAGTTTTTTTGCTAAGTTATTATTGTAAATAATAAAATTAAACTTAAAATTAACGCCGGTTTTATTAGTAATTTTTCTTTCGTACAACTTCAGCAGTAAGTTAATTTTCTGGTCTGTTCAAGCGAAGTAGTGTTTTTCTTTTGTAAGAACTAATCAATAAGATTCCCAAAAAATGGAATTTAATTCTTTACGAAATCTTTTAATTGATATTTTTCTAATACTTTCTTCTATTAAAGATTAGAAAATTCAAATAGCTTTAAAATCTTCAGGACTTATAGTTCGAGCATAATGTTTCATCTGTTGTATCCCTCTCGTATACAAGCTACTTGTTTTTGCTGTGATGTCTTCAATATCTTTTTGAATAGCATCCATTATCTTGCCATCTTCTATTAATTTTTTTTGATACTCTATGTATTGTTTTGTCGCTTTGCTTTTTCCATAAGAAGCTAAATATTTTTGATGATCAAAATATATTAAAATAGCTGGTCCTATTTTTGCCGTAATTTTACTTTTTTCATAAGCTTTCTTTGATGGTATATGGTTTGATTCTATTCATTTCAAATGACAAGCTGCAATCATTACTTGCAAAATCTATATAAATTGAATTAATTTTTTGCTCTTTGTATTTTGAGTCATTCAAATCATCAATACTACTGTCAAAATCTTGTATATATATTCCAATTTTATCTTTTTCTAATTCAATACCTAGATCATTAAATGTATAAATAATGTTTTTATTAAATAAAAATCCTTTTAAATTAATAAAGTTGGTAAAAATATCAAACCCTAAAAAATCAAATGTATTAGATCTTTTAGAAATATTTATAGCTACAAGTTGATCATTTTGATTAAAGTAAGTTGTTAGTCCTAATTCACTATAATAATCATTTTTTTCAGAAAACTCTTCTTCTTCTGAAATAATAAAATGACTTTTTAATATTTTCCTTGTTTGATCAGGAGATAATCCTTTTCTTATACAGTCTCCTTTAACTTCTCTATGATATTCAAATTTCAGCATTATATCTCCATTATTTGACAATAAAATTATTTGGATCAAGGGTTTTAACATACTCTAACATCTGTCAAATTAACTCAGCTCATTAAATGATATATTTCTTAAATTATAAAAATTTTTCGTATAAATAAAAATTTAAAATGCATAAGCATAAATTTCATCTTTCTGAAGAAATATCGATATTAAAGGAATTTTCATCTATGTCATAGAAGGTTTTGTTTTTACAATTATATTCAATAATTTTATAATTTTTAATATTTTCTTCTGTTATTATAAAATTTGTGTTAGATATGTTTGAAATATTTCTAATAAAATTTAATAAATAATTAAAGTTTTTTTCGTTTTTTACATCTCTGGGATTAAAAGTAAATTGAACTTGTTCTTCTTCAAAAAAGTTACATGAAATTTCCATGTCTATAATATTAAAATTTAGGCTTATTTCACCTGAAGAAAAATGTTCTTTTTTTAGTTCAAATATTTTTATAATTTCACCATTACAGAAATAATGTGGGTTAAAATTTGAATCAATATATTTCAATATAATTGCCCAAATATTAAAGTTAGTTTGATATCCAATTATATCTTTTAAAGCTTTATCATTTCTAAATTTATTTTTTATATTATTCCAAATTATTTTGATATCCTAATCCCTTTTGAAGTTGTCACTTATTTATTTTTATGGATTCTATTTCTAAAAAATCTGCTATATCAACGATACGGTAGAAATAAGGATCTGTAGCTACAGAGGATGCAACTCCACTTAAATGAAACAATACTGCTAACTTTGCAAATCCCTTAGGTGTCTTTAATCTTGATATCTTTTCTTGCATTTCTGGAATAATTTCTCTGTTAATTTCACGTCTTTTAAATTTGAATTCACAAATAAACAAGCAATTTGTTTTAGACTGCACAAGATAATCAATTTGGCAACCTTGTTGAGTTGTGGTTTTGGTTTGCCGATAAGGGCCGCCACGTACAATATCAACAGGAGAAATGCCTAGTTTTTGAAGTAACAGTGGCCGATTTTGTAGTAATAAAGCTTCTAATTGTAATCCCAAATGAGTTTCAAAACCTGGCATGGTAGATAGGGGCACTTGATTGAATCCACCTTCTGCAATAGCTCCCAGATTAGGTTCTATAACTTTGAGATAAAATCTCATATAGGGATCTGAAATTCTATATAAACTTTGTTTTAGAGGTTCTGTCGTTTTGAATGACCATAAAGGTTGCTTAACTACAAAACCAGCCACAATCAGATGATCCATCATTTGGCTAAGAGTGCCACTGTGAGCAAATTCTATGCTCTGCCTAATTTCTAATAATGTTCTTGCACCGTCTTTTAGGCTATCTAAAATCTTTTTATATGTAGTGCCTTTGGTATTAAATAAATCATGAAAAATATGATCAAATTCGGTAACAAGTAAGCCATTTTTTTCAAAGGCAAGTTGTTTTATATTATCATCAGCAGTTATATTAGGATTGAATTGCTCCAAATACCAAGGTATACCGCCAACAATACTGAGCAACTTATACATATCATAATGAGAAAGCTGCATGCCGAGATTTTGTAAAAACTCAGAGCTTTCGCTAATGGAAAAAGGTTCTAAACTGATAGTTAAATTGATACGTCCAAAAAATGATGTGCTTTTTAAAATATTTTCCTCAATCCATGTTGAGACTGATCCGCAAAATACCAGAACCATGTGAATAGCTTGCTTATCCCACCAAGCTTTTAGTTTGGGGATAAAAGTAGGGTCTTTTGACGCCATCCACGAAATTTCATCAAATAAAATAATGTCTCCTGACTTAATATGAAGACTTAAATGCTCAAACGCATCGCTCCAATCTAGAAAAGTCATGGGTGGGATTTTTAGTACTAGCGCAAATTGATGGGCGAAATTATTTCTTTGTTCCTGTGCAGAGATACCATCTTCTGGAGCAAGACCAGCAAAACTCCAAAATGTTTGAGCATTGGATTTTTTAGCAAACTCTTGGATAAGTCTGCTTTTTCCAATTCTTCTTCGTCCTTTTACAACAATTAAACTAGAAGCTTTTTTCTTGTATATAGCTTTTAGTCGCTCTAGCTCAGTTTTTCGGCCGATAAATAGTTTATTGGACATAGTAACCTCTATTCTGCTCAAAACAAATAAAACTATATTTTGAGCATTTTACTTAGTCAATAAGAAATGCTCAAAATGATGTTTTTGGCTTCTTGAGAATTTTAGGATCAATTTATTCACTAAGATTCAATTGATGAAAAAAAAAGCAATTAAAAAAGATTAAATTTATATCATTGGAATAAAATTAAAATATTCGGTAAGAAATTGAAAAGAATAGAAACGTAGCATGAAATTTGTAAACTAGTGTATGTTAACTATGGATTAAACATGTTTAAATTTTAATGTAAGCTTAGTTCTTCCATTTTTTATAATAATATTGATAATAGTATTTTCATATAAGATAAAACAATCAGTAGGAAATTCAGAAAAGAATTTAGTAAAACAAGAAGATTCAAAAGAAAATTTTGCTGGTGAATTGACTAATTTTTTCAAAGGAATCAATAATCTCTAATTTTAAACAGGGATTTATACCTTTTGGAATTATTTTTGTAGGGGAATCATTATTATCATAAATATGCATTTCAGATTTGTTTTTGTGCTGTACAAAGACAAAGTTCCAATTTTATTCATCTATTAACCGTAAAGTGAAACTAATAATTCTAAATCCCGTTCTAGTAGCATAATATTATTTTTATATTTTAGATGATTAGGTGTAAATCGTCGAACCTTCACACATTGAGGTTTACTCGGCAATGTTTGAAGGTTCGACGATTTACTGAATAATGAACCAGAAAAAGGTTTATCATTAATTTCATACTTAATTAAATTAACAAGTCCATAAATTTCTTTTCTAAAATCGACAGCTCTTACACATAAATAAATCGATGAAAATTCACGATAGTTTTTCATTGCATTTCCTTCATAATATTGGATATCCATCTAGGACCTGGATTCATTGGAATTTTAATAATTATACCTCTTGGAAATTCAATTTTAATTTCATGCATTGATACATCATAGCAGCTCACATTTTTTCCGATTTCTACTTGATAATTTTTATCTTCATTAATATCACTTTTATGAGTGACAGGTATAAAATTCACATTGTTCTGAGTTTTATTAACTTTTAACCAATTATATAATACTGCTTCTGATAATTTAAATTGATTACAAAATTCCCTCTTTGAAAGACCTGATGTGGAATATTGTCTTAAGATTCTTTGAGCTTCTTCCCTTGACCGGCGCATCCTTGCTCTCCTTTTTATTAAAAAAGAAGTTATATTTCCATTTTAATTTTCGGTTTAGATGGTTTCGGTGACGCGCTTACAATATATTGAATTATTTCACCCCAATCGCATCATTTATAACGATAGTATTTGTTTTTTAGATGAACAAAAAAAATTAATATGTTCCCTTCAGAAAAGTAAAATTCCATTTATTTTGATCTTAGCTAAGGCTCTGGCCTAAAAATACTAGAAAGTAACAATTCTCACACCAGCTCTCACTAGCTATGACGCATTCTATAACAGAACTATTCTCTCAGGTTTGAGACTTGGTAAAAAAACTTGATGAAGAATAAAAAAAAACTTCTTCGCGCAAAGAAGCTTATAGTATAAAATTTTTCAATTTAGAATGATTCCGCTTAAATTCAGATCTATTTAACGTACCAGCTTGATTGTCACGAAGCGCTAGCTCTTCAAGCTCTGTTAAGCCAGCAAAGAGTGTTGGGGGAATGTGGGTAAGTTTGTTCCTGTCAAGACGTAACACCTTTAGCTTTGTATTCAATGCAAAGGTACTAAGGTCTAACTGACTGAGTTGATTGTAAGAAAGCCATAGCTTTTCAAGCTCTTTTAACCCAGCAAAGAGTGTTGGGGGAATGTGGGTAAGTTTGTTATAGCCAAGATCTAACTCCTTTAGCTTTGTATTCAGTGCAAAGGTACTAGGGTCTAACTGACTGAGTTGATTGTAAGAAAGCCATAGCTTTTCAAACTCTTTTAACCTAGCAAAGAGTGTTGGGGGGATGTGGGTGAGTTTGTTATAGCCAAGATATAACTCCTTTAGCTTTGTATTCAATGCAAAGGTACTAGGGTCTAACTGACTGAGTTGATTGTCCTCAAGCCATAGCCATTCAAGTTCTGTTAAGCCCCCAAAGAGTGTTGGGGGGATGTGGGTGAGTTTGTTGTAGTGTAGATATAACTCCTTTAGCTTTGTATTCAATGCAAAGGTACTAGGGTCTAACTGACTGAGTTGATTGTAAGAAAGCCATAGCTTTTCAAGCTCTTTTAACCCAGCAAAGAGTGTTGGGGGAATGTGGGTGAGTTTGTTACTGCCAAGATATAACTCCTTTAGCTTTGTATTCAGTGCAAAGGTACTAGGGTCTAACTGACTGAGTTGATTGTTAGAAAGCCATAGCCATTCAAGCTCTGTTAAGCCTGCAAAGAGTGTTGGGGGAATGTGGGTGAGTTTGTTATTGTATAGATATAACTCCTTTAGCTTTGTATTTAATGCAAAGGTACTAGGGTCTAACTGACTGAGTTGATTGTAAGAAAGCCCTAGCCATTCAAGCTCTGTTAAGCCCGCAAAGAGTGTTGGGGGAATGTGGGTGAGTTTGTTAATGCTTAGATTTAACCCCTTTAGCTTTGTATTCAGTGCAAAGGTATTAGGGTCTAACTGACTGAGTTGATTGTTAGAAAGAGTTAGCGTTTCAAGCTCTGTTAAGCCCGCAAAGAGTGTTGGGGGGAGCTGGGTGAGTTTGTTATTGTATAGTTGAAAGTTCTTTAGCTTTGTAATCCCAGCAAGGGGGCTAATATCTTTAATTTTATCTTTATCTAATAGACGTTCTCCATCAAGATTTAAACTTGTTAAACCCTTCACTGCATTTGTATCACATTTGTTACTTATTTTTTTTGCTGTTTTGGTTGCTTCGAGTCCTGTATTTAACCGACACCACTTTTTAAATGAATAATTCATTAAAATAGTTATGTTTTTACTTTCTGTGCCATTACCATGCAAAAGAAATTTACAGTGAGTTGCGGTGTCTAATGAATTGGGTAATTTGGATATATAGGCGTATTTCTGAGCGGAGGAAAAAGCGACTTTATGACATTTAGGGTCTTGTTGGATTGTGCTATCTAACACTATCGAAATATTGCCACTAGCGTTAGAGGGAATTTTTATGCGATAATCAGAAAGCTGTGAGCCTTCTTCATCTATCCCACCTGTGGTAATTTTACCATTTTTCTTTGCTAATTTTGCACTTAATTTCCCAGTTCCATCTGCTACAAGATAAACAATTTCATTTTCGTCTGCATAACTCTTTTTAGACATGTGCGGCTTAGCTAATTTCGGCTCGAGATAAATTACAAAATCGCTACTCTCATTTGCAAACGTCATTGCTGGTAGAAAAAGCAAGGGCAATAGGCTTGCCTGATATTGTATTTTAAACATGTTTACTCCTTGAATTGAATAACTCTGGTTTGATTTTTTTCTAGTATGCTGGCATTTACATCTCACATGTCCAACTTCAAAAATCAGTAACGTTATTCTTTTATGTTACTTTTTAGTTATTTTCAATTTTGTAATAAATTATCGAATTTTATTTTATTCCTATAAATTTAAGCTTTTTTATTTGCTTTTTATTCACTCATTTCAAGGAAGAACTGTGACCACTTCACTCAAATATTAATGTCTTATAACAGTACTAAAATGTAACACGTCAGGCTAGCCTTTGTTTTACCCACAAAATAATTTGTAGTCATCTAATAATTCCATAAATCTAGTCCAACCTCTCCGCATAGATACTATTCTTGAATTTCCATCTCCTTAACTACCGATAAATCCACTTAGTTTAGCAATCCAAATATAAATATCTTTGATACTTTGTGGTTTAATTGGAATTGGTTTATTCCTGTTGAATTTTTTATATAAAACTTTCCATTTGTATTCACTAAGAACATTTTCACAACTTTTTTCTTTTTCTTGTTGAAAGTATCTTGTTATCCAAAATATTCTCCAAGATAAAATAAAAGTTAATACAGCATATTTTTTTAAATTATTTGCATCCCTAAGTGGTGCTTTTTCAACATTAAGTCCCGATTTTATGTAACAACACTATATTCCAACGCATGGAATATAATTTTACTTTATCCACAGCTTTTTCGAATGAATTTAATGGTAAATTTCTTAATGAAATAAAACATAATTGTGATTCTCCTTCCGTTGGATTTTTTTCAACTGCCATAACTGCTGTTATCTTAAGTATTTGTATATTATTGTTGTAATTATTTTTCGTTCTATTTGGTGGAGGATGCATCGAAAATACTTTATAGACTATTGATAACTTTGCTTCAAGATATTTTCTTCCGATCTGTGAACTTGTCACTTTAATATTTACAATACCTTTTGAACGACAATTTTCTAAAACCTCAAAGAGTTTTTCATCAGATTCACTGCGATGGCTTTTTTGTTTATTGTGCGGTTGTGGGAAGCTCTTATTAAAAAATTTTCATTCCAATCTAAACAATTTCTGTAAAGTTCATAAATATCTCCTTCTCTGTCTGCTAAATGGATAGTTTGTGTGTTCCAAAATCATAAGCAGTGCATTCTTTGATAAGTTCAATCCATTTAGTACTTTCTTTTTTTTTCAATAGATAATCTCTGATATTGTTGTTTTGTGAGTCGCCCATTTTCTTTAAAAGTTTTACGATCAACAAATTTTTGCCCCAGAATTCCTAGAGGGACGCCTTTATCACTTACTGCTAATAGCTCATGAGATATTAAGCCTTTAGTTTGAGTAAATGATGAATAATGCTTTGAGCAAAGACCTAAGTTTTTTGTTTGTGGTCTGTTAGGATAGCTCTAAATTAAAGTATCTTGTATTAGAAGAACCCTTGAGCATTCTTTTATCCTGTCAACAGTTCGCATTTTATGCGGTTGTAATATTTTTTCTGCTGTAATCTTTTCATTAGAAAAAAAACGATATCATGCTTTTATTTCTTTCCATGAATCAAAACTACTGGATATATTTTTTTCAGACTGTTCAGCTAATCCAATGCTTATTTTTTTAAATCTTGCATCAAGACGTTGGTCATCAAAATCAACATTCAAAAATTCCAAATTTATCCATGTTGACATTGCATTTGTATGAATCACACCCACCTCATTTTGAGTTAAGGAGGGCATCTATATTATGATATTGTACTCTTATCAAAAAATTGCATTTTGATTTCAATTAGTTTGTGGGTAAAGAAAAGGCTATCCTGACGTGTTACGTTCTTTTTCTAAATACACATTCTCAACTATTAATTGGCATTTAATAAAAACAAAATAAAAATTATATAACCTGCTTAAAATTATTCGTTGAAAACAAATATTCAAAGTTATGTTTCTATTTGAATCCAAGTACAAATTCTAGAGACAAGTCAAACTCATAAAACTCATATACTAACAACTTTTACTTTACTATTTCACTTTTAGTTAATTCAAATTCAGAATCATCAGACGCATTTATAAATTTACCTTCAAATTTATATTTAATTGGAAAACCTGGTGAAATTTGTCTATAATTAACTTTTACCTTTTCTGCATCATTATTAAACTGTGAACCAAATAATTCGTAGGTTGGTATATAAAATTTATTTTTTATCATTCTCATATATGTACAATATAAAAATAAGCCATTAAAATAATAGGGTTTAGGCTTTTCAAAATTTTCAATAAATATAATATGCGGATATCTTGAACCCATAGATGTAGTTTCAATACAAATAGATTTATTATTTTTATAAATAAATGCTTGACGCCAATTAGTATTATCTTTCTTGTATTTACCTATTCCTGGAAGATTGCGAATATTAAACTTTTTATTATTTATTATGATTGTATTTCTATAGCCTGTAACTTTCAAATTTTTATCTTTGAATTCAGCGTAATAATTCCATTCATCATCAGGGTCTTTTAAATATTTATCACCGTCTATAATTCCATCAAAGTTATTTGATTTATCAAAACATTTGTAATTTTCTAAAATGTCATCATAACTATATATTTTTTCTGCGTATACATAGCTCTTAAGAATTAATAAAATAAATGGTAATATTATTTTTTTCATATATACACCTAGAACCTTTGTATCATTAAATGCCAGTTAAGAGTTGAGAAAGCAATTGTTAGGAATGAAAAAGTAGCTCGAATTTGATAGTTAATTTTTGCATAAAAAAGTAACAAAGGAGTTACAAATGGATTGGCCGAACCAGCTCATTAGCGTTTATCCTACTACCTGCAATTTTTTTTCTCAACTCTCTTCCAACTCTTTTTTAAAAATAAGTCAGAACTCAAATCCCCTGCTCACTGATGAAGGGTAGTCCTAAACTCTTAATGTTTTGTTATAATGTAGCGCAAAATACAATACAGAACCGATATGATTTTCAATTTTTTTTGAAAAAGATAAAGTTTTTCTTACCAATCTTGAACACCTTTGTTTGATAGTATTATTTAATCTTTCAACCTAAATCGTTAATCCTTTATTCTTACCAACCGAACTATGTTGTTCTTTTGGAAAAATAACTTCATAAGATTCCCAGAAATCTTTGTAAAAATAACCTTCATCTCTATAAATTTTAGGTATTGACTCCCACAAACCATTTGCTCCTTTTGCTGATCTCGAGCCGATATACAAAGCAATAATTCCTGGATTTTCCTTATTTATCGCAATCCAAATCTACTGTTTATTTTTTTACTCTTTACGAATGACCACATTTCATCACACTCTATTTTAACTTGAATTTTTTTTATTATTAACAACGAATTCAGGTATTTTTTTATCTAAATTATCGTATTTTTCATTGAAATATTTTTGAAGCCAGGGTTCAAAAATACCTGTGACACGTGAAATTCCAGCAATAGAAATTCTTTCAAGCAAAAGTTTATCCACTAAATTCAAAGTTTGTTCGGAAATAATTTTATTTTCTGGATTTTCTACAAATTGTCTTCCACAAGTGAGGCAACGATGATTTTGTTTACCAGTTGAAATGAATCAATTCTTTTTGATTTGTGTACTTTGACACATTGGACAAATAGGCATTCTTACCCTCCAATTATTTTTGTATCATCACTACAAAAATAATTGGAACTCTTCAATACCTTCACAGCATTAAGAGTTTAAGACTACCCAAACTTTTAATCCAGTAATACGAGGATGGAATGTCTATTACGGGAAGTTCTACCCTTCAGAACTTAATAAATTTCATATTTATTTAAATGAAAGATTAAGCAGATGGGTTAGGTGAAAATATATAAAGATGCAAGGTTGTATAAAGCAAAGTTACAAATGGTTGGATCAAGTTGCAAAACAAAGAGCAAAATTATTTGCACATTGGAATGATATTATTTAATCAATTCGAATAATGGGACCCGGTAAATCTAGAGGTTTACGTCCGGTTCTGCGAAGGGGGTGGAGGTGAAATTCTTCTGCTCAACTCATCCACTTTAAGCATTATATAATTAAAAAATTACTTACTTTATTTTTAATTTGTAAGGTTGATTTTATATAATTCAATTTTCCTTTATAAATACTATTCTCTATTTCAGTTATTTAAATTCAAATCTAGATTAATTTTTATTTTAAATATTTTTAAAAAATTACATTTAATTTTATCGAAATGCTAGTGCCTTAGCTAATTTAACGTAATCAGGATCTGTTTTCCAAAAAATGGTTTCTCCATGAGCTGCGGTTGAATTGAATATATAATCGTGCCTTCCAATTTCCGTTTTTTTTTCTTCCTCCTTTTTTGTTTTTTTATTTATCTTTATATGTGTCACATATCTGATATATCCCTTAGGAGTCTCTTTTATTTTATAAATATTATGAGAAGGATCAGTAAATTTAATACCTACTTTTACTTTTGGATGAGATTTATATTTTGAAAATATATCTTTACCATCCCACCAAAAAGCACCATTTGAATAATCAATACCTGTACAATTTATGGCATTATTTGCAGCTTCAAGAACTTTAGAGAATATTGGGTCAGAAATTATCTTATCGTCCGAAGTTTCCTGGAAAAGATTAAAGCGAACATTTTTTCCATTTGTTGCAAAGGCATATTTCTTATCTTCTTCAAATAATTGAATTATAGTTAAGGGTTTTTTATTTTTTGCAACTAAATACTTATTCCAAGCACGAAGCCTATTCATTACTGCATAAGCTATTCCTGTAATTTCTTTAATATTATAATTTACTCCAGCTTCGCCATATGCAACGGCAGCTAAATATTTTGTTTGTTTATCAATTTTAGATTCTGTCATTTTACTTTATCCAATATCTGAATTTTTTAAATTCTTTTTTCGATTTAATCGTTTTTCCATCTTTCATTTCTTGAACCGGCATTCCATCCAGTTTGTAGCAAATATTTTCAACAGGTTTATTAGTATCCGCATAAACTACTTCACAATAATAAAAATGCTCATATTCATCATCGTCGGTTCCATTTTCTGAACTATCTTTATTTTTTTCATTGTTTTTTTCTTTACCTGCATCTTTATTACTTGAATTAAATGCGCCTAAAGCTGCTGCGATGTTGCTACTAAATACTTTTTCTTCGTTACTTTCATTTGCTTCATTTTTGTTACTATCTTCCTTTTCGTTATCTGTAGTTTCGTCATCTTTCTTATTGTCACCTTCAGAGGAAACCGAATCAGGTTTTGCCATACCAACAAATACTTTGTTTAAAGCTTGTTTCGCAACAAGGGTACAACCGCAAGAAGCTTTACAGCCATCATAAGCAATTGCTTTTCCAAATATTGTTGTATAAACAAGACCTTCCACTATGGTCCCAGACCAATGAAGAGGGATGGGGCAAAAAGTACTATCTCCAATTGTTGCGATTGGAATTCCTTCTGCTGTTATAAATGTCTGTGAAGTACTAACGACACTTCCGCCGCTTGAAAGCGGATCGCCTAACACAATGACCGATTTTTTCATAATATTTATATCCAAAAAATTTATTAATATTATTTAATTTCTAATTCACCCATTTTGCCTTTTAAAGTAATTTTACTTCCTGTAACAGAAATATTTCCGCTTTTGTCTAGTTTAATTACACTTGAACCAACTTTAATAGTAATTTCATCACCTGCTTTTATGTTTATATTTTTATCCGTTGTTATTTGAATATCTTCGACAGCTTGTAGTGAAAAGTTTTTTTGCGTACTTAATTCCATATGTTCTTTGGATTCATGCAGCATATTTTTTTCTGTCTTAAATTCAATTTGTTCTTTTGCTTTTAAATTATAATATTTCTCAGTCAAGACCTCCATATGTTCCTTAGCATCATGGAGCATATTTTTATCAGCTTTAAATTCCATTTGTTCTTTGGATTTAGAAAGCATGTTTTTAGCGGTGATCATTTCCATTTTCCATTTGGATTGGGTCAGGTGATCACCAAAGGAACGGATTTTCATGTGTTGAGCGGCAGCTAAATTAACAGTAGAAGTTTGATGATCCATTTCAAAGAAATTGTTCTTTTTATTTTTTGAAGGTTGGTCATAGATAGCAAAGACATGTTTTTTCTTTTTAATATCGATAGGAGCAGGTCTTTTATGGTTATAAACGCCCCCAATGACGATAGGGAGGTCAGGGTCACCATCTTCAAATACAAGTAAAACTTCTTCAATACCGCGAGGAATAGCAAAGACCCCATATTTGTTATTAGCCCAAGGGGACATGTAACGCGCATAGAGAAATTTAGATTTATCGGTAAAGTTATCATATTGCCAGGGAAGAAGTATTTTAATAAAGTAGTCTTCATCTATATTTAATTCTTTTTCTTCACCAAAAACTTTTGCGGTGATAGTGCCATCAATGTAATTTCGATTGTAGATAAATTTAGATTTATAAGTAACTTTTTTCGGGTGCATAGAAATAGAATTAGAGAATTCAAAATCAGAGCTACCAATAAATTGGAGATGAAAAGTAAAGCTATTGACACAGTAAGAGTTAATCTGATGAACAGAGCCAGACACAGGCCTTTTGTCAAAAGAACTGTAATTAGCTGTAATTAAAGATCCTAAGTAAATGGTGAGGTTGTTTGTTTCGCCATAAGCCAATTTATGGAGAGAGTTTTCTTTTTTATTCATTTCTTCGGATTTTGCATCGACGAAAGCAGCAAGAGCACCTTTGTCTTTGTATTTTTTTAGACCATCAAAGCCAGAAATTTTTTTTCCTTTTAAGAGATATTCTTCGGTAGATTTTGTTTTTGCTTCATTAAAAAGAATTTTTCCGTAATTTCGATGATCATGATCGAAAGCTTTGATAGAAATAGGAGCGCCAGAGTTTTCAAAAGAAATTTGGGAAATGCGATCGTTTTGAAATTGAATAAAGTCCTTTAAAGGGTTTGTTTCAGACTGTTGCAAAGCATCAGCTTTGTCCTCAATATTTAAGCTAATTTTTCTTGCTTTAGGGTTATCAATAAAAGTTTCAAGGAGTTTAATGTCATCAAAGATGATCATTTCATGTTCTTTATTTTTGTGTTTAAAAATAAAATTCCAGTCTTCTTCATCAATTAAGCGTAAAATAAAATCCCAGTCTGTTTCTCCATTTTGGACACAGTTCAGTCTTTTTGTATTTCTTGGTTTTTGTAATTTAAATTTTGGGACATATTCAGTAAAAGACATAGCTTTAAAGTCTTTGAAAACATCTTTAATAATATCTTCAACTTTTTTATCAATATAAACTCTATAAGAGTCTATTTTTGACATAAAATAAGGCAAAGGAAATGCAGTAAATGAAATTCTTTTGCTATTAGAATAGGACATGTCATCAACAGAAACCTGATCAATGAAGGCAGAAAACTCTCTAATTGGTATTCCTAAAGAATTATAAATTTGGATATGGACTTTAAAAAAATAAAAAAAATGTGAAATTTTGTCTGTATCTAGTTTTAGTTTTTTATTTAATTCTTTTAATTGAGCTATAGTTAAGTTTACATAAAAGGTCATATAAGAAAGACGACTAATAGTTTCATGCATCGAAAAATCACATAGTCCCATTTCTAAAATCTTACTTTCTCTTTTATAAAAAGAAGCTTTTAATGTATAACCAGAAGAGTTTTTATTAATTGAATAAATGTCAAGTTTCAAAATTTAGTTCCTTATTTGAGAGTTAATTATGCAGATGAAATCTTTTTCAAGAATGTAGTTAAGGAAAAATTCAAGAAATTGAGTCAGAAAGATATTTTTTTCACTAGATTTTAATGAAATTAAATATTCTGAATAGTAATTTTGGGGATAAGACTTTGAACAAACATAAATTTCTTTTTTTAGAATATTTATATCTTTAATGAAATCAAAAATAATTTCTTTATCTTTGAAATAAAATTTTTCAATTTTTATAAAATAATCCAATAAATATTCCAACCCATGAATTTTTTTTGGCAAAAATATATTTGCATTATACATAAAGTTAAATAGTTTTGAATCACACAACAATTCAGAATAAAAGATATGATTGCTATCACAATTTAATATTTTTCCAAATGAA
Source organism: Pigmentibacter ruber (assembly GCF_009792895.1). Classification (NCBI taxonomy): domain Bacteria; kingdom Pseudomonadati; phylum Bdellovibrionota; class Oligoflexia; order Silvanigrellales; family Silvanigrellaceae; genus Pigmentibacter; species Pigmentibacter ruber. Next base: position 136,627 of record NZ_WSSC01000001.1, read on the forward strand.
AAACCTAATTTTCCACCAATATTTATATCTATATTTTGAAGAGTATTATAGTCAGAAAAAATATTTGTTGCTAAACCTTTCATTTTAATTCTATATTCTTTTTTTAATTTTTCTTTATTAACTAAAATTTTGTGAATAATATTGAATGGAATATCGTATTCAAAATATAAACTGCTCAGCATTGAAATATGCTTTTCGTTTAAAACTTCATTATCTTTAATATTATCATAAATTTTCATGTCTGTGATACAAAGAATACCTTGTTCTTTTAAAGATGCTACTTCAATTTCTGAAGGACTATCCACTGAAATAAAACTCCAAGGAATTTCTGTTTCATAAATATTATGAACAATAAAACAGTTGGTTTTTATGAAATCTTTTTCATGCTTAAATAATTCATATGCAGAAGGATTAATTGGTATTTTTAATTCAAAATCACTGGTTATTAATGGGGCTGAAGCAAGGTTAATTTCTATAAAAAATAAATTTTTTAAATTGTTGAGTATATTTTTAATTTTAAATAATTTATTTTTATCAAATAAATTGAAAGGATCTTTATTACTATCGAAACAGAAATTTAAATTATTCCTTTCAATTTCAAAAATTGTCGAATTATAAGTTAATAATAAGTTTTTTTTATCAGAAAATATAAAATCAAATAATGAAAGTATAAATTTTTTATTACTATGATTAAAATAAAGTCTAATTTTTGAGTTAAATAATTCAATATTTTCATCTTCAGTAATCGGAGAAAAAATTAACGAAAGAAAAGCTGAGTGTTCTCCAGGAATAAAAAAACTTTTATCAATTTTAAATGGTATTATATTGTCTGTTTTTTTTAAATTAAATTCATAATTAATGTCATTAATATTTATATCGCAAGGTATAACTTCATTTTCTGAAATATATTTATAAATATCAGAAAATTCATCAAAATTTTGATATTCTATGATATAAGTAGGTATTTCTGGAAGAAACCATTCTGGAAAAATTGGTTCCATAAATTTTTTAATTTCATTTGCTATAACGCCTTGCATTTTTGCATTGCTTAGAGTCATAAATAAAGAGCATGATTCTACTAATTTTTCAGTTTCATTATCTAATATACCGTTATGAGATAAGCTAAAATGTGGTTTTAGTTCACTATAATCATTTGTTAATAAATTTAATTCATTTTTAAAAGTATACATTTGTTTTGCTAAGAATTTTTCAAAATCCACTGCTTACTCTCCGAAATATTTATTAATATCTTCTTTTTCCATATTTGAAATTTTAGTTATTTCATTATCAAATACTGTTATTACATAGAATAGAAAAATATTTTTTTCTGATTTTATTAAACCACAACAAATTTTGTGTTTCTTTATTAATAATTCAATAGCGTTTATGTATTTTGAATGTATTTTAATGTATACATTGCAACTAATTCCATAAATAGTATGTTTTTTAGAGATAAAAGTACTAGAAGATGTTCTGTTTATTTTATTGTTTTTTATATTAATTAAAAATGGAACTCTATCATCAAATTTTATATCTTCGTACGGATTAATATATTTTTTGAAATATTCGATGAAATAATAACTTATATGTTGCTTATTTAGTAGTTTTGTTTTATCTTTATCAAAATTAAGAAATTCGTTGTCTAAAAGAGAGTTATTATATTTTTCTAAATCAGATAGATTTTTTAAATATATTATTACAAATTTAGAAATAATTTCTTTTTGTCTATCATTTAAATCTTTGAATTTATCATAATAAATTTCTGGAAAAACAACTTTGAAGCTAGCAGCAATATTTTTATTTGGGTCAGGGTAATACATAATAGAATGACTTAGCATTCTTTCAAATTCTTTAATAATATTGTACATATATCACCAGTGAATATTTAAATTTATTTTAAAACCAATACCAGATATTTTATTAGTCAGTTCATTTATAAATTGGAAAAGTAATGTAATTCCGCCAAATTTAAATTTTTGCTTATCTACAAAAATATCTACACTGTATTCATTTAAAAGCATTGTTTTATTGACAACAAAATTATACTTTAATGAGTTCATTTCATTCTGTATGTGAAATTGTTCCATTATTTTAGGAATAATTCCTTTATAATTTATTGATATTTCTGAAAATTTACTTAATATATTTAAAAAATTAATTATTGAAAAATTGCTTGAAATTAAAGCGTTGTTAAGTTTAAAAAGATTTTTATAGAAAACTTCATCATTAAAAAACTCAAAAAAGAAGGTTGTTTTTGTTGGGGTTGTGATATTTGAAAAAACTAAGCGCTTATTATTTTTTATGAAAAAATTAGAGTTTAGTTGTATAAAATGAGATTCTGTTAAGTTTGAAGTCTTAAAATATGGGACTAATATAAGATCTTCAGGAAGTTCATTTTTTATTTTTAAGTAATAGATGATATCAAGTTTTTTTTCAAAGGTAATATATTTTTTTATTATTTCGTAGTCATCATTTATCTTTAAATCTATATTTTTGTGTTCCTTATTAAAAAATTCTAGGTGACTAAAATTTATAAGGTTTTTTTTAGAGGCTCTATCTAGAGTATAAAAACCTTTAGTCCCTTTTTTTAGCTTAAACGGGTCACCTTGTTTCTCTGTAGTGTTTTTAACTGCAAAACAATTTGCATGAACAAAATTTTTTACTTTTGTTAATTCTTTTGAAGACTCATTTATAGGAATAATTAATTCAATTTCATCGCCTTCTTTAAATGATATTTTTAAGTCTGAAGTATTAAAATCTATAAAAGTATAGTTATTTATGTAATTTGCAAATTGAAATAAGTAGTATGATAAATTGCTATTTTTAAAGATTGATAAATCAAATTTAGTTTTAAATGAATAGTTTAAAACTTTTCTATTAAGAGGGATTTTATTACTTTTACATTTAAAAATGACATCGTCTTTTGTGATCAGTATTTCATCTAAGACTTTGTAAAAAGATGAAATTTTATAACTTTCGAAATATAAGGATATTTTTGGCAACTCTTTTAAGTCTTGAAGTATTTTTATTTTTATATGAATGTTATTTTTATTGTTGAGTAATTCAAAAGTAGATTCATATATTTCAATTGGTAAAATTTCTATAGGGATTGGATTATTAAAGATATTAGGATTCTTCCCTTTATTGTTGAAATAAAAATTACTTTTCTCTGGAATTAGATTTAAACTATAAATATTATCTTTATTGATATTTGCTTGAAGAATAAGGGACGATGTTAATGGCTCAAACCATTCTTCAATGTATGTACTAAGGCTGTTATTTTTTCTATCAGTAAATCTATCAGTAAAATTTGTTTCTGCTTGTGAAAGCATATATCCTACACATTCTCGAAAACGATCTGTTTCTGGATCATTGATTATTTCATCTTCTGATCTAAATGCAGGAAATAAACCTGGATGTGTTTTTGAAATAGAATTTATATTTATATCAAAAAAGTGCAATAAATCTGATAATTTTTTTTGATTTTTGTTCATGCAAGATCCAATTTAATTTAATAAGTCATAATAATTAAAAAAAGATAAAGTAACTTATTAAAATTATTCAAAAAACTTTATCAAAGAATGTTTACCGGCACTAATTTCATTTAGTTCATAAAGGACATCTGCAATACTTTGGGTACGATAATTTAATTGCTTTTGAATTAAATTAGGTACTAAAGCTTGAGGATCTTGCTCAAGTAAAAAATGAACGGCTTTTTCAATGGCAAGATAAGCATCGGCTTGAGTTTTAAATTGAATTTGTCCAGCTTGAAAAGATATAACTGCTTCGTTATGAACGAGCGTAGCTTCACTGGCGGAATTTTCTTTGTTAACTTGTTTAATAATGTTTAAAGCAGGATCTTCTTTTGTAGTTTCTATAGTTAAAGGTAGAGCAGCTTGTTGGCTTGAAGTTGAGCTGTCTTCCGCAAGTTTAGCTGTCGCTAATTTGTCATAAGCACTTTGATAAAGTTTTAAAGCTTTTTTTAATACTTTTTCACAAGCAAGTAAGTCTATTTCATCATCATTTAATACATTAGAATATTCACAAATTTTATCAAGACTTTCAACTATGTTTTCAATTGTTTCTACATTTTTTGCTAAATATTCAGCTTTTTGTTTACTTAAACTAGTTTCTGTTTTCTGACTTAATTGTGCTAATTTTACTGAGTTTGATTCTTCAAAAAATTGATGCAGTGTTATTTTAGTATCATTATCTTCCGCTATGATAAAACTAGATAAGGATCGAAATAAACAGTTTTGCAGTAACTTAAATGGTTTTGCTCTTAATTCTAAAAAATCGGGATCAAGAGTTGGATACAATTCATTCCAATATTGTTCGCATAATCCTTGATATACTTTTAAACCATGAGCTACCCCATATAGGGAATCTGTTTTAAAAAGTGCCTCAATGTAAAATGTATTTACAATGAGATCTTTGGAAACACTTTTTAAAATATTTTCACACATATCAGCAAGAGTTTGATAGGTCGCTGATTTTCTTTTATATGACCATTCGTCTTTTGTTTGATTAACTTCATTTTGTTGTAATTCAATTCGCAAGTCACGTACTTCTAAAAATTTATCGGACGAGCTCATGTCAATTCCGCAAATGGAATTAGAATCAATTGGTTTAAAAAAATTCTCAATATTAATATCAAACATATATTTTACTCGCAGTTAAATTTCCATACAGAAACATGTAAAAATAAATTAATTGTTGTATTTTGTGCATCAATACTTCCACTTACACTAATTTGTGCAACTCTTTTGTAACGTAAATAGTTTTGAAATTTTACTTCTAAATTTCGAAACCGTGGTTCAAAATAATTGAGCGCTTTTTGAATACAAAGACATAAATTTTCTTTGTCATTTTCATTTGCTAATGTTAGGCGATTGATATTTGGTAAACCAAAGTTTGAAGAGTTAACTTCGTGCCGAGATAGAGAAATAAATTCGTCGACGGATAAAGTATTTCTAGTATTAAGAATATAATCAATATTATTTTTTACAGAAAATACAATATCTTTGAAAGAATGATTTTCTTCTACCAAACGCATCATAAGTTAACTCCTTTATTAATTACGCTTTGAGTGCAAAATCTTTATAAGTATCAAGAGAAACCTTGATATTCTTAAGATCTTCATAAGTAATTAATTGTGGGTCAAGAATTACTGGATTTCCTTGAACTTGGTTTTTAGCTGCGTATTTAACTCCAACATAACCAGTTGCATCAGTTATTGTGATAGTTAAAGTTTTCTTCCCATCAGCAGCAACAACTGGTAGAGCAAGTTTTACATGGATATCTAAGTAAGCACCATGTTTTACGTAAAGTGGAGAACGATCTTGATCTTCTACGTACTCAAGAATTTTTGCAGACTTCAATTTAGATTGCTCCAATTGTGAATAGATATCATCTATTTCTGCAGCTTCTGGAGAAGATAAAGTAATTTCCACATTTATTGGGTAATTTTTGAATGTCCTTTCTTTTAAACTAGTATTAATTATTGATTCAGGCATAAATTCGCCTTTAATGTCTTGAATCAATAAGTAAGCAGGTAATTTTGGATGCGCTGCATTTTTCGGATCATATCCAAAAAAAGAAACAGCTAGTTTAGTTTGAGATTTTGGAGCAGCTCCACCAGCTGCTGGAGTTAACATATCTGACATATAAATGTCTCCTTATGGTTGTTAGATAAAGTTGAAAAAAGTTATTTACCTGCTGGTAGCTCACTAACTAAACGCATTGAAATTGTTAATTCGTTTAAATAGAAGTGTGGCCTTAAATACATTACTGCGCTGTAAGTACCAGGCTTACCAGGAACGGTTGTCACGTCAATACGAGCTTCACGAAGAGGAAATGCGCTTTTAACCCAATCAGAAGCTGTATCAGATAAAATAACGTAACGGGAAATCCAATTATTTAAATAAGCAGCAACACTTTCGGCAGTCGCAAAACTACCAATTTTATCACGCATAATGCTCTTTAAATAATGGGCAAAACGAGAAATAGCCATGATGTAAGGCATTTGGATTGTTAGCGAAGCATTCGCATTTGCTAAATCATTGTCATATTCTTTAAGTTTATGAACAGTTTTAGCTCCAAAAAATACAGCTTGGTCAGTTCCACGTTTGTAAACAAGACTTAAGAAACCAAGATCATCTAATTCTTTTTCACGACGGTCAGTAATAGTAACTTCAACTGGAATTTTTTGTACTCTGTTACCTTCATCATCGGTGAATAAATAAATTGGTAGGCCATCAATAATACCACCATTTTCTACACCGCGGATATTTTGAAACCAACCGAATTGACGGTAAGATTGACCAATTCTATCAGCAAGAAAATATGCTGCATTTCCCCAGAGAAATTTCTCATGGTCTTTTTCATTTAAATCTTCAACAAATTTAAATTCTTTTACTGGAATACCATCGTCAGAATACTCATTCCGCATAATAACGCTTGGCATAGTTAAGCACACATATTTTGATTCTTCTTTTGAGCGGAATGTATTCCAGTTTGCAAAATCAACAGAATTAAACATTCTTTCCAAGCTTTTTGGCTTACTGAGATCTGTAAAAGAATCCATGTCAAAAAGTTTAGAACCTGCCGCTGAAATAAATGGAACGTGAGCAGCTGAGGCTACTAAAGAAACAGCACGTAAAAATTCTAAATCGGATTGGCTACGTGAGCAGTAATAGTCACCAACTAAAAGACCAAATGGTTCACCACCAAACGTGCCATATTCACTTTCATAAACTTGTTTAAATAAACCACTTTGATCCCAATCTGGAGCAGTACGGTGGTCTAATAAAACATCTTCTTTAGTTGCATCTAGAACTCTAATTTTTAATTTATCATCAGGCTCTAAATTATTAATTAACATTTCTAATCCACGCCAGCTTGCTTCAAGCTTTTGAAATTCTTCATTGTGAATAATTTTGTTAATTTGTTCAGTTAATAATTCATCAATTTCAGCAATACGCTCATTGATCATTTTATTAAAATCATTTTTTGTATTTAATTTTTCATGAACAACTTCATCAGCAAAAACAGAAAGCATTTGCTTAAAATTTTCTTTTTGTTGTTCATCTACATCGCTGTGTGTTACTTCAAGAATTTTTTCGCTGATATCGAAATCTTTCATATCTAAGAAAGATAAATCTGCTTCCATAACATTTTGATATTTTAGTTGAGCGCTCATCGTAAGAATTCCTTTTCTTTAGTCTTTTGCAGCTTCTTCGGAAGAAGCAGAGGTTGAAATTTTTTCCCCAGGTGCAGCAAGTTTTTTAAGTGCATCACGATTACTCATAAGTTTCTTTAAAATAACTTCTAGGGATTCGTTGCTATCTACTTTGGATTGTAAGTCGATTAACTTTTTTCTTACTTCTAATAGTTTAGAAAGAGTTGGGTGATTTTCAGCAATTTGCCCAGGAGTAAAATCAGCCATACTTTCCATTTTCAAGTCAACCGCAAGAGAAGAACCATTTTTTTCTATAGTATTTTCAACTTTGATATTTAATTGTGGAGCAATTTTTTGCATAATTGCATTAAAATTTTCTTTTTCCAAAGTTAAAAATTGAGTTTGTTTAATTTTTTGTGGTTTTTTATTTTTGTGACCTGAAAAATTTCCCATAACTCCAATTACAAATGGAATTTCTTTTGGTTTTAAGCCGCCTTCTGCATGAAGATCATAGGTAATTTGTACTCTAGGAGGTCTAACTTTAGTTAACTTATGCTGAATGCTGAGTGGTGATGACATGATGTTCTCCTTGTGTTGTTTACTTCCATGAAACAATTCATAATATTGCTGATTTTAAGACTTACATATTCAGTCCTCCGAAAACTTTATTTAAAATTAAATATCTGGAATGTCTGTGTTTTCATCTGTTAACAATTTGTTTGAGTGCTCTTTAATTTCTGGTGCATATACAGGAAATTTTGGTACATTAATTTGTTCATTAAGGTTATTATTTTTGAACATTTTATAATTAAAATAAAATTGAATTGCATTTTCACCATCGGCGTTTATCAAACTCATTTTTAATTTATTTACATTTGTACAACCATCTTTGCAGTCACGGTAGCGCATGATTATTGCAATCATTCCCCATGGATTATTTTCATCTGCAATTAAATTTTGAATGTCGTCATTGGAAACCCGATTGGTTTTTGATTTAGAAACTTTAAATGAAAGTTTACATGCCTCACCAAAAGCCCATTTAAATCTTGCTTCTTCAGGTGTTCCATGGTTTGAACCAAATTTATCTGTCCCACATTCCAAGCGCCAATTTAAAACTTTATGAGCATTGACTTCGTTTTGCCTTTCATTCCGAAAGTAAAATTCAATTGGAAATTTAATTTTACCATCTGCATCACGACCTGAGTTCATAAATAAATAAAATTTATTTGTTTTTTGCAAGTAATCTTTAATCTCTTTTTTCAAAAATGAAGGATAATATTCTTTTAAAAATCCTAAATAATTTTTCGCAAAAATTAGATAACTTTGTAAAAATATATTTACATCTTCAAACAAGGCATATTGACCCATTTGCGAAATTTTATTTTCTTCAACAAATGGAAACTTTGTAGCAAGTTTTTGATTAAACATTTTAGCTATAGAATTATATTCAACAACACTTTTTTCATAATAGAGTTGCTGACAACGATTGGCAAACTTGTTTGCTATATTGTATCGTAAAGTATCAAAGTAATCTTCTTCTTTGTACTTAATTAAATTATTTGTCTTTAAGTATTTATAACATCCTTCGGTAAATGTTTTATTAATTACATTTAAAATAAAATCATTTAGAGCTGAAATAGATCCAACTTCAGCTTTTTCTATAAGATCTAGTTTAATCCGTTTCCAAAAATCACGTCCTTCAACTTCACTAGAGTCTTTAAAAGTTAAGTTCATTTCTTCATGAATGGTCATTAAGGGCTGAACTTGGTCATTATAAAGTTTTAAGACAGTTCCTTTTTGCTTTTGTAAGTATTCTGATAATTCTGCTTCAGTTGTAACCCCAAAATATCGCTGTGCCGCAGGTATTTCTCCATTCCACCAAGTAAAATTCGAAGTGGTACCAGCATAAAGGCCAGAAGCAATTAATTTTCCTTTTAAAGATTGGAAATTGTAGTTAATTTTAGAATATACAAAAGGAAAAATTGTTTGTGCAATTTGAGACAATTGGTACTTCACAATAAAGGAATTCATTTGCTTAATGACTTGATAAGACTCAACCAAGTTCTTCACACTATCTTCTTGACTAGTATCCATAGAAGAGACATTTGAACGATAAGTTGATGAAAAAAGCTTATTTTTATTATTTAGTAAGTGCAATTCAACGATAAATTTCAAAGTATTTTCAATTTTATTCTGTAAATTAGGAGTATATTTTTTATCTTTAAAAGATTTAATAATATTATCCAAATTAATAGTATTGTTTAAAACTGTTTGTAAAAATTCAACGTTAAAGAACTGAATATCATTAAGTGCTTCGAGAGATTTTTCTGAACCAGAATTTAGCATACTGTAGTCAGTAATAATTTTACTTAAGTGAGAAAAGTAAAAGTCAATATCTTTATGGATAACAACGGATTTATCAGATTCTATAAGAAATAATTTTTGCTCAAATTCTTTTATTTGGTAAGTTAGCATGATATCTTTAAAATCTTTAAAAATATCCTCAATTCTTTTCTTGTAAAAATCTATGTCTTTTTTAGATAAAATTGAAGCATTAATTAGTGTATTATACAATATATGATAATTGTTATTATTTATAAATTCATCAACTGATTTTGTGGTTTGCGAAGTAATGCTCGCAAATTCTTTTAAAGCTAAATAATCGTTAGAAATATTCTTGATAAATTTAAATTTTTCTTCATTTGTATAGTTATTAAAGTTTGGCTGTTCAATTCTAAATGCTTGGCTAAACATTTTATTTAATGAGAATGCATGTCCATCAAGTTTCTTTTTATTGAACTGAGAAGTAACTAAGACTTCCAAGACTTTATCAAACTTATCCTTCGATTTCTTTTGAAATGTATCTTGATTCATTTCTAGATCGAGCTTGAAATTTTTTGTTTGCAAGGTTGCTAACTTTGTATTTTGTTTAAAATCAAAATTACATTGCGATAAGTTACTATCGCTGCCATAAATTACTTGTAAAATTTGATTTATAGCATCACTAAAAGTATCCGAATCCTTTGAATTAATTTTGCTATAAATATTGTTAATTTTGTTCATGCGAGTGACTGTATCAGAAGCATAGCTGTAAGCATGTTCATGATTAGAAAACTGTGACAAGTCGTCTCCCGCAGTAACAGTGACAGTATCATTCACATATTTATTAAAGCTTTGAATTAAGTTTTTATTAAAAAATGTTGAAAAATGTGATGAGTATTGTTCTTGAATAGTTGAAGAAGAATTTTTACTCCATGATGGGATAATAAATGTATAGTGGCTATCCATTTTGCTAAGATGAAAAGCATCATTAATAATTTCACAAGATATATTTGTAATTTTAGAATTTTTAGACAAGTCGGATTGATTATTATAGTCCTTAATTTTATTATTTATGAAATTAATTTTTTTAAATTCTTTGTGAAAGCTTAATAATGAATCGGTTAAGCCAACTCCTAAAGCAAGAGTACTACAAGTTGCAAGACAGCCTCCCGCAATAATTATATTTTGGTATTTTTGATAGCGAAACTGATTTAATTTAATATTTTCAAATTGACCTTCAGAAATTTCTTTTATGATGTGTTCAATATTTATATAAGAATGGTTTTCCATATGATAAAAAAACATTCCTGCAGAGCAAAGATTAATATTGTATTTTTCTAGTTGCTTATCAATTTCTTTGTTATATTGTTTGTAACAAGCTGTAACTCCATTTTTTAGTGAAGATACTATTCCTATGTATTTTCTTATTTCATTAGCAGGAATATTTTGTTGAACTACATTAAATTTTTTATGCTCTAATAGATTATTGTAGTTTTCAATAAATTGCTCTGTTTTTTGTGAGATAGATTGATCTGGTGCAAATTGAAAGGGATATTCGCAAAATCCGATAATTTTAGTATTGTCTTTAATTTTAAAATCACCTAATATTTCTGAATAATCGCCTTTAATATTTAATTCTAAAAAGGAATAGTAAGGAATTTGTGCTTTAAAAATTCCATTTAATTCAGAAATTATAAAGTAATCTCTATACACTAATGAATTTAAGTCGTCGGGGTTAGATTTATTTTGCGAATTTTGCTCTATTTTTTCATTTTTAAAAGATAAAACACCTTTAAAAAGATAAAAGTCATTTTGCCTTCTTATTCTTTTAAATAGACGAATAAAACGTCTTTTTATACTTTGCATTTCAGGGCTTCTATCTTGCCCGATTTTTTTTGTATTTAAAAGAATATAAGCAGTATTATTTATTGTAACAGCTGAAAATAATGATTCCTCTGGGAAATCAGTAATTTTATATACTTCAGGATTTAGTTTTGAAATAACTCTTTTATATTCATCATCAAGCATGAGAAAGTATTTTTTATATTTTAACTCTTTTTTGAATGAATAGAAATAGTAATAATCAATAAAATAATTTTTTATAGATGGCTTTTTCAGTAATTTATATTCTCTTTTTTTGAAGAAAATAATTTTCCTTGTCAAAAGAAAAATACCATATAAAGATAAAAATATTATAACAATTTTTAGCATAATTTAAATTACCATAATTAATTAAGTTTAAACATTAAAAGCCAATAAATTTCACCGATTAAAAAGGCAATAATAGTAGCATAAAATATGTATTTAATAATTAAATAAATATTTTCTTTTTTAATAAAATCTTCATATTTGTTTTTGAAATTATAATATGAAGGTTTATCAAAATCAGTTTTTATATTTAGCGATTCATTATAAATTTGGCTTAATTTTTCAGTTAATTCTTCATATTTTTCAGTGAAATCTAATTCTCTATATTTTCCTTTAAATCCAAGTTTTAGCAAGGTGTAATAAATTTTTGCTAACTCTGCATCTTTAGAATTTTTTTCAGATATAATTTTCTCAATGGAGTTAAATATTATGTCACCACCAGCCTGCGACGCAAATAAAGCTTTTTCCATAGAATCTAATCGCCAGTATTGCCTACCGTTCCAATTTAGAGAAATAAAAATTTCATCAAAAAAGCAAATAAGTGCAAATAAAATTTCATCAACAATTTTTACATCTGTTGATCTTCTATTTTGTTTTAGATCTTTTAAATTTAATTTGAAATAATTTAAAAGCTCATTCTTTAAATTTCTAATTTTGTCTTCGCAATCTATTGAATTATATAAATCTGAATTTAATGAATCGTAAATGATATCATTTAATTTAGATATTGATTGATCAATAAATCTATTTAAATCAACATAAATGTCATTTATTACTAAATTTGAATGTATCATGTTACTTTCTCTTGATATAGATAAATTTCATCTGGTTCAAATTTGTTTAGATTATTATTATTTTGTTTAATAATAATCACGTTATCATTTTTATGTTCCACGTTACTAATATTAATTGTAAATAGTAAGAAATCGTTTTTAACAACAATTTCAGGATTTAATAAATCTTGAGTTCTATCAAAACCAACACTTCTTTTTTCAATATTAAAATCCATGTCCGCTTTTTCGCAGATTAATGCAGTTCTAACCCATTCAAGAATTTCTTCTTCTTTAATAGCTACAGGTTTTTTAACTGAAATTTTAAGCGTTTCTGGTAAAGTATAATTTAAATTAATATAAAATATATTGTCTTTTTTATTAAAGCGATATGTTCTATATTTTTCAGAAATTTCTTGATTTAAGATATGTTCAATTTTAGAAACTATATTTTCAAAAATGAAATTTAAATTTAAGTGATTATATTCGGATAAATTAATATTTAAAATATTATAGTTGGAAATTAATGAAAGAGCTAATGCACATTCATTGTAAAAGAGTTCAGGAGTACATGACTTTATAGACAAAAATGTTTGCAAATTATTTATTGCTTGCTTTAAATTTGATATTAAATTATTTTTTTCAATAAAACTTAATATATTCTCTGAATTTTTAATAAACTCTATATCTTGTTTTATTATTTCAAATTTTTTCTTCATAAATTCAATTATTGTAATTGCAGTTTGCTCAAGTTTACTATCAGAATAAACAGTTAGGGAAGGTGGAATAAAATTTTGCTTTTCTATATTTCCTTCAAGGCATTTAAATTTGAATAAAGGAATATATGAGCAATTTACTGGAGGATATGAATTTATGTAAAGAAATACATTTTCTTCTATAGTGTGAAAATGTATTTCGTTTGTATTATTTTCAATGATACTTTGTTGTAAAGATGTGCAATATCGAGAGTCTTCATTATCAATGCTAAAATTTTTTGATGAATATTCTGAAATTGCTATGAAAATGTATAGTTCATCATTAGAACTATCTTTATGCTCAATTTTTATAGATAATTCTTTCGATTTATTTTTTTTATAAATTGTACCGTCTGGAAAAATGCATTCAATATCATTAATTTTATAAACATCATTTATTATTTTTGAATTATCTATATCTAATTTTTTGATTCCATAGCTATTACTATTTTTACTCATAAACCTTTTTGCATTAGTAATTTCTAATCTATGAAATTCATAATATAGCATAGTAGGATGTATAATCATTCCTTCATCCCAAAGAATTTGTCTTGGAATATTTTCAAATGTTATTTTTTCGTTGAGCATAAACTATCCTTAAAAACTTCCAATTAAAATATGGAACATAAACTCAAAATTGTTATTAGAAACTTTTTGTTCCGATTTAAAAATATGTCTGTATTGAATTCCTGCTTCTAATGTTACAAATTTCCATAAATTTACTTCGGCTGAAATTGCTGGACTAAAATAATCGTAGTTATTAATGTATTTAAAATCTTCGTTTTCTACTTCATAATAAGAACGTCCAAATGAGAGCCTCAATTTTGGATGGATGTAATATTCACCAAAAAATGAATAACCAAAACCTGCATTAAATGAACTATATTTACTAAGTTCAACGGTATGAATTTCGCTATCAATTTCCATTTCGACAGAACTTTTTAGAACTGAATACTGTAATCCAGAAAAAATTGAAAGAGAGTTGTTTAAAATAATGCCAAATTGTGTTGATAAAAGTGGAATATATTTGTTTCCAAATTGAGAAGCATAAAACCCTTGATCCAAATAAAAACCAACATTTTTATTAAAATCTTGATAAGAATTAGTACTAATTACATTCTGCCTAATTTCAGCAGGATAAGATGTTTCAATCTCGTGAGTTTCAAGCTCAATTGCGCTAGCTGTGTTCTGAAAGAGTACAAGAAGCAAAAAATATTTTACTTTCCTAAACATGATCTTCATCCTTTACTTTTGCTTCTAGTTCGTTTTTGTTTGGATCTATTTCTTTAAAATCAATTCTTAGTTTTTCAAAAATAAGTTTTATGTTTTTATTTGGACTTACTTTGATAGGAAAAGCATTTATCTGTGAATTATAACGATTAAAAATGTAAATTGTTTTACATTCTTTTGGAATATTTACCGTTACAGATTTTCTTGCTTCAGTCGGAATGATATAGGTTTTATAAACTTTTACATATTGTGATTTTTTTAATTCTTGAAACTCGTTGTTACCTTCATCAAACCATTCTTTATTTGTAGCTTGTTCTATTTTTTTACTTAATTCAGGCGAAGTGCTAGCAACGATATCATTTTCGAAGGCAGTATTTTTATTTGACTCAGTTTTGATACGCATTTGTATTACCAATGTTTTTCCAAACAAAGATTCACTAATGCTTTGGCAGCTCGTTATAAGTAAAGGCAAAATGGATAATATTATTTTATTATGTACTTTAAGCATCAAAAACCTTCTACAGAAAAAAAATATTTTCTATATTCAATAGTTATATTCAGTTGGTATCTGTAAGCTGTTTACTCTATCCGCAAAACCCACCCCAATAATTTTTAAAATTATCTTTTAATTATAATTTTATAGTGTGTTGAATCGAAATTGATTCAAATTTAATAACGTAATAAATAAAATAAAAGAAAATTTCAAATTATTTTTAATTAAAAAAATGCTTAATTTTTTTATAAGATTTTTATTTATAATAATAATAGATGTATTTATCTATAATATGTGTAAATAATTTTTTGGTAAATTATTATCTAGTAATATTAATAATTTATTCTTTTAACAGAAAAAATAAATATCTATTTTTTAGATATTTCCATTTCGTATTCACTTTTTTTAGATAAATATTTGAGTGGAATAAATATTAGTGTTTAGACTCTTATAATACTATAATATCTAAGGCACAATAAATTCAATTTTTTGAAATGTCTTTTTATCTAATTTTTTCCCATAGTAGATATATTTATAATATGAATTTTCAAAGTTATAATTTTCTAAATCAATTTTGAACTCTTCAGCATCTAACATATCTTTTTTCATCGTAAGTTCAACATATTCAAAATTTAAGAATTTGTAGCTTTTGTCATAGATTCTAATAATTGTGCCTTCTTTTAAACGGTTGATTTTTATAGCACGAATAGCTTGATCACAGCGAAACTTACTTAAATCACTGCTTCCTGATTCAATAATAGCGAAACCACAAATAAAATTGTCGGTATCAAATATTATATCCTTATAAAAAAGAATCCCCCCTGAATTTAACCATTGAACATATTCCTTTGCATCACCGCTAGTTACGTTGTCAACTGCTACGTAGTTTGGCATTCGTTCTGTTTCCGGATGACAATTTTTTTGTTCACGAGTAAACAGAGCTTTAAATTTGTTATCAGTTAATGAATGGGGATAAAATGGAATTCCATGAAATTGGTTAATGACAACCAGTCTGTCCCATTGATTATAAAAGTAACTGCTTTTTTTGGTACTTAAAGGTATTTCTGGCCAACGACTGACACACGTATAGTTGTGTGAAAGATAGGTATCTCCTAAGCTCCAGTAATTTTCTACAGTTAAATCAGGGCCAAAAACTAAATGGATTTCTTTTCCATTTATTTCGTAGTAGCCAGAGTTTTTTTTGTTATCAGTAATAATAATCAATCTTTGATTTTTTTGAATCATTTCTTCCAAACTAGGCCATTGTTTGTATTCTGCCCAAATGCTTGGATTAAATAAAAACTCTTCTAATCCTTGAATTTTTGCTAGTTCTTGTTCTAGCATTTCTCTGCTACTATGATCCTCTAAAAAAATAGTAACAACTTCTCTTGGGTTATTGCGTAAAAATGGGAGGACAGAGTAACTCATTGTTTCAAAAAATTTACCATAATTACTAAAGTAACAACTTTTATGACACAAATAAATACTATTATCATAGTCATATAAATCTAACATAAGCCCTCTAGCACCATATTTTAAAAGTTCAGTTACTGGTAGTCCATATTGATTAGAAAAGATATTATCATTTGAATATGCATTATGTGCTACAAGCCAAGTATAGCTATTAAAAGGTTTAGATGTGTCTTCTATCACAATATTATTTTTTCTATTTAGATATAATTTTTTAGCATGTAAACTTGGAAATATTGAAAACAAAAATATAAATATAATAAATTTGGCAAAAACTTTTTTGATGCGCATATTTTTTCCTTTTTCTAATTTTTTTTACAGTAAATAAATTTTTTCTAAATTTCAAGAACTATATTTTTTGCATTAAATATTTAACATATTTAGTAGAATAATTATTTATTGAATTTATTTGGATAAAAAAAGAAGCTCAATTATATAAAAATGAAATTATAAAATTGAGCTTTCAAAAGAATTTATTGCGGGTTCTTTTTGTCTTCATCACCTGGTTTAAGAGGTTTTTTTAATATATTAAACCTGTCTAAAACATTTGATAAAGTAGGAAGATTTTCTTGAATATTTT
The DNA here is from genome assembly GCF_009792895.1 of Pigmentibacter ruber. Classification (NCBI taxonomy): domain Bacteria; kingdom Pseudomonadati; phylum Bdellovibrionota; class Oligoflexia; order Silvanigrellales; family Silvanigrellaceae; genus Pigmentibacter; species Pigmentibacter ruber. The sequence continues at coordinate 153,575 of NZ_WSSC01000001.1, forward strand.
GGGCAACGGATTCTTTAGCTGCAACAGCTGCTGATTGAACAGCATCTTGTACCAAAGAAACCATGATATTCATGAGGCTTGGGCGTTTTGGTGGATTTGTTGCCTTTTGCGTTCCACGATCTTTGCGCTTATCAGAAGCTGCTTTTGCTGCCATCCGTGCTGCATCGATAGCCTCTTTTGCTCTTTCGTCCCTTCTTGCAAATTTATCTGCTTGGCGATTCAAGCTGCTATCCGTTTGTTTACTTGCCTGTTGATAGTTACTTTTTCTGTTTGCATCAAACGGCTTTTGTTGAAATCCTTGAGTTTTAGCTTCATCTCTTTGTTCGCTTTCAGGCCGCGGATAAAGTTTGGTTTGTGATGCTGAAGTGGAAGATGAAACCGAAGCTGATGCAGCTGCGGATTCCTTTTGCGCAATGCTTTCCAAATGAATTTTTCTGCCAACCTTTTGAAAAGATTCTGTTGGAACAGTTTCTTCTTTTTTGAGGGCAGTGCGGAAAGATTCGCTTGGCATGCTTTCTTCCACAGGAGTAGCAACAATTTCTGGCTCGTAGGAAACGCCAATTCTTTTTACTTTACCGCTAGCTTCAAGAGGATATTCTGAAGTGTCCTTTAAATTAAAATAATTTTTATCAGGTGTCGCAATATGTAATTTAAAGCCTAAAGAATTTTCAATAGCCTTGATATTAAAACCATAGTCTTCACAAATAAACGAAACAGCAATAGGATTTTTAGTACCTTCTATACGTGAAAGTCGTTCCATAAATTGCTCTGGTGTATTAGGCAAGTCAAAATTATAAATACAATTTAGCTCTTTTACACCTAAATTTTTTGACAACACATCTGTCGTAACAATGGCATTAACTTCACCAGAATGAATTGCCTTTACTAGGTTTTTTCGTTTGGATAGGTTTAATGGACTTGTAACAAGCTCAACTTTTATTCCGTTACCATGCAGTTTGAATGCAATCCATTCTGCGACTGTTTTTGTGTTCGCAAATATAGCGGTACAATTAGGTTTATGAGTTTTTAAATGCCCTAATAAAACTTGGAACTTTTGGACTGCTTGTAAGCTATGTGCAAATTGTTTAGGATTTCTTTCCTTAACTTGTGATGGTAACGTATTTACAAATTCTGGCTCTTCCATAAATTTAAATGCTAATTCACGCACATTTGGTGCGTTTTCATTGGCAATTATTATTTTCTGAGTGCGTTCAGCAGGCATTTCTCCAAGGACTTTTTCTAAATCTAAAAAGGCTTCTTCTTGGGTAAATCCTTGGGAATCAAAACATAAACAAAGTCCAACTTGCTTTAATTTCAAAGTCTTATTTTGAATTAGTTTTTGCACTGATTTAGGAGTTGCAAGTAAAATATCTATAGGTTCTGTATTAGATAATTCATTTTCAGATTCGTTCGCTTTAACAATAGAAATTCCCAAATTCTTTAAAAGAGGTTTGCTTAAGGAAAAAATTTCTTCACACTTGTTATCCGAATTGCTGAGGAACAGTACTGAAGGTGCTTGAATATTTCCTTTTGGGAGGCTTTCTGCTAAAATTTTAGATGCACTTGTCACTGCACCAATTAAAAAACTTTCTTTTAATTTTGGTTTTATAATTAAAACATCTGAGCCTCTTAAAGAAGCAGCTAGAGCTTTTTGTAAGGTTTCGTTTGGTTCCTTAAAGCCAGCTTTTTTTAGAGCTTCTATAATGAAGTCATTCGCAATAATGTTTTCATACCTAATTACTTTTTTATTTTGCTCAGAAACTTCTGGAATAAAATAGGCTGGAGCGGGCTCCTTACTTGCTTGTAAAATTTCAATTTTTTGCTCTGTAGCAATGACAGGAAAGTGCTGTTCGCTAACTTGTTTTTTAGGTTCAGTAGGCAAAATTTCTTTTTCACTGATTGCGATTGCGAGCTCAGGGAATAAGGTTTCCTGTGGTTGATACACCACTTCTTTTGCTACCTTACTTTTTGTTACATTAGGAGACTCTTTTTTTGCAGGTGTTGGTTTTACCGGGCGAGAGGTCTCTACTTTAGTTACTTTTTCTACTTTTTTGGGAGCTGCTTTTTCTTTTTTTGCAGCAGTTTTTTCCGCAACTTTTGGTGCAGCGGGCTTTTTCACTGTTTTTTCTTGCTTAACAGCTTTTGGATTCTCTGTTTTTTTAGTTTTTACAGCAGAGGATTCCGCTTTTCCAGAGGCTTTACTAGCTTTCGATGTGGCAGCTTTTGTTTTTGTGCTTTTCTCTGCTTTAGCTTCGGAAACTTCTTTTTTCTTGGTCATGCGTGTCATTTAATAAACCCACTTTGTGAAACGAACTTGAGAAATCTTTATTGCTGTGCAATACCTATCCTTCTTGAGAGTAAGGCATACAGCCTTTTCTATACTGAGGATACTAAGATGATTTCAACTCTTCTGACAACTCTTTTAATCATAGATGCCTTAGTTTTAATTATCCTGATTATTGCTCTTCAGCAAGGAAATGAAGGCGGTTTAGGTGGAGCCTTTGGAGGAGGTAACACAACCGGCTTTTTTGGTGCAACAGGTGGTGTCAAACTTATCGTTAGGGCAACATGGATTTGTGGAGTTCTATTTTTTGTATTAGCAATATCTTTATCTTGGAAAAAGACTCATGATAAATATGAGCTCAAAAACCAATTGGAAAAATCGCTTTCTGCTCCTGTAACTGAAGGAGTTAAGCAAGAACCTATTGGGGGCTTACCCGCTAATAATCCGAGCGTACCTGTTACTCTTCCAAGTGTTCCTACAACAGAACCTAAATTGCCAACAGTACCAAATCCAGAACCAGCCTTACCTGGAAAACCTAAATAAGGTTGCAACTGGCTTAAAGCTATTAGCGGACTTCTTTGGAAATGAAAAGCTCTATTTTAATAATAGAGCTTTTTTGTTTAATCTAGAGAAAGATTTTTTCGCATAAAATAGGTTTGAAATTCTTTCAAAAAGCCAAGTTCTTCATAGAATTGGATGGATTCTTTGCGCATAATTTGGGTTGCTAATTGTATCGAAGCACAGTTTTTATTCTTGGCCCATTTTTCAACTTCAAGCATTAATTTTGTTGCTGTTCCTTGCCTTCTAAATTCTGGTAATACAGCCAGTCCTCCTATTTCAATAGTTTTACAGGTGAGTAGGGAGGGCGCTTCAAAAAAATGAATGAATCCAATTAAAGTAGAACTTTTTAAATCTCTAGCAATTCTTACTTGATGTGCTGGAAAATTTATCAAATCAAAAAAGCGGGATTCTAAATTTTTGAGAGTGCCTTCAAATCCTAAAATATGACAAAGAGGAATTAATCCATTTAGTTCTTTTTTTTCTAGATTTTTGATTTCAATTTTTAGCATAAGGTGACTTTCTTGCATTCAAATTTGGTAGGAATTTTTTTGAATAGAATTTAATTTTGAGAAAAAAATTCTCTCTAAAATATTAGAGAGAATGCATTTTAAAGATTAATTTGCTTTTGACAATAATTTTTTACTGCGGATAAATCTGAAAACTCATAATTTGGCAATAATTGTAAGTCTTCAAGTTTATTTAATACTAGGAACGATATCCAGCAATGGGCATAACTTGTTGGGTGCGGAGAATTCCAAAAGATAGCGAATTGATTTACTTCTTTTTCGCTATTTTTACAGGACTTATTTAATCCACTTAGATATGCGTCATGATTTGTTTTTAACGCATTTTTTGCTGCATCAAGGTAACTGCCTTTGTAACAATAGTCTTGAATATATTTTCCTGGTTCATTTGGAATTTCATATTTTGAATCCAGATTTGTAAATCCATAATCAAAATTTTCTTGAGTATAAATATTTTTTCCTTCTAGCAATAAATTAAAGTCAGTATAGAAATCAAGTAAATTAATATTTACATCTCCATTAGTGCTTATCCTTAAATTATTTAATGAAGTAGCTAAATAAGCGTTATAATACTTAATTACTTCAGAAATATTTTGTGAAAATTCTCTTTTATCATTCACATCATCTAAAGAAGGATCATATTTTACATTAAGAGTGATTGGTGTTTTTCCAAAATCGGGTAAATTCATAACAAGAAAGTTTTTTGCTCCTCTTGAAATCAGTGTACTTATTTGATCTCTGATATTATTAACCGCTCTTTCAGAAATAGTTCTTGAACCATTTATGCCATCAGGATATTTAAAAAAGTCTTCGGAATAAACAGTTTGTTCAAATTTTGAAATATAGTCATTTGCCCCTACCCAAACAATAAATAATGTTTCATCTGGATTTGTAATCTTAAAAGATTTATTAGCATATGAATCATTAGTTAAATAATTATTTACGTAGTTATTAACATAATCTCTTGAACTGCCAGTGACTATATTTCTTCCTGCTGCGCGGAGATAATCTAAAAAGTCTTTGACATAAAAATTATTGTTACCTTCTGTTTTAGCACCACCAAAAGCAAAATTTAAAATAGGTAAGTGAGCTATTCTTTTTAAATAATCATTCCATATAAAACCATCAGAAAATCTGCCATACCAAAAAGGATAAGCTGGCATAACTTTCATCCATCTCTTTAAATTGCCAGTATCTGAAAGGCTATCACCGAATAATACAATTTGTTTTATCTTTCCTTTCGAATTATCATCTTTCAAAAAACGGATTGGATATTCATAAGCATTATAATTAGAAATACTAGCTTTAATGTCATAAAGTTTGTAACTCTTTTTTGAGCGCCAGAAAAAAGTTCCTTTATTAATTGCATTTAAGCATTCTGCTTTAGCTTCTTCATAACTTTTGTCTTCAGCATAAAAGAAACCATCTATAATCCTTCCTTGCAATTTTACATATTCATTATTTGTTACGTTGGTCGCCCAAAAATAATTGCTAGCTGCTCCTGGTATTGCTGTGCTTGGACGCATTAAACTAGGATTATTACTATTTTCACCTCTATTTGTGTCATAATAGTAACAGGCCATGTAAAAGTCACTAGCTAAAGCTGAGGAAGAAGGAATAAGAAAGCTGAATAGAAAGTATTTTTTTATATATTTACTTAGATGACAAAGCATAATGTCTCCTTCTTTTTAGCAAAAAGTTCTGCCATTTTTTGCGAAGCAACATTCATGCCAATTTGATTACAAAAAGATGAAGAATAATATGTAAATGAATTAATTGACTGATTGGCTAAAATTTTATTGAATTAGGAAATGAAAAAAAACTACCTTTTTCCTGAAAAGAAGAAGATAGTTTCTTTTTTTACTGAAGTGTTCTTGTGAAAAGGGAAAATTTTATACCATTTCTAAAATTCCAGCCGCACCCATCCCTGTTCCAATACACATTGTGACTACGCCGTATTTCTTTTTATGCCTGCGCATGCCATGAAGAATTGTTGCGGTACGAATAGCTCCTGTAGCACCCAATGGATGCCCTAAAGCAATTGCCCCTCCTAATGGATTTACTATTTTGGGATCAAGTTCTAAGTCTCTAATGACAGCGAGGCTTTGTGCTGCAAAAGCCTCGTTTAATTCAATCCAGTCTATGTTACTTTGTTTTAGTCCAGCTTGTTTAAGTGCTTTGGGTAGTGCTTCTTTTGGACCAATACCCATAATTTCTGGAGGAACTCCTGCAACAGCAAAGGAAACAAATCTTGCCATAGGTTGGAGATGATATTTTTTGATTGCCCGTTCACTAGCCAGTAAAACAGCCCCTGCTCCATCACTCATTTGTGAACTATTTCCAGCTGTAACACTGCCTCTAGCAGCAAATACAGGTCTCAATTTTGCAAGAGCTTCCATTGTCGTATCAGCTCTTGGGCCTTCGTCTGTTGTAATAACTTTATTGTTTGTTAAAATTTCTCCTATCCTACCAGGGAGAGCTTCAGTTGTCGTATAAGGTAATATTTCATCATTAAATTCACCTTTTTTAATAGCTTCTACGGCACGACGGTGACTTTCATATGCAAAAGCGTCTTGATCTTCGCGCGAAACTTTCCATTTATCTGCTACTTTTTCTGCAGTCATCCCCATACCAAAAGCAATCCCAATATTTTCATCTTTAAAAATTGCAGGATTCATTACTACTTTATGACCCATCATTGGAATAAGGCTCATACTCTCTGTGCCTGCTGCAACCATTAAATCAGCCTCACCCATCCGAATTCGATCTGCGGCCATTGCTACAGCTTGAATACCGGAAGAACAAAATCTGTTGATTGTCATCCCGGGAACTTGGTGCGGATACTTTGCAAGTAATAACGATATGCGTGCTACGTTCATACCTTGCTCAGCTTCAGGCATTGCACAACCAACAATGACATCACCAATTTCTGCGGGATCCATTTCTGGATTTTTAAGTAACAAACCTTTTAGACAGTGGGCAAGTAGGTCGTCAGGTCTTGTCAATTTAAAGACTCCACGTGGCGCTTTGCCTACAGGTGTTCTAATTGCTGTGCAAATATAAGCATCTTGAACTTGTTTTGACATGAACAGACTCCTTTTTAGTTTCTGAGAGGTTTTCCATTTTTTAACATATATTCGATTCTTTGTTGTGTTTTTTCTGTTTTAAGAAGCTCTATAAAGAAACGATATTCTAATTCAAGTAACCATTCATCAGAAACGCTGTTACCTTGTTCAATTTCACCTCCAGCAAGAATTGTTGCTACTTTAGTTCCAATATTAAAATCGTGTTCGGAAATAAAACCACCTGCAAGCATATTTACTAATGCAGCTTTGAAAGTAGCAACTCCGCCTTTTCCTGTTACGATAATATCTTTTGACTTTAAAGGAGGTCTGTAACCTGTTTCATACATTGCTTTTGCTTCAGCTATGGCAACATATAATAATTCATTTGGATTAAAGACAATGGTATCTGAAGGGCGTAAATAACCAAGTTCTTTTGCATCTTCAGCACTACGGGAGACCTTTGCCATTGCAATATTTTCAAAATATTTTTGCAAGAATGGAAAAATATTTCCACCTTTTGCATCTTTAGCAGCACGTAAAGCGAATTCTTTACAACCACCACCAGCAGGCAATAACCCAACACCAACTTCTACTAGTCCCATATAGGTTTCTAAAGCTGCAACAGCTTTACCACAATGCATTACAAATTCACAGCCACCACCTAGTGCTAAGCCTTGTACAGCAGCTACTGTAGGTACCAATGAATGTTTTAAAGTCATAGATGCTTCTTGAAAACGCTTCACCATTTTTTCTAAAATTGAAAAATTGTTACTTTGAAGAGCTTGGGTTACTTGAGCTAGATTTGCACCTGCACTAAATGGTGGCTCTGTTTGCCAAATCACTAAACCTTTTAATTTTTGCTCAGCAATTTTTACAGACTCAATAACGCCATCCAACACGTCAGAACCCACGGCATGCATTTTACTTTTGAAGGAGAGTATTCCTATTTCAGCATCTTTTGTCCAAAGGCGCACTCCTTCGTTCTCAAAAATAGTGTCTCCATAGCTGTGTTTTTCTCCTAAAACTTTTTCAGGATAGTGTTGTCTTAAATAAACTGGAAGTTGTCTTCTAGGCGCATTTGCATTTGTAGAAGGGGCATAACTTCCATCAGCAAAGTGAACAGCAACTCTGTTACTATCTGTTACCCATGTAGGTAATGGAGTTTTTGCTAAAGCCTTTCCAGCTGAAATATCACTTTGAATAGCTTCTGTGATCATTTTCCAACCAGATGCTTGCCAGGTTTCAAAAGGCCCAAACGTCCAGCCATATCCCCAACGCACTGCTAGGTCGAGATCTCTAGCATTTTCACAAATATCTTCTAAGTGGACAGCACAGTAATGGAACAAGTCACGAAATATAGCCCAAAGAAATTGGGCTTGAGGATGAGTAGATTTAATGATTTGTTTAAATTTTTCTGTTGGGTCTTTTATTTTTAAAATTTCTTGGATGCTAGGATCGAGTTCTTGATTGCTTGTTCGATACGCTTGTTTTTCTAGATCAATAACTTGGATTTCTTTTCCTTCTTTTTTATAAACACCAGCTCCTACCTTTTGGCCAATAGCTCCTTTTGATATTAAAGCTTGAATCCATGTTGGTACCTTAAAGTAATTATGCCACGGATCATTAGGAAGAGTATCACCCATAGTTTTAATAACGTGCGCTAATGTATCAATGCCGACTACATCAAGCGTTCTATAAGTAGCACTTTTTGCTCTACCTATTGCAGTTCCAGTAAGTGCATCTACAGTATCAAAGCCTAATTTAAATTGTTCCGTATGATGCATTGTTGCTAGCATAGAAAAAACACCAATACGATTTGCAATAAAATTTGGTGTGTCTTTCGCGCGAACAACTCCTTTGCCCAGAGTTGTTGTCAAAAATGTTTCCAATTGATCTAATATTTTTACATTAGTAGAGTTCTGGGGAATGATTTCTACTAAAGTCATATATCTTGGTGGATTAAAAAAATGAATTCCACAAAAATTTTGCCGCAGATGATTTGGCAAAGCCTCAGCTAGTGTATTTATCGAAAGACCGGAAGTATTTGTCGCAAAAATTGCATGTTTAGCAATATGTGAAGAAACTTTTTGATATAAATCTTTCTTCCAATCCATTCTTTCACTAATTGCTTCAATAATAAGATCGCAATTTTCTAATAAATCTAAATTTGTTTCGTAATTTGCAGGTGTAATATAATTTACTTTCGACTTCACAGAAAATGGAGTTGGTTCCAATTTTTGGAGAAAAGCGAGTGATTTTTGTACCACTCCATTAAGATTGCCATCCTTTCCTGGAAGATCAAATAAAATAACATCAACATTAGCATTTGCTAGATGTGCAGCAATTTGTGATCCCATAACTCCAGAGCCTAAAACAGCTACCTTTCGAACTAAGAAACGATCTTCGTTTACCATTTTTAACCTCATAATTAAAACGTAACAGAAACAAATACTACTTCTAGGTTGCGCTGGAGTCTAAACTTTTAAATAACTTTTGACAATATATGATTATGTAAAAGAAAAGAAGTGGTAAAATATATTTATTTAAAATTGCTGGAGGAATAAATGGTAAGTTTTAAGTTTAAATCTACTTCAAATATTTTTCTTACAGTCCTAGGAAGTGGTATTGGGAATGTTGTAGAGTGGTATAGTTTTTTGGCTTATGCTTATTTAACACCGGTCTTATCAAAACTTTTTTTTCCTGACGTAAATGAAAAAAAAAGTATTATTTATGTTTTTTTAATTTTTGCAATTGGTTTTTTAGCAAGACCATTTGGAGCAATTTTTTTTGGATATTTAGGGGATAAAATTGGCAGAAGAATGACCTTGATCACTTCTCAATCTCTAATGGCAATTCCTAGTTTATTGATCTGTTTAATTCCAACCCATGAGCAAATAGGGTTTTCTGCAGCTATCTTATTATCACTACTGCGTTTTATTCAAGGTTTTTCTATAGCTGGTGAGTATACAACTTCTCTCTGTTACATTTCAGAAATGAGTCCAAAAAATAAACGTGGTTTGTACACAAGTACAGTTCCATCTAGTACAGCAATTGGAATTCTTCTGAGTTCATTCATTACTCTAGCAATTATTCATTACTTTGAATCAAACAATACATTGTATACTTATGGTTGGAGAATTAGCTTTTTTATTGGCTTTCTGCTAAATTTAGTTGTCATATTTATTAGACTTATGTTAAAAGAAAGTGCGGCATATACAAGTCAAAAAAAAGAATTAGGAAAAATAACTCCTAAAAAATTTCTTTCTCTTTTAGTAAAAAAAGATGTTTTAAAAGTTGTCTTATCAGTTGTTTTAATGGTTGTTGCATATGCTTACTTTTATCAATTGATTTATATTTGGAATCCAACTTTTTTAGAAAAATTTATGAACAAGTCAAGTGACTTTGCATTATTTATAAATGGAACTTCGATGATCATTTTTTCTATTTGCATTATAATTGGTGGATATTTATCAGATAAAGTAGGAAGGAAAAAAGTAATTATTTTGTCTTCAGCGGCAATTATTTTATTTTTTGGACCATTATTTTATTTAATTAAGTCAGAAAATACTGACTTATATATTTACGCTTATATGACTTTTCTTTCTATATTTTTTGGTTTTTATGTTGGTGCATCCAGTACTCTTTTTGCGGAAATATTTGATATTAAAATAAGATCAACAGCATTATCTTTATCATATAATATACCTTATGCAATTGTTGGGGGTTTAACACCTGCATTATTATCTTATGTCCTTTTTAATCTTAATTATTTAATAATTGTTCTGATAACTGCAATTGTTATGTTTATAGCATTTGTTACAGCAGTTAAGGTAAAAGAATCTTATAGAAAACATTAGAAATTATACTAGCAAATGCTGGATTGCCATTAAAGAAGCTATTACTTGCTGTGATAAAATATTAAATTTTGAATTTTTTCCAATAATTTCGTCTTCAGAAAATTTTTCACCACTATGAATTCGTAAAACGATATTTCCAGCTTCTGTATGAAAATCTGCATGAATTGACTTTAATTTTTTAAAATTATTGTTACTTGAAAATTTATTTTCCATTGAATAGATCCATTTTCCTAAATCGCACAGGTTATCTTTACAAATGTCATCTGATTTTAAAGAATTGTCAGGATTTTTTAGATAGTTTACAAGTTTTACTTTCCAAGAGGAATGCGCTTTTACTGCTTCATCATAATTCATAAGATAATCCTTTAAACTATACAAGCGTTTATCATGTTTATTTTAGTATATAATATAAAAATTTCATTTCAAATTTGAAATGAGAAAATTTTATTATTTTGTAAAATAAATTAGGCGAATATTGTTATAAGGAAATTAAGAAAAAAATAATTTAGTTTTGGAATTAATTTTATTCCATAAAATAAGCAAATAAGCGCTTTTGTATTTTGTTTCGTAAGCTTTCAGGAACAACTCCAATTTTTCTGGAGAAAATATTTTTTTGGATAGTTAAAATATGGTCACAGGTTATATATGACTCACAAAACAATCCAGTTTCTTTGTTTCCATCGATTGAAATTGCAGAGTAGTTACCAGTGCTGTTTAAAAGAATTGGTAAAATAGTGGGTGCATGGTAGGTATCTAAAAAATTTTGTCCTGTTACAATAACGCAATAAGTGAAATCATTCTTATCATCAGAAAATTGAGCTAATGTAACTGGATCTGTAATTTTTGATAAATCTATCCGCCATATTTCCCATTGTCTCATAAGTATATTCTTTCTTTTAAAGGTAAGCTAAAAGATTTTTCTAGCTGACGAAAAAATAGCAAAAATTAGATTTATTGTCATTAATAATTAACTTTCCCTAGAAGTAAAAAGAATAATAATTATAGATGTTTCCTTTATTTGTAATTTTATTGTCATAATAAGTCAATCAAAATCTCATGTTTGTTACATAAATACTATTGAAATGAGATAAATCTAAATTCAATCAGCGGCCTCAAATTGGGAACTATATCGTAAATTTTATCCTGTAATTATAGGTATTTAAAAAAAAATATGCTTTTTTCTTTCCACCTGTTATGAAGTTTCCTTAAGAAGAGGGATATTAACTTCCTATTGAAGGAGTATCATGCAAGAGTTTGATTTGATTGTAATTGGTGGGGGAGCTGCAGGCTTTTTTGGAGCCATTTCCTGTGCTGAAAAAATGGAAACTAAGCCTAAGATATTGATTTTAGAGGCTACTAATAGGGTTTTAACTAAGGTAAAAGTATCTGGTGGAGGACGCTGTAACGTCACTCATAATCAATTTGAGGCCAAAGCATTAGTTCAGAACTATCCTAGAGGACAGAAAGAACTGCTAGGTCCTTTTCATAAATTTCAACCAAGAGACACGGTAAATTGGTTTTCTGCACATGGAGTCACTCTAAAAGCGGAAGATGATGGTAGAATGTTCCCAATAACAAATAATTCTCAAACTATTGTTGATTGTTTAGAAAATACAGCAAATAAATTAGCAATAACTCTTAAGAAAAATTCCCTTGTCACTGACTTAAAAAAAAATGCTGAAGATATTTTTTCTATAACAACCAAGTCAGGCGAAAGGTTTTTTTCAAAAAATGTATTGTTGGCTACAGGTAGTGCTCCATTTGGGGTAAAGTTAGCAGAACTATTAGGGCATAAATTGATTTCACCAGTTCCATCATTATTTACGTTTGAAATTTCTAATCCTTTAATTCAAGATTTATCAGGGACAAGCTTTCAAAGTATTCAATTAGATTTAAAGGTGGATGATAAAGTTTTTCAACAAAAAGGTCCTTGTCTTATAACTCATTGGGGATTGAGTGGACCAGCAGTTTTGAAACTATCAGCATTTGCTGCAAGGGAGCTTTTTGCTGCAAACTATAAGGCAGAATTAATAGTCAACTGGGAACAAGGCATTTCTTTAGAAAAGTCAGTATTAAATATTGATAAAATTAAAAAAATACATCCTAAAAAGAAAATATCAAATGAAAATCCATTTTCTTTTAGTAAAAGATTTTGGGATTCTTTATTATTTTATTTAAAAATTGATGAAAACTTATTATATGCTGATTTAAATAAAAAAAGTATTAATGATATTGCTAAAGCTGTAACTGGTACAAAATTAATTGTTAATGGAAAAGGTGTCTTTAAAGAAGAATTTGTTACTGCTGGAGGCGTTTGCCGAGAAGAAATAGATTTTCGGACACTGGAAAGTAAACTTGTTAAGGGATTGTATTTTGCTGGAGAAGTTATAGATATTGATGGAATTACTGGTGGTTTTAATTTTCAAAATGCTTGGACAGGAAGTTGGTTGGCGGGAAATGATATAGCCAAGAAATTACAAGAATAACATTCTATTTAAAAGCCTCTTTCATTTTATCTTTAAATTCTGCTGATTCTCTTACAACAGCGACTGAGTCCCAGATTTTTTTTGCTAATTCAGCATTATCAGTAACAAACTTATGAGAGAGAATTAAAAAATATGGTTTTTTTTCAAGAGAGGGAGTTACTTTTTCAAGTGTGGAAAGTTCTTTATTTGATTTAATTGCATGTTCAGCCTGCATAACAATAACCGCGGCAGCATCTAAATTTCCATTTGCAACTTTAGTTAGTAACGCTACAGAATTTTTAGCAGAATCATCCACAAATTCTATATTTTTTTCTTCCTTTTGTTTCTTTAGTAACTCTAATATAGAAAATCCACTTTGTGCTCCTACCTTTTTTGCTCCTGTAATTTTTTTTCCATCCCATTTCACAGTTGCACCTTTTTTAACATACAATGCATATTCTGAAATGTGTAACCTTTTTGATTCATCTGGAGCCCCATCTTTTGCATTTACTGCAATACCTGGGTAAGTTCCGTTCTGTAACCTATCCGCTTTATAGCTAGCAGCAAATGCCCCATCAAATTTATTTTCCTTTAGTTCTTCTAAACATCTTTTCCAAGGCATTGCTTGAATTTTGAATTTAAGATCCGGTATTTTTTTCTCAACAAGTCTTAATTCAATATGACTTAAACCCTTTTCATTAGGTAAAATCCAAGGGAACGATTCATTATCTTCATGACATAAAGCAATTTCTTTTGCGAATATCTGTGCTGAAAAAAAGCTAAGAGTTATTAAAGATAATTTAATTGTTTTTAAATTTTTTAATTTAAGCATTTTAAACTCCAAAGCATATTAAAAAAACTTATACATTTCTTATCAGTATGATACTTTGGAATTATTTATAATTCAATGCAAAGAAATAATTTAATTAATAATATGTTTTTGGTAAATACGATCTACTTTTAAAATACCTGGCCAAGTATTTTCGATACTAAGAATAAACTGATCGCTTGGTGTAATAGGATGATTTCCTAATTTTGCTTTTATTATGACATTTCGATCTGGTACTTCAATTTTCATAAATAATGATGTTTGACCTTTATTTTGTTTTAATATTTTCTCAAGAAGTGTTAAGTTTTCTGACTCTTTCAGAAATTCTTCATTGGTTTTTAAAACTATACCTTGCACTAATTCAATTCGTTTATTTGAAATTCTTTCTATACTTTGTACTATTCCCTTAACACTACCTTCTTCAATCCCTTTTTTTAATTTACATTCGATAATGATTGCTTCGTTAAGTTTAATTGGTTCTTGCATAGCAGTAAATTGTTTATTAAATAACGTAACTTCTAATTCGCCAAATCCATCTTCTATTTTTAAAACCAAAAAAGGGTTGCCTTCTTTGTTCTTCTTTTCTAAGAGCATAGTTACTATACCAGCTACCTTAACAATCTTTCTTTTATAGTCTGGTACGTTATCTGGTTCTAAATGAATTGCAGTTTGGTCTAAAGAAATTTCTGTTATTTCTTTAATATCAGCCCGTAATAAATCAGCCGGGTGCCCAGACATGTAAAAACCTAATGTGGAAAATTCATTGTTTAGTTGATCAAGATAATTCCAAGGTTTTGTTTTTTTTAATTGAACTGACAATAAATGATTTAATATTTTATTTGAACATGTTTCAGTTTTAATTAAAGTAGGTAAACGGGTTGGGGCAAATTCAAAAGAGTATTTTGACTTTTTACTTTCATTTTTTTCTTTAGTAGTTTCTAAGGATGCTGGATTAGCTTGACTAGTATTAGAAAAAACTCCAAAAATATCATAGCCAGTTGACTCATCTCTTTCAGCTTCTTTAGCAATGGTTCTTAACCAGCTGTCAGAATTTGCTAAAAGTTCAGCACGATTGGAGGCTATAGCATCAAATGCACCAGCCTTAATTAAACTTTCCATCACTTTTTTATTTAATTTTCTAGCATCTAACCTAGCAATAAATTCAGGAACTGTTGAGAATTCTCCACGCTCTTCTCTTTCAGTAACAATCATATTTATAATTCCAGAACCCAAACCCTTAATTGCTCCCAACCCAAACTGGATGATGTTTTCACCTGGAATACTGAATTCAAAACGGGAATGATTTACACAAGGAGGGAGAATTTTTATTTTCATCCGTTTACAGTCGCGAACATATCCAACAATTTTATCGGTATTATCTAAATCACAGGACATAATTGCTGTCATAAATTCTGTTGGGTAATAGGTTTTTAACCACGCTGTTTGATAAGTTACCCAGCCATAAGCCGCTGTATGACTTTTGTTAAAACCATATTCAGCAAATTTTGCCATCAAATCAAAAAGATCTGCTGATTTTTGTGGGTCGTGTTTATTTTCTGTAGCTCCTGAAACAAAACGACTTTTTTGTCTTTCCATTTCATTTTTATCTTTTTTGCCCATTGCTCTGCGTAGTAAGTCAGCTTCACCTAAAGAATAATTTGCTAAGACAGCAGCAATTTTTTGCACTTGTTCCTGATAAACAATAACACCATAAGTATCATTCAATATGGGCTCTAATTCTGGAAATGGATATTCAACCTGAGTTTCTCCATGCTTTCTTTTCACAAAGTCTTCAACCATCCCTGAACCAAGGGGGCCAGGGCGAAATAATGCAAGCACAGCAATAATATCTGTAAAACAAGTTGGTTTCAGGTCGGCGATGAGTTTTCGCATACCGGTAGACTCTAGCTGAAAAATTCCTGTCACGTGAGCTGTAGAGATCATTTCGTAGACTTTTTTATCGTCCAAATCAATGTACTCAATGTCGAGATCAGGTTTTTTTCTTTTTCTTATGAGTTTTACAGCATTATCAATAACAGTTAATGTTTTTAAACCTAAAAAGTCGAATTTAATGAGGCCTATTTTTTCAGCGTATTTATTTTCAAATTGAGTTAATAATTGACCTTCCGATTCAAGTAGAGGGCAACGTTCATCCAAAGCCCTATCAGAAATAATAACACCTGCAGCATGAATGCCTAAGGAGCTTAGAGTACCTTCTACTTCTACAGCACCTTCCCAAAGAGATTTTGTTTTTTCTTCATTTTCAACTCGTAGACGAATTTTTTCTTCTTCCTGAAAGGCTTGTTCAAGAGTTATTCCTGGAGATTCTGGGATTAATTTTGCAAATTCATTACTATCATGAAAAGACCAACCATTTATGCGAGCCAAATTTTTAATGGCGTTTTTAGCCATCATCCGACCAAAGGTAACAATTTGTGATACTGCTCTATTGCCATATTTTTGATAGACATAATTTAATACATCGCCACGTCTATCCTGACAAAAGTCTGTATCAATATCTGGCATAGAAATACGTTCAGGATTTAAAAAACGTTCGAATAAAAGATTAAAGCGGATGGGATCTATATTTGTAATGCGCAAAGCATATGTAACTAGACTGCCCGCTGCAGAACCTCTTCCAGGTCCAACAGGAATATTTTGTTCCTTTGCCCAATTGATAAAGTCTTGGACGATTAGGAAATATCCCGCAAATTTCATTTTTAAGATAACAGAAAGTTCGTATTCTAAACGCTTTTTGTAATCCTCCCATATTTCATCAGTGAAATTGGAACCCATCCAGACTTGCACTGAACTTTTCCGTAATTCTAAACCTTCCCTAGATAAACGTATTAAACATTCATCTGAGGTTTCATTCTCTCTTTGGCGATAATCTGGCATAAAAATACTTTTCGTATCAATCTTTACATTGCAACGTTCAGCAATTTTTACGGTGTTACTTAATGCTAGCGGATATTTATCAAATTTTTCTTTCATTTCTTCTAGAGTTGTTAAATGAAAATCAATATGACTTGGCATTCCTCTAACATCTGATTTTTGTAACTTATTTTTTATTGCTAATAATGATAGGTGAGTCTCTTTGTCTTTTTTATTTAAATAATGCACATCAGCTGTGGCTACAATATTTAAATTATTTTTATTTGCAATGGTGACAAGTTTATCAATAATTCTTTTTTGCTCTTCAAGACCATTATCTATGAGTTCAACAAAAAGATTATTTCGGCCAAAAATATTAACTAATTTTTCTAAATAAGCATCAGCAAGATCATAATTTTCTGCTAATACATGTTGAGAAAGTTCTCCCTTTAGACAGCTTGTTAAGCAAATTAAACCTTCTGAATATTTTTCTAACTCATCCCAATATATTGATGTAGAGTTAGAAAATATAGAATCTTTTCCTGTTGTATTTGCTATGGTACAAAGTTTTATTAAATTTGCATAACCTGTATTATTTTCAGCTAAAAGAATTAAATGTGATACTTGTTTTTTATCAGCAGTAAAAGCAGATTCTATATTTGCTTCATACCCAATGATTCCATTTATTTTTTCATTTTGACAAGCAAGATAAAACTCAAGAACACCATGCATTCCATCATGATCAGTTAAAGCAGCGGCCTTCGCTCCTCGTTTACTTAATTCTTTAATTAGTTTTTTTAATTTAATGGAACCATCAAGAATTGAATATTCGGAATGGATATGAAGATGGACAAATTCATCAGAAGACTGTTGCACTGGTTAAGTTCTCTCTTTAAAAGAGTCAGCCACCCATTGAAGGAGATTCGTCAGAAGACTTTTGATTTGCTGCAATGCGTTGGCGGACTTCATTATAACACTTATCATACGCTATGCACCAAGCATGACTGTATGGTTCTTCCCCGCTTTTCTTATTCACAATTTTTTCGACCGCTTCTATGATTCGGTCGTCTTCAAGGCGAAAACGGTGTATTGCGCGGGCAATACAGTTCTGAACTTTCATATCTTCGCTGTAAAAGTCAATACTGTCGATTTTCCAAATAGCTTTTAGCACTTTTTCTGCCAAAGAATCTGCACGCTCAGGATCATCACCAAGGATGACTCGTTTTGACTTAGCTAAACGGATTTTCACTTCATCTACAAGATTTTCATAACTTTTACCAGAAGATTTAGCTATTTGGCTTTGTTGTTGTACCAAACGTTCTGCTTCTCTAGATAGTCTGTCTTCTGTACGCGAATCATCTTCCAAAACATTTGTGATTTGTTCAATTACTTTTTCTTCAATACGTTCTTCGGTATTATAGTCTAGTTCGATATGTCCAGAACACTTTAATACTTTAAAAACTCGTTCAGCTAGTCGCTCAAGTTGTTCTGAGGAGAGTTTCATCTTAGAGATACCTTTCATAAATTAGACTAAAATTAGATTTTAAACTTTTCCCCATTTAGCTTTGAGGGGATTTCAATTATTATAGTTAACCAAACTGAAACGTGCGTCAATCAGATTTCTTCGTACTGTCCAAGTTTTTAGCTTCAAGCTGCGCTAAAGTGTTTTGAGCCTCTTTGCTTTCATTTTCGTAGTTTTTATCATCTGAGCTAATTTCTATAAATTTTTTATAGTAAAATGCTGCTTTTTTAGGATTATTTGAAGTGTAAATTTTTCCTAAAAGATAGAGAGCTTCAGGATAGTCTGGCTCAGATGAATAAGCCTTTTCTAGTTTTCCTTTTGCCTGAATAGTATTATTTGCTTTTAGGTCACATTTTGCAGAATCGGTTAAGGTTGGAGCTAAGAAAGGTCTCGATTTTAAAACAATATCAAAAATTTTCTGCGCTTTTATGCAGTCGTTAATTCCAGCATATGCGTTTCCTAGAACATTTAACAATAATATTTTTTCTGTTTCTGCTGTTGTTTGATCTTTGCTAATTATTTTAAATTCAGATTTTTCAAATTCTTCCATTTCTTTTATTGCTTTTGTATATCTTTCTTTTTTAACATCAATACTAGTCATAATTAACATTAATTGCAGATCAAGTGGGTTTTTTTCATAATTCTTTTTTATCATTTTTTCAGCAGCATCATATTTCCCAGTTTTTAAATAAACCCAACTAATTGACTTAATTACTCGTAAATCGTTTGGATTGATATTTAATGCATTTTGATAAGCTTTGATAGATTCTTTTTCAAAACCTACCCCTCTATAAGCTTCGCCCAAAAAGTATAGTAATTCAGCGTCTTTTGGATAATTTGGAGCAACTTCATTCAATAAAGACAATGCTTCCTTAAATTTATTAATTTTTACTAAAACTAATCCTAAATTTCTTTTCGCAGTTGCAGAATTGGGCTCAATTTTCAAAGCTATTCGATATTGTTCTGCTGAGCGGGAAAAATCTCCTTTTTCAGCATATTTATTTCCTAAAGAAATATATTTGATACTATCTGAAGAATTTGATGAAGTCATACAACTAGAAAATAATCCAATTGCGCATGAAATTGAAATAATTTTCAATAAATTACATTTTTTCATTCAAATTGCCCTTTCTGCCAAATTTCAATTTTCGTTTTTCCATATTTTCTTTCATCAATTTTCGACCAATCCTGTGAATTGGATTGTAATTGAATTTTTAGAAGGAGAGGCATTTCAAAAATGACAGTGCAAAATTGGGCGCAAATATTTGCGCTATCAAGTTCTTGCAAGGCATTTTCGTACCATTTTGATAAATATGGAGGATCAATAAAAATAATATCAAATTTTTCACTTTTAAAAGAATTTTTTAAAAATATACTAGCATCACTGTTAATGAGTTGAAAATGATTAGGTGGGATTTGGAGCTGATGTAAGTTTTGTTGGATGACATTGTATGCCTGTATGTTTTTTTCAACAAAAACGGCTTTTTTTGCCCCTCTACTGAGAGCTTCAATTCCCAAAGCACCACTACCAGCAAAGAGATCAAGAACAACGGCTTCTTCAATAGAGTCAGAAAGAATATTAAAAAGACTTTCTTTCACTCTATCTGCTGTAGGGCGGGTAATATCACTTCCTGATAAAGTTGAAAGACTTCTACGTTTATATTTACCTGCAATAACCCGCATTTAATTACCTTAATGATTGAATAAAGCTTGATTTAATTTTAAAAAAAAGTTGTGGGAAGAATGGACATCAAATACATGTTCATCAATTTTTCTAACTGGAACAATTCCACGTATTGAAGAAATTATTCCACAACCTTTCACATCGCTCATATTTGCCCGATTTAATACACTCCAGTCAAATGATATTTGCATTTTTTTTAGACCTGCAATTAATTGACTTAAAGTAACACCAGCTAAGCAGAGGCCTTTAAATGGCGTTGAGTAAACGGTTAAATTTTTATCAAACCAAATAAAATTTGCAGTGGTTGATTCAGAAATATTATTTTCTGTATTAAAAAATAATGCATCATCATATCCAGCATTTTTTGCACTTTCTAAGGCAATTAGATTATAAAGATATGAGCATGATTTAATATCTATTAATCCTTGAGAACGTAAATCTTTAACACATAATAATGAAATACCATCTAGGTATTGCTCCTGTGTGGGTCCTGTTACGTTTCTGCAAATAATAATAAAATTTGAGCTAGGTAAAACATTATTAGTTTTTTTTATACCTAAATCAAAAGAATTTCCTCCAGAAACAATAATTCTTAGCTGGCATTTGTCGCTTACTTCTCCAGTTTGTTGAATATTTTTCTGAATAGTTTCTTTTACATTAGAAAAAAGTGTTTCTTTATCAGGAGCAAGAATAAATGCTTCCTTACAGCTAGAAAGTAAACGCGCAAAATGCTCATCCCAATGTTTAATTTCACCCTTTTTAACAAGTACAGTTTCAAATATGGAATGTCCAAATAAAAAACCACGATCAGATATAGGAATTTTTGCTTCACTTAATGGGCAAATTTTTCCATTAATATTTGCTACTCCAAAAAATTCATTCGTCATGAGCTGAACTCCAAGAGAAAGTAATTTTATTTTAGCGAAAAGAAAAAAATGTATTATGGTTGGAATAAAATTGGAAGAAAAAAAGAGGCCTCTTGTAATTTTTTAAGATAGGAGAAACCCACTTCCAAAAAAGTGGTAGCTTTGTGATTATTCTTTAGGCTTCCCTCAATCGCACAAAGTCGGAGGGCGTGCACACCAA
This sequence comes from Pigmentibacter ruber, assembly GCF_009792895.1. Classification (NCBI taxonomy): domain Bacteria; kingdom Pseudomonadati; phylum Bdellovibrionota; class Oligoflexia; order Silvanigrellales; family Silvanigrellaceae; genus Pigmentibacter; species Pigmentibacter ruber. The sequence continues at coordinate 174,326 of NZ_WSSC01000001.1, forward strand.
AAAACCGTTAGCTTCCTATTACATTATTTGTAGGTTCTGCCATATTATTCAACAAAAACTACTAGAGGCTAAAATAATTATGCGCAGAAAAATATTTTGAGTCAAGTCAATATTGGGAATTTTCCTTTTAGTTTTTTTCAAACTGTTTATTTTTTTTTCAATTTGCATAAAGTTTTTTCACTATCAGCCGAAATGATTACAAAAAGATATAAGTTTTATGACATCGGAGTAAATTTGTGAGTGATGAAATAGAACTCAATTTTGAACATTTTGAAAACCTTAATATTGTCAATAAATTAAGACAAATTATTGGTAACTGGTGGAATATTCAGTTAAATTTTACAGATGAAAAGGGGTACTTAAGAGGAGTGCCGCAAGGGCGTTTTTTTAATCCTAAAAATCCTATTTGCAAATTTATTACAGAAAATAATGAGACTTTTAAAGATTGTGTAAAAGTAGCTAGAGTAACAACAATAGAATCAGAAGAAGCAAACGAGCAATTAATATCTACTTGTCATGCAGGATTTAGCACAATATCTTTGCCTTTAAAAATTGAAGAAAAATATTTGGGCTGTATATTTGCTGATGGCTTTATTATAGAAGAAACAGTAAATGAACAAAAAGAAAAATTAAGAAAATATTTGCAAAAAACGCAAAATAAAAATGCGCTTGAAGTTGAGGAATATATAAACACACTCCCTATTTTATCTATGAAAGAAGTTGGTTATTTAGAGGAATTACTGCAATTAGTTCTTGATGAAATTTTGCAATTAAGAAAATCAATTTCTGACAATCAAGAAGAACTAAATGCTATAAATTCAAGTTTAAAGAGAGATTGGAATTTTGAAAATATAGTTGGAAAAAGTAAAGCAATGCAGGATGTTTTTAATTTGCTTGGAAAAGTAAGTGAAAGTGAAGCAACTATTTTAATTACTGGCGAAAATGGAACTGGAAAAGAGGGAATTGCTAAAGCAATTCATGTGAATTCAAAAAGGAAAAATAAAAATTTTATTGTGCAAAATTGCGGTGCTTTAAATGATAATTTGTTAGAATCAGAATTATTTGGACATGTAAAAGGATCTTTTACAAATGCTATTAAAGATAAAAAAGGTTTATTTGAATTAGCTGATAAAGGGACTCTTTTTCTCGACGAAATAGGTGATACTTCTGCCACAATGCAAGTAAAATTATTAAGATTACTTCAAGAAGGAACATTCATACCTGTTGGTGGTTCAGAGCAGAAAAAAGTTGATGTTCGTATTTTAGCTGCAACAAATAAAAATTTAGAGCAAATGGTAAAAAACGGAACTTTTAGAGAAGACTTATACTATCGACTAAATGTTATAAATGTAAGATTACCAGCTTTAAGAGAAAGATCAGAAGACATACCATTACTTATAAAAAAATTTTTAGAAAATTATGCAAAAAGTAACAAGATTCAAGCAAAAAAAATTTCATCATCTTGTTTGCAAAGAATGGAAAAATATCATTGGCCAGGAAATGTTAGAGAGTTAGAAAATGAAGTCGAAAGACTTTGTGTATTGTCAGGAGAAAATCCAGATATATCTGAAGAACTTTTATCTGACAGGATTTTTGGAACGGATGAAAAAGAAGAAAGCTTTCATAATATTGATAAGCAAAGTAACTTAAAAGATGCAATAGAAAAACTAGAAAAAGAAATGATTTTAGCTCATCTAGAAAAGCTAAATTGGAATAAGAGTAAAGCTTCAATAACTCTTGGAATTAGTAGAGCTAGTTTAATAATGAAATGTGAGAAATATAATTTAGAAAAAAAATAGATTAATTATTTTTATTAATTAAAATTATTTTATAAAATTTAGTTTAAATCATTATCTAATGTGTATTTAATAGACTTTACTTCATCTCTTGTTAAGTTGAATCTATCTTTTAATTTTATTTCATATTCATAAGCTTCTTTTTCAGCTAAATAGGTACCAATCATAATATCTTCACTCATTTTCTTTTTATTATGCTTTGATTTGGCAAATAATTTAGCAGGAATCCTCCTTAATGTATCTATATAATTAAATACTTCTATTTTCAGAAAAGATTGATTGCTATGAATTTCAATTTCGTGTGCAAGAGTGGAACCTAAAATTCCCCAGCTATCAAAAGCCATATTTCCAATATATACTTCACGGTTTAGCACAAAACTTTCACCTACTGTTAATCCCCTGAAATTTAAATCAGCTAGTAAAATTGGAGAATTTGTATTCTCATTTTTATCAATGGAAAATAGAGACATAGCAAGATCAATATTTTCTTGACTCATAAATGGCTTTTCTTCTGGATAAATAACTTCAACCATAGACATTTTAGTTTGCATAATTTTGTAATTTTGTTGTTCTAAATAGCTTAGAAGACAAAAGTAAAAAATAGCAATAAAAAATAATGAAGGAATTATGATATTAAAATAACTTATCTTGTTTAAATTATTTGTGTTTTTATTCATTTAAGTACTCATTAAAAATAAAGAAATAGTCCAATATATTTGTGTAAGAAAGATCTGTGCCAAGTTTAAAAAATCTAGTAATTACAAATGTTTTATCTCTTTTCTAGATTATAAAAGTCAGTAGAGAAATGTTTTTGTAGAGAATATAGACAAATTGCTATTTGTTTTTGTTTAATTTTTAGACAGAAAATGACTCTATAGAAGGTGCTAAATATGTTGATAAAAATTATAATATATTTCCTTATTATTTTATCTATTTTTAATAAGGAAAAATTATACTCTCTAAATGTTGAAAAATATGATGAAATAATTGAAGAAACTTTGCAGTCCTTGGGAAAAGAAAATGAATTCGAAAGTAAAGAAAAAATTGAAATAAATTATAAGCTTATAAAAGAAAAAGTGCAAAGTGATTTAAAAATTGGGAAAATAGATACTAACTTGAATGAATTTTTATTTATCCATGGAATTTATTTTAACGACCTTTTATCGTTACAATCTCTCATTATAAATCGCGAAATATCACAACTCGATAGTATATTAAAAAAGCATTTAAGTTTGGCCATAATTAAAAAATTATCGTTGGCTATTCAAGAAAATAGAATAGCTCAGCAAGTTAAAATACTAGTACAAAAAAACAATCAATGTTTTTATTATTTGAACGGTTATCTTGTTGAATTTGATAAATATTTCACAGCACCTGCTGGAGTACCGTTTTACTTTGCAATTGACTGCCCATCAAATATGTTTGAAATAAAAAAAATTGTTACTTCCGAAACTCAATTAGAATATAAAGTTGATTTTAAAAATTTGGAACAAAAACAAGAATATCCAAGTACAATACCTAACCCTTTTCAAGCACTTAACGACTATGATGATGAAAGTCCTTTAGCTGAAAAATCTTACTTTAATTATTTTATTGGAATGGGAATTTTAAATGATTTTGGTAAGTTTAAAGAATTAGGATTAAATAATCTCAATCTTTCTGCTGGAAAGTTACTCTTTATTGATACCAAAGTAACATACAAAAATTATTTTCTTTCATTTGATTATGCATCTGTTAAATTTAAAAGCGAAAAAAAGTATGAATTTACTAATAGTTATACCAATGAAAAAACTGAAAAAAAAGCTATTTTTACCACAACAGGAAATTATTTTGATATTGGGATAGGATATAATATTCAACTATTTGAAATTTATAAAAAATTATCTTTTGAAACATCTTTATCCTCGCATTTGGCAATCTTGCAAAATGAATATTCTCCAATAAATTTATATGGTTTTGGTCTTAAATTGATTTTTGGTCCTGTATTTAATATCAATGAACACTTCTTTTTAAATATTAAAACTGGATTAAATTATTTTTGTGGAGAAATCTATGGATATCAAATACCTACATATTTAGGAGCTGGATTTAATTTTTAATTATTGATTTTTGATTAAAAAAATATTAATTTTTGACTTCTATTTTCAATATTTTTGTAAATATTGAGCTCTATTTATTTTTTAGGTATTTATGATTAAAAGTTTATTTTATTCTTTTTTATTGGTAAGTCTCATATTATCTTGCGGAAAAACATACGAAAATCAAAAAAATATTCAAAAAGAAAAAGTTTTCGTTGATAATGCTTTTGTTTACTATCTTAATAATGTTAAAGAAAAGCTTAGAAAACTTAAAGTAAGTGAGTATAAAATTAATAAAATTAATAATGTTTCTATTGAATTTGGTGATATTAAAAGGAAAAATGGGAATGAAAAAGTTGCCGGTGTTTGTAATATTAAATATACAGATACTTTGGTTTATTCTCAAAAAATAACGATTGATTTTTCCCAGTGGGAAACATTTAATACTAAGTATAAAATTGAAATAATTGCACATGAATTAGGCCATTGTGCTTGGGGCTTGAAACACGATCAAACGAAAGATCAAATTATGAGTGAAATTTTAACTAATATTACTGAGTCTAAATGGCATATTTTTGCAGATCAAATTATGAATTCGTCTGAAAATATAAGAAATATTTAAAGCATCTCCCTGAAAATTTGGATTAAATCATTTAAACCTCTAATATCACTAATCTTAAAATAATTATCCATTTTTTAAGCACTCCTTAAAACTTTTTAGAAGTTATTCTTTCCATATTTTAATAAATTTTTTAAGGTGTATCTTTCTAAGGGCTTTCAGCTTGGGCTCTCATTCAAATATAGAGGTAAATCATGTCAATATTACGTTCTCAAGGTCGTTCACCTTCTCAACCTAGAGCTATAAAAATAACTCCAAAATATTTAAAAAATCCTGTTGGCTCTGTTTTAGTTGAATATGGGGAGACTAAGGTTTTATGTTCCGCAACAGTTGAAGAAACAGTTCCAAACTGGATGCGTGGGACTCGTGGACAAGGCTGGATAACTGCTGAGTATGCCTTATTACCAGCTTCAACACTAGACCGTACAAAAAGAGAAAGACAGTATCTATCTGGAAGAACACAAGAAATTCAAAGACTCATTGGCAGATCTCTGCGTTCAGTTGTAGATTTAAAGCAATTAGGTGAACGAACAATTATAATTGACTGTGATGTTCTACATGCTGATGGTGGAACTAGAACAGCATCCATTACTGGTGGTTATGTAGCGTTAAAATTAGCTATAGAAGCTCTCATAAAACAAAATAAAATTAGAAATAATAATAATCCTCTCAAAGACGCTGTAGCAGCTATTTCTTTAGGAGTTTTTGAAGATCAAATTTTTGTCGATTTAGATTATCAAGAAGATTTAAAAGCAGATGTCGATCTTAATGTAGTTATGACGGCCACAGGACAATTATTGGAGGTTCAAGGCACTGCAGAAAAACGTCCATTTACTCGTGAACAGTTAAATAAGATGTTAGATCTAGCTTCGGATGCTTTAAAAGAAGTATTTGATGAACAAAATGCTGCATTTGCTTGAGGTTATTTATGAATAAGGGCATTGAAATTAAACCAGAAACTTTTCAAGTCGAAAGCCTAATTCCAGCTTTTGGCCAGGCTAATATTTCGTCACCATTAAAAGGTTCTTTCCAAACTGAAAATTTTATTGATGATGGAAAAGATAGAATTTTGGTTGATATTTCTTTAGAAGGATTGCTTAAAGCGTCCCGCCCAGATAATGGAAAAATTTTGTTTCAGCCACCCACATTTGAGCTTGCAGGTCCACGAGAAAAAATTTTTTGGAATCCTGAAAATTTAAAAGTTGCAATCGTAACTTGTGGGGGGTTAGCTCCAGGGTTAAACAATGTCATACAAAATTTAGTTACCTTTTTGTTTGAAAGGTATCGTGTAAAAAATATCTATGGAGTTCCCTATGGCTATCAAGGTTTTACACACGATCCTTTAACAAAAAGATTTGCTTTTGGTTGGAGACGTCTAGATGCACTTTCAGTTCAAAACATTGATTTTGAAGGTGGGAGTGTTTTAGGAACGGGTAGAGGGCATTCAAATCCTGTATCTATTGTTGACGCGTTAATGCTTAGAGATATTAATATTTTATTTACTATCGGTGGAGATGGCACTTTAGCTGGTGCAAATGCAATTCATGAAGAAATAAAAAGAAGGAAGGTACCTATTGCATTAATAGGTATACCTAAAACTATTGATAACGATGTTCTTTGGGTAAGTAAAACATTTGGATTTGAGTCTGCGGTTGGAAAAGCTGTTGAAGCTCTTCGCTGTGCACAAACTGAGGCGCGTTCTGCTTTCCATGGAATTGGTCTGGTAAAAATAATGGGAAGAAATTGTGGTGCATTAACTGCAACAGCTGCAGTCGCTATGAATGACATTGATTTTGTTCTCGTCCCAGAGGTTCCAATCGTTCTTGATGGACAAAATGGATTGCTCAATGCAATTGTCCGAAGAGTGATAGAAAAAGGTTATATTACAATTGCTGTAGCAGAAGGTGCTGGACAAGATTTATTCCCACCTTCGGAAATTCAAAAAGACCTTAGTGGAAATATAAAATTAAAGGATATTGGGAAATTTTTGCAACAGAAAATTACTGAAGAATTTAAAGCTAGGAATATTGAAACTACTTTAAAATATATTGATCCTAGTTATATGTTACGTTCTCAAACTACATCAGCAGATGATTCTGTTTTTTGCGCTAAGTTAGGTCAAAATGCAGTGCATGCAGCAATGGCAGGAAAAACAGGTTGTATGATAGGTTATGCTTTTGAACATTTTACCCATGTCCCGTTGACAGCCGTAGCATTAGGGAAAAAGCATTTGGACATCAATGAACCTCTTTGGCTTTCTGTACTAGCTTCTACTGGACAACCTGCACAATGGAAATAAAACATTTTTCCAATATGTTTTAACTTTTATAACTACATAGTTAAAACGCATTTATTATTTTCCTTAAGAATAAATTATGAGCAAGATTTCTAATTATGTTTCTGTTTAAAAGCATGAAACATTTCCTTTTGGCATAATAAAAATCGTATATGTTGCTGTTTCTGCACAATTTGATGAGCTTGTTGGATATATAGCGACATTTGCTGCTGTCCAATTCTGGCAAGAGCTTAGTGAACAAAATCCACCTGCAGAGCCCAAATTGTAACCTAATGCATTTATGCAACTTGAATTGTTTTGACATGACCAACTTGCATAATATCTTGGCTCATAATTATAGTCGTTACCTTTATAGCAAGCGGTTTGAGTTAAGATAAAATGAAAAATGAATATTATAAAAATTCGTCTTAACACTTCAACTCCCCAAGCGTAATAAAAAATAAGATTATATTATTCTTTAGCAAAAAATGTTCCTGATTGCGATAGGTACCAGCCTAATAATTTATTTTCAGCACTAAAAGTCAATACATTTTCATTAATTCGATATTTTTTATTTTTAGCAATTTCTTTTAAATCATCAAATTTAATTTTAGATTCATTAAAAGAGAAAATTTTTATAATACTATTATCGTTTATGCACAATACAACTTCAGAATCCGTAATAAAATATAACTTGTCTTTATCAAATTTGAAATTTAAAATATTTGCTTCAATCAATTCTAGTGTATTTGTACTTTCAGAAATGTAATATAAATCTCTTATCAATGGGTTATATAAAAATATACCACTCTTATTTTTTCCAATAATTATTAGATCATTTTTATTTATTCTATTTGGGTTTAATGGATTAATGAAAATACTATTTTTTGTATCAAACCAAGCTTTATTATTTCGAGTTAAATAATTTTCAATCTCAACAAAACTTACCTTTTGGTCATTTTTATGCAATATTTCATTCAGAAAATTTTCTGGATTAGAGATATTTTGTTTACTAAAATCGTAACTAGGAATTAAGTTTTTTCCTATATTTTCATCAAATACTTTATACACACCATTTTTTTGCTTTATAATAATTTCTTTTGGTTTACTACCTGGTACAAAATGCAGGAGTTTATTCCCAATAAAAATTGTATTTCCAAAGTAAGTAGTCTCACCTAGAATATCAGTTGCATCGATAAACCATTTGTCTTTACTATTCGCCTCAAATTGATATTCCGCATAATTAGAAATTTTTAAATAGTAGTCTCCGCCATTGCCTTTAAATTTGTATTGAATTTTATTCGCTAGATCGTATGGAATTTTGGGAACTACAAGTATATTTTTAGTAGAGCTTAATGTTACATCTATTTCTGTTGGAATAAAGCGAATATCAAAATCATTAACTACATGCTGATAGAATTTCCAATTAAAAAATTCATAAATAAATTTAAATTTATTTGAACGTTGAATGTTCCGAAGTTTTTCTAAGCTCGGAGAATTAGCGTGGTGGATACCAGGGACTGCGGCATAAGAATATTCAACATAGGCTTCAGGCATAGTAGGTAATAAAATTGGTTTTGAGTTGTTGTATGATAACTCTTTTGTTGATTCAAAATTAAATGCTGAAAGCAAAGAAAAAGTTTTTTCTTTATTATTTGAAATTGCAGGAGAATCTGTTAGCCTAGGAAGTGAATAAAATACTCCACCATACTCTTCCCAATTTTCTGTTTCATAAACATAATAGTCACCAAAATTAATTTTTATCTTACTAGAATCTGATAAATCTATCTTTTTTATTGGGGCATGTTGAACAGGATATTTTTTTTCTCCTGATATTACAGTTGGCCTAAGGTGAACTAAGTTGTTGTAAGAAAAATTAGCGTAAGAAAACTCAATGAATTTTTGATAAATATTATTTTTTCCAAATTCTTGATAACTGTTGTAAAAGTTAATTAATTTCTCACTATTAGTTTTTACACTTTCAATTGTATTGACACTGTGTGAATTAATTGGCTCATAATAAACGTCTATATCTTTTATATCATCTAACATGCTATCAATTGATGATGAAATTGTTTTTTCGTTATTGAAAAAAGAGTTTTTTATATTACTGAATTTTTTTGATTGGTCATAAAAAAATTGAGAAAAATTTGCATTTGTTCTTTTTTCTATTCTTTCAGAGTAAAAATCATTAAAATCAAAATTTATGAATTCTATATTAAGTAAATTCTTTTCTAAAAAACTCTCAAAATTTTTGCTAAATGTTTCTAATTCATCAGGAATAATTGTTAAATTTTTTCCTAATTGTATAATTAGATTTTTTTTATCGACAGCTTCAAAGTCAATCAGACTAAATCCAGCTAAAAAATGTGCGAATAAGTATTTGTTCAAATTAGAATTATTAGCATTTTTAAATTCATTAATAATTTGATTAATAATATAAATAGATCGAAAGTCCGAACTTTTTACTTTTTGTTTAAATTCATAGTTAGAGTAATATATAAAATATTTATTTAGATTTTTAATATTAGTTTGTATGGCACTTAGTAATTGGAGAAATGAATTTAAATCTTCATCAACATCAATATTGATATCCATTGTAATAAATTGTTCAGTACTGATCAAAGTTAATTTTCTCTCATCGTTTTCAATAAGAATAGGAAAAAGATCATTTTCAATTTTGTATTTATTAACTAATTTTGCATATGTTTTTAAAAAATCAGTAGCAATAGTTTTTGATAGCAATTTTAAATCATAATATTCTTTTGAAAATTGTTCATTTTTGAATTGCTTATTTTCATGAATATAATTTTTAATTATATTTTCTTTATTATCGTTTTTATCTGTTTTTTTACTGCAATAAACGTTAAAAAATGCCACAGATGTAAGGAGAAATGCTTTAATAGAGTTATTCATTTGTTATATCCTTTTTAGCCTATTTTATTTTTAAAAAAATCAGAAATTTTTTGTAAAAATGTTGGTTCATTTTTAAGATCTTTACTCATAAAAGAGTCATTATTTTTTAAATACCATCCGGTAAAAATATCATTATCATTAAAAATAAGAATTTCGTCGCTCAAATTTAAATTGTATTCAGCGGCTATATCCTTAATAATTTGAGGGTTATTCTCCGCTGCTTTGATAGAAATTAAATGTTTAATATTTTCTTTAACTGCAATTCCTATGTTTTCCTTTGTTTTATAATATAAATTATTATTTTCAAAATAAAATTCATTAATTTCATCATCAACAAGATCTAGCGGATTATTATGAATAAGAGCATTTTCTTCATAGGGCATTGAATATAATTCTTTTCTTACTGGATTATAGAAATAGTAATATTTAGTTGATTTCCCAACAATGACTAAATTTTGATTTAATCTGGTATACCTAGTGTACTTTCTTATTCCATTTTCCACAGGATTTGGTGCAATTATTTTATTATTATCAATTTCAAACCATGCTTTTTTATCTTTTACTTTATCGTAATTTTCAATTTCAATGTAACCAGAAGGTTGAATTTGATAATTGATATTTTCTTGAACAATTTGTTTAATATTGTCATTAGCATTAAAATCTATAGACATAATTTTAAATGCATTTACATTTTGATCGAATTTTCTATATACACCTTCGTGAGTTAAAACAATTAATTCTTTTGGAAACTTTTTTTCTAGAAATTTAATAGAAGTTTTTCCTATTTTTAATTCATTTTCTAAAATCCTAATATTTTTCTCTGTATCTTGGGCGTCTATAAACCATTTTTCCGTTTGACTTGAATTTATACTGTAATTCGAATCATTCGATATTTTTAAGTAATAATTACCATTGCCACTGACAAAATTATAATGAATTTTATTTTTCCAGTCTTGCGGGTAAATAGGAGAGAAAAATGAATAATCACTATCACCAAGAAGGAGTTGAACAGTCGTTGGTTGAAAATCAAATCTCATAGAACGAATAGCATATTCTAATGGATGTGGACGAAAGTAATTAAACATAAATTTGAAATTTTTTTCTTGAATTTCTCGCAATGCCTCTAGTTTATTGCTGTAACTGCCAATTATACCAGGAGTATAAGCAAAGCGATAAGATATATATGATTCGGGTACCATTGGTAGAATAATAGGAGCGTCTTCGATGAATTGCATTTCTTTTTGTGGAATAAAAGAATATGCGTTATTTAAAGAAATTACTTGTTGTTTGTCATCAATTGAAGCGGGATCTTCTCCAAATGGATGCAATACAGGACTGTTAAATAACCATCCACCATATTCTTTCCAGCGAATTGTTTCATATAAATAATGGGTTCCATAAGAGATTTTTACTTTATTTTTTTCTCTCAGATCTAATTCTTTAATTACAATATCATGATTTTTTGCGTTTTGTTTTAAATTTCCATGATCATCCTCGCTATAACTGTAGTCTTTATAGGCAAAATTATTAATTGCTTTAATTTCAGTATGAGTTCTAAATGATGTTTTAAAGTTTTTGTTAATTCCGACTGTTTGATAATCTATTTTATAGTGATTAAAACGTTCTGCAATTTCTTCTGCTTCTGAAACGGCTTGCGCCGAAGCAGAGGCAAATCCAGTGAAACCAATTGCCAGTCCTGTGAATGGGATGGTTAACACACCAACTGCTGCAGAAGCAGTTAAAGCTCCGGTTTTATAGAGAACTAAATTTGTTATTCCCATGAATAAACCAGCAGTATCGAATCCCAATTGTGTACCATATTGAATTCTTTCAGCTGTTGTATCAGATTTAATATATTCAGTAATGCTGAGACCAACGCTAACTACATTTAAAATTGAGCCTGCTGTAGATGAAATATTGCTAATTTTAGTCATTAATTTAGATGCATTTATTTTTTGTTTAGTAAGAGCTTTGATTAATTCTGCCATTTGAATAGTATCGCTGACAACTTGTTCGCCTAAACTTGCCAAATTTACATAAGTATGAGCTTTTAAATATTCACTCATATTCTTGTTAAATTCAAATTTATTATCAATACTACTTCTTTCAAATAAATCAAATAAAGTTTGAATGATTAAGGCGGCTGTTAATCCTTGTGTTCCATGCACATTTAATAAATGAATATCATAATTATTATCTATGCTTCGAAATTGTTTCAGACGTGTATAATTTTCGGCTAAGTAACTTTTAAATTTGGAAATATTTTTAATTTCTTCATTATCAGAAATTGAAATAGATTTTACTTCATAACTTTTTTTATTCATAAAGGAAATAGTTTTATTCGACTCATGAAAATCTTCTAGAAGAGGAAAAAATTCTGATGAAAGGTTATTTTTTCTTGCTATCTCATTCACAGTATTGGAAAACTTTTTTGCAATAAAAGTTGATTCATAAATTGCATAATATTTTTCAAAAGAAAAGTCATGTCTGTTAAAATTATCAAATGAAGGTTCATTACTAAAATTTATAAATTTGTTTTTATCCGTTAATATTTTAATATTTTCATATATTTCATGTTTTTTCTTAATAAAGTTTAAATGTTCTTCTTCAGATAAATTTTTAATTTCTGGGAGATATTTTCGATATATTTCTTCCAGTTTATTTAATAATAAATGAGAGTTATAAATATTTTCATCTTTTTTTATGAAATACCAATCAAAAGCTTCATCTATTTCATCGTATTCTTTACTAGAAATAATTTTCTTAAGTGATTTTTTTAAATTTTCTATACCACTATTAAATTCAGTACCAGTGCAAGAATTAAAATTATTACTTGTTATAATTTTTTTTTCTTCAAGTACTTCATTTTTTTTACAACTAGTAAGTAATAATATACTTGCCAGTATTGTAATATGTGTTTTTAAATTTTTTACAAACATATATTGTCCTTTTAATTATATAAGTCTTTCAAATTTTTTGGCAGTACTTGGTATATTTCTACTTTTAGATCTGGCCTTAGTCTGTTAAAGTAATGAAAAGCATTTGTGCATGATAAACATACAGGTAAAGATGAATAAATTGTTAATTTACCTTCAGTATTTATGCCTGATTTTTCTGTTTTGTTTAGTAAAGTTTCAAGTATCTTAATTTCTGCATCAGCATCTCTTTGATTAGTATTTAATTCTCTATTTGATGCATCAATTAATTTGTCCTTTTCAAGATTTGATTGCAGACTATTTATTTCATTTAAAAAAAAGTTATTTGAATCTTCAACTTTAAACGCAGGAAGTTTTGTATTTTCAGCTGAATAATTTGCAAAATATTGTTTTGTTTTTTCGTTATTGTTAAATTTAATATTTGTACCGCTTACTGTATAGTATTCTGTGGGTATTTCACCTACCAGAGATGTTGACTTTGTACTCAATTCAAGAATAGCATATGCAACAGTTTTTATATTTCCTTTATTTGATAAAGTTAAGTCGTTTAGATATTTCTTTCTTAAATCTTCTACTGAAGTTCTATCACTTTCATTAAAAGTAGTTTCAACTGGATTTTTTATTTTGACACGAATTTTATCTAATGCGGCTTTAAAAGTATCAAATTGTTTCTTTCCTAAAGTTGTATCAGCTATAATATTTTTTGGCTCTATGAAAGAGCTTGGCTTGTCAAACTTTATCTGAAAAATTGCACTTTTATTATTTTGTAAATCTTCTTTTTTTATGAGAAGTGAATTATATAGTTTGTATTGTTTTTTAGCTTCATTCAAATCAATAGAAACTACGTCAACTGGATGAATTTCTCCTTCTTTAATTTTATATTTTTTTACTCCAATATTTTGAATAAATCCATCAGCTTCAAGTTTATATGAACTAGTTTCCCTATTATGAAACCAAGAATTTACTTGATTGGCTTTATTAGGAACTAAAACATGCAAGTAATAAACTGATTCTACTCCTGCAAATTTAGTCAAAGCATCACTAACTGGAAATAAATTTACTCCATTTGTATTGCTTTTTACTGGAATAAATTCTTTTTGCTTACTTATAAAAGTGTATAATTCATCATTTTTTGTTACATTTTCAATTATAGCATAGTTTGTATTGTATTGCGATTTTTCTAAAATTAGTTCAGTACTTGAGCTTAAATATATTTTAGATTTGATATTATATTGTTTCGTATTTTTATAAAAATTTTGTAAATAATCATTTGTTTTATTTGGAAAATTTTTGTTATTATAAGAATATATATTAAGAATATATTGTTCATTCTTCTGAAGATTTTCTTTTGAAATTCTATTTATGATCTTTAAATCAGGATCTTCTTTCCGCATTTCATTTATATAAAATTCGTTAAATCCAGAATTTTTAACATTGTTAAATCCATCTTCAGATTGCACTGCGTAATATTTTTTAACTTCATTTCTTTTAATATTAATCAATTCTGCATAGGCTAAACTTATTATATTTTTATTTTTTGCATGGTTTTTAATTTTATCTAATGCAACTTTGTAACCTCTATAAGCTTCCGATTCTTTAGATAAAGGTATTTGTTTAATCGTAGGGATTTGTTCACCTGTGATGTGGCATTGAACTGATAATGCTTGAGTTTGAATTATAAAAACTAAAGGCATGAAATAAAAAGAGATATTTTTTATCACTTGTTTAATCCTTTTAATTATTAAAAAATAGAATAAATATATAAATTAATTTAATATAATTAATATATTAAATTAATTTAATAAGTAACAAAATATATTCGTATATTGAAATAAGTTATAATTACTTTTTTTTATAAATAAAATTATAAAATTTAATAAATTTAAATATATATAATTTTTTTTTGTAAGTATACAAATATTATTGAATTATTTGTTAATATTAAAAATTTTTTTGAACTTAAAATTATCTTGTAAATTTAATATGTTGAAAATTGATTTGATTATGAATTTTTTTTGACTGAATAAATATTAAATGTAATTGTTACTTTAAAGTAGGAAATTTTTTTCTGTTGAAAAGTCAAAATGGCTTTTAAGTATGAATATTATTGCATAATTTAATTTTAAATTTGATATAAATTAAAAATATAACAACTAAAAAATTGGATAAAAATTTAAAATTATTAAAGAAACTAATTTTTGTTAAGTTAAAGTGTTTGAGGTACAATTGACTGAATGTTACATTCCAAATGGTCTTTAAAAGTCTATTACTTCTATATTCTATTTTTATCTTTGGTATTGCCTTTTCTTTTTTCAATTGGAATCTTAGCATTTTTGGTTGCTAGCTCTAATAAAAGAATTGACTTAGCAAATACACAATTAAGACGAAGTATTGAATTAGAATTAGTTGACTCACTTTATAAGTATCAAAACACAATTCAATCAATTCTCCAGTCAGAAGAGTTAAAGTTTCTTTTAAATTCTACTATTGATAATGAGGAAAATAATAGAAAAAAACTAAATAGTCTAATTAAATCAAAAATATCAAATTTAGACTTTAAATGGAGTGAATGGAATATATATAACTCAAGAGGAAAATTAGTATATACAAATCTAAATAAAATTAATTTTATTGAAAATATTTTTAACGTATTGCCTAAAAATAGCGGTTATTTATTCTTAGATAATGAAAAGAAAAAAATAAATTTTATAACTCCCATTACTTATTACATTGAAAAAAGTTCAAGTAAAAATAATGGTTTTATTACTGTAAGTATTTCTATTGAAGACATAAAAAGTAAATTTCCAGAAATAATAAAAATTAATAAAATTGGCAATGAGATAGATATTAATAATTTAAACATTGAAACAAATTTATCTTTTCAAAAAAGAACTAGTAATATTTTAGTATATATATATTCAATTATTATTTTGGTATTTATTATTTTTTGTAGTTTATTTGGCTATAAAATTTTTACAAAAAATATTATAAATAAGGTTTTGTCACTAAAAGTTAGAGTTGGAAATGAAATTGATAAAACATATAAAACTGATGTAAAAAATGAATTAGAATCACTTTCGCTGATCTTTGATTATTACTTAAGATATTCGAAATTTTTACAAAATCAATTACTTCTTAATTCAAAACTATCTGCTGCAGGTAATTTAGCTCATTTTATTGCACATGATTTAAGAAAGCCATTTTCAAAATTGAGATATTTTGTAGGTGAAATTAAAAATTTTTCTAGCTTAATAAAATTAAGAAACTTTATTAATGAATTTGAAGTTTCGCTTCTTGATTCTATCGACTATGTAGATCATTTTTTAAATGAAATTATGGAAGCTTCAATTGAAAAAGTAGAAAATATCCAGCATGTTCCTATAGAGGATATTATTTTAGCTGCTTTATCGCAAATATCTTTTGGAAATAGAGCTGTTGATATTAGTTTTAATTATAAAATTGATTTTAATTTAGTTTTATTAGTGTCTAGGCAAAGAATTATCAGAGTTTTTATAAATTTGCTAAGCAATGCCTATGAAGCAATGAATTATGAAGGAAGTATATGGATTTATAGTAAAGAAAAAAAGATAAATGATAAGTTATTTCTTGAGATCTGTATTGGAAATAGTAATTCATTTATCCCTTCAAATATTATTGATAAAATTTTTGAACCTTTTTTTACCTTAAATAAAAGCAATGGGACGGGATTAGGTTTAGCAATTGTGCAAAAAATAATTACATTACACGGCGGAAGTATTAAGTGTTTTAATATTCCAAATAGGGGTGTAGAATTTATTTTTAATTTGCCAGCAGAAAAATTTCATTATAATAACAAAATTTTTCATTTGCCAAATAGTTTTAAGTTGGAAAGTAGTTTTCATCGAAATTTGCAATTTGATTCTGATTTTGCGAATAAAAAAAGTATTATTGTTTTAGATGATGATCCCCTTATAATTAGAAGTTGGAAAAGAGCTTTAAAAAATGTAAATACAATTTCCTTTCTTTATCCAGAAGAATTGTTGCAGCAATTTAATAAGCAGTCAAAATTAACCAATGAGATTGATTTTATTATTTCCGATTACTATTTTGGGAATAACTCAAATTTAAGCTTTAAAGATTTTGTTTCAGATTTGCGGAAAATGTATCAGGGAATTATATTTTTATCAACAGATAGTGAAGACATAGACAGTTTAATGCTGGATAAATATCGAATAATTAAGATTGAAAAAAAAGTATATAGTTATGATCAATTGAATTCAATTCGAAAAAAATTTAAATGAATAATTATTTTTAATCACAGATAATTCTTTGAAGCATATATTTGAAAGCAATTTAAATGAATTAACTATTTCCAGTCACTGATAATTCTTTAATCCATATGTTAGGTGATATACCTTTGTGCGTGACAGTTTCGTTATCATCAATATAAATAATATTACTCAATAGAGTTAAAAAATCACCAGCAACAGTTGCTGACTCTATACTTGTTTTTTTTCCATCTTTAATAAAAAAGCCATCAAATGGTAAAGAAAAAGAACCTTGTAAAGCATTGACACCAGCATGTAAAGCTTTGACGTTTTCAACATAAATTGCATTATTTTCTTGATTTAAAGAAAATTCTTGATCTATGTGTATTTTATGATTTTTACTGACATGTAAAAAATATGGGGAAATCGTAAGTTTTGATCCTAAATGACAGTGTCCTGTTGATTTAGTATTAAATTTTTGAGCTGTAAAACTGCTATGTAAGAATGTTATAAGTTTTCCTTCTTGGATGATATCTATATTTTTTGTTAAAGTACCTTCTTCATCAAAATGACAAGGATCTGGATTTTCCACATGGAGTGGGGAATCTGATAAATTTAAAATGCTAGAAGCAATTTGGGTGTTTAAATTTTCTATATTCAATAAACTTTTTTTATCTAAGATATTTTGTGCGTTAAGGAAATTGCCAAATGCATAAAGCAAGTCTAAAAATGCTTCGGGCGAAAATATTGTTTTGTATTTCCCTGACTTAATATTGATATAATCTAAATGATTTTCAGTTTTTTTAATAGCTTTGTCAGCACAGTCAATGACATTTAAATTTTTAAATCCTTTTGAAATTGAGATATGTCCTGCTTCTCTAGCAATTTTATTTGTTTCTTGCGCTAAAGGAAAAAAGTAGCAGTAAGCAATATTATTTTCGGATATTTTAAATGCACCTAAACTATTAAAATAAAATCGTTTGGAAAATGAATCACCAACTTTATTATAAGGAACACTTTTGAAAATAGGCGAGTGGTCTAAAATTTTACTTTCAGCAGCAATACATTTTTCTACTAAATCCTGCATCGTAATTTTATTTTCTTGATTATTACTTATTTGCATATTTTCAGTTGAATCTTGGCAATATTCACTAAAATTATAAATATTTTCTGTTGAAGCATATTCTGCACTTGAATGAGCTAAAATAAGAGCGTCGGTTAAACCTGCATAAGTTAAATTTGAAGTGCTTGTTACTCCTGCTTGCTGTTTATCGTTCCATACACGAACTAACAAATAGGATTTGCTTGCAGAATTTAGGCCAAATGGTTTTTTATTTTTTGCACTTGCTGAGCTTTCTTCCTTTGCAGATCCAAAAACATCATATTTTTTAATACCCAAAGATCTTGCAATGGAATCTATATCTGATTTTATTTGTTCGATATTTAATGACATAAATGAATCCTTTATTATCGCCCACCAACGGTTATAGCATCTACTTTTATATGTGGTTGTCCAACTGTGACATAAATACTGCCACTTACTGAACCGCAAAACCCTGCTGATATATCTAAATCATTTCCAGACATTGATATTTTATGCATGATATCTTCGGCTTGGCCAATTAAAGTAGCCCCTTTAATTGGTTTTGTAACTTTTCCATTTTCAATTAACCAAGCTTCTTCTACACCAAAATTAAAGTCACCAGTTCCGTTAACACTTCCGCCACCTAAGTTTTTACAATAGATTCCTTTTTCAATGCTCGAAATCATATCATTTGTACTATATTTTCCAGGTGCAATATAAGTATTTCGCATTCTGCTTGCAGGAGCAAAAGTATAATTTTGCCTTCTTCCACTTCCAGTTCTTGGATGGCCTGTTAATAAACTCCCCATTCTGTCACTTAAAAAATTTCTCAATACTCCATTTTCTATGAGTAGGGTTTTTTGCACTGGCATTCCTTCATCATCCATATCTAAGGAACCAAAACCATTTTCCCAAAACCCTTCATCCCAAGCAGTTAAATTTTCATGTGCTATTTTTTCTCCTTTTTTATCAGCAAAAGGAGTTGAATTTCTTTGGACTGCAGTTGTTTCTAGTAAATGTCCACATGCTTCATGGAAAATCACTCCACCAAACTTATTTGCTAAAACTACTGGATATGTTCCTGATTGAACATATTCTGCATGCAACATATTTCCTGCAATTTCAGCTAATGAATTTGTAAGTAATTCAGCATCGATATTTTTAAAAAAAGCAGGATTAGAAGCATCACCAATTCTTTTATGCGAAGAAGTTCTATGTGCTTTATCCACACAAACAGCTTGGACAGATAAGCTTTGATTTAAACGAATATCTCTTGCAAAAATTCCGTCACTTGCAGCAACCAGTACTTCTTGCCAATCTCTAAAACCATTTGTTGTTACGCTGTTTAGATATTTAGTTATATTTTTTTGTCTATTATTTATTTGCAATAAAACATCACAAATTTCTTTAACTGAGCTTCCTTGATTGAGCCAATTATTTTTGTTTCTTAATAAGCCATAGTCTCTAAGTGGCTCTAAATTTACTTCACTTATAATTCTATTTTGCATTATTTTCAGTGAATGAATATCTAATGCTTTTTCTAGAATTCTTTTTAATCCATTAAAACTGACATCATTTGTGGAAACATAACAATCTTCTTTTCCCTTGAAAACTCTAACACCAGCGCCTAGAGACAAGCTTGGATTTATTGCAGTTACTTTACCATTTTCAACTAATCCACTTAAGTGATTCCCTCTTTGTAAAAAAAATTCAATAAAATCAGCTCCACTTGCTAATCCAATGCCTAGTAAAATAGAAAGCGGGTAACGCCATGAGTCATCAAATGATGATTGCGAACTGAGCATAGAATTATAAGATAAATTTTCTAGTGTAAGGTTGTTCGGCATTTTTTCCTCGAAAATGTTATTTAGATAAAACTAAGGTAAATAAAGATCTTTTCGATATTTATCGAGTATTTGATCATACTTTCCAGAAGATTTTAACAATTTTCCTGAGTTTGTTAAGTTTTTAATAGTTTCTAAGGAAGCGTTTTTTGTTACTGCTAAGAAAAAGGTTACTCGCATTGGTGTGTATCCTTTTTTCAGTTTTCTCAGATCTTGTCCAAGAGTTCTAGTAGATTTAATCAATGGTGCTTCTGAAGAATATAAAGCATCAACTTCACCATTGAATAGCATGGTTATGCATTGATTCAAAGTTGGGACGGGAAAAAGATTTTGGAATCCTTGATTAATTAAATATTTATTTAGTACTGAATCTAACCAGACACATACTTTTTTTAAATTTTTTACTTCATCAACAGTTTCTGATTTCTTTTTATTCTCTTTTAAAGTAAAAAAAGAAGTTTCAATACTAATAATATTAAAAACATTATGATATTTTTTATTGTTACTATCATTTAATACAGCGATTGTGGCATAAACTTCTTTACTATCTACTGTAGTAGAATTCATTTTTTTATAGATACTGGGATAAGCTTCCACTTGAGTTTTTATATTTAACGTTCCTATTTTAAAAACTTCTTGTGCAACTTCAAAATAGAACTCCCCAGGGGATGGAGGAGTTAAAAGTGTTATTTTTTCTTTTGCATAAATTTTGCAAGGTAAGAAAACTAACAATACAACTATATAAAATAAAAATATAGCTTTGTTACTATTTTGAACTTGGTTTGTTAAATCGAGCCTTTTAAAAAGATAAAGCACTTTTTCCTCGATAGTCTTCAAAAGTTATTCATGTTTAAGTTGGATATGAATTTCCTTTAATTGCTTTTCAGATACAGAGCTTGGTGCTTTCATCAAAAGATCCATTGCTTTTTGGTTTAATGGAAAAGCTATTACTTCCCGAATATTTGGTTCATTTAAAAGTAACATGATCATTCTATCGATACCAGGAGCTATTCCACCATGTGGAGGGGCACCAAAGGCAAAAGCATTCCATAATGCACCAAATTTATTTTCTACGTCTGATTCTGAATATCCAGCAATTTCAAAAGCTTTTTTCATGACATCACGCCTGTGATTGCGAATCGCTCCAGAGGATAATTCAATTCCATTACATACCAGATCATATTGGAATGCTAAAATATCAAGTGGATTTTTATTTTGGAGAGCTTCCATACCTCCTTGTGGCATAGAAAATGGGTTGTGTGAAAAATCTATTTTTTGCTCGTCTTCATTGAATTCATACATAGGAAAGTCAACTATCCAGGCAAAAGCCCAACTGCTTTCATCTTTTAAATTTAATTTTTCGGCGAAATAATTTCTTATTTTTCCGCCTGCAGTTTGGGATTTTAATTTTTCTTTTCCAATAATAAAAATGACAGTGTCATTAGGTTCAAGCTTAAGTTGATTACCAAGCGCTTTCTTTTCTGCATCACTTAATTGTTTTGCGATTGATCCCTTCCATTCGCCGTCTTTTACTGCAAGCCAAGGAAGTCCACCAAGTCCAACGTCTTTTGCATAGGCATCGGCATCATCAAAAAACTTTCGACTTTGTTGAGCAGAATTTGGTAAAACAATTGCTCTAATAATGCCTTTGCTTTCAAGAATATTTTTAAAAACTGCAAATTGCGTGTGAGCAAAAGTTTCTTCTACATTTTGCATTTCTAAACCATAGCGTAAATCTGGTTTATCAATACCGTATTTATCCATTGCATCATGCCAAGGGATGCAAGGAAATTTTCTATTTGCTTTAATGTACTTATCTTGAAATTTGCTTAAAGGTAGAATTTTTCGTTGAGAAAACTGATTATTCTCAAATAATCCAATCATTAGCTCTTCAATTACATTAAAGACATCATCCTGAGTGACAAAGCTCATTTCCACATCTAATTGGTAAAACTCTCCAGGTGCTCTATCAGCTCTGGGGTCTTCATCGCGAAAGCATGGAGCAATTTGAAAATATTTGTCAAATCCAGAGCACATTAATAACTGTTTGAATTGCTGAGGTGCTTGAGGCAGAGCATAAAATTGGCCTGGGTGTAACCGGCTTGGTACAAGAAAGTCACGTGCTCCTTCAGGGGAACTACTCGTTAAAATTGGAGTATTGAATTCATTAAATCCTAATGAGTGCATTTTTTCACGAATGTATCGAATTACTTGGCATCGAAATAAAATATTTCTATGCATTTTTTCTGTACGTAAATCTAAAAAACGATATGAAAGTCTTGTATCTTCACTTTCTTGTTTAGGATTATGCGCAATTGGAAAAGGTAAAATATCGGAAGGAGACTCTACTTGAAAAAAATCAGCAATGACTTCAATTTCTCCAGTAGGAATTTTTTGATTTATAGCACCTTCACGTTTTGCTACAATTCCTTTAATTTGAATAACTGATTCTTGTCTTACCTGGCTAGCTTCATTAAAAAAAGATGAGTTTGGGTGAATCACAATTTGAGTAATGCCAAAGTTGTCTCGTATATCTATAAAAATAAGACCGCCTAAATCTCGTTTTGAATGCACCCAACCCATTAAAGTGACTTTTTGATGAATAAAATTGAGATTGAGTTCAGAGCAATTATGCGAACGAAGATTCTGCATTTTCAAATACCTTTCGAATAATATAAAAGATAACTAAAATTATATAGCATAAATATATTCACTGTCATAGTGAAGTAAAAAACAGATATTTAAAGAAATCTAACCACTTTTCCAAATTTTTTCGATAATTATTTTTTCTTGTTTTGAGAATTCATCCCACTTAGAAAGAATAAGATCTGGGCGATTACGTGCGGTTACTTTTAATTGCTCTTTGCGATTAAATTCTTTTATTTTTTTGTGATCTCCAGAGAGTAAAACTTTGGGTATAGAAAGCCCATGAAATTCTTCAGGATGCGTGTATTGCGGAGCTTCAAGGAGCCCATCTTCAAAACTGTCTAAGAGAGCACTTTCTTCATTCCCTAAAACACCAGGTATAAAACGAGTTACAGAATCAATCAGACACATTGCAGGTAATTCCCCGCCGGAAAGAACAAAATCACCTATACTGATGTTAATATCTGCATATTCTAATTCTAATCGATGATCGAAACCAGCATATCTTCCACATAAGAGAATTAAATGAGATTTTTTTGCAAGTGTTTTAGCAAGGTTGGAATCAAATATTTTTCCAGATGGGGTTAAATTTATTACAAAAGCATCTGGAGATAAAACAGATAATAAGGCCTTTTCCGCAATGTCAGCTCTGAGCACCATTCCATCCCCGCCACCAGCAGGCTGTTTATCCACATTTTTCCGTGGATGATCTGAAAAATCTCTTAAAAATACTGTATTAAGAGAAACTTGTTGGTTTTTTATAGCACGTGCAATAATTCCTTCATTTTGTAGAGGAAGAAACATTTCGGGAAATAAAGTTATGACAGAAAATTTGAGATTACTGTTCACTCGGAGTCTTCCTCAAGAAATTCTGGAACATATTTTATCTCAATTTTTTGTTCACTTTCAGAAATATGTGTGACGAAATTATCTAAAAATGGATATAAAAAAACCTTTCGATACTTATTAACATAAATTTCTAGATTATCTTGCGCTCCAAAAGAGGAAACTCCTTCAATTGTGCCAATAAGACCTTTATTTTCAGTGTAAACTTTAAAACCTATGAGCTTACCTACTATAAATTCTCCTTCATCTAATGAAATTTCGCTTTCATGGACATAAATATTTTTATTATAAAGAGGTTCTATTTCTTCACGAGTGGCAAAGCCTTCAAGATGTACTGCCAGCGCTTGTCCACTATTATAAGTTTTTGCGACTTTGGTCTCAAAAAAGCCTTCAGACATTTGAATTAAAAGCTTTTTATAACCATCCCACTCGGTTCGTCTGTCTGGTGTTTTCAAAAAAAATGCGCCCTTCAAACCGTGAGGGCGACCTACCTGCGCAAATTGAATATATCCCTTTTGTCGCAGCAAATTTTCTTCTTCTAAATTAAATTTTTTCATCATGACTCTGGATCTTTTAAAAACGCACTTAAAGCTGATTCCATATCAGTCTTTGTTATGTATCCCAGTTCTACAAAGATTTGTCCAATAGGTCGAATGTTTTTTTGCTGAATTGATAGCAGTTGAGCCACATCTTCATCTTTTAGCATTCCGAGCGCGACAGCTATTTCTCCAAAAGGTTTGCCCATTTCAGCTTGCTTATTCAGGATTTGGAAGATTTGTTCAACAGTTAGTTTGCCTTCATTTAGCGCAATTCTCCCGATCGGTAACCATGTTTGCTTTTGAATATCTAATGCTGTCATAACTTGTCCTGGCGTTACATATCCTTTTTTTACAAGATAGGATCCAAAAAGCTGCATATGAACCTCGTAAAATCAATTGCGCCTGTGAAATCGGCAAAATTTTCTTAATGAACTTGTCGACAAGATACATGAGAAAATTAGAGGAAAGGAAGGATAATTGGCAAATGTTGTCACCATATATAAAACTTAATGATAATTGTGGGTTATGTTCTAGGTTGCGTTTAGCAAACAGCGATAAAGACTTTCTTTTTGATGGTGGTCATAATCTCTACATATTTAAAAGTCCTTTTGCTGAAAAATGGCCAGGGGCTTTAATGCCTATTTTTAAAAGACATATATATGAACAATCTGATATCCGGCCTTCAGATTTACCGGATACTCTGCATACATTAGTCTGTTTAGAAAAAGCATTGCGTAAAGTAACAAATTGTAAACGGATAAATTTAGTCAAATTTGCAAATATAAGTCATCATTTGCATTGGCATTTAATTCCAAGATATCATAATGAAATATATTCCAATAAATGTTCTTGGGAATTAGAAAATGTTCCAAGAGAAAAAATATATTCAAAAATTGAAGAATCATTATTTGAAGACACTTCTTTATATGAAAAAATAAGATCGCAAGCTTTATTTGAAATAAATAATAGAAGTTCTCCATATTTTGGTTGTGCTTTATTTTTAAGACCATGCGAACTTGAATTAAGAAGCAAAATTTTTACACTTGATTTGGATGAAATTATAAAATTAGCAAGAGATAATCCTGAAAAATGGGAATGCTTATTAATGAAGAGAAATTATCATGATTTTGCATGGGACTTTATTGGTGGCAATTGTGAAGTTAATGAATATCCTGAGTTTGGCATGATTCGTGAAGTAAAAGAAGAAGTTGGTTGGAATATTACTAGATATAAAGAAGTCACAAGACAATGGAAAATGGGTGCTATTAAAGGAATTGTTTATTTAGCTATACCAGAAAATCAACATTATATGGATGATGAACCAGAGAGAGTCCATTGTGCCGAGGTAGAAACTGTTAAATATTTTAATTTAGTTGAAATAATGAATAGCCCAAATTTTGTTGATAGTGTAAAAGGCAGAATTAAAGCATTTATTGAAAATAAAGCAGACTTTGATAGTATTGACTCTTAATTATTTTATACTAGTAGTCTCTATGCAACAATTTGCTGCCTTATTTTAATTTGTGATTTCATATCCAATGTTAGCTGTAAATCTCTATGTAAATTTTTCGTAAGGAGAGATTTATGGTTGATCTGTTATCTACTGAAATTCTTGCAAGAATTCAGTTTGCTTTAACCATCATGTTTCATTATTTATTTCCTCCACTTTCAATTGGCTTGGGATTAATATTAGTTTTTACTGAAGGAATGTATTTAAAAACTAAAAATCCTATTTATGAAATCATAACAAAGTTTTGGGTTAAAATTTTTGCTGTAAATTTTGCAATGGGTGTTGCTTCAGGTTTGGTCATGGAATTTCAATTTGGGACTAACTGGGCCTCATATTCAAGATTTGTAGGTGACATTTTTGGTTCTGCCTTAGCTGCAGAAGGTATTTTTGCTTTTTTCTTAGAATCAGGTTTTTTAGCTATTCTTGTTTTTGGTTGGGATCGTGTAAGTCCTAAAATGCATTTCTTTTCAACTGTAATGGTTTGTTTAGGTTCAATGTTTTCTGCAGTTTGGATTATTATTGCCAACGCCTGGATGCAAACACCTGCCGGATATCATTTGATTGGTGAGGGGTTACAAACAAAAGCAGTGATAGATGATTTTTGGGCTATGGTTTTCAACCCTTCCAGTATGCGTATGCTTGTTCATGCAATCATTGGTTGTTGGCTAATGGGCGCATTTTTTGTCATGAGTATTTGTGCCTGGTATATTTTACAAAATAGACATCTTGAGGTTGCTAAAAAATCATTTAAAATTGCTTTAATTTTAGGTTTTGTGGGTTCTTTACTTGCAGCAACTTCTGGGCATTTTT
This sequence comes from Pigmentibacter ruber, assembly GCF_009792895.1. Lineage (NCBI taxonomy): Bacteria > Pseudomonadati > Bdellovibrionota > Oligoflexia > Silvanigrellales > Silvanigrellaceae > Pigmentibacter > Pigmentibacter ruber. The sequence goes on from NZ_WSSC01000001.1 coordinate 200,472, forward strand.
TAGCTGAAAGGGTAGCAGAAACTCAGCCAGCAAAAATGGCTGCTATGGAAGGTCATTTTCATACAGGAACTGGTGGAGCTCCATTATATTTATTTGGTATTCCTAATAGTGAAAAAGAAACAGTTGAATATGGAATCAAAATTCCAGGCGGCTTAAGTTTTTTACTCCATGGCAATTTTTCAACTCCAGTTATAGGCTTGGATCAATTTAAACCAGAAGATCGTCCTCCCATTGGAATTACTTTTCAAACATATCACATCATGATTTCACTTGGGATGTATATGTTATTTATTACATCACTTTCTATGTTACTTCTTAAGTTTAATAAACTTTATACAAATAAATGGTTAATGAAAATATATACTATCTCTGTTTTAGCACCAATTATTGCAAACCAAGCGGGTTGGATAGCTACAGAAGTAGGGAGGCAACCTTGGATTGTATATGGTTTAATGCGAACTCCTGATGGGTTATCAAAATCTGTTAAAGCTGAAGAAATTTTAATTTCAATTATACTTTTTACGATTATTTATTTGTTACTTTTGTTTGTTTGGATTTTTGTAATTAATAACAAAATAAAGCATGGTCCTGATAATGAAATAAAAGAAAAATTAGGAATAAATAAGTTATAAGAGGTTAAAATGGATTTACATATTTTTTGGTTTGTAACATTAGGAATTCTATTAGCTGGATATGCTATTTTAGATGGCTTTGATTTAGGGGTTGGAATTTTACATCCTCTCGCTAAAACCAATCATGAAAAAAGATTGTTTCTTAATTCAATCGGGCCTTTTTGGGATGGTAATGAAGTTTGGTTAGTAACATTTGGAGGTGCTTTATTTGCAGCTTTTCCAGATGCATATGCGACAGCTTTTTCAGGTTTTTATCTTCCGTTTATGCTGTTACTTTTTGCGTTAATATTTAGAGCTGTTTCTATTGAATTTAGAAGTAAGCATGAATCGCAAATTTGGCAAAGTTTTTGGGACTGGAGTTTTTTTGCTGCTAGTGTGCTGGCGACTTTTTTGTTTGGAGTTGCTGTTGGAAATTGTTTAAGTGGCATTCTGGTAGGATCTGATAAAGAATACGCAGGGACAGTATTTGATTTGCTAAATCCTTATTCAATTATCACAGGTATCTTAGCAATAACTGCTTTTGCTATGCATGGATCTATTTATTTATATTTAAAACTTGAGGGTGAATTAAAGGAGAGAGTACATCGATGGATATGGCATACCTTTGGTTGTTTTATAGTCTGTTATATATTTACCACTATCTACACATTAGTTTTTATACCAAGAGCTTTGCATAATTTTGAAGAACATCCTTGGCTTTGGATAATTGTTGTTATTAACGTTCTTTCAATAGCTAACATTCCTAGAGCAGTTTTTTTAGGAAAAGCTGGCTATGCATTCCTTTCATCTTCTTTTACTCTTCTTGCATTTACAAGTTTATTTGGTGCAGCATTATTTCCTAATTTAATCACATCAAGTATATCTTCAGATTATAGTTTAACAATTTATAATTCCGCTTCATCTGAAAAAACGTTATTTATTATGCAAATAATAGCTTTCTGTGGAATGCCTTTTGTTTTATCTTATACTGCAATTATATATTGGGTATTTCGTGGGAAAGTGAAATTAGGTAAATTTAGTTATTAAATAATTAATTTTCCTCTTTTGTTTTGTTGTGATTATAGGGACAATGTTGGCACCCGCATTTACAACAAAACCCTCTTTTTAAATGATATTCCTTAGTAAAAACCATATTTCCATCTTCATTAATATAGTAATCGACCTCAGCAATGAGTTCAATTTTTTTTGGGCTATGCATAATAAACTCACAGAAAAATATATTAAATTGGTAAAATAGTTTTATTTATAATCACTGCAGTGATTATAAATACTGAATGTATTATAATAAAATAATAAATGCAATGGCTTAAATAAGTTTGAAATAATTAGAAATAAAAAAGTAAATAAAACTTATAAAATATTTAATTCCAAATTCAACTGTGACTTTTGGGAGAATTGAGGTCTGGATTTTATTTTTAGTTAAAAGTTTAAAAAAATACAATTTTTAATTTTTAAAAATTTTAATAATTAAAGATATTTACTCTTTAACCCCCTTTCATGTATAATTTATAGCTGAAGTTTACTAGCCAGAATCGATAGGAAGAAATTTGCAAGTCGCTTTTGATGTGTTAATTACATTTTAAGATTTTATGAACAAGGAAATACTTTGTTCAACTTTTTAACGCCGTGGAGTGTATCATGACCATGCTCAAGATTCATAGTCAAAAGTGGTTAAGTGAAGTCGAATTATTAGATTCCGATTTAGAACCTTCTGAGTATTTAAAACCTGCTAACATAGAGAAATTTTTTGCGGGTATTACTGATTCAAATGCGCAAGGAAATGCAAAAAGAGGGATTCTGGATGAAATATCTAAGGGTCTTGAAAATACTGTATCGTGGTTTTTGTCACAAATGCCTCCCCTTTATTTATGGTCAACTTCGCAACAAGCAATAATGGATGACATATTGGAAATAGTATCGGGAAAAGTTCTTGCTGAGAAGCAAGTTGCAGAAAGATATTCAGCATCTTCCCAAACTATAACGTTAATTGCCCCAGGTGAACATTCATCCGCAACAGTGAAGATAGCTTCCCTTTTATATCGTCACCATGCAAAAAATGCTAGATTGTTTAATACATTAGATAAAAAAATAGGTTTATGTGAACTTTATCAAGCTCCATATAACAATTCTGCTACTTGGGAATCTAAAAATGCTAAAGATAAACTTGATTCTTTAAAAACAATACTAGCAAGCAAATCAAGAGTGATGGTCGATGCCTTTATCCAATCATTGGACAAGGACTATGTTGAAATAGCGACTGTTAAACAAATGGCAATTGCATACGAAGCTGTTAATTATAACATAGAAAATGAAAATACGTTTGTAAATTTAACTACTATTGTAGATGAGCAAACAAAAGATGCGCGTGTGCGAGTAGATATCTGTTTAAAACATTTTCCTGTTCATGCAGCAATGGAAAATATCATCGGTATTTTTACAAGATATAATTTTCAAGTAAGAAGACTTCTTGCTAATGAAATAAATATGCCAAATAATCAAAAGTTTACAGTTCTACATCTGATAGCTGCTAGCCCTACTGGAGAAGTAATCACCGATAATATGAAAGCTTGGGGAAAAGTTTTAAAAAGTTTAAAAACTCTTTCTTATGTTGATCATGGAGATGAATTTTCCAATTTATTATTAGGTGACAGTCCATTTAGCCTTAATGAAACAAACCTAGTTAGAGCAATGGCAAATTGGGTTCATATTTTCTTAACTAAGCAGAACCCTTATTACTATTCAACTGATAGAGTTTCAAAAGTAATTGCAAATAATTTTAACTATATGGAATATTGTATTCGTTACTTTAGAGCTAGATTTGATCCACGTTTTGAAGGTGATAGAAAAAAAGAAGCAGCAGTTTTTTATGATTATATAAAAGCTATTTATTCTGATTTAAATGATATTGTTGAAAAAAATATTCTAAAAGAAGGATTAAACTTTCTATCACATATTTTAAAAACAAATTATTTTTTAATATCAAAAGGTGGTTTAACATTCCGCATGGATCCAACCATTTTAGATAAACAATATTATCCAGAAACACCATATGGTATTTTTTATATGATTGGTAGAAATTTTAGGGCATTTCAAGTGCGTTACCGCGATATTTCACGCGGTGGAATGCGAGTTGTTATGCCGAGAAATTCTGGCGATTATGAAAATGCTTTGGCAGGTATATTTGATGAGGTTAATGGCCTTGCATCAGCTCAGCAGTTGAAAAATAAAGACATTCCTGAAGGCGGAAGTAAATGTGTGATGGTTGTCCGTCCTGGTGGAGATAAAAATGAAGCTGTGAAAGCTGCAATTTCAGGATTGTTAGATTTAATAGTAACAGATCCTAAAACTGGTGTACTTGCTGATGGTATTATTGATTATTACGGTAAAGATGAAATTATTTATCTTGGACCAGATGAAAATTTAACTGATGATCTTATTGTTTGGATTATTCAACACGCTTTACATAGAAAATATAAATATGCATATGCATTTATGTCATCTAAACCTGATTTTGGAATCAATCATAAAACATATGGTGTTACCTCAGAAGGTGTGAATGTTTATGTTGACAATGTGTTACGTTATTTAGGGTTACAAAATTCAAACTTTAGAGTCAAAATGACAGGCGGACCAGATGGAGATGTTGCTGGGAACGAGTTGAATATTTTGTACCGTGAATATGGTGAGCGTTGCCGTGTTATAGCTATAGGTGATGGCTTTGGAGCGGCATACGATCCTAAAGGACTCAATTGGCAAGAATTGCTTAGATTATTTAAAGAATCAAAATCTATTGTTGAGTTTAATCCTAATAAACTTAGTGGAGATTCTAAAGCATTTGTCATTGCGGCTAATACTAAAGAAAATACAAGAATTAGAGACAGCCTATATGCTACTGCAGAAGCTGAAATTTTTATTCCAGCAGGAGGTAGACCCTATACTGTTAAAGAAAGTAACTGGGATAAGTATTTATTACCGAATGGTAGACCAAGTTCACTTGCAATAGTAGAAGGTGCAAACATCTTCTTTACAAAAGAAGCAAGACAAAAAATTGTTGATAGTGGAGTTGTTGTCATAAAAGACAGTTCAGCTAATAAAGCAGGTGTGAGTTGTTCTTCTTATGAAATAATTGCCTGTTTGACAATTCTGCCAGAAGAATTTGCTGAAATTAAAGATATATATGTTAAGCAAGTTTTAGACATAATAAGAAGAAATGCAGATTTAGAAGCTAAACTCTTATTTAGAGAATGGTTAAAAAATAAAAATGAAACTGATTTAGTTAAGTTAAGCTATGAAATATCAGCTGAAATTAATCAAGCAAAAGATATATTGTTAAATAAACTAAATGAACTTAGTGATGAAGAATTATCAGCTGGTAAATTTACATTTGTTCTAATGAAACACTGTCCTAAAGTTCTAGTTGAAAAATATAAAGACAGAATTCTTAATAGACTACCAAGAGCACATAAAATAGCTATTTTAAGTGCACATATGGCAAGTCATGTGATCTATAGAGAAGGACTTAATTGGCTAGAATCTATGGAAACAGAACAAATTTTTAAGGTAGCTCTTGATTATATAGACGCAGAACGTAACATTGAAAAAATGGTAGCTGAGTTGCAACAAAGTAACCTATCATTTAAAGATGAAATAGTTGAAGTTTTAAAAGTCGCTGGTGCTAAGTATCTCGCATCTAGTAAAGCATAAAAGTTAAGCTTAGCGACTTACTATCAAAGGAGTGCGCTTTGCTTAATACTATTAAAAAGAAAAATATTTTTTTTATATTAGCTTTACTCGGTTGTTTATTGATTTTGACTCCTTATTTAATTCCAATATTAATTGGGATTTCCTTAGCGTATTTATATGAACCTCTATTAGAAAAAATTATTTACAAATATGATTTAAAAAAAGAAATTTGGAAAATTATTATAAGTTTATTTTTAGTTGTTCTAACTCTTGCAGCAATTATTGCTCCTTTTTTAACACTTATCTCTTCAGGATTTCAAGAATTAAGTGCTTTAATAAATTCTTTGGATACAGATTTAAAAAATCCAAATTTTATAAAAGAATCATCTGATAATTTAAGTGTATTTTTAGACAAATTTTCAATTCACTACACATCTGATGAACTTTTACTAAAAGGAACAGAAATTTTAAAGAAAGCTGGTACTTTTTTAGTTTCATGGTTTGGTACTGCAATCACTGGTACACCAGGAATGATTTTAAAATTTATAATATTTATTTTGACTTGGTTTTTCTTTTTAATTTATGGAAAACATTATAGAAATATTATTTTGCCTAAAATAATTCCTTGGGAAAAAGAACGAATTCTCATAGGAACTAGTATTTCTGCAGTTTTAAAAGCATTAATTGTTGCAAATGTTTTAGTTTCTTCCTTACAAGCAATTTTAATAACGTCTTCTTTAGCTTTTTTTGGAATACCGAGATTTGCTTTACTAGGAATTATTGCCTTTTTTTCATCATTCATCCCAATCATTGGAACTGCGCCAATTATGCTTGGGGCGGCTGCTTGGTGTTATTTTAGCCAAGGTCGCCTTGGAGCTACAATTGGGATAATCTTATGTTCTGTTTTGATAAGTATAGTTGATAATTTAATGCGTCCTTTATTAATGAAAGGCGGGGTGAATTTAAACTTTTTTTGGATGTTTTTAGCTATTCTTGGAGGTATGTCGCAGTTTGGTATAGTTGGTGCAGTTCTTGGGCCAGCATTTTTTACTCTTTTTATTGCGTTTTTAAAGTATGATGAAAATGATAATAATGCTGAAATTGTAAAACAAATAGATGAAAATCCCCCCAATCCGTGATCAAACTCACTTTATTTAAATTAAATCATTAAATTATTTTCTTTTTTTACAGTCTCCTGTAAGTAAGATTAGTTACTTGTTTAAGGATGATGTAGGGTACTTCTCTTAAATACTATAGGTTCATAATGATCAGTAAAAATAAGAAAAATAAGATACTTTTTCAAGATGCTTCGTTTGTATTAGAAGATAATTTTCCTTCTCAATACTTTGGAGTTGCTATATTTGATATAGATGGTGATAATGATCCTGAAATTTTAATCGCAAATGCTAGTGGAAGTAATATAATCTATAAGTATAATCAAGAATCCCAAACGTTTATAAATATAGCTCCTGAAAATTTTCAAGCCAAAAAGTATGCAACAATAAGCTTATGTGTTGGTGATTTTTTGGGAAATGGAACTCCGTCCATTTATATGCTACATTCTGATACTTTTGCAGGTATGAAAACTCAATATGATAGTTTATTTGTACCTATACAAGCTTCAGATGACAAATTACTTTTAAAAGATTATCTAGGAAAAAAATCCCAATTAAGTAATCCATATGCTGGACGTAGTGTTGCCGCTGTTGATTATAATGGGGATGGCAAACATGCCTTTTATGTTGTAAACTACAATGCTCCAAGTCTATTTTATAGCTATGATAAGGAAAAACAACAAATTGAAGAATTATCTATGCAACTTGGAATTAGGCAATTTGCTGGTGGAAGAAGTGTATTAGCGCAATACATAACTAATAATAATGCAATTGATATTTTTATCGGCAATGAGAATGATCCTAATGCTTTGTTTTCAAAACAAAATTCAAAAGAATATGTTGAAGTGGCTTCAAAATATGAGCTAACAGATAAAGAAAACCATGCTAGAGGAATTGCTGTAGCTGATTTTGAAGGGAATGGACTCGCAGATTTAGTAATAGGAACATGGGAAGGTGAAAATTCTATATTTTTTCAAACGAAAGAAGGAGAATTTGAAAATCTTTCTCCAGCATTATTTTGTGAACCGAGAAGTATTAGAAGTATCATCGTTGCAGATTTTGATAATGATGGAAATGAAGAAATCTTTATCAATACAAACAGAAATAAAAATAAAATGTTGAGATATTTAGGAAATAAAGAATGGGAAGAGTTGGATATCGGCTCTATGGCAAGTAAACACATCAATGGCACAGGTGCAGCTGTAGGTGATCTTACAGGCAATGGATTTTTAGATATTTTTATTACAGTTGGAGACTTACTACCTGGTGAGAATAAACTCTTTCTTGGAGTTCCAAATGGAAATCACTGGCTAAGAATTCAGCCACTTACAAAAAATGGTTTTCCAGCCTTAGGGGCAAAAGTTAGACTACATGTAAAAAATTTTAAAACCCAAACTAAATTTATATGCTCTGGAAGTGGATATTTGTGTCAAATGGAGCCAGTAGCGCATTTTGGATTGGGACCGAATGAACCAGTTATTGAAAAAATTGAAGTTACTTGGCCTGGAAATGGGTTAGAGCCTCCTCCTACCCGAGTTATTCCTGGTCATCAGGTTAATTTTAATTCCTTTATTCAGATACCATTTCCAAAGGTTTAAGAAAGAAAATTTAAATGGATTTGTCGACTAATCAGAAACTAGATATTGAATATCAAGAATCGTTAAAATATTGCTTAACCATACTTCCTAATGTTTCGAGATCTTTTGCGATTGGGATTGAGTTTTTATCAGGAGAGTTACAAAATTCTGTTCTTATTGGATACCTACTTTGTAGAATAATTGATACGATAGAAGATGATAAAGATTTAGATGTCTCTTTAAAAGAAAAATTTTTACAAGAGTTTCCCAAGTGCTTTGAAAATGATTTTCTTTTAAAAGAGTATCAAAATCTCGCAAAAAAATTATCAGGAGATAAACAACATATTAATTTACTTGAAAATCTTGATAAAGTCTTCGTTGTTTTTAAAAATCTAAAAGAAGAATCAAAGGAAGTTCTAAAGAAGTGCGTGATTGAGATGGCATATGGTATGGCTGATTTTGTCAGGCGTTATCCAAAAGGAATAAGAATATCTTCCGTTGAAGAGTATAAAAAATATTGTTACTATGTTGCAGGAACTGTTGGTGTATTATTAACAGATCTTTGGTTTATTCATGGCCGTTGCATAACTGTTCAAAAATTAAAACAATTAAATGAAAACTCCATATTATTTGGTGAAGCTTTACAAACAGTAAATATTCTAAAAGATATTGTTTGGGACGCTAATAATGAAAATTCAATTTATATACCCGAAAATTTATTAAAAAAGTATGGTTTAGATCATTCTAATTTTTTACTCCCAGAAAAAAAACAGCAATCTGGCTTAGCAATAAAAGAAATGCTAATGTTGGCAAAAAATGATGTTAGTTACTCATTAGAGTATGTTAAAACATTACCATTAGCTAATTTTCGAATAAGATTTTTTTGTATTTTTCCTTTACTTTTAGCTATTGCAACATTCAACGAAATTCAAAAATCTGATAGTATTATTTTTTCTGAAAAAATTATTAAAGTTTCTAGAAAGCGAGTCTTCTATATTAAAATTTATTCTATTCTCGCTTCCCTTTTTAATTTTCTATTGAGTGATAGGTTATTAAATAAGATTTATTTTTTAAAGTAACAAATATTTTCTTGACATAAATATGGAATTTAAATATTGTGAACAAACAAAATAAAATTTTAAAAAGCGAGAAAATTATGAAAAAAATAACTTTAATAGCTATGTTTGTTGCAATTAGTCCAATTTTTTTTACATCACTTGCACATGCTCAGTATTTTAAACCTACTATTGATGGTTCTTGGCTTTACTCAAGCTCTTATAAATCAATTGTTGCAGAAAATGGGATATTTTGTAGTTGCCATATTAAACCTAAGATGTGTAAAAATAAGAAATATTTAGATAGTAATAAGTAAAGTAATATTGACATCTATTTTTTGAACTTCTCATTCTTTTTCAGTAGGCTTAAAGAACAATCTATAACAGAGAAAAATGATGAGTTCAAATCCATTTAGCTATTGTGAAAATCTTAAGACTAGTGATTTTTCATATGTCCAAGAATTTGGTATTTTTTTAGCATTTAAAAAACATGATTTTACAATAGTTTCGCTTTCGGAAAATATTGAGAATATAGCAAACTTAAAAGCTTCATTACTAATTGGAAAAAATATATCGGCTTATGTTATTGATGATAGCTTTGAAAAAATAAAAAACATAGCTTTAAATTTCCAAGAAAACAGTAATAATTTAAATTACTATATTGCTGAAATTAAGTTTTGTTTTTCAGAAAATTCAAGTGTATTAAAAGAATGTTACTTTTATCAAAATGAAAACTTAATTATTATCGAAATTTTTAATGAATATAGAGCGAAAGATAATGATATTGTAACAGGATTAGTTTCTAATTTTAATAGATTTATTTCTACACCTCAATATGATGATAATGAAAAATTAGTACATGATATTTGTAAATTAGTTAAAGAAATTACAAACTATGACAGAGTTTATTACTGCCATTTCGGAGAAGATGAACATGGATATGTAATTGGTGAAGCAAAAAGTGATACTTGTGAGTCAATTCTTCATCATCATTTTCCAGCTTCAGACGTTCCATTTACTGTCAGAAATTTATATCTAACAAATAGAATGAGAATTATTCCGAATGCAAATTATAAAGAATTTAAAATTATTGGAGAAATTGAACAGTTTAAATTAGATCTTTCTTTAGTTAGAACTATTGGTAAAACCCATATTCAATATATCAAAAATATGGGAATTTCTTCTTCAGCATCATTTAGTGTAATTAGTGGAAATAGATTAGCTGGGTTAATTGGATGTCATAATTATACACCAAAAGAAATTTCTTTATTTATAATGAATAAGTTAAGTAACTTAATAGAGCATATTTCAACAAAATTTGAAATTAATAATTTAAAAAAAAATAATATTTATCGTGATGACATTTTAAAAGAGTTTATAGGCCATTTTGTAAATTGTAATTTTCATTTACAAAATATGAGAGAAACTCATTTTGAATGTTTAAAAAATGCAATAAAATTTGATTATATAATTTTTGGGAATAGTAATAAGATAAATATATCTGATAAATTAAAAAATAATATTCCTTTAAGTGAAATTAAAAAATTAATTACTGAATTAAATAAAGAAAAAATTTTTTTTACTAATGAAGTTAAAAAATATAATAATTTTTTAAATGGAATATCTGATATTTCTGGTGTAATGCTTTTTAATATAGAAGAAAAATTTGGTGATTTTATTATGCTTGTAAGAAAAGAGCAAATAGAAACAGTAAAATGGAGTGGTAATCCAAATGATTATAGTGAGTCTAATGGTCAAATAGGCCCTAGAAAATCTTTTGATACATGGTATCAAGAAGTTAAAAGTAAAAGTGAAGTTTGGAGTAAGTCTGATATATTTTATTTCGAAAAAATTAAATCCTTGATTTCTGAAGAAAGATCTAAATATCTTTCTAATTTAGAAATAAATAATCAAATTCTTCAAGAAAAAAATAGGCAAATTGAAATACTATTAAGTGAAGTACATCATAGAGTGAAAAATAACTTATCAATACTTAATGCATTATTTGATTGGAAAATTAGAGAATCTGGGATTTCAGAAGTAACTAGCACTTTAAAAGAAATGAAAAGCAGAGTTACTTCAATCAGTTTACTTCATGAATCTTTATATCAGGAAAATAATTATGGAGTTTTGGATTTAAAAAAGTATATCCAAAATTTATCAATTTTCACGAAAAGTATATATAAAGATACTAAGAATTTAGATATAAATATTAAAATTCCTAATAATACAAAAATTCCTCTACAACAATCACTTCCTTTTGGTTTAATTGTTCATGAATTTATAACTAATTCAATAAAATATGCTTTTAAATCAATTGAAAAGCCATTAATAATTATAGATTGGAAAGAATCAGATCAATATGTTCTATTTTCATTAAGTGATAATGGTATTGGTTGTAAGGATCTAATTAAAGAAGGAAGGAAATCAATAGGAATTGAATTAATTAAAATGTTAATAAAGCAATTAGACGGATTATTTGAATGGGATGGTGAAAATGGAGTTAAAATTGAGATAAAATTTTTTAAGAGGAAGTGTTCATGGTTGGAAATGAAAACATAGTAAAGAAAAAAATATTAATTGTTGAAGACGAAGCAATACTTGCAAAAAACTTGGAAGATATACTAACTGATTTAAACTATCAAGTTGTAGGTATTGCGGATAACTCAATGAAAGCAATTATGCAGTTTTTTATGCATAATCCAGATCTTATACTAATGGATATTCATTTAAAAGGACAAGATGATGGAATAAAAACTGCTGAAATAATATTAGAGCAAAAACTTGTACCAATTATTTTTATTACTGCTAATCAAGATGCCGCAACATTTAATAGAGCTAAAATGAATGGTGCATATGGTTATGTATTAAAACCTTTTCAAGAAAGAGAATTACAAATAGTAATAGAAATAGCTTTTTCTCAATTTGAAGATAAAATTAAAATATTGAAGTTAGAAAATTTAATAAGTAACGTAGAACGTTTAAATGCAGTTGATACCTTCGCGTCAGGATTTATTCATGCAATCAACACTTCATTAACACAAATATTTATGGCTTATAATACACTAAAAAATGAGCAAGTTTTATCCACTAATTTGAATGTCATAACAGCCTTAAATTTAATAGACTCTGCATCAAATTCTATAAAATCTACAGTAAAAAATTATAATCATTTACTTGATTCACTAGAGCTAGATGCTCCAAGTAGTTTTACAATATTTGAAGGTTGTAAAGAGGCTTTAGATATATGCAAATATTATGCTTTATCGAAAAAGGTATTAATTAGAGAATTAAAAGGTTCTAAACAAATTCATATTTATACTTCAAGATCAGTTTTGTTTTTATCTTTAGTCAATGTGTTAAAAACAATTTGTGATTTTATTCAAAATCAATCCGATTCATGGATTGAGATAAATTGGGAAGAAAATACTGCTAAAGATGAAAGATTAATTAAATTGTCATTTAGTGGTGAGCTATTAGATTCAGAAGTTATAGAAAATATTTTTAATCCACACTCCGAAAATAATGATAAAATAAAGTTAAATAAATTTGCATTGGTTACAACAAAAAATTTATTAGAAAAGTGTAATAGTGATTTATTTCTTGAGATAGATAAAGAAGTGAATTGTTTTGTAATAAAAGTTAAAATTCAACAAAAAAATTGATTCAAAGAACATCATACACAATTTATTCTTTTTAATTAAATAGAATATTTAATAATAGCTATCTATTAACATTTTTTAGATTTTTTCTAGTTAATTTATAAAAAACTTATTGACTATCTAGTCAAACTAAATTATAAATAGAATGTTCTTTTAATCATGTCCTTCCTAATTCAGATCTCTTATATATATAAAGTAGGTGTCACCATGAATATATATTCAATCATCAAAGTTTCTATCGCAATTTCTGCATGTGGAATATTTATTCTAGCAAATACAAGTTTACTAAAGTCAGAAGAAGATAAAAAAATAACTGAATCTTCAAGTGAGAAAAAAGTAATTAAATATATTGTTAGTAAAAATTCTTATTTTTAATAAATACAAAGGAAATTGTATGAATGTTAGGACATTTTTTATTTTGATTTTATTTTTTATTTCTTTGTTTTTTTATTTGCATTCTAATTAATAGAATAAGCATTAGAGGATGATTAAAGAACAGGCGCAGTTACTGGAAAAAGCCAATAGCTGCGCCTCCTTCTGTGCGAGGATCAGTAAATCCAAAATACTGTTTATTTATTTCTTTTACTTCTGCTGCTTGCAAAGACCCAAAAGGTTCACTTAACTTTATTTTATGACCCATTTTTAGCATTTTTTCTAAAGTATCTGAACTAGTTCCCTCCTCATAGAAAAAAATATCAGGCCATAATTGATTATGAAATTTTGGAGTTGCAATACATGTAGCAATATTTTTATGATAATCTATATATCTAACTATAAAATTAAAAACTTGTGAAATAATTCTGCTCCCACCTGGCGCTCCTACAACCAAAATAGGTTCAGATTTCTCATTTAATATAATTGTTGGGCTCATAGAACTTAAAGGTCTCTTTTGAGGTGCTATAATATTTTTTTCACCTTGAACTAAGCCATAAGAATTAGCACTACCTAATTTTGCTGTAAAATCTCCCATCTCATTGTTAAGTAAAAAGCCTGCCCCTTTTACCACTTTTCCATTCCCAAAAGAAAAGTTTAAAGTATAGGTGTTTGATACCATGTTACCTTCACTATCAATAATTGAAAAATGAGTTGTATTAATTTCTTCTTTTTTAGAGTCTTTTGATTTTTCTATGCTAATAGAAGGAGTATGTTTGGAAAGATTGATTTTTTTAGCAATTTGTTTTGCATATGCTTTATTAGTTAATTTATCTAAAGGATTTTTTACAAAATTAGGATCTCCTAGCTTACTATTTCTGTCAAAATAAGCATAACTCATTATTTCATTCATTAAATGAAAATATTTAGCACTGTTTAATGGGTAATATTTTAGATCAAAATTTTCTAATATATTTAACATTTCAATTATAGTAACACCACCAGAACTAGGAGGGGGGACGGAATAAATATTATAATTTTTATACTTACCATGCACAGGGTTTTGTTCTTCTAAATTATATTTAGTTAAATCTTCTAACGAAATAATACCCCCATTATTTTTCATATCTTCTGCTATTTTATTTGCAGTTTCTCCTTTATAAAAGCCGTCATCACCTAATTCAGAAATCAATTTTAATGTTTTTGCTAAATCTTGTTGAATTAACTTATCACCAACTTTTAAAGGTTTTCCATTCTTAAAAAAAATTTTTTTAGTTTCTTCACTTGTAGAAAGAAGATCTTCAGATTCAATTAATGACTGAGCAAGGGCATGTGAAACTATAAATCCATTTTCAGCCAATTCAATTGCTGGTTGAATAACTTTATTAAGAGGAAGTTTACCATATTTTTTTAGCGCATAATTGAGACCTAAAACAGTTCCTGGCACTCCTGATGACAAATAGCTTTTATCTAATTTTTCAGTGTCTAAATTTCCATTAGCTGATAAAAACATATTCTTACTAGCTAAAAATGGAGCTTTCTCGCGGTAATTGATGTTTATAGCTCTTTTTTCTTTATTTAGCCAAATCATCATAAAGCCTCCCCCGCCAATATTTCCAGCCTCAGGTAATGTCACTGCTAAAGCATATCCAACAGCAACAGCTGCATCTATCGCATTTCCTCCTTGACGAAGAATTTCTACTCCTATTTTTGAAGCTAGTTCTTCTTCGCTTACTACTATTCCGTTTTTTCCAAAAATTGGCTTAAATATTTCTGTGTTTTTATTGGTATTTTGAAATTGTGAGGAATCAATTTTCGAGAAAGAAGGATGAACGTAAAGAGAATTTAATAATATTAATTTTAACAAAAAATATGCTATTTTTTTCATTAGATTTTTCCTTATAATTTTATAGAGAACATAGTATAAAATTAAAAAAATTTCAATTCTGATTTTATTTAAATTAGTTACATAAAATAAAAAATTAGTGAATAAATGAAATATTTTATTAACTTTGATCTAGTTTGATATTATAGCTGGAAAAACTGCTTAAATCATTTAATTAATTGAATAATATTTAGTAATTTTTTTTATTTATTGGAAATTTAAATTTATACTTTTTTTGTATTATATTGATATTATTAATTTTTATTAACTAAAAATAAAGTAAATAATTCTTGTTTAGCAAGTAAAAATAATTTAATGAGTATGTTCTTTTTATTTTTGAAGGAGTTTGTATGTTCAAATTATATATAACTGTAATAATTAGTTTTTTAATGTTATCGTTAAATGCGAGTGCTGAAGAATCTGAAAAAAATGAATCCAAAAAAATCAATTTAGATATTTATGGCTATTTTGGATATACTTCTATGTCATTACAAGATAAAGATATTAATGGAGAAAGTCCAAATTTAACAGGCTCTAATCTTACTGTTGGTGGTTTGTATACTATCCAAACAAATACAAAAATTAAGCCTGTTGTTGGATTAGCATTACAGGGTACATACGTTACAGGTGATTATAAGAATGATGTAGGAGATAAGTGGAAAGTTAGATATAATTATTCAGCAATTTTAGCAAATGCAGGTATAAAATATAATATTAATGAAAAATTTAATTTTATTGGTTTGGGTAGCTTAGGTACAACGACTAGAGATGAATATGAATACGAAAGACCAATTGGATATCCAGGCAATTTATTTACTACAACAGATATTTCTAATCACTATATCTATAGTGTTAATTTAATGGGATTATATAAATTTGGAGACCTTTTTAGTATGGGTGCTAATGCTACTTTGGGTATGCATACTATGGAGCAAAAATTTAGAAAAGAAAGTAAAGATCTAACTTACTTTGAAAAATCAATAAACTTATTATTTATGTGGTCAATCTAAAACTTTATACTATATAAATTTTTAAAACTCCTCTTTTATATTTTTTATAAACGAGGAGTTTTTTTATCCAATCTATTTATTTTAATTATTAAAAATTGTTGACTTCTCTATATTATTATATATAATAAAAAAAATTTAAAATAAAATATATTAGGAGTCCACTATGACTCAAAAGCAAATAAAAACCTATCAAGATTTATTGATCAATGAATATAGAAATTTACTTGGAAAAAAAAATTTAATTGCAGGATATCCTGAAAATCAAAGATTTAATTATAAATTTTTAAATAAATTTTTTCGCTTATCAATTAATAATGTTGGAGATTCTTTTCAAGCCTCAAATTATCCATTAAATACTCTTAAATTTGAAGCAGATGTAATAAAATATTTTTCGGCACTTTATAATAAAAAAAAGGATTATTGGGGATATATTACATCAGGAGGAACTGAAAGTAATTTATTTGCTATTCACCTAGCAAGAACAAAATTTCAAAATGGAATTGTTTTATACAGTTCACATAGTCACTATAGCATAATGAAGGCAATAGCCGTTACTAGAAGTCAAAATTCATTAATTTCTGTCCAAGAAAATGGAGAAATTGATTATTTTGATTTTGAAAGAAATGTTTTAAAGTATAGAAAAAGACCATTAATTATAGTTTTAAATATTGGTACGACAATTACTGGTGCAATTGATAGAGTGGAAAATGTTAAAATTATTCTCCAGAACCATAATATAGAAAAGTACTATATTCATTGCGATGCAGCTTTACATGGATTTATTCTACCTTTTTGTAAACATTCTTTAAATCTTTCACTCGATAAAATTGATAGTTTATCTATAAGTGGACATAAATTTATTGG
Source organism: Pigmentibacter ruber (assembly GCF_009792895.1). Classification (NCBI taxonomy): domain Bacteria; kingdom Pseudomonadati; phylum Bdellovibrionota; class Oligoflexia; order Silvanigrellales; family Silvanigrellaceae; genus Pigmentibacter; species Pigmentibacter ruber. Next base: position 217,327 of record NZ_WSSC01000001.1, read on the forward strand.
TTCTCCAATACCTTGTGGGATTTTTTTAACTCATTTTAAATTAAAAAAAATGATTGAAAAAAATATTGATTACTTGCGAGCTTATGATAGTACCTTACTAGGATCAAGAGAAGGATTATCTTCATTAATATTATGGACAGCTATTCAGCAAAAAACAAAACAAGATTTTCAGAACATAGTAAAATATTGCCTAAAACTAGCAGAATATGCAGTACAAAAAATGGTAAAATTTGGAATTCATGCTTGGGTTAATAATTTTTCACCAATTGTAGTGTTTCCAAAACCAAACGAAAAAATAATAAAAAAGTGGTCTATAGCAACTTATCAAAATATAGCGCATATTATTACAATGCCGCATATGACAAAAAAAAGTATTGATAAACTAATTGCCGACCTACAAATTGACATGAAACAAAATGGTTTTTTGTAAAAAATAATTTATGTAATAATCATTTTGTTTACTTAATAAGGGAGGTATTAAATGAAGCTTCGATCAACTTTTGCAATTTTTGCTACGATCCTTTTCACTTTTGCACATCTATCTGTGTTAGCTGCACCAGGCGGCGGCGGTGGCGGCGGTGGCGGCGGTGGCGGCGGTGGTAAAGGAGGTTCTGGTGGCGGCGGTGGCGGCGGACCAGGTGGTGGTAAAGGAGGTTCCGGTGGTGGCGGACAAGGCGGGCAAGGCGGACCTGGCGGACCTGGCGGACCTGGCGGACAAGGAAATGAAGCTGGAAGAGCTGGAGACAAAGGCAAAGGCGGTGATGATAAGGGCAAAGGCGGTGATGACAAGGGCAAAGGCGGTGATGACAAGGGCAAAGGCGGTGATGACAAGGGCAAAGGCGGTGATAGTAATGGACAGCAATCACAAAGTCCATCCTAAATAAATTAATCCCGCTTAGCATACTGTTTAGACATTTCATTTACATGAAAATCATTTTTGTCAAATTCGAATATAATTTTCTTAAATGTAGGATCTATTTTAGCTTCTACATTTAAAAGTATTGGATAATTTTTCTTACCATGACCAAAAATATTTAATTTAAATACAGGAATATTACTTTCTTCAATAAAACTATTGATTGCCAGCTTAACTTGCTCTTCATTTCCAATAAATTCTCCTAATACAATAGCTTTAGCATTTTTAAGTATATTAGATTGTAAAAGATGAGTAAATGCTCGATCAAGTGAATATCCTTTTACATTTGTTTCTTCTAAAAAAACGATTTTATTTTCAGCTTTAATTTCCCATGGTGTTCCTATACTACTAAGTATCATTTCTAAATTTCCGCCTATCGTTAATCCTTTTATTAAACTAGATTTTTTGGCTAAAGTATTTTCATTTTTGATGTTGTCATAGGTAATTTCTCCTTTATTAGTATTAATTATTTTATCAAGCAATATGAAATTTTTTTTATCTTTATTCCCTTCTAAAATATCACCTAATGTTGCTCCATGTATCGTAATCCAATTCCATTTTTGGATAAAAAATATATGAAGAAATGTAACATCGCTATACCCAATAAAAATCTTGTTGATTCCATTTTTTTCTAGTTTTGCTAAATACTGAAATAGTCTTGAAGATCCATAACCACCTCGAGTTGCCCAAATAATTTTATTATCATTATTAATTGCCTCTTTTAGCTCATTAAATCTTTCTAAGTCGCTCCTTGCGAGATATGGTGTGTCAGAAGATGAAAAACTAAAATTCTTGTTGAAGTATAAAAAATTAATTTTTTTTAGTTCTAGTAGTTTTTCTGTTTCTAAAGGTGAAGAAGGAGAAACAGCGTTTACTTTAATTTTTTTAAAATTTTCAAAAATATTTTCAGTAAATTTTACATTTAATTCTTTCAAAAAATTATTGGTGGATGAATTCTCATTATTATAATTTGCAAAAATTTTGATTTGGATAAAAATTGATAAATAAATTAATGTTTTATTAAATTTGCTCATTCTATTCCTCAGTTAAAATAATTATAGACAAAATTTTATTGCAAAAAAAGGAATAGGTTCATAAAATTTTAGTACACTTTATTTTTAAGCACATTTTTTTAGGAGTTATATTGGGGTAACAAAATGATAATATATTTCTTAATTTTTTCTTTATTTTCTTTCTTCATTTTTCTGTATATTATGAAGTATAAAAAAACAGTATCAGAGTATTCAAATAAATTTAGTAAGTTATTAGAAGAAAGTCTTGAACTGCAAGATGATTTAAATTCATTGAAAGATAAAAATGTTGAATTAAGTAATAAATTGATAAAACAAGAAAATATTATATTAGAGTATAAATTAAGAATAAATTCTTTAGATTCTGAAAATAATTTCTTCAAAAAAGAATTAAATAATCAGAAAGATTACTTTGAAAATATGAAATCAAATTTTAAACATGAGTTTGAAAATTTAGCAAATTCAATTTTAGAGCAAAAGACAAAATCTCTAAATGAAGTTACAGAAAAAAATTTTTATAATTTACTTCACCCATTTAAGGAAAAATTAATTAATTTTGAAAGAAGTATTGAACAAAAATATTTAAATGACATAAATGAAAGAAATTCCTTAAAATATGAAATAGAAAGTTTAGTCAAACTAAATCAACAAATGTCTGATGAAACAAAGTCTCTAACTCAGGCGTTAAAAGGAGATGCAAAATTTCAAGGTGATTGGGGGGAATTTATTTTAGAAAAGACTTTAGAAATCTCAGGATTAAGAAAAGAGTTTGAATATACAACCCAAAGTTCTTATAAAGATTCCGAAGGGGATATGTATAGACCAGATGTCATTATTCATTTGCCAGAAAATAAACACATCATTATTGATGCTAAAGTATCTCTAACGGCTTATGAGAAATATCGAACATCTTGTGATGAAGTTGAAAGAAAAAAAGCAATTGAAGAGCATATTTTTTCAATTAAAAAACATATAATAATTTTATCTGAAAAGCCGTATACAGAATTAAGAGATCTAAAAACACCGGAGTTTGTTTTCTTATTTATTCCTATAGAAAATGCTTATTCATTAGCTATGCATTTTCAAAAAGATCTTTCTGAATTTGCTTGGTCTAAAAAAATTGCACTTGTTACTGCAACAACTTTACTGACAAGTTTGAAAACTGTGGCTTCAATTTGGAAATTAGAAAATCAAAATAAAAATGCATTAGAAATTGCTAGAGAAGGAGGAAAACTTTATGATAAATTTGTTGGGTTTATGGATGATTTTGAAAAAATAGGAAAAACTTTTGAACAGGGTCAAAAGCAATATAGTGATGCATTTAATAAGCTTAAACTTGGTAGTGGGAATATATTTAAAAGAATAGAGAATTTAAAGGAGCTTGGAGCAACCCCCCAAAAACAAATAAAGCAAGAATTTATTGAATAATTTTATGCTGGTTTTAAAACAATTACTTTAGCTCTTCTTTTGACAACCCAACTTGATTTTTCTTTACTAAATACTGAAATAGCTGGCACTGTTTCAGAAATAACCAATGATTTAATTTTATCATTTTCATCAAAAATACCAGCTTTTTGAGATAGTTTTATGATACTTTGAAATTCTTCTGCCGAACAATGTTCAGTTACATCTGCAGTTTGTAGTTCAGGGGCATATGCCTTCCAAAGACTATCTTCAATTTTGAAATTATATTTTTCTAATTTAAAATTTATTTGTGAAATTTGACTATTTACTATTTGAATATTTTTTTGCAATTTTATTGTGTGAGTTTCAGCATCTTTTAAATTCATTTTTTCATCAATAATATTAAATAAAATTGTTTGAATTTGTTTAGATAAAAGATTATTGATTAAAAAATTGCGCATAAATTCTGCGATTTCAATAGTGCCTGAATTTTCAATTGTTTCAAGATTTATACTAGTGAAGTTAGATTTTGCTTGAATGAGATCTTGAGATGCATTTTGAATGAAAAAAGTTGCTCTATCAAAAGAATCCATAATTTTTTCATGTAATGCTTCTTGTTTTGCAGGAAGATTTTCCATAATTTTTAAACGTTCAGTAATGACTTGAATATTATTTTGTTGAAAACTAAGACATTCAGCTAATTGATCTGAAAGAGTTTTTATTGATTCCATATTTCTTTGATTCATCAAAATTAATTCTTGGTTTTCAGCACGCAGTGAATTTACTACTTTCTGACTTTCAAACCCAAACAATCTTTTAAAAAATGAGGACTTTTCAGTGTGCTGAAAGTTTTTTGCTGAGGGAATAGGCTTTATAGCTGATTTTTGCATGGGTTTCATGTTCATTGAGACCTCCTCTTATCGCATGCTGAGGTATTTTATACTTTATTAAAGTCGTCAGTCAAAAAAAGCTGAGTAATAATCTTTATAAACATGAAATTTATGGAAAAATTATAAAACATTTAAAAATTAATTAGAATGAGTCAACTTACAATGTAGCAATACACTCTATTTCAACCATTACATCTAATGGCAATTTTGCAACTTGTACTGTAGATCTAGCTGGTGCATGGCCCTTAAAAAGTCTTTCATAAACTCCATTCATTTTTTGAAAATCATCCATACTTTTTAAAAAAACTGTAGTTTTTATTACTTTTTCTAAAGCAGATCCTGCATGAGTTAATATTGCTTCCATATTTTTAATTACTTGCTCTGTTTGTTGCTCAATTGTTGTCGCTTCTACTTTCATAGAAGTAGGGTTTAATGGGATAGAGCCTGAACAGTAAACCATATTACCTAATACAATTGCTTGTGAATATGGACCTATAGCTTTTGGTGCATTTTCAGTTGCGATAATTTTCATGGTGAATTTCCTTAACTCATTATGTAAAACTTAAAAACCAATGTTATTTTAATCAATATTTTTTAGCGAGCTATCCCTAAGTATTTTTAACTTAACAAATGGAATTTTTTATTTCCTTTGTTAAGTCATATAAGAAAAAAACAAATAAGTAAAGTTTTGATACTACCTAGATAGTTGAGCTTTTTGAATAATTGAACTTGTACTTCTGCCAGGTAAAAGAGAAATATGTTCAACACTTCCACCCCATTCAAGAACTTCTTTAGCTCCAATTGTATTTTCTAAATTATAATCAGCTCCTTTAACTAATACATCAGGTTTTAATGTTTTTATTAATTCTAGTGGATTATCATCTTCAAATATTACAATATAATCAATACACGCAAGTGAAGCTAAAATTGCAGCGCGATCAGCAGCATTCTGAACTGGTCTGGAAGGACCTTTTAATCTTGATACACTGTTGTCAGAATTTAATCCAACCACTAAAAGATCGCCTCGCGCTCTTGCTTTTTGAAGATAATCAACATGGCCTGCATGCAAAATATCAAAACAACCATTAGTAAACACAGTTTTTTTGTGTTGTTGTTTTAATTCAGAAATTAAAAGGGATAGAGAATGAATTGGCATTAGTTTTTCAGGATGAATAGCTTCATTTCTTGTTTTTATTGCATCAAGAAACTCAGCCAAAGTAATTGTTGCAGTTCCTGATTTTCCACAAGCTATTCCAGCGGCTATATTTCCTAGCTCAGTTGCTCTAGATAATGGCAGCTGAGCAGCTAAGCTCATTGCTAAAAATGAGATTAAGGTGTCTCCTGCTCCTGAAACATCAGCTACTTGTAAAGCATGTGTTGCAATATTAAGTGTTCCATTAATATGTTTTCCTTTTGTCATGACACCATTTTCTGAAAGACTCATGACAAGATTTTCACAACCACTAGCTTCTAAATAGCAGTCTGCAATGGTTTCTATTTCATGCTTAAATGAATTTGATATAAAGCCAGGTTTTAGTATTTTTAATACTGAACGGCCTTCATTTAAATTTGGTTTAATAACCGTTGAACCATGATATCTAAAAACATCCTCACTTTTTGGATCTGTTACTACTGGAACGTGATATTGTTTACTTAACTGTATCAAAGAAGATATTAAAGTTTTTGTTAAAAAACCTTTACCATAATCGGAAATGATTAAACATCGATTTCCGCCTTGGAGTAAAAATTTCTCATAAAGTTTAACAACTCTTTCTTCATCATTTTTTGCTAATTCGACAAATTTTTCTTTATCAATACGAACAATTTGTTGGGAGCCAGAAGTCAATAAACTGCCTGAAACAACTCTTATTTTAGCTATAGTTGGAGCATCTTTTGAAATAATAATTGAATTGGTATCAATATTATAATCTTCTAGAATGCCTTTTAGAATATGGGCTTCAGCGTCGTTCCCAACTCTTCCACACAAGAAAGCCGCTCCACCAACGCTAGCAATGTTAGCTGCAACATTTCCAGCTCCTCCTGGTACAAAACGTCTTCCTGTCTCTAAAACGACAGGAACAGGAGCTTCGGGAGAGATTCTTGATACTTTTCCTTCAATATAAGTATCTAGGATAATGTCGCCAGCAATAAAAATTCTTGTATTTTTGAGTGCTAGAGCGTCTTCAGGAGTTGAATGTTGATCATAACTGGCCATAGTAATGCGTTCCCCATCTATTAGGAGTCATTTTCTCATCTTTTCATTGAACTATCAGTTTGGTTCTTGAAACTCAAGGACTATATAAAATTTGTCAATTGGAAGATTTTCAATGTTTTCAGAAGCATATTGATGTTTTTGATAATTATTCAACCAAGTTGTTATCTCTGAAATTTTTAAATCATTTATTTCTTTCATAAAAGCTTTTTCAACTAATTTATCAATATATTGAGATTGGCCAGAAAGCGGTTGGAAGTCATTGATGACGATATTAATTATTTCATTTTTTTCACGTTGAAACTGGAAATACACTTTATATTGTTTAGGAAAAATATTTTTCCCTAACAGACTTCTAGGTAATTTTAGACTTTCTATGGGATTACTCTGAAGAATTTGTTCAGTTATTTGTTTTTCAGAGATTTCTTTGTTGTTAGGTATTTGATTAGTATCTAATTTATTTTGGATTTTAGGGTATGCTGTAGATTTTAACTCCAGAGGCGAGATTGATTTCTTCGGGGCAGAAATTTTTTTAAAGTTCTGAATTGTTTGCTTTTCCGGTGCGCTTGCAGAAAAATTTATATCAACTGGTTTTGTTGGAATTTTAGAAATAATCTGCAAATGTACTATTTTGTTTTGATTTCTATTGTTCATATTTTCATTTTTGATAATTGGAGGAATTAAAAAATAAAAAACAAAAAAATGAATAAAAATAGAGCAAAATAAAATTAATAAGAATTTCGTATTATTTTCTCCAGTCTTTTTTTTCATCTTAATTAGATCCATGATATTATTAAATAATAAAATAAACAGCTTAAAAAGCTTTTGGCGAATACCCGAATGTAAACTTATGGGGAAACCAATGTCAAAACAAGTTAAGGTCATTATATTATCGCTGCTCGGCGTAGTTAGCACTTGTACAGCTATTATAATTATATTTACACAAAATGAAAATTTAGAATTAAATAAATCTTTGCCAGAATTAGGAACTGCCGTAGCTTCACAAGACACTAAATCTTTTCCAGTTCCTGACAACATAACATCTAACTTAAAGTATAATTCTTGGTACGTTATTAAATTGGGTAATATACCAATAGGTATAGCTAGTATAGGAGTAGAAAATCAGACTTCCGGCTATCCATCTAACTACACAATTCAATTTGTAAGTAGAATAGGAGCATCTCCCTTATTGTCCGTTTTAAAAGGAGACTTAAATTTCGAAGACAATAAAAGTTATAAATTGCAACAATCAATTATGTCACAAACTGAAAATGGTTCTTTCAGGGAATTACAAAACGTTTGGCGGCAAGATGCAAAAGACAATGCATTAAATTTAATTAAAGACTCAGGAGCAAGTTTATTAGGAATTATACCAGCAAATATTACAAAAGGGAAAGCAAAATTACCTCTAGATGATGGAACCGCACTCTTTTATTATGTCTCAAAAGAAAAAAATACGGCCAATAGCAAAGTTTTTGTCCCATTTCTAGGACAATTTTTTTCACAACAGGATATTGATGCTAAATATGATGAAGATGGGTTTTTAAATTCAGCCATTTTGCCTCTTGAAGGAGGAGCTGAGTTAGCTTTTTCAAGAGTGACAAAAAGTAAATATAATGATTATACAAAAAATGTAGCTGATACTTTAATTGATTTTGGTTGGTTTTCATCTTTTAACTCATTGAAAAATGAGTTTGAGATATTAAAAAAATCTTTAAATAATTGTTCAGAAAGAACATCTGTATTAAAGAATAAAATGTTGCATTTTTTACCGCAGAGCTCTTATCTATCATATAGAAGAATAGTAAATATGTCGCATTTTTGTTTAAATTTAAATAGAGAAATTACTCAGAAAGAAAATGAAACAAATTTAGTTAAATTAAATATTATTGCAAATTCTATAAAAAATTTATTAAAAGAAAATTCGCAAGAATTGCCCTATTTTTTGGCTTATTCTCCAGATACAAGTTTGTTTTATAATGATACTATATCTTATTTATGGCCAAGAATTACTTCTCTTATAACGCAAACGGCACTAAATGAATTAGAAAATAATTTTGACTTAGATAAAAACAGAAAATCATTAGTTGGAATTCAATTAAATATTGCTAATTTACAACCAAGAGCTGTTGTGCGAGCTCAGATAAAATTAATAGATGCTTCTCTTAATTTTAAAGTTGAAACAGCTAAAATTGCTAATATGAGTGGAACAAGTTTAACTGAAATACCAGCTTCTTTTAATTCTCAATTTTCAGTTATTTATTTAAATGGACAATCATTTGCCAAAAAAATGGACATTAATATTGATAGTATATGTAAATTAAATAGTGGGAAAGTTGGAATTGATTTAGGAGATGCCCCTCAATTTGCAATAAATGCTGATACTGTCAGAGGTGTATGGGATGTTCAAACGAGGGTAGAAGTAGCAAGGCAATTTGCTATAAAATCAACTATCTCAAAAAGCTGTAATGAGGTTTATTTTAGGGTTCCTTTGAGTATAGAAAAAGCGGTAAATAAGGAAATAGAGCAATTTAAGAAAGAAACATTAGGTTCAGAAAATGAATTGCTACTGTCAAATAATGTCCAAAAAAAATTATGGATATTGCCTGGAAAATATAGATTGACAGTAACATCTCTTGTAACAGGAGCAGTTATTTCAGCCCAAGAATTTTCTGTAGCTAGCGGCTATAATACAAATGTAACAGCAAAAATAAATTAGTTTAAATTAAGACTATATAAGTACTTCCTTCCCTTTACATAGTTAATATTTTTAATATATTATATAATAAAATTGACATGTATTAGAGGAAAAACATGTGAAAAAAATAAGTTTTACTTATCAAAAGAGAATGATTATTTTCTTAATTTTATTTAATATACTTTCTTTTTATGCTTGTGGTAGAAAAAATTCTTCGGGTGTTAGTGATAAATCACCTATCTATTCTTTCCCTAATGGTGGAACAGATAGTGATATTAGTGCAACAAATAGTTTTTATTTTGATCCAGTTGTTTATGGAAAAAATGAAGAAGATAATATTACTGATAAATTTGAAGATTTAGTTACAGTATCAAGTACATGGTACAATGCACAAAAATTATTGAATTATAGTATTTCTGGTGGACACATTGTAACTCTAGATAGTAATAGGAATATTCCAAATGCAAAAATTTTCTATCTTGCATATACTTTAAATCAAAATGAAAGAAAAAGTAGACCTATCACTTTTGTGTTAAATGGAGGACCTGGCAAAACCCAGTTTCTCTCTGCAATAGGTGCATTTGCCCCCAAAATAGTAAATAATTTAAAAAATGCATTAACAAATAATGAACATTCAATTTTTGAACAAACCGATATGGTTTTTATCAGTCCTGTTGGAACAGGCTATTCAGCTGCTATTTCTCCATTTGTGAATAAAGATTTCTGGGGAGTTGATTTTGATGCAAAAAATACTATGGAGTTTATTACTCGTTATTTGCAAAAAAATTTAAGAGAAGAATCACCAATTTATTTAATGGGTGACACATATGGTTCTGTAAGATCTATTCTATCTGCTCAGTATTTATTTAAAAATATGATTAAAGTTAAAGGAATAATAATGCTTTCTCCTTTAATAAATTATAGTAAATGGCTAGATCCTATTGGTGTTTTTCCAACTTTAGCTGCAAATGCATGGTATCATCAAAAAGTTTCAATAGAATTGGGAAATAAATCAATTAATGATTTTTTAGATGAAGTAATGAATTTTACAAAAAATAAATACTATCCATTTTTTAATTCATGGAGAGATAATTATTCTGAATTTAGAAATTTACTTTACAAGAATTCAGATAAAGAAACTGCTGAATTAATAGCAAAAATTATTCCGTCATCTTTATCGTATTCAGAAATAATTTTAATTCTCCAAAATGGAAATATATATCAAAAAAAACTAGCTGAAAATTTACGAAATTTAATACAACTATTACAACCTATGGACTGGAGTTTAGCAAATGAAGCTAGTAAATTTACAAATGCAATTCCTCAAGTGTTTAGAGATTTAAGTGAATTAAAATTTAATACAGAGCCTTTTTTTGACTTGCTTAATTTTCATCTAACAACGCTTTTAGGAAATCAAAATAATAATATAAGTGCTTATGATGGAAGAAAGATTGGAAATTATAAAAGTATTTATTTAGAAGATATATTTCATGTTGATAATGACTCCGATTTTTTATTTATTCAGGATGATTTTTTAGATTTATGGAATCAGCTTCTTAATAAAGAATTAAAATTCTATAGTGCAAGTGAATTTATAGCAAGTAATGAAAAAGCTGAGAAAATTTGGAATTATCACCATGTAAATAAATTAAATACTTTTAATAATTCTATTTTTGAAATGAACTTTTTTGATGATTTTCTTAAGTTATTAAATTTAAATTCTGAAATAAAAATATTTCTAGCAAACGGTATTTATGATTCAGTTACCCCATTTTATCAAAATGTAATTGAGTTAAAAAAATATTTTTCTGATGCTATAGTAAATAAAAATATTAAATTATTGAATTATAATTCAGGGCATTTTATTTACTTAGACCCTATTTCAAGGGATTTACTGCAAAATGACATTAAATCTTTTTATAATTAATTAGAATCTTTTTATTATATAATTAAATTATTTGTTAACTGTTTTGGCATTTAATATTTTTAATTATTGAATAACTTTTTTTAAAAAATACTATCCAAATAAAATTGAATTGTGTTAAGTTGAATGAATTTGAGACAAAACATTTTAAAAAGGCGATTTTATCTAAGATACAATTTTTTTTGAGTTAATTTTAAGCAGGAGATACCTCCCATGGGTTCAAGTGATGTTTATAGGCTAAATTTGGATAAGTTTTCTTCCTTTTTCAAATTTGCTGTTATTATTGTCGGAATACTCGTTATTTTTGCAATTGTACCAAATTCATTTGCTATTTCTATTGTTGGAGCAGCTTTTAGTTTTTTCTGGTTCATTGCAAGAACTAAAAACGATAAATATTTCGATAAGATAAAAAATCCAAATAACTTTAGAAATTTAATGATTGTTTGGACAATAGTAGTTACTATAGCGGCATGTTTTCATGCCTATCTTAGGCACGTATCTCCCGGAAATGACTTATCTTGGTTTGTGCAAGCAATTACAAATGCTTCAATTGGGGAAAATTTAAGAGTAACTTCCGAGAGAGAAATAAATCTTTTAGTTCAACACTGGGAACCTATCTTATATAGTGTAATACCTTTAACCTTTTTATTTAATGGATCAATATCTATTGTACTATGGCAGGGATTAGCATATATTGGAGGGGCAATAGCTGCTTGGAAAATTTCTAATTTTTTGTTTAAAGATGCTGCATTAAAATCATTAAAATATCTTACAACTATTCTATATTTACTTGCATGGTTGAATGTTAATCCACTCATGTTTGATGCACATCCTCCAGTTTTTGGAACACTTCTAATAGTACCTTGGATATTTTATTTTATTCTAACTAAGAGAAGTTCTTATTTAATAATATTGCTTTCATTAATTTTAATGCAGTGTGGAGAAATATTTTTAGCAATTTCTCCTGTTTTTATTATTTACTGCATTCTTAGAAATAAAATTACAAAATTTAAAATAATATTTTCAGTTTTAATTTTCTGTTCTGGATTTCTGTTGATTGGAGCTTATCAAAGATATTTTGGTCCATGGATTACTGGTGATCCTTTCCCTTTCGCATATCGTTATTCTTCTATTGGTGGAGATGGAATAGGGATATTAAAAACTTTTTTAAGTGATCCTTTTCTTGTCTTGTCACAATTATTCACTATTGGAAAAATAAAGACAGTATTAAAAATATTTCTTTATTGTGGTCCATTTGCTTTTTTTGCAGTACTTTCAAGAAAATATAGAGTAATTGCTATCTGTTTAGCTCCTGCTTGTCTGCCATATTTAATTCAAGGCGGTCTCTCGCAAGGTATGGAAACTAGCTTTCATTATGTTTCATCAATAGGTTCAATTTGGTGGCTTCTTACCGTTATTGGTATTTACTATGTTGTTTTTGAAACAAAAGAAAATAGTAAATTAATATTTATTAAAAAATTAGTTTTTAATAAACAAAAAATTATACCTTTTTTTATGATTTTATTTTTCCTAAATACTTCGGAATGGAGAAAAAGCTTGCTTTATCCATTTAGAGCAATAGTTGATAGAGATAATCTTAAATCAGAAGTTCGCACTTATTTAACCAGTATTCCAAGAGACAAAGGTGTCGTATTTGCTGGGCCTGAGTGGCTTTGTCCACTATCTGCTGATTATAGAAAATGGCTTCTTTGTAAAGGATACGGATTTCCTAATAGAATTCTTCCAAAAATGCCTTTGGATGTCATTGTTTCAAGCAAAGAAGGATTATTAGATATATATAATAATTTAGATTCTCAATTAAAAAACGGAAATTCAGGTAGAGTAATCCATGCTTTAATTCAGAATAATCCAGAAAGTGTAGGATGGAGAAAAGTTGGAGCTTATGCTCAAAATGCAGAACCAATAACAAGTAAATTAAAAGATATTAGAGAATTTACTATTTGGGAGAAAATTGATTCCTTACATTAATAGTAAAAGTTTTTGCATAAATCTATTGAGAATATTCTAAAGTTGATTAAACCCTATTACAATATATTTAAAATTTAAAAAAGGCGATTAGAGTTGAGAAAAAAATTTGGAGGAACTAAATAAATCACTTAGAGAGTGATTTGCTCAATTTTTTGAGCTTTGCCACAAAGAAACATATAGGGGACATAAATGACTTTTGTTTCAATTGTAGTTCCATGCTATAATGAGGAACTAGTTATCAGACATACCCATCAAAAAATATTAGAAACTATGCTTAAATTAGAACATGAAAGAAAGGTTTCATTTGAAATTGTTTATGTTAATGACGGAAGTTCTGATAGTACTTTAACAATGTTACAAAATATTTATCAAGAGGCCTTAAAGTCCTTGAATAATCATAATAAAGTAGTAATTATCTCTCTTGCTAAAAATTTTGGGCATCAAGTAGCACTTACAGCGGGTCTAAACTACGCAAAGGGGAATGCTGTTATCTCAATAGATGCAGACTTGCAGGATCCTCCTGAAGTTATGGAAAAAATGTTAGACTACTGGGAGAAGGGTTTTGATGTTGTTTATGGAGTTAGATCATCCAGAGAAGGTGAAACTTGGTTCAAACTGTTTACTGCAAAATTATTTTATATTTTGCTAAAAAAAATAACTAACTGTGATATTCCTTTAAATTCTGGTGATTTTCGTCTTTTAAGTAGAAGAGCTGTTGATGTCTTTAATTCATTGCAAGAGAGGAACCGTTTTATACGGGGTTTAATTCCTTGGATTGGATTAAAACAAACACCTATTTATTATGAGAGACACCCAAGATTTGCTGGTACTACTAAATATCCATTACGAAAAATGATTAAGTTAGCGTTTGATGGATTTATAGGGTTTAGTCATTTTCCAATAAAATTTTCTTTTTACTTGGGATCAATAACTGCTCTATTTTCCTTTTTGTATGGAATTTACATTTTATTTTATTCATTTTTTAATGAATATGCTATCCGTGGATGGAAAAGTATAATGGTTACAATTCTATTTATAGGAGGAGTGCAATTGATTTCTATAGGTATATTAGGTGAATATATTGCCAGAATATACGATGAAGTAAAGAAAAGACCCCTTTTTATTATAGATGACAAAAATAGTAGATTTTAGAAAAAAATTTAAAGTGAATTTTTAAGAATACTACTAACCAACCAAGTTTCTTCTTCTAGGCTTCTACATTGAAGTCTATGACAAGCGATTGTTTTATTTAATTTAGGACATATTTCTACTAAAAACCCACAAAGCCAGAGATCTTTTTCTGCCACTTCGTAAGGTAACTTGATTTGCGGATTTGTAAATTTACTGATAACTCTGTTTTTTTCCATGCCTATAACGCTGTCATAAGGGCCTGTCATTCCAACGTCAGTCAAAAAAGCGGTTCCATTTTCAGTAATTCTTTCATCACTCGTTGGTGTGTGCGTGTGAGTACCTATTAATGCCGCTAAAATACCGTCATAATACCACGCTATAGCTTGTTTTTCTGAACTCGCTTCGGCATGTATATCAGCTATGACAATGTGTGAACCTGAATTTACTTTATCTTGAAAATTGTTTTTTTCATGTTTTAAGAATTCAAAGGGGTCTTTGTATTCCTCTTTCATAGCAAAATTGCCCATTAAATTAATTATATTTAGGGTTTTATTGCGGCCTTCTAAAAAAAACTGGGGTACTTTTTCAATATCACTTATTCCAATTAAATTTTGTGGAAGAATAAGATCATGATGCTTTTTTCTCAGGATATGGACATCGGATTTATCTTTCCAATGATTTCCCATTGTAAATGCGTCCACTCCTGCTAGTTTCATTTCATCATATATTTTATGAGTTATTCCAAACCCACCAGCTAAATTTTCACCATTAATCGTTATAAAGTCTAATTTAATGGCTTGTTTTATTTCAGGCAATACTTTTTTAACTATCCTTCTTCCACCTCTGCCTAGGACATCTCCAAGCATAAGAATTTTTATGCTTTGTTCTTGAGTTTTGGTTAAATTAACTAAAGAAGGATAGAAGTTTTCATGTGAAAAATGATTTACTATTATTTTACTTTGCAAGATGTGTGGCCCGCTGTTCTCTAATCATAGTTACTTTGATATTACTTGCTTGGTGAAGATCATTACGTAGCTTTTTAGCGACACTTTTTGCTAATAAAGTTACTGCTTCATCATCCATAACAGTTGGAGAGACCATAGCTCTCACTTCCCGGCCAGACTTAATCACAAAAGCTTGTTCAACGCCATCAAATTCTTCAACAGTGGTTTCCATATCTTTCAAACGGTCAATTGCTTTTTCTAAAAATTCTTTTCGCGCGCCTGGTCTAAAATTACTTAACATATTTGCTGTTTGCACAATAATTGTGATTGGATTTACTCCATGCAAATTTTCGCTATGATGTTTGGCTGCTGCTTCAATAACTTCTTGTGATTCCCCATATTTTTGTAAAAATAATGCGCCAACATGAGAATGGCTGCCCTCAGATTCTTCATCAAGGCTTTTGCCAATATCATGTAATAAAGCTGCTCTTTTGGCTAAACGCACGTTTAAATCGAGTTCTGCAGCAATAATGCCTGCTATTTGAGCTGTTTCAATAGAATGCTGCAGAACAGATTGTCCACCTGTCGATAAGTATTTCAATTTTCCAAGTGCTTGGATGACTTCAGGATGCAATCCTGTAATCCCGCAATCAAAAGAGGAACGTTCACCGGCTTCACGTATCATTTGTTCAAATTCACTCCGAGTTTTTTGGACAACTTCTTCAATTCTAGCAGGGTGGATACGCCCATCAGCAACTAAGCGTTCGATAGCGGTTTTTGCAATTTCCCTTCTAATGGGATTAAAACAAGAAATAATGACGGCTTCAGGAGTGTCATCGATAATGAGATCAACGCCTGTTGCTTGTTCTATTGTTCTAATATTTCTACCTTCTCTCCCAATAATTCTGCCTTTCATATCATCAGTTGGCAGACTAATTACTGAAACTGTGGAATCAGTAACAAATTCATTGGCAATTCTTTGGATTGAAGTTGCTATAATTCCTCTGGCTCTTTCTTCTGCAATTTTTCTTGCTTCGTCTTCAGCAGCACGTATTTCAGCACTTGCTGATTTTCTTACTTCAACTTCAATGGTTCTTTTTAACTGTTCACGAGCTTCTTCAAGCGATAATCTAGCAACAGACTCTAATTTATGTTTGCTGTCTTCTAAATTTTCTTCTGCTTTTTTTAATGCTAATGATACTTTTTGTTCTTCAGACTCTAATAATTCATGCTTTAGTTTTAAATCTTTTTCTTTTTGCTCAAGCTGTTGAGCTTTTTTATCAAGGGTTTCTTCACGTTTTTGAATGCGTGCTTCAATTTTTTTAATTTCAAGGTTTTTTTCGCGTTGAATGCGTTCAAAATCTCTACCTTCATTTATAGCTACATCTTTTGCTTCTTTTAAAGCCTTCTTAACAAGTTCCTCGGCTTGTTGCCTAGCTTCAGACAATCTTTTTTCAGCTTCTTCGTGTTTAATTTTTAGTTCTCGCGCTAAAGCACGCATATTCATCGTATGCACACCTAAAAACGCAAGGGCTGCCACAGCTAGACCGATAGCTATGATCAATACATATTCCCAAGCACCCATTTTTAATAAACTCCAATTATCAATTAATTTATATTCAAAACCCATCCCAAGTCCTTTTAGGGGCATAGATAGGAATTTACAGTTTTTGACCTTAGAACATCGTATAGATTTTTACCAGTAATAGGAATAATGTGAAACAGACTATTATTAAAAATAAAACTTTAGAATTCGCTTACCCAAGGGTTTGGTAAGGTTCTGTCAATCGTATGGCATTTTTTTCATTACGGTGAATTAGGAAAATGCGAAAGGTAGGGCAAGAATGAGGTTTAGGATTTTTAGCAGAAAGAGTTTTCAGCTCCTAAAAAAATAAAATAAATAAATTTGTAGGAATTAAAATAGTAAAATAAAGATGAGTTTAAAGGCAAATGTTTTTTCATTCAATCTTGCATTTTTTTTATTGTTAAATTAGTAATAAAATGTTTGCTTTCGTAATTAAAAACTTTGTAAAAAATAAGTTTTTAAGTTTTATTTTAATTATAATTATCTGCTTGAATTTAAGGCTAATTGGTGAAAAGTAGAAATAAGAAAGCTTTAAAAGAAAAAAGAGGAATAGTAACTTGCTATAATTGTTTAGCAATTATAGCCATAAAAACAAGAAAAAAATCTAAAAAATTAAAATGTATCAAATGTTTATCTAAAAATACTGTAAATATGAATTTCACTACGGAAAACACAGAAATGGTTTCTAATAATAAAATTTCATTTTCTGCAGAAAATGAAATGAATAAATCCACCAAAGATTATCAGGAAAATGAAAGAAAGATTTCAATCAAAGAACAATTAATTCCTTTAGGAAGTTTAATTACAATTAAAGATCATAAATGGGAAGTTTTAGGTTATTTAGAAGTAGCAGAAATGTTTGATGGTAAAGAGGATGTTTGGTGTGAATATTTACTAGAGAATAAAAGTTTAGGGTATCGTTGGCTAACTGAGTTTGATGGGCATTGGAATTTTATTTCACCTTGTGAAAAGAAAAATATAGAATTCAAGCCTAATACGAAGAAGTATTCTTCGAAAAATATTCCTGTATATTTAGAAAGACAATATCAACTTTTTCATTTAGGAAAAGGGGTTATTAAATTTAAAAATGGCAATTTTTTTTGGCCAGTTAAAATAGGAGATACTTTTGAGTTTGAAGATTATATTGCACCCCCATATGTTCTTACTTGTGAAAAAAATGCGGGAGAAGAAAATTGGTTGCAAGGTGAATATCTTCATAAAAATGAAGTTAAGAAAATTTTGACTTCAGAAAAAATCCCTTATAGATTTGGCGTGTATCTTAACCAAGTAAATAAATATATTGATATCAGAAAAAATTTAATAAAACCTTGGATTTTATTTTTAATTGTATTAATTAGTTTTCAACTTTGGATTATTTATTCATCTAAAAATGAGCTAATATTTGAAGAATCTTTTGTTCATGTGCCCAGTAGTAATGAAAAATCACAAATATCTAAAAAATTTGAACTTACTGATAGTAATAAAAATTTGGAATTAAAATTAATTGCATATGTGAATGATAATTTTTTTGATATGAGTGGGAAAATAGTGAATGAAGAAAATGGAGAAATTTATAATTTTTTTAAAAGTATTTATTATAGTTCAGAAGACGGTTCTGGTTCGCAAATTGAAACAGTAAGTTTTTCCTCTATCCCTAATGGAAAATATCAGTTTATATTAGAAGGAGTGACTGATGCAAAAGTTGATACACCTTGTAAAGTAATTGTATTAAGAGATGTTACAATTTGGTCGAATTTTATATTGTCTATTATTTTTCTATCAATCATTCCAATTTTCTTTCTCATTTTGGAAAAAAGATATGAGAAAAAACGATGGGAAAATAGTAATTTTAGCCCCTAATTAAAGGAATAAAATGATAAAATATATTTACATAATATCGTCAATTTTTGTCTGCGGAAATTTTTTTCAAATATCCAATAAAGGAGAGATACTAATAAATACTTTATTACCATTAATTTATAATCCAACAAATTTTGGCAGTAGCGATCACCATCATAAGTAAAGGTTTTAAAATGGAAGCTATATTAGAATACATAAATTTGAAATATATTATATCAGCACTTGTTTTTTCATTTTTAGGAGTGATAATTTTAGCAATTTCTTTTTATATTTTTGATAAATTAACACCAGGAAATTTATGGCATGAAATTGTAGTTAATAAAAATATTGCTTTAGCTATTACAACAGCAGCAATGACCCTTGCAATTGCACAAATTATAGCATCAGCAATACATGGATAGTAAATAAAAATGGTTTATGTTTTGCTTTTTTCAGTATTTATTATTTCAACATGTGGTCTTATATATGAACTTATTGCAGGAGCTTTAGCCAGTTACTTGCTTGGTGACTCTATTACTCAATTTTCAACGGTGATAGGTTCTTTTTTATTCTCAATGGGAATTGGTGCTTACTTATCAAAACATGTAAATAAAAATTTAATACATACTTTTATTTCTGTTGAATTAATTATTGGAATGGTTGGAGGATTTTCTGCAACTATTTTATTTATTGCATTTGAGTATATCGTTCATTTTAGAATATTATTGTATTTAATAGTAGGTATAATTGGTACATTCGTTGGGTTTGAAATCCCAATTTTAATGCGTATATTACAAAATAATTTCGCCTTTAAAGATCTTGTAGCAAAGGTGTTTACCTTTGATTATGTTGGTGCATTAATAGCTTCTATTTTGTTTCCTCTTATTCTAGTACCACATTTAGGTCTTATAAAAACAGCTCTTGTTTTTGGAATTATTAACGTTTTAATAGCTATTTGGGCTATCTACATCTTTAAAAATAAAATTTCCAATATAAAAACATTGCAAGGGACAGCTTTTTTTGTTTTAGGAATTTTACTATTAGGCCTCATTTTTTCTGACAAATTGGTTGAAATTACTGAAAAAGGAAACTATCAGGATAAAATTATATATTCAAAATCTTCAAAATATCAAAAAATAGTTTTAACAAAATCTACAAATGAATTTAAACTATTTTTAAATCGCAATTTGCAGTTTAACTCAAAAGATGAATACAGATATCATGAATCACTAGTGCATATTGGACTTTCTAGTTTAAACAATCCTAAAAATGTTCTAATTTTGGGAGGTGGTGATGGTTTAGCTGTAAGAGAAATACTAAAGTATAATTCAATTGAAAAAATAACTTTAGTTGAATTAGATAGTGAAATTACTGATATGTTTTCTAAAAACACTTTATTATCAAAGATTAATTCAAGATCTCTCCTTTCTGAAAAAGTAAAGATAATAAATGATGATGCATTTGTATGGCTAAAAGAAAATAAAAAAAAATTTGATTTTATAGTAGTTGATTTCCCTGATCCAAGTAATTTTTCAATTGGCAAATTATACACAAATACATTTTATAGATTACTTTATAATGCTATTTCAAATACTGGAATAGCAGTAATTCAGAGTACGTCGCCTTATGTCGCTAAAAAAAGTTTTTGGTGTGTGGATAATACTTTAAAATCAGTGGGTTTTCGGACTTATCCGTATCATGTTTACGTGCCTTCATTCGGTGATTGGGGGTATATTTTAGTTGCAAAAAATTCCTTTCAACTAAGGAACAATTTTCCATCAGAGCTAAAATTTATTAATTATGAATTAGCGCAAACATTTTTTCATTTTCCAAATGATAGTAAAGCTACAGTAAATGAAATAAATAAATTAAACAACCAAGTATTGGTTAGATATTTTGAACAAGAGTGGTCTGATTATGTCCAGTAAAATATCTTCGCGCAGAAAATTTTTAAAAAAAGTGCTCTTGGCTTCCGCTTTTACTGCTTCTGGTGGATTTGCTTATCGGAAATTTATTTCTCCAAACAAAGAAACAACTATCACTGGTTCTATATTAGGAGCTAATGCAAAAATAGGGCATAAAGTAAATACAGAAATTAAAGATATTAAATTTTCTGTAGTTGAAAAAATAAGTACACTAATAATTGGTGGTGGAGTAGCAGGATTATCTGCTGCCTGGTGGTTAAAAAAAAATAATTACAAAGATTTTAAAATTTTAGAAATGAATGCAGAAGTTGGCGGTAATTCTTTTTCTTCTGAAAATAATATTTCGAAATATCCTTGGGGTGCGCATTATTTAGTCATGCCAACAAATGAATCTATTTATCTAAAAAGTTTATTAGAAGAAATGGGAGTTATTAAAGGGTATAAAAATTCTTTACCAATTTATGATGAATTTTCTTTATGTGCCGACCCACAGGAAAGATTGTTTTTCCAAGGAGAGTGGCAAGAAGGCTTATTACCTTATAAGGGTGTAACAGATAAAGATAAACAACAATATAAAGAATTTTTTACTCTAGTAGAAAAATTAAAAAACCAAAAAGGATCTGACAATAAACCGCTGTTTGCTATCCCAATAGATTATAGTTCCCAAGATAATGAATATTTAAATTTAGATCATATTTCCATGGCAGAATTTATGCACCAAAAAGGCTGGAATTCAAAAACATTAACTTGGTACATTAATTACTGCTGTCGGGACGATTTTGGAATGGGATATGAAAAAGTTTCTGCTTGGGCTGGTTTGCATTACTTTGCTGCACGCAATGGGAAAGCTGCGAATGCAGAAGCAAATACAGTGCTTACTTGGCCAGAAGGTAATGGATTTTTGGTTAATTATCTTAAAAAGTATTCAACAGAAAGTATTGTAAACAATTGTTTTGTTACTTCTATCGAAAATTTTAAAGATTTTTGTATTGTTAATGTTTTTAATACGAAAGATAATACTTATATTCAATATCAAGCAAAGCAAGTACTTTTTTGTGCGCCAAGATTTATTGCAAATAAAGTGATAAAAAATTATGAAAAAATGAATTTACCTGAAACCTCACCTTGGCTAATAGCAAATATTTCTTTGCAAAATGTTCCGGCATCGCTATCAACATCAATGGCTTGGGATAACGTCAGTTACTATAGCAATTCTTTAGGATATATTGTAGCAAATCATCAAAGTTTAAAAATTCCTAAAAATGATCTTGTGTTAACTTATTATTTACCACTCGACATTCTATCAGCGAAAGAAGAAAGAATGCTTGCTTTAAAATGTAATTATAATGACTGGCTTAATATTCTTTTATCAGATTTAAATAAAATGCATTCTGAAATTAAAAATTCCATTAAAAATGTTGATTTTTGGATTTGGGGGCATGGTATGGCAGCACCAGGGATTGGTTTTCTCTGGAGTGAGAAACGGAAAAAACTAATGGAACCATTTGGAAATATTGATTTTGCTCACTCTGAAATGAGTGGCATTTCATTATTTGAAGAAGCTCAATATAGAGGAATTGAAGCAGCTAAAAAAGTTTTACTTAGGAGATGAAGGAAAGGAGGGAGAAAGTTTTAAATTAACTAAGCACCACTCTCGCTTTCATTGAGCTGAAGCATTCACTACTTCATCATATTTTCTTTGGTAGTTTTAATGATTGTTCTTCATCTTCTATTTCAAGTGAAGTTCTTTTTAAAGGACCACCAGGTATTGTTAAAGCAGAGTAGTTAGTTTCTAAGAGATAATTTTTGGCCTTTTTTACCCGCGTATATAAGTCAAACTTTTCATCTGGATTAATTTTTTCATAATTAATAATTTCTGATTTTGCTATCATATCTTTTCCAATAGGACCAAAAACAAAATCTTCTAGGGAATCTTTTAATTTATTGTAAGTATATTCTCTATTTAGTTCATCTGATAGAGGAATATTGGTATTCTCTTTATTTTCAGAAATTAAAACTAATTTTTTTGCTTCAAGTTCTGTAAAGTGATCTAGGGCGGTTAGAGATAAAGTGTATAATTTAAAAAATTGATAAGAGCCGCCAGATTGTTCTGGATTTGAGACTACTGACATAGAAACTTGCCTGTACCTGCTTACGGATTGAAGAGGATCAAGTAGTTTTAGATTTTTCAAAGATTTATGTCTACCTATATTATATGGATCTAATTTATTACTAGTAATAAAATTACTTACCCATTTTCCTAATTCAGACTTTCCTCTTGGTTCTGTAAATAAGAAATAAGTTTTAAAGACATCTACAAATGGTGAGTTTTTAATTCCAGTTAAAAATAGTAAGAGTTCTAAAAGATTTGCAGAAGAAGAAATACGAAATCTTGCCATCAAGGAAATTGGCAGAAAATATTTGTAAATTGTTTCTTGGAAAGGAGATTTTTGAGTTATAAGATAAATTGTTTCGAAATAAGATTTAAGTATATCAGATAATTGATTTCTTATATTGTCAGTAAAAATTTTAGTATTTAATTCCGTAATTTTATACGCAGAAGATGTTATTTTATTTCTACTAAATAATTCATTTATTTTTCTTTCGATATTATCACTTTTAAAAAAATAATTGCTATTAAATTTGTTATATTTTTCAAAATATTCAAAAATATCTATTTCAGGAATTTCAATTTTTTTATTATTTCGGATAGCGGCAGGATTTAAAATTTCTGGAAAATCTTTTAAACTATTTAAACCAATTGCCCTATAATAATAAATTTTAACTAATGTTTTTTTAAATTGTGCTCTTGCAATCCAAATATCATTATTTGATGTTACTACTATATTTGGATTGTTCCTACAAAATAGTAAAAAATTATTAAATAAATATTTTTTTAAAATAAGAGCCGGATCAACCAAAATTTCAAAAATATTTGGATAACTTTTTTTATATTTATCAATAGAAAAAATTATATGCGAAGCATAATCATCAACCATAAATCCATAATATCTTGTCTGTAGATATTGAAAGAGAGCTTTTTTTAAATAATCATCATAATTATAACCTCTATTGTTTTTTCTAAAAGAATAATTAATTAAATTAATTATAGAATTTCCAATTATTTTTAGATAAATATCATTTGATAAATTGTCAACGTCTAATTCTATATCTGTTACAAGCGGCATGTTCTTTGCTCCTTAACTTTCCACATGTGAAGATAGGAGCAAAAAACATGCCATAAAATGACATGTATATCATTAAGATAATCTTTTTTAATTTCTTTTTAAATTTTAGTTTCGCCTTTATAAAGAAGAAGCCTCGTGCCAAATATTTACTTAAATATTAATAAACATCTCTCTCAAATTTACTACTATGTGGAGTAGGTAGTTCAGAGCTTTTATGTGAGTGCGAGTAATATTTAATAAAGCGATGTCCATGGGTATCAAAGAAAACAGCACCTTTATATCCTAAAGCATTTAATTCTTTTTCTAATTTTGCATCACTCATATGACAATTAGCAAAGTAGAAATATTTTTCATCAAATACATCAACTTTTAGCATGATAAATCTTTGTGCAAGAAGCATAGAATTAATTATGATTGGATTTCTGGTATTGATTGCACTACCCAAATTTTGGGACATGTAGTCATAAAAAACAGAATCCTCAGATTGTAAATTTTTTGAATGCTTTTCATTAAGATAGTAATTATATACTTTATTTCTTTTTTGATATCTTTCGAGCATGTCAAATAATACAATATCAAAAAATAAAGCTCCTTTGTTTCCTAAGATAGCGGAACATTCAGGCCTTACTGACATATTTGCAACTGAAAAATAATATGAATCATGGGATTGTGTATATATTGATGGTGTTGTTGAAAGATTAAGTTTTTGATTTGCAAAACTCGAAGCAACTCTTCCGTGTTCAAGATTTGATAGAGCAAAGTATTCTTCATAAACAGAACTATTCATATATGATTTTATAGCAATATATTTAGCACCAAATTCAGGAATTTCACTTAAAGCAGAAATTTTTTCTGTGATTCTAGTATTTGTATCAACGTATAAGCCACCATATAAAAGTAAAGCAATTAGTCTTAAAGCATCGGTACTATATGCTGCTTTCTTAAAGTAACCACTATTTTCAGCATAAATCATTTGAACGATTTCATTTCGTTTCTGTGTGCTTAGATAACTACTACTGGGTGTATTTTTAAATTCATTTAATAGATCAGGCACGCTCTTTACAGTAAACTTAATGGGTGGAAATGTATTTTCTGACAGTATTTTTAAAGATCTATTGGTTATTTCTATTTTTTCTGCATCAACCCAGAATATTCCTTCTGCATTTAATTTTTTTAAATTAGATAAAAAATAAAGTTGAATTTTTTTTGGTATTTCTTTTCCTAAGTAGAAAGTATGAAGTAATTTTTTGTTTAAAGAAACACCAGTAATATTATTGAGATGAAGAATATTCTTATTTATTGATCTTGCAGGATAGGATGTTTTGCTTGCAAATCCAAGTGTATGACATGATGGACAAATGTCACAAGTATAAGAAATATTATTTCTTTTTATTTCTGATTTAATATTACAAATTACGCACTTTGATTCCTCGTATCGATAAGGATTCAAAATAGGTTTTTTTTTAAATAGACGCATCCTTGCTCTCCTATACTATTTTATAGATATTTAATATTGAATATCATTAAATTTGATATAAAAAATTAAATATTTTATAACATTATTAGAATATTTTTTCTTAGACAACAAAATTTTTTTATTTTTATAAATGCTTTAATATTAGAATGTTTTTGTTTTTATTGAGGTACTGAATAAATTTATGCAATTATATTGGCTTTAGTTTTAAATTTATCGATATGTTAGAGATTAGAATTCTATTGAAAATAATTAAATCCATATAATATCAACATGTTAAAATTAAATTTTAAGCATTTTTTAAGAAAAAAGGTCATTTTTGCTTTCAATGCTCCGAAAAGAATACAGAAACCTTTATAATTTAAATAAGGGATGGTGAAAAATATGATAGAAAATAGGTTTTCATTTTTTAAAAAAAATTTGATACTATTTATTATTTTATTTTCTTCTTGTAATAAATCACAATCTAATAATAATAAAAGTGATGGTAGTATAATAAAATATAGATTTTGTACATTTGAGAATTCAAAATTTAATCAAAACTTGCCCAATCCTTTTTGCACAGATCTAAATGATTCTTTCTTAAATCCTTTAGGAAAATATGAATGGCATTTAAAAAATACAGGTCAAAATGCTTTTGCATCAAATAGTGGTACTGCTAATGAAGATATAAATGTTTATGATGTCCTGAAAACTTTATGCTTAAGTGGAAAAGATATTCCAGTTGCAGTTGTTGATTCTGGTTTAGAAATGCTGCATCCATCTTTGTTACCTAATATTAACAATTCAGGCAGAGTTCAATCGATTAACTTTTTAGCAAATGAGAAAAATAATGAGTGTATTAATGATCCTACACCTGATCTAAGTGTGACTTCAGATCATGGAACGATGGTTGCTGGAATTTTAGGAATGCGAAGTAATTTAGGCTACGGCGGAAGTGGAGTGGCGCCAAGGGTACTACTTTCAGGATACAATTTAACTAGTAGTGCAGAGACTCAAACCGTTTCTAATTATTTAGACTCTTTAGGGCAAAGTGATGAATCAAAAAATAATTATATTTTTAATATGAGTTTTGGCTCAAAATCTGACGTACCACTTGAGTTCGATTATTCTGACGAAATTGTTGCTAATCAAATTTTTTATCAAGGTGTAAATTTATTGCGAAATGGCAAGGGAGCAATTTTTGTAAAATCAGCTGGAAATTCATTTAAAAATTACAGTTCTTCACTTTCTTCTATCAATTGTGCATTAGCAAATTTAATTAATATAACATGTGTTCCAGCTAATACTGATCCGTTAAATACTCTCCCATATATTATAGTTGTAGGAAGTAGCAATGCTTCAGGTAAGCATGCTAGTTATTCTAGCACAGGCTCATGTCTATGGGTGTCTGCTCCAGGTGGAGAGTACGGTTTGGATAAAAATTGGATAGTTAGCAAATATGACAGTTCTCTACCTCCTTTTTCAATAAATTCTTCTGATTCTCTATTTTTTCCGGCAATTATTACAACAGATCTCTCTGGTAATAATAGAGGTAATAGTATTCCAGTGCCAAGTAAATTAAATTTTGATAAAGCTTTATTTATAAAAAATTCTTTTAATGCAGGATTAGCTTTAGATGATGATGGAAAGTTGTTGAATTCTAATTATGATTATGTAGCAACAATGAATGGAACTTCTTCAGCTGCCCCAATTGTTTCCGGAGTAGTAGCTTTAATATTAGAGGCGAATCCTAACTTAACATGGAGAGATGTGAAACACATTTTAGCAAAAACATCTAATCAAATTGATCCAACTCTCTCTTCAAAAAGTTTTTCCATTGGGGGTGGTGTTCTTTATATTTATGATGAGGGCTGGATTAAAAATGCAGCTAATTATTTCTTTTCTAATACTTATGGGTTTGGCAGAGTTGATGCTGCAAAAGCCATTGCAATGGCAAAATCCTACACCTTAGGTTCACTTGGAAATTTTATTGAAACAGGTTTTCTTTCGCCAACTATTCCTTTTCCTATTAGTGTGCCATTGGGACTGAACGGAACAGATCAACAAATAAAAATTAATGTTGCAAATTATCTTACAATAGAATCTGTTACTTTATCTGTTTCAGGGACTAGTGATTATTTAGCTGATATTGCAATCGAAGTTTATTCGCCATCAGGAACAAAAAGTATTGTTTGGAATGCAGGAAATTCTGCTACAAGTAGTTCTGCTAAATTTTTAAATACACGAATGGCATCTAATGCCTTTTATGGTGAAAACTCGCATGGAACTTGGGTTGTTAAAATTATTTGTTTAGGGACTAAAGCAAAAAATGCAAAATTCACAGATGTAAAATTAAAAATATCTGGCCATTAAGGAATAGAGTTATGAATATATTACATTTTTCTGCTTTTTGGATGCTATTATTATTAATTACCAGTTGTAAAAATTTAGATAGAAATTCTTCAGCACAAACAGATTCTCCTTCGGTTATTCAAAAAAACTATTCTGAATCTATAAAACAGTATGAAAAAGAAAGTATTGCGCAAGATAATAATATTTTTATGACTTATAATAATATTGTGGCGGAAAAAAAAGCTAATTTTCAAAGTGATAAAAATGATGTTTATATAAAAGATGATCAGCTTGTCATAGATAATTTCGTAATTCATAAAAAAGATGCAATCTCTGACGAAGAAAATAAAGATAAAACAAAGATTAATTATGAAGTAGTTTATAATAAAAATACAAGTAATTTTGGTATTATTACACATACAGTTATTGTTAAAATTCAACCAAGCAAAAATTTAATATTACCTAATAGTACTGATTATAAAGTCACAAAATCAGTAAAAAATATTGGAGTTTACTTTATTCAATTTTCACCAAATATAAGTATTTCAAAAGTAAAAAGTGAAATCGAAAAAGCGAATAATATCAAAGAAAATACCGAAAATAAGGTAATTATTGAAATAATAGAATTGGCAAAAGTAAATAAACCAGCGTAAAATATATAATTAAGAAAAAATACAAAAAATTCTACGACTAGACAAAAAATAAAGTAATTTATTAAAAATATTGCAATTAGGGATAAATGACTAAAACTTGAAGTGGACTAATCTGAATAACTGCTTTATAAAATAAAAGCTTTTTTTATGAAAAATAAAATGGTGCGGATGGGCGGACTCGAACCGCCATGCTTGCGCACACGCCCCTCAAACGTGCGTGTCTACCAATTTCACCACATCCGCAGTGAAGGCCTTACTACCTCAAGCAAGCTGAAAGGTCAACTTGTATTGCATATTAAATTAGGAAGTCTTAATGATAAACAGCATAGTTTTTTTCTTATTTATAATTGTAGTTTTTCTTTTTCCGCAATTTTTTCCAAGTTTTTCAAAATTAGATGGAACTCTTGCCTTTGTTTTAGGGATTTTTTATTCCCTATTTTTTGGTAATAAGTATCAATCTTTGACTCAATTGTGGAGTAAAAGGTTCTTAAGCTGGTCAATTGTAGGCCTTGGTTTTGGAATGAATTTAATAACTGTATTAAATGTGGGGCGGACAGGGTTATTCTATTCTATTATTGGTATTTTATTAACAATTTTAGTTGGTTATGTTTTAGGAAAATATTTAAAAATAAACTCTGAACAATCATCACTTGTTTCATTTGGCACGGCTATTTGTGGTGGAAGTGCAATAGCTGTTTTATCTCAATCCATAAAAGCGTCTAGTACAGCCATAAGTGCTTCATTAGCTGTGGTGTTTTTATATAATGCTTTAGCCTTATTTATATTTCCTCAAATAGGAAGCTTTTTTAACCTTACCCAAGAGCAATTTGGCTTATGGAGTGCACTTGCTATTCATGATACCAGTTCGGTGATTGGAGCAAGTTATCAATACGGAGAGAAGGCATTAGCAATTGCGACTACAGTCAAGCTAGGGAGGGCTCTTTGGATAATACCATTTGCGGTTATAATATCTTACTTTTATGACAAAAAAAATTTTAAAGCGGTAGAAAACAAACCTGAAAAACAAAAAAAGAATAGGCCATGGTTTATTTTAGGATTTTTAATGGCAGCTGCAGCGGCTACATGGATACCAATTGTGAATGAATATGGATCACAATTAAATTCAATATCTAAAAAGTTACTTGTTCTTACTTTATTTTTAATTGGGACAAATTTAACAAAAGAAGTTATTAAAAAAGTTGGATTTAGACCTTTTATTCTAGGTGGTATTTTATGGGCTCTTATTTCAATAATTACTCTACAGCTAATAATTGTTGGAATCATTAGTATTTAAATTTTTTTCAAAAAAAATGATAATATTTTCCTAAGTGATTTACATGAATTAAAAAAGAGGTTTTTGCATGTCTATATACTTGAGAAAAATTATTCTTGTAACATTTTTTTTCATTCATTTTAATACCTTTGCGGAACAAAAAAAATTAATTATAGTAACCAGAGATTATCCTCCTTATATATATCAGGATAATAATGTTATTAAAGGTGCTTCTGCTGAACTAGTTAAGTACATTTTTAGCAAATTAAAAATAAAATATGAAATTATTATACAGCCATGGAACCGTTCACATAAGGAAATTGAAATAGGTAAGGCAGATATTATTTTTACAGTTAATAAGTCCCCTGAAAGAGATAAAATTATGACCTATAATAAAGAACCTTTAATTTTACAAAACATGGTATTTTTTAAGAAAAAAAGCAATGATTTAGTTTTTAATGGTGAGTATAAGAATTTAAAAAATAAAACAATAGGATATACTAGAGGTGCTTATTATGGAGATGGTTTTGTAAAAGGTGTAAAAGAAAATAATCTTACTATAGAAGAGAGTTGGGATTACGAGAAATGTCTATTAAAATTACAATCTGATAGATATGATGTGATTGTAGGAAGTGAAAAAGTGATAGAATATCTGATGAAAAAATTAAACATGGATGTGAAAAATTATCAAAAACTAAGCCCTAAAGTAGAAACGATAAAAAGTTATCTTGGATTTAGTAAAAAAAGAGATTATACTCAATTAAAATTAAAAATTGATCATCTTCTTATGTCAATGAAAAATTCTGGAGAGTATGAAGGAATTGTAAGTAAGAATTTAAATTTATAGTGAACTAAGCCCTTTTTAATTAGTACGAATTTGGTTTGTTGTTTAAGTTGCATTTTTTGATGCATTTTCCCCATCGTAGGTTTTGAGACCAAAACCTACGAAAACTTGCAATAATATTATACCAGCTAAAATATATAAGGTGTAATGGAATGCTTTTAAGCCATCAAATTTAAAAATATCTGTTTTTAGAGAATCTAAAAATGTTAAAAGTAAAAAAGAAACAAAACCAACAGAAATTCCTGAAGTAAATTGTCTTATAGTAATATCTAAACTAGTTGCGTTTGCTGATTTATTTTTTGGGACATCAACATAAATTAAAGGTCCATTGCTGGAAAATAGTAAGATATTAAAAAACCCTAAAAGAAAACAGGATATGCAAATATATAAATAGCTACTAGTATGCTCTATTTGAGCTATAAGCAATAATGCAAAAGAAATTCCAAAAGGAGAAGCGGCGATAATTTTTTTAAATCCAAATTTTTTAATAAATCGAGACGAAATTCCTCGCATTGTAAAAGCTCCAATTGCCATTGGTGCTATAAGTAAACCAGATTTTATAGGCGAGTATTGAAATTGCAATTGAAATAATAAGGGTAATAAAAAAGAAACACCACCTGTTGCAATATAAGATATAAAGTTTCCTAAGACTCCTATCCGATAAGTTCTAATTTTAAACAATTGCAAATTTAAAATAGATTTTTCTTTATAATGAATTGCATGGAATATGAACATAATAAAAGTTATTAATCCTATTGATAAAAGAACTTTTAAAATTAAAGTAGGTAAAATAGATTCACCTATAAATTCCATAGAAATTGCAAAACAAGATAGAGAAGTTCCTATTAAAAAAAATCCTAGGAAATCTGGTTTTATTTTATGTTCAGATTGTTCATTAATTATATATTTTTGTGCTAAAATAAAAGTTATAATTCCAATTGGAATATTGATAAAAAATACCCAACGCCATGTTGTATAAGTGGTAATTAGACCGCCAACTAAAGGACCTAGTATTGGTCCTGTTAAAGCAGGTAAAAAAATATACATTGTTGCTTTAACTAATTCTGATGGTGGGAAAACACGCACCATGATAAGTCTTGCTACAGGAGTCATCATTGCAGCGCCAAATCCTTGCAATGCTCTAAAGATAGATAACTCTAGTAATGAATTTGAAAGTCCGCAAAAAATTGAGCTGATAGAAAAGACGATTATGGAAGTTGAAAAAACATTTTTTGTTCCATAATTATCTGCAGCCCAACCACTGATAGGAATAAAAATAGCTAAACTAATAAGATAGCTTGTAATTGCTAATTTTAAATTTACTGGGTTGGTATTAAATGCAAGTGAAATATTGGGTATGGCCGTATTTAAAATAGTAGCATCCATCATTTCCATAAACAAAGCAGAAGCAAGAATCCAAATAATTACTTGTTTATTTAATGGAAATGACATTGTTACTTAATTTTCCTATCAACTATTGCAGGTAATTTTGCACGTGACTCTAAAATTTTATCTTTACTTATTTGTGCTGATAAAATTCCAACTTCTTCATCCATTCTTGCAACTATTTGCCCCCAAGGATCAATTACCATACTGTTTCCATAGTTTCTCTTCTGGTTATTATAGAAAAATCCTGTTTGATTGCAAGCAACAACATAACATTGATTTTCAATTGCTCTAGCTCGTAATAAAATTTCCCAGTGTTCTTTACCAGTCTGCCAAGTAAATGCAGCGGGAACAAAAATAATATCAAATGGAAAGTTTTTTTGATTTCTTATATTTTCAGGGAACCTTAAATCGTAACAAATTATGTTTAAAGCTTTCCAATTACCTTCAGAAGTGACTAAAGTGTAGTCTTCTGCCATAGAACCATATTCATAAGAATTACTTTCGCAATATAGAGGTTTCCCATCTGTATCTTTTAAATTAAATAAATGTAACTTTCTGTAAATTGAAATTATTTCTCCAGACTTATTGTAAGTAACGCAAGTGTTAAAAACCTTTTCTGGATTACCAGCAATTTCTTCTGAGTGACTTCCAGCTACCAAAATTATTTTATTTTCTTTAGATACTTCTTGGAGTTCTTTAAAGATATCTTCATTAATCTTACTTTTGGTCTGTTTCCTTTGTTTTTCATCACCCATATAACTAAACATTTCTGGCAACACAATTATTTCTGAACCATCTTTGGCAGCTATTTTAATTTGTGAAATTATATTTTTTACATTTTCTTTAACGTCATTTTGTGGATTAGTTTGAATACATGAAATTAACATTTTAAGCCTCCTTTAGAAAATTATTTGTAAACTTTTTCAATAAAAAAGGCTAGTAGATTTTGTCTTAGTTAAGCCTGTGAATTAATGAAATTAATAACTTTTGCCGAATTTGTTCCACCGGTTGTAGAATTAATTTGATTTATAAAGTTTGCTAAAATTCCTGAACCAGAGCTATTTCCTGAAGAAATACCTGCGCTATTAAAGATTGTTTGAGCTGAGCTTAAGTAATTATAAATATTTGTAGCATCTGTGGTGCTCATAGCCGATGTTAAGGTAGTAGAAATGGAACCAGCTGTATTTAAACAGTCTGCTTTTATAGTTAGCATAGCTAAACTTGCATTGGCAATTGCTAACATATAATTTTGGTTAGAGTTTCTTTGACTTGAGGGAATTAAACTTAAAGTATTTACGGCTTTTGTTACTAGACTAATATTGTTTTGTGAAGCTGATGGCATAATTGCTAAGACAGTTTGTAAATTATTTTTATAGCTTCCGTTATTACTTATAATTGAAACTGCCATATTTAAAATATTTATTCCTGCAGCTAGTAAATAAGACGTTGATAGTAATCCTATTGCCTGCTGGTCGCTAGAATTAGCAGATACATAAGGTTCTAATAAACTAATTGAAGAATTATAATCACCTGAATTAATAGCATCTTCAGCTTTTTGTTTGGTATCACGTTGTGGTAGGTCTGAAAATAAATTTCCATTATTTCCACAACTGGTAATAAGTATATTTATAAATATTAAAAATATTTTATTTCGAATGACAATAAGTTTTTTTCTCATAGCAACCACCCAAGTACAATTCGTCCATAAATTCTTTGGCTCGGATATTCACCCGCTCTTGAACCTATTTCTTCTGTGTAAATTCCCGTTTCTACTTTAATAACTTTTGCATTAAAAAATACTCCAAATGTAGGATAGCCCTGATTAATACCAGTTGTTATTCCAAATTGTTCTAATAATGAATATTCAAGACCCATGTGAATTCTTTTAGAAATTACAACATTTTGATTATTTGTTACGTCTCTCAAATCAGTAGAAACTGTTACTTTGCTTTTTTTTGTACCAAAAGAAGTGCTAAAACCTGCATCTAAGACAGTGGGTTCTGCGGTTGGTTGATTATTTCCATCAGGAACCCATCGATATTGCATGCCAATATTTCTACAAACAATTCCTAGTTGAGTTGAGTATTCCTTACTTAAAATAAGCATTGTACCTAAATCAGCTCCTACGCCAGAACCTTGATTTAAGTTATTATTTATTACAGTTGATAATCCACTATTTGATAGTTGAGATTCAGCACTTAATGCGGAAATAGATAGATTTAGTTCCTTTTTTTGTAGGAACTTGCCATTCATACCAAAATACAATCTTTCATTTAAAAAATCATGTGCGAGAGTTAAATAAACACCTGTTCTATTTGCTGCATAGATATTTGCGGTCGGAACTCCTGTATTTGGATCAATTCCTTCAAAAGCATTTGCATTTGCTCTGTCCATAAAACCTAAGGCAATTTTTCTAAAAATGACTCCAGAATAGTTTTGAGCAGCAGCACTAAAAACACTATTTTGATTTTCAGCTAAAACTTGTAAGGCACTCTTATTGCCTCCATTATAACTATCATACAATTGTTTTAAGTTTTGTGTTCCTTCTAGTTGAGGGCTTACAGCAACAATTTCACTTAAAATACCTTTTCCTTGTGCTATTCCTGCTGGATTGTAAAAAACAGCATCCATTCCTTTTGCTGTTGCAATACCAACATCTCCTTTTCCAAGAAATTCGGCTGATCGAAATTCTCGTTGTAGTTCTTGAGCATATCCATTTATTTGCATAAAAAAAACATTGATGAGTAATATATTAAATATTATTTTCCTGTATTTAAAAAAAATTTTTGTTCCGTTAAATCCAAGCATGGATTTTCCTTAATAGTATTTCTAGTTGTTGAAAATTCGGAACAAAAAAAAGGAACTTAATTAACTTAAGTTCCTACTAAGAATAAAAAATGACAAACTAACTCACATAATTAAATTATTTTGTTTCAAAGCTTGAATGCGAACATCAAGCGGAGGGTGAGTTGAGAAAATATGTAATAAAGAAGATTTATTAGAAATCTTAAAAGCTGCAATTGATTTAGGAGTTTCCTCACCTTCAGGTAAGGGATTCTCATATACTCTTTGTAATGCCGCCAAAGCTGCGATCATACTTGATTTACCAGCTAATTGTGCACCACCTAAATCTGCTTTAAACTCACGCATTCTTGAAAACCAAGCTATTACAATTGAACCTAAAATACTAAACAATATTTCAAGGACAATTACCACTATCATGTTTACTAATGGGCGGATGTCATCTTTAACAAATTGGGTGGTTGCGAAAGCGATAATTCTAGCAAAAAACATGACAAAGGCATTCACGACACCTTGAATAAGAGTCATGGTGACCATGTCGCCATTAGCAATGTGTGAAATTTCATGAGCCAGTACCCCTTCTACTTCTTGTTGATCCATTCTTTCTAAAAGACCTGTGGAAACTGCCACGAGTGATCTTTTTTTCGAAGGACCAGTTGCAAAAGCATTTAATTCTGCACTTTCATAAATACCAACTTCAGGAGTATTAGGTAATCCAGCTTTTTGTGCTAATTTTGCAACTCTGTTGTAAAGATTTCTTTCTGTTGGCGTACAGTTTTCTGGATCTATTGGTTTAATTCCCATCGAAAACTTTGCTATCCAACGTGATATAGCAAGGCTAATAAAGGCTCCACCAAAGCCCCAAATTAGACAAAATATCATAAGAGAGGAATAATTAATTCCTCTTGCTGACATATAATGATTTACACCAAGCAAAGATGTGACAATGGAAATTGTCACCATGACTAAAATATTTACCATCATGAAAAGAAATATTCTTTTAAACATGCTGATATTTCCTCCTCTATAAAACCAGTTTCAAATATACTATAAAAAACCTGATGTCGAAAGATATGAACGTTTTTCGGTCGAATTTCTTGCAACATAAAAGGTTCTTTAATATGGTGTATTCAGAAACTAAAATGTCAATCATTGATAAAAAAAGAAAAAAAGTACGTATTCATGATTTTCTCGAAATGAAGAAAAAAGGTGTTAAAATTTCTGCAATTACCTGTTATGACGCGTCTTTTGCAAGATTAATTGAGCTTTCTAAAATGGACATTGTGTTGGTGGGAGATAGTTTGGGAAATGTGATACAAGGTAAAAATTCAACTTTACCTGTAACTGTAAAACAAATGTCATATCACATTAAGTGTGTTAGAAATTCATTACAAACACCTCTTTTAATAGGTGATATGCCTTTTTTAAGTGTAGGAATTTCTATCAAGGAAACGATGGAAAATGCTGGACTACTTATGCAGTCGGGGGCTGAAGCAGTCAAAATTGAGGGGGCAACATCTGAAATTTGTGAACAAATCAATCATTTAACAAGGCATGGAATTCCTGTTATGGGTCACATAGGATTAATGCCACAAAGTGTGCATGCTTTAGGTGGGTACAAAATACAGGGCAAAAATGAAAGCGATAAAAAAAGGCTTTTAAAGGAAGCAAAGCTTCTTCAAAATGCTGGATGCTTTGCAATTGTTCTAGAGCTGATAACTCCAAATCTAGCAGAAGAGTTGTCAAAAGCATTAAAAATTCCAACAATAGGGATTGGTTCAGGAAATCATTGTGACGGGAATATTCTTGTATTACAAGATATGCTTGGAATGAATAAGAATTTTAAACCAAAGTTTTTAAAACATTATTTGGAATTAGAAGAATCTATTGTTCATTCATTAGATAATTATTGTAATGATGTAGTAAACAAAATTAGCGAAAATGAGTAATTTTGCATGAATAGTGAAAAAAAACTCTCCATTGAAGAAATCAAAGCAAAAATTAAAGTTGTGTGTATTTGTAAAGGTATTAAGCAAGGTAAAATTTGCGAAGCAATTACAAAAGGTGCTGATACAAGAGATAAAGTAAATACCGCAACAGGGAGTGGAAGTGGTGGTTGTAAGGCCACTCGTTGTGGTCCTGTTATAGATAAGTTAATTGAAAATAAAGGTAAACCTATTATAGAACCATATAAGACAGAGATAGAAGATGATGATATGTGTTATTGAGATGCTCAGGCTGTGCTGATAGAGACAACAAGTGGCAGGCCAGGAGGGACTCGAACCCCCAACAAGCTGATTTGGAATCAGCCGCTCTACCATTGGAGCTACTGACCTACCTGAGAACTTTTCGAATATCAGTTGTAGAGTAAGAGGTCAAGCTTTGAATGTGACTTCATTTAGAAATTAAGATTATCAAGTAAGGGTAAATACATGTTAAAATTGGAACATTCAGGAATTGGTGAAATATTTTATGCGACAAGTCAGTCAGCAGGATTTGATATCTGTGCCAATGAAAATACAAGTATTCCTCCAGGGGAATGGAGACTAATCAAAACAGGATTGCGAATAGTTGAATCTGTAAGTGAACAAAAATTAAAAGTGGGAAATCTTGATTATCAAGTTATTCCTGAAATTCAAATTCGTCCCAGAAGCGGT
This sequence comes from Pigmentibacter ruber, assembly GCF_009792895.1. Classification (NCBI taxonomy): domain Bacteria; kingdom Pseudomonadati; phylum Bdellovibrionota; class Oligoflexia; order Silvanigrellales; family Silvanigrellaceae; genus Pigmentibacter; species Pigmentibacter ruber. The sequence goes on from NZ_WSSC01000001.1 coordinate 254,429, forward strand.
TTAGCATTAAAGCAAGGAATAACTGTATTAAATTCACCAAGTACCATTGATGCCGATTATAGAGGGGAAATTATGGTAACGCTTATTAACCACTCAAAAGTCGATTTTTCCGTTCAAGTTGGAGATAGAATTGCACAAGGCGTTTGTGCTTTAGTTCTTCAATTGCCTGGAATTCATGTCAAAAGAGTTGAAAGAGGGGCTGGTGGATTTGGCTCCAGTGGGAAAAATTAGCAAAGATTTTTCCCAAGAAGTCTTGACTGATTAGTCAATATTGGTTAAACTTCAGCAACTTTCGGAACGATGCTAGCGGCAAGATCATTAATTCATTAAAGATTCAGGAGCCCGGCGCAATGCCCAAAAAATCTAAAAAAAATAATGTAACAGAATCTGAAGAGCCTGTTCCTGTTTCTTTGGATAAAACAATTTATTTTATTCCTGAAAATGTTCCATCTGGACAAAGAATATTTTGTGCAGCAAAAAATATTTGTTATAATTTTGATGATGTTATCAATTGTCTTGAAAATGGAACTATTGATAAAATAGTATTTCATCCTTTAACAAGTAATACAACCAGACACTATATTTATCATTGGGCAAAAATTTTTAATCCAAAAATTCAAGAACTTTATACCACTCATTTCCCTTCAAAACCATCAGGCTCAAATCAGGTAGCGTAACAAATATTTCTATATATTTTTTAGTAGGAAAAATTTTACCAATTATCTATCTTGCCCTTTGTTCCTAAATTGTTAAGATGAAAATGCTTGATAAATTTTAAAGGGTTTTGAATGAATCATTTATTTTTAAATCAAAACTATGACAGATTAAAAGTTTTTCATAGAATTAAATCATTGAAAGATTTTTTTGCTTTTGAAAAAAATAAGCTTATTTTTGAAGATGAAACTTTTCTAAAAATAAAAGAAAATGTTGATATTTATAAAAATAAAGAGCAAGTTAGATTAAAAAAAATAGAAGTACTTACAAAAATTCTTGAAAAAATTGAAATCAAAATGCGTATTAATAATTATTAATAAAATATAATATAGGAAAAAAATGAATACTATTTTAGTTATCAATGGACCAAATTTAGGAATTTTAGGAAAACGACAACCGCATCTTTATGGGACTAAGACATTAGCAAATATTCTTGACGAAATAAAAAGTATTGCAAAAGAAAAGAAGATAAAAGTAGATGATTTTCAACACAATGTGGAAGGTGAAATTATTAACTTTCTCAATGAAAAATATATTGAATATTGCAGTTCTAAAAAAGAAAAAATTAATAAAAGATTAGCAGGAATTATTATTAATCCAGCAGGTTATACACATACAAGTATTGCGCTAAGAGATTCTCTAGAAGTTTTCAGGCAGGAAAATATTCCCATTTTTGAAGTGCATTTAAGTAACATTTTTGCCAGAGAAGAATTCCGTCATAAGTCATATATTAGTCCTATTGCCAATGGAGTGGTTTCAGGGCTAGGATCATATGGTTATATAGCTGCGCTACATAAAATATTTGAGCTGGAAGAAAATGTTTGAGCAATTGCTTAAAATAATTTCATTAGAGTCTTTGATTCTCGTTTTCAAAGAAAAAAATTTGTTTCAAGAATTTCAATTTCATCATGAAACACAAGCTTTAAAGCATGCTGAAATCTCAAAAATTTCCGACTCAGATATTTTAAGAAAAATTTTGCCTAAAGAAATTTCAAGTAAAATGTTTGGGAGCGGAAATTTAAATTTACTTGCGTTTATTTTTGCCTTAAGACATAAAATAGTTGAACTTAACTCATTATTTCATCTATCTGCGCTTAAATTATTAAGAAGTTCATCTTATCTTTCAGTAAAAAATGAATACGATATTCTTTTTGGAAAAGAGTTTTCTTTAAATTATCAAGAGTTAGAAAACTATTTGCATCCAAATTTTTGGGGACAAGCAAAGTCCATTCCAATTGTAGGATTTTCTGCTGTTGGTTGTCATTTTGTGTTAAGAGACGTTACTTATTGCAGAGCATTTGATGCGTATAGTCTCCCTTTTTGTAACCATGTCACTAGTGAATTATTTTGTAGTAATCATTTGAGAGAAAAATTTTGGGGAGAAGAAATTTATAGTGAATGTTCGGTGCAAGCAAAAATAGCTCAATTTTATCTAAACATTCATAATTTTAAAGAAATTGATGAAGAATCTTTGAAGAAAATTTTAGATAATTTTTTCCATTATTTTGATGAATCATTTCGGAGAAAAAAACAAGCAACAATTAGTCCCGAAAAAATTAAAGATCTTTTAAATTTTTATAGCTTTTCAACTTTAGAAGAATTAAAAATTGTAGGCGGGGAAGAGCTTAGAAAACGATTTTTAGAAAAGGCAAAGTATTTTCATCCTGATAAAGGAGGATCTCAAGATCGTTTTAGAGAAGCCAGAGAAAATTATGAGAATTTAAGAGAGCTTTTGACCAAATGACTTCACATTTTTTTAAAGTTGATCCTTTTAATTTTGTTCCTATTGTTAAAACTCCTTGGGGAGGGACTCAAATATCTGCCCTAAAGAAAACCTATTTTCCAAAAGCAAATGCAGTTATTCCAAATTTTATTGGGGAAAGCTGGGAGATATCAACCGATAAAAGTTATCCATCTTTTGTTTGCATAAATGAACAAGATAAAATTCCATTAACAGACATTTTGCAGAAGAATTCATCCTTAATTTTAGGAGAAAAAGTAGCAAATAAATATGGAGCTCATTCTCCATTATTGCTAAAGTGGTTGCATGCTAATGATAATTTATCTGTTCAATTACATCCTAAAAATGGAAATCCGTTACTTTCTGAAAATGAATGTGGTAAGCCAGAAAGCTGGTTAATCTTAAATGTTGAAAAAAATGGCTATGTTTATTTAGGATTTAAAGAAGAGCTTTCTAAGCAAGAAATTATAGAATACTTACTAAATGATGAATTAGAAAAGTGTCTAAATAAATATTATCCAAAAATGTATGATTATATTTCAGTCCCTCCAGGTTGTGTTCATGCTGTAGGGCCTGGAGTATTTTTGGCTGAACCACAATATGTTTTGCCAAAAAAATCAGGTAAAACTTGGAGAATTTCTGATTGGAAAAGATTGTATGATGAAAATGGAATACGTTCTGATCAGGGTAAACCTAGAGAATTGCATGTGAACGAATCTTTAATGGCAATTGATTGGAATCTTCCAAGAGGAAAAGATTTAGAAAAACTATTGATTCAGAAAATGGAAAATGGAAAAGTATTTCATGGAAATCAATATAATCCTTTTTCACTCCAAATTTTTTATAATCAACAAAAAACAGGTTATACTTCTATTGAAAAAGATAGCTTTACTTTAGCTACTGTCTGGGGTGGAGAAGTGAAGTTGGAAACAACTCAAGAGGCCATAACTCTACAAGGTGGAGAAAGCCTTCTTATTTCTGCTGAAGTTAAAGAGCTGTCACTAAGTATGAAAGAAAAATATAGAGAACAACCTAAAATTGCTTTTTTTGCATTGAATGATGAGGTTATTTAATGGCTTTTATTAACGAAGCAACGGGTGATATTCATTTTAAAGTATTATATATTGGGAGTAAAAATGCAGGGAAGACTGCAAATATTCAAGCGCTATTTTGTGAAACAATGGCTAATGATAGTAGCATTGAATTAAATGATATAATTGCAGAATTACCCAGGAACAATTTTTTTGATTTTCTTCCTGTTAGTTATGGCAAAATAGCTGAAAGGAATGCTCGAATTCATCTTTATACACTTCCTTCACATCAATTATGGCCTACAGTAAATATTAGCTTATTATTAGGTATAGATGGTATTGTTAATGTAATTGATAGCAGAGTTCGTTTTTTGGATAAAAATCTTTCTTTTATTACTGAAGTTAAAAAAATGTTTGATTCTATTCAACTTGATTTTAAACAAATTCCTATTATTTATCAAATGAATCATTCTGATTCTTATGATGCTCTTCCATTAGAAACTCTCCAAAAAAATTATAATCTAGATTCTTCTGATTGTGTTCAATCTGTCGCAATTCAAGGTTTAGGAGTTATGGAAACCTTTGCAAAAATTGCTGAAAAAGTAGTCCAAAAAGTTACTTAAAAAAAATAGAATAAAACAAATTTTAGTTGCATCTTTTTTTAAAATGAAATAGTACGTTATTACTGTTATGATTAATCATTGAAAAAAGAGGAAAAAATGAATATTAATAAATTATTTTTAAGTTCAATTTTGTTACCTTATTCTGTCTTTGCAGCGGATGAATTGCCATTGTTATCTAAAGTAACAGCAACGGGTAAGGTAGCTGCTGGATACAATACAGCAATAGAATGCACTGTTTATCAAAATAAAGTGAAAATGAGATATATTGCTGGTTTTGCAGCAGTTGTTCAAGAAAAACCGATTTCTTTTGGTGGTGGAATTAATTTAATGCTAAACGATGCCAAAAATGCTGTCATAAAAAGAAATGTGGTACCAACAGACTTGGGAACAGTTGTTTATCAAGCATATTACTTCAATGATTTAGGAAAACAAGATACTATAGAGCTTGGGACATCTGTAAAAAATACTTGGGCTTTAGAAAATTCTTCGACGGGAGCTTACGGTCTAAGATATTTACTTGATAAATTGTGTAGATAAAATTACAACCTCATCTTTTTAAAGATGAGGTTTTTTCTTCTAGAATTAAAAAATAATAAATATAATTTTAAATTTTTTATTTTTTAATATATTTAAAAAAATAAAGTTTAATTTTTAAAAATAATTTTAATAAAATTCAATTTAAAAAAAATATTAATTTAAATTATACACTTAAAATTGTAAATAGAAATAAAAAAATTGGTACAATTATTGCTAAACAAATATTACGATTAATTTATTTTATAAAAAAATATAAATTATTCGTAATATTTATTATTTTATATAATAAGGATTAAATTATTATGAAAAATGTATTGAAAATAGCATTAATAAGTTTTCCAATATTAACAACATTTTCTGCTAATGCAAATATTTTTGCACCTTTAGTAGAGACATTCAAGGGTTCGTATTTATTTTGCGTTAATGAAAAAAATACTTATAAATGGAAATGGGCTACAAAAAATGAAAATTTTAATAATAAATATAAAGGCATAAAAAAAATCACTACCCAAACTGAAGAGTGGACTTGGCTCAAAGGAGCTCCTTCATTAAATAAACATTTTAATATTGTTTTAGATATAAAATATGAATTTCAAAATGCGAATGATGCAAAAAACTTTTGTGAAGATTTAAAAAACATTTGTACTTCACAATATGGCGAAGATTATTCATTAGTTGGTGTATCAAGTTATGCAGTTCCTGGTTGGGGACTGGTCAGTGTTAGATATCTTTCTCCTGAAGTCGAAGCTGAAAATCAAAAAGATTCTGAAAGTGATACAGAGCCTTTGTTAGGTTATGAGTTAGAAAATACAAAGACAAAAACAGCTTCTTGCCCAAATTGGAATTATAAGGAGTTTCCAAATGCTGGTGGTGCAAAATATGATGTAGAAAGAATGATAACAAATCATTTCTTTTCACAAAAAAAATGATATTATTCTCCTGACTTGAAAAGGAGAATTTTATTAAAATATTTGATGCCCATTTTCATATTATTGATAAAAGGTTTCCATTAGTTCCTAATAATGGATTTATTCCTGATGAATTTAATGCAACAAATTACCTTAGTGCAGCAGAACATTTTGATCTTGTGGGAGGAGCTGTTGTTTCAGGTTCATTTCAGGCATTTGATCAGAGTTACTTACAAGATGCCTTAAAAACATTAGGTAGTAACTTTGTTGGTGTTACCCAAATACCTGCTGATACTCCTGATAATGAAATTTTAGCTTTAAACGCTTCAGGGATTAAAGCTGTAAGATTCAATATTAAACGTGGTGGATCAGCAACTTTAAAAGATTTAGTTTATTTTAGCCAAAAAGTATTTTCCTTGTGCGGTTGGCATACTGAGATTTATATTGACTCTAAAGAGTTATCTTCTATTCAGCAACAAATTCTGCAAATCCCTAAATGTTCTATTGATCATTTGGGTTTAAGCAAAGAAGGATTACCAATATTAAAAAAGTTGATTGAAAAAGGTGTTTTTGTGAAAGCGACTGGCTTTGGAAGACTAAATTTTGATCCTATTGGGGCCATGAAAGAATTTGTAAATGTTAATCCAAATAATATTATGTTTGGAACAGATCTTCCTTCAACACGAGCGCCAAAACCTTTTACTTTAAATGATATTAAAATTATTTCTGATTCATTTGCGAATGATATTTGTGAAAAAATTTTTTATAAGAATGCGCAAAGTTTTTATAGGTAAATTAGCGTAAGTTTAAAATATCCAACCAATTTTTAAAATATTCCAATATATTATAGGATAAGCCTTTAAGTTTTCAGTAATAGTTTTCCTTAATTGATCATTTAAGGATGCATATTCAGGTGATTGAACTGCATAAGATATATATTGCTGAACCGTTGGATCTGTTAAATTTATATTATTTTCAACAGAAACATCTAGGGTTAGTTGCGCTCCAATTTCTGTTCCAATTGCAAACCAACCAAAACTCCCACTCCAAGTGGCAAGTAGTCCTATTTGTGGAGTCCAGTAAGTTGAATTAATAGCGAGCGTATCAACAAATGGGGTATTTAATCTCTGAGGAAAATTTGCAACTGTTAAATTTATATTACCTGTAGATTTAAAGAAAAATTGTCGTTTTCCATATGCAGCTCCTATAAAAAAACTTCCTCCAAAAGGAAATATGCTTAATTTTCCTTCATATTGCCAATACGATAATTTCAAAGTATCAAATTGAAAATCTTGAGAAGAATTTAACATAGACTTTAATTGTTTTGATCTAAATAAATCAAATTCATTAAAATAACTATAACTTGCAGATAATCCTATATAACGCCATAATTTAGATTCAATACTTATATTTGGTCCATTAATAATTCCAAAACCTACCATTGGTCCTATACGTATTGATCCAAATAATCCTTCATCATTATCAGCATCTTTTTTTTCTGAATTTTTATCATCTTTATCAGCTTTTTTTTCCTCTTTATTATTACTTTCTTCATCAGAAATTTCATCTTCTTTTATATTTTCATTTTTATTATTTTCATCTTTGATATTACTGTTAATTGTTTTTTGACTTGGTTTTTTAAAAATTTTTTGATTATTTTGTGTAGGAAATTTTTGCTCAATAAAGGGATTTTCATTTATCACAGGATTTACTAAATTATTTTGTAAATTCCTTTGTTGAAGTGGAATTGTTGGATCAACTTGCGAAAAACTCTTTAATGAATAGCTAATAAAAAATATAAAAATAAATATTTTCAATGAGCTCTTCATAAAAAGAGAAACCTCAAATATAAAGCACAAGAGAAAGATTATTAATTTATATATTAAGGTAAAAAAAAATTAAATCAAGGAAATAAAATCACTTGCCCATAAGTCGCCACGAATTTTTTCCTTAGCCGAAAGTGCTATGTGATTACTAAAGATTAAAATATTTTTTTCTTCAATAGCTCTGGAAAATTTAGGATTTTTGTTAATTTTTTCAAGAAAATCATTTCTAGTAATGTATTTATCCAACCAAGACAAAGGAATTCCATTTGGAGTTCTTAATAAGGTAAATATCATTTCATCAATATATTCTCTTTGAGTACGTGGATTTTCATAATGAATAGAAAAATTTTTCCCTCTCTCAATTTTGTCAGTAAAGATTAATTTATCATTTCCAGCTTCTAAGGCGGTAAATGTACTAGGTCCTATTCTATATCTTAGTCCAAAAGGAAAATCAGATGTTTGTGGAAGTAATCCATGCGCACCTGTCCCTAGTCCTATATAGGGTCTTCCGTACCAATATAAGTTATTATGTTTTGTGGCAAACATTGAAAAATTGCTTGTTTCTACTTGTTGTAGGGATAATTCTGTACAAGTTTTTAGTATTTCTAAATATTCGTTTACTGCATTTTCTTCATCTGAGTAGTTTGTATTTGCGAATAAGGTTCTTTGTTCAATAGTTAATGCATATGCTGAAATACCAGTAGTGCCATATTTTATTAGTTCATTAATTTCTTGTGTTAATGTTTTAGAACGAAGTTCTTTTCTTAAACCATAAATTAAATCAACTTGAATATTGTTAAAACCTGCAGAATTTGCCCAAGCTAAGTTTTCGATTACGTTTTGAGGAGTATGTTTCCTTCCTAATATTTTTAATGTAGTTGGACAAAGTGACTGTGCACCAAGAGTAATTCTAGTAAAACCAACTTTTCTGTAGTCAATTAAACGCCTTTTAAAATTAGTTAATGGATTGGTCTCTAATGTAGCTTCTTCAATTTTAAAATATTTATTTATAATATTAAAGTAGCGTTGATAAGTTGAAGCTTCAAATAATCCAGGAGTTCCTCCTCCAAAATAAATTGTTACATCCTGTTGATAATATTCTTTTAGATTCTCAATAAAGTAAATTAACTGTTCCTCTAATTCGTCAAAGTAAAGAGAAATGTCTTTTTTTGTAAATTTTGCTGTTTTAGTAAAATCACAGTAAGGACATATATGCGGGCAAAAAGGTATATGAAAATAAAAACCAATATTTGCTTTTTGATTAGGTATTTCGATCATTTTTTATTATCCATTTTCTTGAAGAAGCATTCCGCCAAATTGAAAATAAAGTTTCTAAAGAATTATACATTAAAACAGGCTCTAAATTTGCAAAATTGATACGCATAAAATTATAATGTTTGCTATCTTTTGAAAAGTAATAACCAGGTGCTATTGATATTTTTTTTTCTAAGGCACGCTCTTCAACTACGTGTAGATTTTCACCGGGGGGAAATTCAAACCACAAATACATTCCAGAATCCGGTTGGTTCCATTTTGAACCTTGCGGGGAAAGTTTTTTCAACATAGCAATTAAGGTATCGCGTTTAGAACGAAAAGTATTTTTTAGTTTTGCAGTATGTTTTTTTAAAACTCCTCTAATTATAAGTTCATAAATTATTTGTTGATCTATAATTGAAGGAGAAATACATTGTGCAATATATAGTGTATAAAGATATTTAATATTTGCTATACTTGAAACAACATATGCGATTTTTAGACCAGGAGCAAATACTTTAGAGTAACCAGAAATGTAAAATGAATTATTTAAACCTTCAATAGTTGCTAAATTAGGTATAATAAACTCATCATAATTTAAATCACTATAAATATCTATTTCTATAATTATTGCATTTATTTCTTTTGCAATTTTTATAAGACTATGTCTTTCTATTGCAGTAAGAGAACCTCCAGTAGGACAATGACAGTTTGTATATATTATAAAAGCTTTGGGTTTCTTATTTTTTATTTCTGAAATTTTTTCTTCTGTTAAATGTAACTTTTCGAAAGAGCGTTCTATTGAGATTATATTATATTTTTTTAGTAAATCAGAGTAGAAAAAAAAATCACTACTTGGTGATTCAAGAACAAGATAGTCATTTTTATTAAGAAAACCATTTAAAATAATATCGATTGCATGTTTTTCACCACAAGTAAGTAAAATTTGATCCGAGTTTGAAATAGGCATCCCTTTATTTTCAAGATCAAAACCAATAATTTCCTTTAAACTTTGAAATGAATTGTGCTTAAATGTTGAATAAATTAAAGTATTATTTGAAAAACAAGTTCTTGAAATAGCTCTGAGTTCTTCCATGATACTAAAACTTTTATAAACTTGATTTCCACCTAAATTTGCATAATCTTCGGGTAAATCTAAATAGTGGGGAAGTGGACAATTCATTTGTTGTTTTTTCAAAACTAAGCTGTGATTGTCCCTTTTAGGCGTATTAGATAAGTTAAGCTTATTTTTTTTGTATGAGACATAAAAACCACTCCCTAACTTTGCTTTGATAAATCCCCCATCACTTAACTTATTGTAAGCAGTGATAATTCCAATTTTATTAATTTTTAATTCGGCTGATAAGTCCCGTATACTAGGGAGTTTAGAGCCAAACAAAAGTGTACCGGTTTGAATTGCATTACAAAAATGATCAAATATCTGTTGGGAGTAAGATTTACTAGATTCAAAGTCAATCGTAATTTTTCTAAATTTTGCCATTCAAATTAGCCTTTACAAATAGTTATTCGCAAAAGAATTTAATTTACACTGAAATGTTTATAGCAAAAGAGGACAATATTTCCCAGTACAGTTAAAAAAAAGTTAGCAGTACAGTTAAAGGGTATTATTTTAAACTGTACCTATTAATTGAGCTGTTAAAATTATAATTTAATGCCGAGACTTTCTGGATCTTTTTATATGGAAAATTTAGTGAGGGTGGTATGAAAGAGCAAAACGTGTATGATATTCATTCTGTTTATTTAAAATCAAATGAAACAGGAATTGAAAACTGGGAAAGAATTGAAGGTGTTCATGATCATGAGGCTAGGGAAGATGCTGAAAAAGTTATTCCAAACTACCAAAAAATAAAATCAAACACTAAATTAAAGTTAAATATACAAAAATCAGCAACCATCATTCCTGGTGCTGTTAGGAGAATTGTAAAGTTTTTTAAATAATATTTAAATTTTTCAAATTTTTATGGTTTTCTTCTTTCTCTCCCTTTTTAGAAATAATTGTTTGTGAATTGACTAAAATAACAAGCTATGTAACTTTTCTGAAGTTGATGGTTTTGTGTTTTTTAATTGTTAAAAAACCAAATTAAAAGGGAATTTAGTGAAAATCTAAAACTGTCCCGCAGCGGTGAAAAAGAACGAAATTTGCTAAAAAGCACTGGTTAAACTGGGAAGCTGCAAAAAGTAGGAATAAAAAAAGCTTTTAAGTCCGAAGACCTGCCATCATGCGTCCCTTGTAGACGCTTATGGAACAAGATCCGAGGGGATCTTCTATAAAAAAGAAAATAACATGAAGTTTATTACTGCAGCAAAAGTTTTTTTGTTGCCTATTTCAGTCCATGCTCAAAATCCGGCTCCAATTATTGTGTTACCTAAATCAGATCAAGCTGATTTAGATAAAATGCAGTCTGCTGAAAAATTTAAAAATTCAAAAGAAATCATAGAAGATCCATCTTCTGGGAACATAAATCAAGAGATTATTTTCACAGATTCACAGCCTGGTACTTTGCCAAGTCCTAAAAGTATTTCTGATTTAACGAAAAGAATAACATCTGGGCAGGTTGAACAATTTGGAGGTGAAGCGGGCGCTTTGAGAGTACGTCTCAGAGGTGCTCGAGCTTTCGAACCCACTTACTATTTTAATGGACTTCCCTTGGCAGGCTCTGATTCCAGTGAGCAAATAGTTTCTTTAATTCCTATTTCAGCAATAGCAAGCCTGATGGTTTATCCCGATAGCCCACCCTTTTGGTTAAGCAGTATGGGCATTAGTGGCGATATAAATGTGCTCAGTTGTCAGAAAGAGAATTGTTTTGCTAAAAAACGAACATTTGATGAAAATTCATTCAAAGTAAATTCTAGAGCAGGTTCATTTCATTATTGGCAAAACTCAATTAGTCATGCGCTTCAGTTAGATAAGAATTTCTCAGTGTTTTCTACAGTAGAAGCTACAAGCAGTAAAGAAGATTATCCTGTATTTAACAATAATAATTCTGTATTAAATGCAAATAGAGGGCAGTATGAAAATTTACAGAATAACGATTTTCAAAAATATTCGGGATATTTTCATTTAAATATAAATTCTAGTTTATTTAATAATATTAATTCAGCTACATTATATACTGATTATGAAAAGGGAATTCCAGGTGCTGTTAGCAGTGCTTCTAATGCAAGAATTAGAAAGAAACTATTTATTAGTACTCTGCAAGCAGAAAAATTTTATCCTGATAATGGAATAATTTGGAACAATCAGTTAGGCCTTATATTAAATAAATCAGAGATTTCAAATTTTTCAGAAGGATATACTACTCAAGCAAATTCAAGTTTTAATACTACAGCCCAAATTAAATCATGGATGACAATTCCAACGCAATTTATTTTCGAAGAGAAAACAGGTATTGTTATAGAATATCTTAATTTTACCCAAAATACTACCGCCTCTGTTCCTGCAGCGCTAGATAATTCCAGTGATAGTGAAAGTAAGTCACTAAGACGAGAAATTCGTTTAGGCTTATTTGAAAGTATTTATTTACCATTATTAAAAGAATACTCTTTATCATTGAATTTTAATAGCTGGCTTTCAGGAGCGCAATCTGAGGTATCTATTGATTGTAATAAAGGAAATTTACAAAATATTTGTAATACTAAAAATAATAATATTGAAAAAAATATTTATGGTTATTCATTTTCAATCCAACAAAATTATAAATTTATAATAAATTATTTGCGCTATATCTTAGCAATGCGTAGACCTTACTTAGCTGAAATGTATGGATCGCCAAGTGGGATTCTAGCAAATAGTGCTTTGCAAGAGGAACAAAGTAGAAAAATTGAATTTGGTTTTACATTTCCTTATTTTGAAATAGGTACTTTTTATACAAAAGATTCAAATTTAATTTTTCTCCAAGAAATAAATCAATTTATATCACAGTATCAAAATATAGAAGATTCTAATCGCATTGGTTTATATTTAAATTCTGATATCTATATATATAAGAGCTGGAAATTTTATTTTTCATATCAATATGTAAAATCTTTAATGAATAAGAATAATAATGAATACTATGTACCAAGAAGTTCTGAAAACTCTATTAATTCAGGAACAAGTGTTGATAGTATTTTTATAACAAAATTAAATGAATATTCTACTTATTTTGGTTCATATTTTAATTTAAATTGGCAGAGTGAATTTTACTTGGATTATTTGAATATAAATAAGGTTGAAATTCCACCCATTTATAATACTGGATTTTCAGTTCAATTTAAAAATTTGAAAGAGCAAAGAAACTTTCTTGTTTCCTTCGATATTTATAATATAGCTGATGAAACTTATGCAAAAGTATCAAATACAACAGGTTTTTCTCAACAAATGCAAACAAATGGTTATATAGGTTACCCTCCCCCTGGAAGACGATTTTATCTTACAATTTCTGGAGAAATATAATGAATAACTTAAAGTTTAGAGTAATAAATTTTTCTTTCATATTAGTTTTTATTGCTTGTGGGAAGAAAGAGAATGTAAATCCAGATGTAAATATAGTGAATGAAAAGTCTTATTTTACAGCAAATAAATATGGCCAATTTAGTAATTTATATAGTTTTGATTTTGAAACTAAAAAATTGGAACTTATTCTCTCAAGAACTCCAAGTGGAGATGCTAATGTCTATCAAAATATGAATAATTCGAATAATATTGGAGGTATTTATTGGGTGGAAAGATTTTTTGCACAACCTAGTCGCATTACTTATTTAGCTGCAAATACAAAAGCTTCTGGAGTTGAAAATACTAATTTCCCAATAAATATCCACAATTTAATTATGGTTAAAAATAAACTTCTTGGAATTGGTTATGAAACAGAAATTATTGCTACTTCTCCTGATTTATCGAATACATTTATGAGTAAAGTTAAATTAGATACCGAAGCTGTTTCTTTAACTACCGAAGAAAAACAATTAAAAACAAATCATTTATTAACAGCCAATAATAAAATATATGTCCTTTCCTTAGGAACATATGATTATAATTCGTATCAAAAAAATAAGCCATATATTTTTGAATTGGCAGATGATATGAAAACGGTGGTTAAGAAAACAGAAATTACCAATTGTTTTAATCCTGCAAGTCATGTGAAAGTACTTGATACAAGTAAAGTTATTTTAAATTGTAATCCATATTCTGAAGATAAGTCTTTAATTACGAATTTAGTTTATGTTGATGTAGCTAGTAATAACATTGTTATTAAAGAAATATTAAGAACAGAAAAAAATGGTGATGTTCAGCAATTTGAATTAGGTGGGGTTTCTGCAACGAAAGATTCTGTCTTAATTACGGAAAGAAAACAATCAGGTAACTATACTTGGAATAAAATTAATTTAGCTTATTGGTTTAACCTAAATAATCCTGAAACTATTGTGTTAAATGATATAACTCGCAAGAAATTTTTAAAAAATTTAGCTGGAAAAGTTACTTTTAATTTTAGTAAAAATATGTATTTATTTAGCTGTGTAGTAGATCCTACAAGTTTTACTTGTATAAAGGGAAAAGCTGCGATATCCAAAGACCTGCTCGGTGAAAAGTCTGAAATCATAGATTTTAATATACCTGAAATTAATGAAATTCAGTTCCCTATCCCAATTTATCAATGAAAGTTTGATCCCATGTCTTATTCCTTATTACTGTATTGTAGATCAGGCTTTGAAAGCGAATGTGCTGCAGAAATTTTAGCTTATACGTCTGAGCGTTCGGTTTCTGGCTTTGTCAAAGCCAAGGAAAACACCGCCCATGTCCTTTTTCAAGGGCATAATCCACAAGAAGTAATTCATATTTGGAATGACTTGCAGTTAAAAGATCTTATTTTTGCCCGACAAATAATTTTAGTTGCTCCCTTAGTGGCAGATTTACCTGAATCCAATAGAACAAAACCTATATATAACTTATTTTTTACAAATTTTGCTGAAGTTTTAAATGGAAGACATATTTTAGATGATCTTTTTATTGAAACATTCGATACAGATTCGCAAAAAGAGCTATTGAATTTTTGTAAAAAATTTACAAGTCCGATGCTTTCTGAGCTAAAGAAAAATGGCTTTATTATAAATGATAAATCCCAGCGTGCTTTACGCATGCATTTAGTATTTTTAACAGGACAAAGTTGTTATATTGGCTTATGTGCTCCAAAAAAGGCTTCGCAGTGGTTTATGGGTATCCCTAGATTTAAATTTCCTATCGATGCCCCTAGTCGTTCTACTTTAAAGTTGGAAGAAGCATTTCACGTTTTCTGTAATGCAGTAGAAAGGGAAAGTGAATTGCAAGCAGGCATGACAGCGGTGGATTTGGGAGCAAGTCCAGGGGGATGGACCTATCAATTTGTGCGCAGAAATATTTATGTTTTTGCGATTGATAATGGACCTATGCAAGATAAATTAATGAAGACGGGTTTGGTTGAACATCTAAAAGAAGATGGTTTTAAATTTCGTGCAAAAAAACCAGTCGATTGGTTAGTTTGTGATATGGTTGAACAACCTAAAAAAATAGCGCAATTAATTGCAGATTGGGCTAAGTTTAAATTAAGTAAAAGGTTTATTTTTAATTTAAAATTACCTATGAAAAAAAGATATATTGAAGTAACTAATTGCTTAAATTTAATTCGCAATGAACTAGACGCAGAAAGAATTCATTATACCTTGCAAGCTCAGCAGCTTTATCACGATAGAGAAGAGGTTACTGTATATTTAAAAATATTGAATTAAAGTTTTTCATTTTTTCTAGGCAATTCAATAACAAAACAGGTATTTTGAACAATGGTATCTAAGTAAAATAAACCTTTATGCTCTTCTATTATTCCTTTGGTAGAACACAAACCTAAGCCTATTCCTTTGCCTACTTCTTTGGTAGTAAAAAATGGTTTCATTAAATTTTCTCTGTTCTCCTTTGAAATACCTACTCCATTATCAATAAAACTTATTTTAATTCTATCCGGTAAGACTTGAAAAGAAATATTTATTATTTTATTTTCTACTGATTCAAGAGCATCGTAAGCATTTAAAAGTAAATTTAAAAATGCTTGGCGTATATGATTAGGTTTGCAATTTACATATATGTTTTTCATACTTTCTACATTATCCAATTTAATTTCTATGCTTCTATTTTTAATTTTTTCCTTACAAAGTAATAAGGTTTCATTTAATAAACCTAAAATAGAATATGGTTGAAGAGGTTCTTTTTCAGAATTTTTTGCAAAAAGTCTTAAATTGGTAATAATTTCTTTAATTCTATCTTTTGTCATCTCAATTTTATCTATTTCACTTAACAAATAAGTTCCATCTAAAGTTGGATTTTCTCTAATATATTCCTTCATCAGATGTGTTTTTCCAGTAATAATCATTAAAGGATTATTTATCTCATGCGCAATTCCAGAAGCCATTTCTCCTAGTGACAGCATTTTAGCATGTTGAATAAGATTTTTTTCATCAGTTTGAATTTTTTTAAATAATTTCTTCATTTCAAAATTTTGAATTACAAGTTTTGCAAGGGATTTCAAAATACGTTCTTGATCATTATTTAATTTATTTGGTTTATGGTCAATTACACAAAGTGTCCCAAGTTTGTAACCTTTGCTCGTAATTAAGGGAGAACCAGCATAAAATTTAATTTTAGGATCTGCTGTTACTAAGGGATTATCTTTAAAGCGTTCATCGTTTTCAGTATTTTCTATAATAAAAACTTCATCTTGGTGAATGGCATGGCCACAAAAAGAAATATCTCTTGAAGTTTCTGTTGCATTTAATCCAAGATTTGCTTTAAACCACTGTCTTTCTCTATCAATAATGCTAATTAGGCTTATTGGTGTTTGACAAATGTAAGAAGCTATAAAAACTATTTCATCTAAATTAAATTCTGGAGGTGTATCTAATATTCCATAATCATATAATTCTTTAATTCTTGCTTCTTCATTTTCTAGTTTAGGCGCCGCTAGCATAAATTTTACCTTAAAAATATATTTATCTTTATTTTAAGATAATTAATGCAATTTTTCAAGGACTTGGGAAAGCATAGAAGAGTCAAGAAGAGTGAGAGAGAAGAAAGTTGTATTCAGCTTGTTTAAAATCTGCAACAAGTTTTTGGACATCTGTATCTGAAGTATTAAATGAAGTAATGATTCTAATAGTACAAGTGTTTTTCTCAAAATTTTCATTAGTAATGTAAAATAAATAATTTTTAGCCAATTCATCCTTAAGTTTTGTAGGTAATTCGATAAAAATTTGATTTGTTTCAACCTTGTTAAGAATTTTGAAGAGCTTAGTAGATTTTAATTCTTTAGCTATATAATAAGATTTTTCGTTAGCATTAATAGCATTATTTAGCCATAGATTATTTTTAAAATATGGAATAAACTGGGCTGGAATAAATCGCATTTTAGAAAATAATTGCATTGACTGCTTTTGAATGTAGGGCATATCAAGGGCTAAATGTTTATTAAAAACAACAATAGCTTCAGCCATAATGGCTCCGTTTTTTGTTGCACCAAAAGAGAGAATATCTATCCCAGTGTCAACAACCATTTCTTTAAACGTTTTGTTTAAAAAAGCAGCTGCATTAGCAATACGTGCGCCATCCATATGTACAATTAAACCATTTGCATGCGCAAAATCACAGATGTCTTTAATTTCTTGACAAGTATAAACTGTACCTAATTCTGTAGATTGAGTAATTGAGACTGCTTTGGGTTTATTAAAGTGGCTGGTTCGAAAATTTAGGAATGCTTGTTTTAAATTACTTACAGTTAATTTTCCGTCTGTTGCATGAGTTGGGGTAGTGAAAATTTTTGCTCCAATAAAGTTTTCAAGAGCTCCACCTTCCGCGGTATTTATATGTGCTATATCTGTACAAATTACAGCTTCGAAACTGCGTAAAACACTTTTCAAGGCTACAACATTTGCTGCTGTTCCTGTCCCAACAAAAAATATTTCACAATCTTGCTTGAAATGCTTTTGGAATTCAGTCTTTGCCATTTTTGAATAAGAATCTGAGCCATAAGGGATTTCAGTGCTTTCTAATGAGGCCATTATCGTTGCTGCAATGTCAGGATGTGCTCCTACATAGTTATCACTTGCAAATTGAATAATTTTAGTATCTTGCATAAAAATTCCTAAACTTTTAAGTAAAAACAGCTTGCCAAAATTATATGATGTTTGGTAGGTTCATACGTAGGTAATATCTGTTTTAAACATAATTACCAATTAAAGCAAACTTTTTTAAAGGGTGCAAAGATGAGGATTAGCCAAGTATTTCAAGTGTTTAAAATATCTACTTTAAATTTTAATAGCTTACCTAAAGCAACATCTACCGCACATCATTCTTACCATCATCATCATCATCAATAAATAGATTTCTTTTTCTCTTTTCATTTTTATAATTTTTTTGCATCAATAGTTATAAGTTTAGTTAATACGCTGATATTATTGACTTTCCTTTTTAATTAGAGCTTGATCAAACTGCCTAGATAGGATGTTTTTATGTATAAAATTATGTATTTGTTTGTTTTATTAATTTATGTCACGACTGCTTTAGGCCAAGACAACGACTTGAGTTTTACTAAAATTCAAAAATCTGGAGTATTAAAAGTTTGCTCCCAAGCGGGCTTTATTCCATTTGAAGTGAAAGATAATAAAGGAAATTGGAAAGGTTTTGACGTAGATATTATGCAAGAATTTGCAAAAAAATATAAGCTTAAATTAGTCATGATGGATACAACTTTAGATGGATTGATTCCTTCTTTATTAACAGGTAAATGTGATTTTATTGCTTCTGGATTGACTATAACAGAAGAACGGCAAAAAGCGGTTTTATTTTCAAAACCTGTCTATACAGTTATTGTATCAGCAGCATTATTAAACACTCCTGAAAATAGAGAAAAATATAAAACATTTAGTGATCTTGATTCAGTGGGAACAAAAATTGCGACTCACACAGGAAGTGCTGCAACTTTATTTTTAAAAAGTTATTTAAAGAAGGCTACACATTTGCAATTTGATACGGAAAGTGATGAAGTGAATGCTGTAGTCCAAAAAAGAACAACTGCTTTTGTTGAAGATAATGTTTTCATCGCTCAAGCAAAAAAGGAAATGAAAATAGATTTTTATACTCTTTTCTCAAATGAAAAGGGAGATCTAGCAATGGCTGCAAGAAAAAAAGATTTAAAGTTAATAGAAAAGTTTAATGAATTTCTTGATCAAATTGAAAAAAATGGTCAATATGCAAACATTAAAAAGAAATATTTTAATTGATGCATTTTGTGGAGATGCTGATATGGAATTTGTTAGTTTAATAGATTATTTGAAGCAAGAAAATATATCACCAGAACATGAATTTAGTAAAAAATCCCTTTTTAGGATTACTAGATCAAAAGATATAAATATAGTAGCTAGTGCTTTAGAACAATTAAAAAGTCTAGATTTAAGCGCTTTTCCTGAAGCTAAGGTGCAAGTTATAGAAAGTTCATTTTTCAAATATTTACCCAATATTGTTGAACTTAATATAGATTACCAACCATTAACTAACCTGGACGATGTTTGTTTTTTATCTAAATTAAAAAAAATTTCAATGAAGGGTTTTAATTTAGTCAATATCTCTTTTTTACCAACTTTTGTTAATTTAGAGGAAGTCATACTAGATGATAATAAAATTATAATTCTACATGGCTTAGAAAATTTAACTAATTTGAAAAAATTGTCATTGAAAAAGAATAAAATACGTAAAATTGATGAAATTTGTGAATTAAAAAACCTACAAGAACTTAATGTTTCTGAAAATGATATTAGTGACATGAGTTGTTTAAAGAAATTAAGTCAATTAAAAAAATTATCCGCAAATAAAAATATGTTAGATAATATAGATTCATTTGAAAGTCTTAAAAATTTAACGCAATTAGAATTAGCAGAGAATCAAATTTATTCTGTAGAACCTTTGCAATATTTATCAAATTTAACCAAATTGGATTTAAGAAAAAACAGAATTAAAAATATAAAATGTTTAAAAGATTTAAGAAGCTTATTTGAATTAAGTTTATCAGGGAATCCTTTATATGATGATGATTTAGAAATATTCCCTCGTTCTTTAAGGATTGATTAATATTTTAGAATTAATATTTGGATTTTTATGACAAAAAGTATGCAAAATTCTCATAGACTTATTTTTGCTACTGTGCTGTTTTTAGTACCTATTTCTCAAGCTGCAATAGATATTTATTCTCCTTCATTACCAAATATAATGAAAAATTTGCAAACAACTGAAAGTAACGTTCAGTTGACTATATCATTATTTCTTGTTGCTTTAGGTCTTGGTCAATATTTATATGGTGCTATTTCAGATAATTTGGGTAGGAAAAAAACCCTTTTTATTGGTATGTTTATTTTTACTGTTGCTAGCTATTTTAGCTATAAAGCAGATAATATTTATGTTTTAATAATCAGTCGTTTTTTTCAAGGTCTTGGTTCTGCTTCTATTGCAGTGCTTTCAAAAGCAATTTCTGTTGATTTATATGAAGGTGTTTCTTTGATGAAAGCCAGTGCCTGGATTGGCTTAATTTGGGGAGTTGCTCCAATTATAGCTCCTGTAATTGGTGGCTATCTAGATGCATTAGGTGGATGGCGACTTTGTTTTTTATTTTTAACTGTTTATGGCTTTATTGGTTGTATATTTATTCTTTTCTTTATAAAAGAAACCTTAAACAAGTATGAGCCTTTTTCAATAAATGGAATTCTAAGAAATTCAATTATTATTTTACGGAATAAAGATTTTCTTGGCAGTACATTAATAGTTTCTGCTACCAATTTAGGGCTTTTTGTCTTTACCCTAATGGCTCCTTTTTTTATTCAAGTCATTGCCAAGAAGTCTCAAATATATTTTTCATATTTGGCTCTTGTTGTAGGTGTTATCTATATATTAGGAGCTTATGTAAGTAACTTTGCTGTGAAGTATTTCGAAGGTGATAAAGTAATTAAACTTGTTTCTAAAGTATTATTATTTTTTGGAATATTTGTTTTAATTTTTTCTGTTTTGTATCCTTTCTCTATTATTCTACTTATGCTTATTTCAAGTTTATTTGCATTTTCATCAGGATTTCTATATCCTTTCTTAGTGAGTAGAATGTTTGCTCCGTTTGAAAATAAAGCTGGTATAGTAAGTGCAAATTATGGAATCATATCTTATGCTTTTTCTGGATTAGTAACTATTTTATTAAGTTATATAAAAGTAAAATCAGTCTTAGAAATATCCATAGCTTATTTTATTGTTTCTTTAATCACTTTTTTATCGTCAGTATTTATGTTTAAAATAAAAATTAAGTAGTGTTAGGTTATGATGAAAAAAAATTATTACTTACTGATTCTAATTTCTTTCCTGCAAAGTTGCAATACTATAAATAGAAATTCTGAAATTTTTCTTGAAAAAATAAATACGCAAAATTATAATGGCTTAATTATTACACAAGAAAAAATTATTGGACAAAATTCTGCACAAATTTTTTCGGCAGAATTACCGCAAAAAAAATTTAATTTAGAACTTGTAAAACCATTTAATTCTATTGATTCAAGCTATAGAGTGTCAAATTGGGCAAAAGAAAAATCAGCAATATTAGCAATCAATGCTGGTTTTTTTTCTATTTATGAAAAGGCAAAAGGAATACAATTGCCAAGTTATAACATGAATACCTGTTATCCAAATATTTATGATCCTTATAATGCCTTTCCTGCAAGAAATTTAAAAATAAATAAGAATTGGTTTGGTACATATCCTAATGAAAATGGAGTAGTTGCTTGGTCTAAAAATCAAGATTTTTTTTATATTGATAAAATCAAAAACTTAAATTATATAAAACTATTGGGTAATAATATTTTATTTAATAATTTTAATAGATATCCATTAAATTCCAATATAACAGTTTTCACAGATATTTGGAAAAATCCTGTTCCTATTTATAAATCAGGAATGTTACTTTATAGCGATAATAGTAAAATTATTAAAATAGAAAAAATATCTGCTAAAGGTATAGGTATTAAAATTCCTAAAAATGGTTTTGTTGTTTATCTTTCTGATGCAGTTAAATTACCTCCTATAAAAGTTGGTGATGCTTTAGAGCTGGAAATAAAAACCTTTTCTTCTGCAAAGATAGAAGATAAATTAGAAAAAATGGACTATATTGTGAGTGGAAATCCAATATTAATTCAAGCTGGAAAAATTCAAGATGATTATCCAAGAACAAAATTTTATCTAAATTCCTATGCCCGAACGGCAATTTGTCAATTAAAGAACAATAATATATTGTTATTGGTTGTTTCTGGAAATGATGAGCTACTTGGAAAATCCTTTGGGTTAAGTATACCTGAATTAACTTCAGTTATGCTGCAAAAAGGTTGTAATAATGCAATAAATCTTGATGGAGGGCATTCATCAGTTTTTTATTTTAATGGAAAAGTATTAAATAGAAATTATCCTCAAGATGAAAATGATTGTTTTAAAATTCATGAGCGTTCTGTTTCTGATCTTATTTTAGTATATTAAATTATCAATCTAAATCAGGGTTATATATTTTTTTCAAAGCACTTCTTATTTTTTCAATTGAATTATCTTCTACATTTAAATTAAAGGCGATATATCTATTTGGGTCTGCTTCTTTTACTTCATATGCCTTTTCTAATTGATTTTCATTGATATTAAATTCTTGAAGTTGAGACTTTAAAACAAATTCATTTGCTATAATTAAGTCTTCTCTTTTTCCTATTAGTTTTTTAAAGTTTACTTCTTGCGAGGCTGATAATTCTAAGTTAGAAAATTTTAGATTTTCTAACATTTTATGTTTTATATCATCTCTAATCACACCAATAGAATATTTTTTTGCATCTTCTAATGTTTTTATATTGATATCACTTCTTTCTTTTAGTTTAAAAAGAAAGGTTTTTGCTTTGTACAAAATGCAACAAAATTTAAATAATTTTTCTCTTTCAGGGGTTTTGGCAATGGGATATATCATAGTTCCATTTTCTTTTTGTGCAATAATGTAGGCTCTTGACCAAGGAAGTAATTCTATTTCAGCTTTAATTTTTAGGTTTTTTCTTAATTTGTTGATTCTATCTGCTAAAATTCCTTCAATTCTTCCATCCTTTCCTATAAAGGTTAAGAAGGGTAATGTTTCAGTAACAATTTTAAAATCATGAATTTCTTCAGAGAAACATCTATTATTAAAAATAAAATTTATTATAGAGAATAATAATGTTAGTAATATAATTTTTTTTTTACTTTAAAAAATAGCATTCTTGTTACCTCAAAAATTCTGAGCAGGTTATTTTATACAAAAAAAAATAAAATTTTAAAAAACTTAATTTATTATATTATTTTAGAATTTTAAGTAGTTGGAGTCAATAAATACAAACTTTGAACGTGTTTAAGAAATGACATAATTTTATATTAAAAATAAAAAATATTTTAGCAAAAGGAAAATATTTAATTAATAGCAGCAACACAATCTATTTCAATTAAATATTCTGGTTGAGCTAGCGCTTGAACACCCAACCATGTGGACGCGGGTTGATTTTCAGGTCCAAATGTATCTATCAACAACTTACTTATTAAATTTGCATCTTTTCCTGGCTGGAAATTGGGAATATAAAGTCTTAGCATTTGAATATTTTCCGCTGTGGCATTCACTGAATGCAAGGCGTGAAAAATATTTTGCATTACTTGCTTAAATTGACCTTCTAATGTTTGTGCTAAACATTGACCTTCAGAATTCCATGCAACTTTTCCAGAGATATGAACAAGTTTATTTTTTTCAGCAACAACAACTTGAGAAAATCCCCAAGGTTGACTAGCAAACAATTCTTTTGGTTGAAAACATTTTCTGGACATAATGTATCCTGATCAGAACAAATAAAAATTTATTAAATAATTAAATTAAATGACCTTCTAGGGCAGTTATATTGGCATTTGTTATTTTAACTTGTACAAGTTTTCCAACAATATTTCTTGGGGAATGAATTTTTACCAACCGACCTTCATAAGTTCTTCCATACCAAGAATGCTCATCTTTTCTATTTTTATATAATACCAATACTTCTCTAACACGATTTATTTCTGCTTGATTTTGTCTCTCTGTTTCTTTGCGTTGCAAATCTAATAATTTTTGGAGTCTTTTATCTTTAACATCTTCAGGAACTTGTTCTTTGAATCGAGTAGCAGGTGTTCCCTTGCGAATAGAATATTTAAAAGCAAAAATAAAAGCAAATTGCATTTCTTGAACAAGACTTAAGGTATCTTCAAAATCTTGTTCTGTTTCACCGGGAAAACCAACAATAATATCAGTGCTAAAAGCAATTTCTGGGCGCACATCTCGAATCCATTTAACTCTTTCAAAATATTCTGCACGAGTATATTGGCGATTCATTCTATCTAAAATTCTATCACTTCCTGATTGGACTGCTAGATGGAATGAGTTTGTTACTTTAGGTAATTCGGCAAAAGCTTTAGCTAGTTGTGGTGTGAAATCATGCGGATTAGAAGTAGTGAAGCGAATGCGTTCCACACCTGGAACAGCGCTTACTGTATAAAGTAGATCGGCAAAAGGTAATTTTCCATTTGATGAATGAATATCCTTTGCTCCTATTAAGTCTAATCCATATGAATTAACATTTTGACCCAATAAAATAATTTCTTTTACACCTTTATCAACTAAATAATTTACCTCATCAATAATTTCTTTTTCAGGCCTACTTTTTTCTCTGCCTCTGGTATAAGGAACAACACAGAAAGTACAAAAGTTATTACAACCTTTAATAATGTTAACATATCTAGTTACTTCATTTTTGTTTTCATCATAATAAGGAGGAACAACATCAATAGGGATAGAATAGCCTTCTTCTTTGTTATCAAATTTAGTTAAAATAAAAGGAATTTCCTTTGTTTTATGAAAGACTTCTTTTTCTTTTTTTTCTTTCTCTGATTTTTCAATAACCTTTTCAAGAAGATTAGGAAGATCTTCAATTTGATCTGGACCAAAAATCATATCAATATAAGGTACTTCTTTAGCTAGCGCATCTGACTCTGCTTGGGCAACACAACCTGAAACTGCAATAATTAAATTTGGATTTGTTTCTTTAAGAGGTTTAATTTCTCCAAGTCGGCTAACAACCTTGTGTCTTGCTTTTTCACGAATATGGCATGTATTAAGTAGGACAAAATCAGCTTCCTCAACAGCTTCGGTAGGACGATAATTGAGTCTTCCTAGTAAACCTAACATTCTTTCTGAGTCTGCAACATTCATTTGGCAGCCCCATGTTTGAATATAAACTTTTTTTAAAAATGCCTCATTTTTTTCACCAACATTTGGATATTCTACCTGTGGTTTAGGCATATATTTAGCAAATAAAGCTTCCGGAGTTATAGGTGTAGAGGAGTTTAATAAAAATTTATTTTTCAAGCCAAACATGGTTCTATTCCTATCTTTTAATACAATATGATTAACGTTTTTTCTGTTTCTTTAATTTTTCTTCTTTTTTTCTTTTTTTCATTCTATTTAATTCTGCTAGGTCAGCAGAACTGAGTCCTCCACCACCCGTTTGAGGCATTCCTCCACCTCCAAATAGGCTATTGAGTCCTCCCATTCCTGCACCGCCCATAGCCCCTAAGCCTCCGCCACCAGCGCCGCCCATCATTTTAGCCATTTTAGCCATTTTTGCCATTTGATTGATTTGACCAAGCCCTGGAATTTTAGATAGCATTCCACCACCACCTAAGCCGCCAAAACCGCTAAACATTTGCATCATTTGGCGCATTTGCATGAACTGATCCACAAGATCTTTTACGTCTTTTTCAGTATGAGCCGAACCTTTTGCAATTCTGGCTATCCGACTACGTGCAGTTTGTGATTTTTGAATAATTAATAAGTCTGGATTTTCTCTTTCCTTAGCAGTCATGGATTGGACTATTGCCCCTTTGCGAACGATATCTCTATCATTTACCTTATCCATATCTTTATCTGATATTTGGGAAGCGATTGGAGTTTTTGCTAAAACATCTTTAATTGGCCCCATTTTGCCAATCGTTCCTATCATTTCTAAAAAATCATTAAAATCAAAATGGCCTTCCATTAAACGATTCGCGCTTTTTTCGGCTTTTTCCATATCTAAAACTTTTGTGAAGTCGTCCATCAACCCAACAACATCACCCATCCCTAATATGCGTCCTGCCATTCCTTCTGGTCTGAACTCTTCAAGTTTATCAAGAGTTTCCCCAGTACCAACAAATAAAATATTTTTCCCAGTGACTTTTTTTACAGATAGCGCAGCACCTCCACGCGTATCTCCATCCAGTTTAGTTAAGATGACTCCAGACAATTGCAAGCGTAAATCAAATGCAGAAGCTGTTCTTACAGCATCTTGTCCAATCATGGAATCAATGACAAGCAAGATATTTTGTGGATTAACAGCAGATTTTATATTTTCAAGTTCACTCATTAAATTGTTATCAATTGCTAGACGACCTGCTGTATCGATAATGACTAAATCGAGCCATTCATTTCTTGCATGTTCAATACCCTTTTGTGCGATTTCTACAGCATTGCTAGATTCTAAAGTAAATACTGGAATATTAATTTTTTCCCCAAGTATTTTTAATTGATCTCTTGCAGCAGGGCGATAAACATCGGCAGCTACGAGTAGGGGACGCATTTTATGTTTTTCAGCTAAAAGTTTTGCTAGTTTAGCAGCATGTGTTGTTTTACCAGCCCCTTGTAATCCCACCAACAAAATTACTGTAGGACCTTTTGTATTTTTTATTATGTCAGTTTGATTTCCACCTAAAAAATCCACGAGTTCATCGTGGCATGTTTTTATAAAATGATCACCAGCTGATACTTTTTGGCCTGATTTTGTTTTTACTGAAACAACTTCATCTAAAGCTTTTTGACGAATATTTTCAATGAATTCTTTTGTAACTTTGAGGTCAACGTCCGCATCGAGCAAGGATCTTTTGACTGCGTCCAGAGCAGGAGCAATGTTTTCGTCTGTAAGCCTTGCTTGTCCTTTTAATTTGAGACTTGCATCTTTAAAACCTTGGGTGACTAAGTCAAACATGTTGTAACCTTTCCACAAAAAATCAACCTTAAACGAGTCTGTATAACTCTCAAATATATGAATGGTCAATGTAAAACATATATTCTGCAGGAGCTCTTTTGGGAGTAAGACTTCTAAATTTAGTAGTAGAGACATGTTAAAGAGTTTGCTATTCAAGAGCAGTGCTGTAAATTTAAAGCATTTTCAAGGAAAGGAACTATGATGGATAAAATTTTTATGTTTCCCGGACAAGGAAGCCAAATAGTTGGGATGGCAAAAGATATTTATCAAGAATTTAAAGAGGTTAAACTGGTATTCCAAGAAGCTTCAGATACTCTTGGGTTCAGCATGGAAAAACTTTGCTTTGAAGATTCAGAAAATAAATTAAATTTAACTGAATTTACTCAACCAGCCATATTAACTGTAAGTACTAGTGTGTTAAAAGCTTTAAAAGAAAGAGTGGAATTAAAACCTGCTATAGTTGCTGGCCACAGTTTGGGAGAATATTCTGCGTTGGTAAGTATTGGTGCAATTTCTTTTTCAGATGCACTGAAGTCCGTTCATTTTAGAGGGCAGGCTATGCAACGCGCTGTTCCAGTTGGAGTTGGAGCTATGGCTGCTTACCTTGGAAATAATGGAATCGAAGTTGAAGCTTTGTGTAAAGAACTTTCCAAACCAGAACATATTGTTGAAGTGGTTAATTTTAATTCACCAGGTCAATTAGTGTTAAGTGGGCATAAAACAGGTGTAGAAAAAGCTTGCGAAGTAATAGCAGAGAAAAAATTGGGTAAAGCAAAAGCTTTGCCAGTTAGCGCTCCTTTTCACTCTTCTCTTATGCAGCCAGCTGCTGAAGAAATGCGAATATTTTTACAAAATATTCAACTAAATTTATTTAACACTGAAATTGTTGCAAATGTTGATGCTAAACTGCATTCTGCAAGTTCATATTCTAAAGATATTTTAGTAAAACAAATTGCACATCCTGTTCTGTGGACTCAATCCTTAAATGCTATAAATTTTAAATATCCAGAAGCTTATTGGATAGAGATTGGTCCAGGTAAAGTTCTTCAAGGTTTAGCTAAAAAAACTTTGGACACATCCCATTGTTTTGGAACAAGTGATTTAGATTCACTTTTAAGTTTAATACAAAATCTATCTTAATTTATTTGGAGAAGCTATTCAGTGCCTAAGTTAAAATCTCAAGATGACATTCTAAAAATGCGTGCTGCTGGAAGACTGGCGGCGCAAACCTTACGCTATGCAGGTGAACTTGTTAAACCTGGGATTAGTACTGAAGCCATTAATCAGGCTGTTCACAATTTTATTGTTGAAAACGGAGCATACCCTAGTCCTTTAAATTATAAGGGTTATCCAAAATCAGTCTGTACCAGTATTAATGATGTTATTTGTCATGGAATACCAAGTGAAAAAGAAATATTGCAAGAAGGTGATATTGTAAATATTGATGTTACTGTTACTTTAGATGGTTATTTTGGTGATTGTTCAAGAACTTTTTATGTAGGTGAACATATTTCAGCTGAGCGAATTAAAGTAACAGAAGTGGCTGAAGAAAGTTTAGTACGAGGTATAATTGCTGCTAAACATGGAAATAGATTAGGCGATGTTGGTAGTGCAATCCAAAATTTTGCAGAAAAAGAAGGTTGTAGCGTTGTACGTGATTTTGTTGGTCATGGCATAGGCAAAGTTTTTCATGAACCTGATTTACAAGTCCCACATTATGGAAAGGCTGGAACTGGTTTGAAAATTGTCCGTGGTATGATTTTCACAATAGAACCAATGATAAATGCAGGTGATTGGCGAATGAAAATGTTAAAGGATGGTTGGACTGCAAAAACATTAGACGGCAAAGCATCGGCGCAGTTTGAACATACTATTGCTATTGTTGGTGATGGAGTTGAAATACTCACAGCCTTAGAAGATGATCCTATAGCAATCAAAGTAAAAAAAATGGGTGGAAATGTTTTGTGGCCTGAATTAAAGGTCTAGAAATTTGCAAAAAACCATACTTAATCAAATTAATATTACTAATATTATGGCTATTTCTGTTGACGGAAAAATTGCTAGTCATGCTTCTGAATCTACAAGTGAAAGAAATAAAATTGGCATGCTTTGTTCTGCTGATTTCGAAAGACTAAAACAAGCTGTTGCATTAAATGATTGTGTGTTTATTAGTTCTAAAAGTATTGAAGTTGAAAAAGGTGCTTTTAGAGTTAGTAAAAACTCAGAAAAAGGGACAGAGCCCGAATGGATAGTCTTTACGCTTTCTGGTACATGTAATTTCTCCCATCCTTTTTGGGGCCAAAAAGAAATTCCAAAATCTTTATTTCATGTGGTAGATTTTAATATAAACTCTAATCCTGATTTATCTATTAAAGAAATAATTATAAAAAATGAAAAAATTACTTTCTATAAAGGAAATATTTCTGGCCTAATAGAATATCTTGTAAAAAATAAAAAAACAAAATATGGATTACTTGGTGGTGGAAAATTAAATGCCTCTTTTTGGGAGCAAAATTTAGTAAACAACCTTTTACTTACTTTAAGTCCAATGTTATTTGGAAAATTTGATCTTCCTTCTTTAGTTTCTTCTTCGCACCTTCTTTTAAAGAAACTAAAATGTGAAGGTATTGCTCAATTGGGTGATTTTATTTTTATTGACTATAAGGTGCTATAAGTACAATTATAGGATGAAAGTAATATGAATAATGAGGCTTTAGTAAGTCATACTGAAATAAAAAAAAATGAGCTTAGTAAATTTCGTAAAATAGTATTTATTTTTGCAATAATTATTATTTGTGCTATTGGTTTTGTTGCTTCAGATATATATCTGCCATCACTCCCTGCTATTGCTGAGTACTTTAAAATAGAAGCCTTTTGGGCACAATATACAATGACTGCTTTTTTAATAACAATGGCTTTTTGTCAAATATTTTGTGGTGCTTTATCAGATAAATTTGGACGAAAAAAAATTCTAATAATTTTTATGATAATTTTTATTTTATCATCTTTGGGTTGTTACTTTTCGCAGAGTATTTATCAATTAATTATATTTAGAATTTTTCAGGCATTAGGCGCTTGTGCTGGAATGACAATAGGTCAAGCAATTGTTGCAGACTTATTCGATGCAAAAGAAATGGCAAAAGTGCTTTCAATCACAATTCCTTTAGTAGCGTTTTCACCAGCAATTGCGCCTGTTGTAGGTGGGCATATTGAGACTATTTATAATTGGCAATCAAATTTTTTAATTTTAGCTGGTTACGGAGTTTTTATAATTTTTCTTCTCTGTTTACCAATTATTCCTTCTTATCCTAAACACAGTAACATAGCTGAAGGGAGTGCGTTTGATTTTAAAATATTTCGGAAAATAATTACGAATAGAAAATTTTTTGCGTTAACATTTTTTATGAAAGCTTCTAATGCTTCTTACTTTGCTTTCTTGGCTGCAAGTCCATTTTTATTGAAAAAATTTGGATATCCCCCAACTGTTGTTGGATACGCATTTTGTGCAGCATCGTTTCCTTATATGTTTGCTTCTTTACTAGGAAGAAGACTTTCAATTAAAAGAACGAGTTTCCAAATTATTTTTATTGGATTGGTATTAAATTTTTTAGGAGCATCACTCCTAATCTTGCATTATTTTATTCATTGGGAACATTTACTCGCTTTAATGATTCCGGTTTTTATAATAACAATTGGAAATGGTTTGCTTATGCCTTTTTCATCAGCTAATGCAATTTCTTTATTTCCTAAACATGCAGGAATGGTAACTGGGACTATTGGATCTATTCAGCTCACCGCCGCTGGAATTGCCACTGGAATTATCGGAATAATTGAAAATGGTACCCTTTTACCAATCGGTATTTTTATTTTGGCTATTGCCTCAGTTGCCATGCTCATTTTTCTATCCACTTTTAGTCTTTCTAGACAGTCAGATAAATCAATTAACATATAGATAATTTAGAATATTTAAATATTTTTTTTAATAAAAATATTTATTTTAAAAAACAAAAAACACTTTTTGTTTAGTTATTAAATGATATGCAATCAAAATTTGACTTTATTGTTATTCTAAAACAAATTCTACCTGGCTGCATATGCAGTGTATTTAAGTAATCTAATTAAGGCAAAACTATGTGTTATCTTAAACTTGTTTTATGCTTTGCTTTCGTTAATTGCTTAGCAATTGCTAAACAGGATGACAGAAAAAGACTCATTTACTACTGCGGTAATAGGGCAGATAAGCCGTGGGATGAAAATTCTGATCTAGCTTGCAGTGGCAGTTTTTATCCTGCTGTTCTAGATTCTTTATTTTATATCGATCATAATGCTGAATTAAAATCAGATATTCTTGATACTTTTCGTTGGGACTATAAAAATAAACACTATAAATTGAAATTAAAGGATAATCTTTATTTTCATAATAAAAGAAAAGTTAATGCAAAAGATCTTGAGTTTAGTATTTTAAGATATTTTTTTGTTTTTAAACCCAGTATTGGAAACACTTTTCATTTAAATATTAAAGGAACTAAAAAAATATCAAAAGGGCAAAAATTTGAATCAGGTCTTGTTGAGGGTGTAAAAATAATTGATGATTTAACTATTGCTTTAGTACCAGCAAAAGCTAATCCTTCATTTTTATATACGTTCACGCATTTTTCTTTTGCATTAGTTCCAAAAGAAGAATTAAAAGAAGATTATATAACATGGAAAGAGTGGCCAATTGGGTTAGGAGCGTATAAAGTAGTTGATTTTAATAAAAAAGAAAAATCTGTTACTTTGTTGTTAAATAATAAAAAAAATTATCCAAATGCAGCTGAAGAAGTATTGTTTCAGCAAGAAAGAAAAATTGAACCAGATATCACAATTAAAGATTTTTTAGCATCTAAAAGTAATAAGTATGTTAAAGAAAGACTTTTAGTACCAATGTATAGAAGAGTTATAGAATTTAATTTTAATTCTGAATATGGTCGTTCTAAAGAATTTAGGCGTGCAATTGCTTTGGCTATTTCAAGAGAAGAATTAGTTAAAAAAACTTATATTCCGACAAATCCCTTATATGAAATATTATTATCATCTAGTTTAGGAAGGATAAATATAAAAGAAAGTCAAAATATAAATGAAGCTAAAAAAGTGATAACATTGATTACAAAGAACAAAAAAAATGTATTTTTGATTCCATATTCTGAAGATCTATCATATTTAGGAGCTGAATATAGAAATATTTTAAAAAAGCAACTTGAAAATGTTGGTATTAATATTTTATTCATTGAAAACAACAAAAATATTTGGGATCCCTTTTCTATTGAATTTTTAAATGCACCGTTCTATATTCATTCCACTGAAGGTGATTATTATGATCCTATTTTAAATTTTACAAAGTATAAAAAAGGATCTCCTTCACAAAACTCTTTTTTAAAAGATGATCTTATAGAAGTCTTATTAGAAGAAACTAAAGAAGCACCTAGTAGAGATATTTTAAATGAAAGGTTAAAAAATATTTCCAGATACTTTTATGAACAAAGGATATTAATTCCACTTTTTGAGATACCTAGTATTGTATACTATAAGAAAGAGAAGATTAAATCTATTGGAAGGCAATTTGGAGGAATAACTCTATATTTACAAAATATTGAAGTTAAAAAGTAATATTTATTTTTAGGAAATAAAATTGAAGTTGAGACCGATTTCAGAAGAAATACTAAAGCGTTCTGCTAGAAAAGGATTAATTTTTTCTATCATTTCTTTTTGTATAATTTTAATTATTCTTTCTTTATATGCGTATGATGTTTATTTTGGAAGAACTCAAAAATTAGTTCGAGGTTATGTTCCTGAAATTTCATCAGCACTAATAATTGGAGATGTATTATTTGTAAAAAAAATGCTTTCTTCTATTGAGAAAAGTTTATATTTTTCTTCAATTTATATTTACGATCAAGTAGATGATAGAATTATTATTTTTAATGGAAATGCATTTTCAGTTAAAGGCAAATTTGTAATTAATAAAAAATATTCACTTATATTTAGAAATGGTGAACTATATTTTTTGACTACTTTACCAATGCAAGGAAAAGATATTGAAAATATTCTTAGTATTACTTTTATTCAAAAAATTAATTATTTTTTAAATCTTCTTATTTTATTTTTGATAATTCTTTTTCCAGTATTAACTTTTCTATATGTTAGAAGACAAAGCAAAAAAAATTATGAAGAAATGTTTATTCCCATAATGACTCTTTCAGAAAATTTAAAAAGTATTTCTTCAAGTAAAGAGCAGTATGATAAATTTGTCAATTATTTAGAGTTAGATTTAATTTATAAAAATATTAATTCAGTATATTTAGAGTTAAATAATGCCCAAGAGCAATTAAAACAAATGCATATGATGCGGGCAATATCTAATACAATACAAATGTTAGCACATGATTTAAGACACCCTTTTGCACATATAAAAAATGCTTTACATGTTATGTTAAGACTTTCTAGTTATGATGAAATACGTCAGTATATTAAAGATACAGGCAGAGCTATAGAAAAAGATATTTTAAAAGTTGAAAATATGTTATCAGATCTTCTTCATTTTCGTACAGAAGGTCAACCAAATATAGTAGAAACAAGTTTTTATAAATTAATTTATGCAGTAATAAAAAACTGTTTTGAAGTACAATGTAAAACAAATATTGAACTATTATATGATTTTAAACATCAATATTTTGTTAATGTTGATATTCAAAAAATGGAAAGAGTTCTTTCAAATATTATTACTAATGCTATAGAAGCAATGAATGGTAAAGGAGTTATTCAGTTTTCTACTCGTGAGTATTTCGATTTAGGCCAACTATACATTGAAATTTGTATAGCTAATACCAATTCATATATAGAGGATGAATACAAAGACAAGATATTTGATCTTTTTTTTACTAAAGGAAAAAAAAGAGGAACAGGAATTGGACTAGGTATAGCAAAAGAAATTGTGCAACAACATGGAGGGGACATTTTTTTTCAATCATCAAAAGAAGAAGGAGTTAAATTTTTTATAAAAATACCGCACAGAAAAAATCTAATTTCTGATTGTAAAAATGATTTGTTTTTTCCTGCAAAAGCACAATACTTTGAAAGTAATTTTGATTCACATTATAATATTTCTTTGATAGAATATGAAAACAAATCTAATATTATAGAAAATAATCTCTTAAATGAAATATCTTATATTGATTTAGAAAAAAAATATAAAATACTTATTCTTGAAGATGATGAAGTTTATGTGAAGAATTTTTATACATTAATTGCAAATGAAAATTTAAGGCAATATTTTGAATTGTACTCTTATAGTAATTATGAGGAAGCTTATTCTGCTTATATTGAATTAAATCCAGAATATATTATTTGTGATATTGATTTAGGATTAGATGATTTAAATGGATTTGATTTTGTTTCAGAGTTAAGGAAAAATGGTTCACTTGCAAAAATTTGTATTCACACAAATAGATTTTTCAAATGTGATTTAGAAAGATCCATATCTGTGAAGTCTGATTTTTTTATAGCAAAACCTATGTCAAGATTTCAATTTTTAAAGTTTTTATATTCTTTAATAAATCCAAATTATACTGAAAATTCCTTTTTTTCAACTAACGAAGAAAAAATTGAAAATTCAGAACAAATAAGCAATAATTTTCTAGAAAATAAACAAAATTATTCAAATACAGAAAAAGAAAATGTTATTATTTTTATAGATGATGAGGATATATATCATAAATTTTGGGAGATGAGTGTAAACGATGCTAAGGTATTATGTTTTACTGATCCTGAATTAGCAATAGATTATGTATCTTTAAATCCTTATTTAATTAAAAACATAAAGTGTGTTGTTGTAGATTATTATTATGACAATATATGCAAAGATATTATTCAATTAAAATTCCTAGAAAAAATAAAGAAATTATTGATTAATGTACCTGTTTTTGTTTCAACAAATGGTATTTTTGTAAATAATGAACTAGATTTTTTTGATGGTGTAATTAAAAAAGAGCCTCATTCGTTGGAAAAATTAAAAAATTTATATCTAGATAAATTTAGTACATAGTGCAAATTTTGTAATGTTATTATTTTAACTTTGGTGAAAAAATTCAGTGTTAGTTTTTTTTTTTATCAGCTAAAATTTTAATTAGATAACTTTTTTAATAGGAAAAAATTATGCTTAAAAATGTATACTCTCCATTGTCTGGAGGGGTTTTACAAGAAAGAATGATGGAAATTATTTCAAATAATTTAGCAAATACCAATACAACTGCATTTAAAGAAGATGAAATTTGTTATCAAGCACAAGAGGCAAATCCTTGGCCAAGTTATGCAACCCCACATCCTCCTGCACCTTTTAAAATTAATATGCAAGAGCTTTGGCCTTTAAAAGGAAATGAAATGGCTTATGTGACTTTAAGTGAGATTAGAACAGCACATTCGCAAGGACCAATGATAAAAACGGGTAATTCAATGAATGTCGCAATTCAAGG
The DNA here is from genome assembly GCF_009792895.1 of Pigmentibacter ruber. NCBI lineage: Bacteria > Pseudomonadati > Bdellovibrionota > Oligoflexia > Silvanigrellales > Silvanigrellaceae > Pigmentibacter > Pigmentibacter ruber. Next base: position 289,708 of record NZ_WSSC01000001.1, read on the forward strand.
TGATGGTTTTTTTGAAGTAATGACTCCATTCGGGGAAAGGTTAACTCGAGATGGGGGGTTTAGTGTAAGTAATGATGGTATTTTAATTTCAAAAAGTGGCGCAGTTGTGCAAGGGGAAAATGGTGCGATTACTGGTTTGAATGGAAAAGAGATAAGTATTTTACCGACTGGAGAAATTTATGTTGGAAAAAAATTTATTGATAAATTAAAAGTGATTGCTTTTAAAGATGCAACTCTTCTTGAAAGACTTGGTGAAAGTTTATGGATTCATAATGGTCCACCTGAAAATTTAAAAAAGCCTGAAGGGGAAGTCACGCAAGGATATTTAGAGGGAAGTAATGTGAATCCTATGCGAAATTTAACTAACATGATTATTGCGCATAGGAGTTATGAAGCCTTACAAAAGACTGTAAAATCGCATGATGAAACAATGCAAAATGCTAATAAAATATCTGAAGTACAGTAATAATTCATCTCTATTTTTTTGATTTATAATAAGAAAATCTTATATCTCTAGAAAAAGTAACAAGGTAAGTTGTCAGTAAAACTGTTCTGCATTTTTTGTATATTTTGTTAACTTGAAATTCTAGCGTTCTTAAGTTACAAGTAATTATTTATGAATTTGGAAGGTGAAAATGAAAAAAAATAAAGTACAGAATCTTAATATTACGAATCCCCTTTTCCTAGTATTGTTGGGACTTAATGTAAGTATCTCTAGTAAAATTTTTTCACAAGAAAAAGTTGAATCTTCAGTCCCGACAAAAAATTCTACTATCCAATTTCAAGCAAATACTAATCCTAATGATACTAGTCAACCAGTATTAACTTTAGAAGCATCCATGAATATGGCTGAAGTTTATTCATTTACAGCAAAAATGGCACAACAAGAGTTTTATGCAACAGAAGCAAAAGAAGATGCTGTGTTTAGAGGGATGTTACCAACTGTCTCAATTAGTGGCAATTATATGCAAAATAGTAGTGATGTAAATCCGCTTGTTGGAAATAGTGCTGCAATGGCCTACGGTTTTCCTGATACAACCAGTTCTACTGGTACATTATCGGTTACTCAACCTATCATAGGTTTATTGCCTATGTTCTATTCTTTACAGCAAGCATCCGCACTAACGAGAGCGGCTTTACAAAGTAGAATTCAAAGTCGAATCGATGCAAGATTTTATGGAGCACAAGCTTTTATTAACCTGCAAAAAGCAGATCAGTTATTAAAAGCTGCCAAATCAGCTATGGAAGTTTCTGAAAAACAATTGAATGACGGAAATGCGCAGTTTAATGCTGGAAGATTGACAAATGCTGATTTACTTAAATTTAAATTGGATTTTGAAAACTCAAAAACAAGTGTGTTACAAGCTCAAACAACTTATAAAGTAGCTTTAATTACCCTTGCTGAAGCTATTGGTATAAAAAATAGTAGCGCAATTTCAGTAACAAGTAGTGAAAAATCTGTATGGGAAATGAAGTCACAAAAATTACCTTCATTAGAAAATATTTTGTATCCTGGGCTAGCAAGAAGAAATGATCTTTTAGCCGCAAAAGAAAATGTTGAAGCTGCAAAGCAAGGTAAAAATTATTCATATACAACATACTTACCATCTTTAAATTTTGTTGCAAACTATACCAGAAATTTTATGGCAAAAGATGCAACAATATCAGGACAGACTTACAGTGCTTCAAGCATTCAAGATCAATTTAGTTATGGCATTCAGCTTTCTTGGGTTTTACTTGATTGGGGTGTAAGACAAGCACAAATAAGTGGTGCTGTTGCAGCTGAGCAAAAAGCAAAATACAACTTAGAAAATTTAAATTTAAATGCAAGAATTGATATCACAAATAGTTATCTTCAACTGCAAAATGCAATTCAGGTATTAGATTCAGCAAAAGTATCAGTGCAATATGCTCAAGATGTATATTCGCAAATGAAGGCTCGTTTTGATAATGGACAGGTGACTGCTACTGATTTAATTACCGCAGCAAATGATCAAACGAATGCTAGGGCAAATTTAGCAAATGCAAGAGGATCTTTAGATCTGGCTTGGATAACTTTCCAAAAAAGTACGGGCTCAAAATTGACATCATTAAATTAATAAGATTATTCATTTAAATCATGCGGCATAAAATCTCGTACAGCTCTAAAGTTTTTATGTGGTCCATAATGAACTAGATTTGTTAACTTACTTGTATATAAACAAGCATATGTTTCAACTTGTGCTGCAAAACGGGAATTTTGTCTTCCTGTTTTCATCAGTTCTCCCCATATTGGATGAAGATTGTGATGATAATTTTTAATTTCTTTTTTCTCTAGTTCTTTAAGCTTAAGTAAATCATAACCTATTTTTTTTATTTTTTTTGCAATCTCTTCTTTTTTTTCATTGTTTGATTCTTTTTCTAATATTTGATGACGTTCAAATTCATTTTCAAGATGAACTCTTTTTTTATTTAAAGAATCACAGAGAATATATTGGTCTTTTAGATTTTGAATTTCTTTAATCTCTTGTTCTAGTTCTTCAATTACAAGCATTGTTCTCCAACCAATTTCTTTTTTACTTCTTAATATATCTCCATAGATATGGTCGCCAATATATAAAATTTCAGATCCAGTTTTTATTCCTAAAATATCATAAAGTAATTTAAAATGTCCGCCTTGAAATACTTTACACTCTATGGCGCCTTTTTTACTTAAAGTTAGAAGGTCAATATTTTTTAAAGAAAATGAATCGAGTTCAACAGAGTAAATAGGATTTTTACTCATAAAAAAAGAAGGTTTTTGAGAACCTGTAATTACTAAATCAAATAAATCTAACCATTTTTTATTTTCATTAGATTTATTAATAGAGCAAACATAATTCATGACAGTACTGGTGTAATCCCATAAACTATTTGTAACAATAAATATTTTTCTTCCAGATTGTTTTAAATCATGTAAAATGGGGACTAAATTTGGATCTTTTTTGATATATTTTCCTGGATTTTCTGATACTTTATTTTTAATGCTTCCGTCTCTGTGACATAAATCAATACTTTTTCTTACATCAAGATATATGTCAGAATAGTTTTTATGATTTAATTTATCACTTTTGTCTTTAAAATCTACTAATTGAATAAACAAAAATGCTTCAGCTAAAGAAAAAAGTGTATCTATTAACGCAAAATTGGGTTCTTCATATGTAATAACATTTTCTACATCATATAATTTTCTACGTTCTTCGCGTGTAAGTTCTTTAAAACCATGATATGCAACTTTCACATATCTATGTCTATCCATTTTTAGCACATTACCTTTAATTTTATCAATTACTAATCCTCTTATCATATACTTATGATCGAATTCCCAATTCAGAATTTCTTTTGAATATCCTATTTCAACTAGTTTTTTTAATGTTTCGTTATAAGCAAGTTTTTCAAATGTTTCAGGTTTGTATAGAGCTAAGGTATAGTCCATGTCGAAGCCAATTGCTTTAATTGATTTCATATTTAATGTACGATTACAAAAAATTTTTTCAAAAATTGGAATATCTTTTAATTCATCAGGGAACATTTTTTCATAACTCCATAAAATTAATGAACCCTAATGAAAGAAGCTATGTTAAGAATAGTATTTTCCAAAACGGTTCTTTATAAACTTATCATAACTAATCTCTTCTTGTCTTATGAAGCCTGAATTTGGTAACTCAGCATTGGCATGCAAGTCTAAAACGGCACATATCCCTGCTGCTGTGGTAATTTGTATAGCCCCCCAATGCTCTTCTCCTATGTTAGAATGATAAATTTTCTTTGCATAACTCTTTTGACTATATTGATTATTTTTTTCACCAGTTACTGTTACAAAAATAATCACAACATCTTGAGTTGTATGAGGCAATGCTCTTTCAAATATTTTCTTTAAGCCCTCTCTATCTTCGATAAATTTTAAGTCGTGGAGGAGTATTTGCAATATTTCTCTATGCCCTGGATAACGGATAGATTTGTAATCCATATGTTTTACTTTATGAACAAGTGATTCCGCTAATGTGCCTAGACCACCGGACGTATTAAAAGCTTCATACTCATCACCATCAATACTAAGGGTTTCTAAGCCTTCAAGTGGAGGAACTAATTCGAGTTTACCATTATGTAAGACTTCACATGGATTACAATATTCATTGATTAGACCTTCTGTGCTCCAAGTAAGGTTATATTTTAACTTGTTATGTGGAAACTTAGGGAGGGCTCCAACTCGCATTTTAACGCTATTTATTAAATCAAATTCTTTAGCTAAGTCATGAGCAACTATTGTAATAAATCCTGGAGCTAAACCGCACTGTGGTATAAATGCATTATGGGCGTTTTTAGCAAGTTCTTTGATTGCTGCTGTTGTTTTGACATCTTCAGTGAGATCTAAGTAATGGACTTTTAATTTACGAGCTACTTCTGCTATTCCTTTATTGCAATAAAATGGTGCGCAACTCAAAACATAATTTTTATTCTGTAAAGCTCTTTCGATACTTTTGGTGTCCATAAAGTCTGCTGCATCATAGTTAACATTATCAAGTATTTTTCCTGATATTTGATTGTATGCTGCTTTTTTAGCATTTTCCTTGTTTGTATCATAAACTGTAATTTCATAATCATTACAGTTGGAGAGTAAATTGACTACTAATTTGCCTATTTTTCCTGCGCCAAATATGGCTACATTTTTTTTAAAGGACATTGAGGTACTCCTCTAATTTTTCAATTGTGACTTGATCATACCTATGTGATCTATGTTAACGGTTAGAATGTATTTTTGTCATTATGAATGCATTTGGTCAAGGAGTTTAGTGGTGAAAGAAGTGCTGAATGAATTTCAGGGGAGTAATTTTCATTTTTGGGATTCTCTGTCTAAAAATGAAAAAATAGTACAGAGTTCAAAATTTAAAAGTAAAATTGGAGTCCATTCAGAAATTGGAAAACTACGAAAAGTTTTTTTGCATTCACCAGGTCAAGAAGTTGAGCTGATGACACCAAAAAATGCTTATGAACTATTATATAATGATATTATTTATTATAAAAATATTGTTGCAGGACATACGCAATTAAAATCAGTATTAAATCTTGTTGCAGAAGTTATAGAGGTTTCAGATTATTTAAAAGATATTCTTGAAAATAAAGCAGCAAAAGACAAACTTTTAAATAAAATATTATCATTTCAAGGATGTCTTGAGTTAAAAGATGAATTAATGAATTATCCCATTCAAGAGTTATCGCATGCATTATTAACTGGAATTCCATTAAAAAGGAACACCTTAGAAGCTTGGCTTTCTAATAAATCATTTTCATTAGTTCCGCTACCAAATATGTATTTCATGCGAGATACTAGTATGGTTGTAGGAAGTAGAGTTATTGCCTCAAAAATGGCAAGTCCAGTACGCTATGCTGAATCAATCATTATGCGTACTATCTATGAATATCATCCTAATTTAAAGGGACATGGGTTATTACTAGATGCAACTGAAAAACAAAGTGATAATGAATTTACAATAGAAGGTGGGGATGTTCTTGTCATAAATGAAGATTTGTTATTGATAGGAATCAGTGAAAGAACAACCCCAAAAGCAGTGGATACGCTAGTAGAATCTTTACTAAAAGCGAGAGCTGAAGATGGTAATTTAGAACCTTTTAATATTTTATGTGTCATCTTGCCAAGAGAAAGAAGTACTATTCATTTAGATATGATTTTTACTGTAGTAAACAAAGAACAAGCTGTAGTTTATTCTCCTTATGTTTTAGGAAGAGAACGCGCAAGAGTAGTAAGAATAAGAGTTAAACCCGATGGAGATAAAAAGTTTAAAGAAGTTGAAGATTTGCTATTGGGATTAAGAAGTGTGGGAGTTAGAATGGATCCTATCCCATGTGGAGGAGATGAGCCGCTTCATCAACAACGAGAACAATGGAATAGTGGTGCGAATTTGTTTTCTTTTGCTCCAGGTAAAGTGATTAGTTATATTCATGAGCATACTTTAAGAGCTTGTGAATCAAGTGGATTTAAAATTATATCAGCAAAAGATGTAACTAAACATCCTTCACTATTGCAAAACGATTCTCCAATTGTAGTAACAGTGGAAGGAAGTGAATTATCAAGGGGTGGTGGAGGGCCGCGTTGTATGACTTGCCCAGTTTTACGGGATAAAGTAGAATAATCTCAACAACCCCTTTGCAATAATTTACTCTCAAGTCATAATTAACAATGTCGATACATAGACAGCAAGATAGGGGTTTTAGTAAATGTTTATCAAAATAAAAAAAAAGAATATTTTTATTTTTTGTGCATTGATTATAGTACCCTTTGCATTACTTCAGGTTTCTTGTTCAAGTAACACAATCTTAACTGAAAATTTAGAATTAACTTTACCAGAACAAAAACAAATGCTCTCAAGTATTAAAAGAAAAAATGACAATTTTTACTTGTCTAATTTAAAAGATTATTTACCGCCAAAAGAAAGTCAATTAATTAATGAAGCACAATTTAAAAATTTAGCTGTTTATAATGAAAATGCACGTGTATTGTCCGATTGGGTAATGAGAAATTTATCTCAAAAAGAAAAAACACAATTAGCAAGAAATTGTGAAGCTCTTGTGGGGAATTTTAAAACTCAATTTCCATTAAATGAGCAAACTTTACCATGTGCTGCATGGTGGATTGAAAGAAAAAATAATGAAGAATCAGCTTCTGTTAACAAAATTCCAATTCAACAAAATTATCGTACCCTTTTAAATAAGCAAAAACTTGATATTGCCAATTATCGTGGGATGAGTTTTTCTGAAGCATTTTCGTTAATGGAACCAGCAAATTTAACACAAGCACAAAAATTAACTGCTTCTGCTTTAGATTATTTACAAGACTGTTCTTATGCTGGTGCCAATTCAGCACTTTTATTACGCTTAGAAGCATTTTTACCCAATAAATCCGTTTATAATGATATTGAAAGAATATATACAAAAATTCAAAAGTGCTTGATTCCAAATATGGATCCAACTGAAAAAATTCATTTGCGCATTGGATTACTTAGATTAATTTCAGGCCATCCTAATTTAGCGAAAGAAGCACTCGAAAAAACCTTATTAGAAAAAGATCCCATTGAAAGTTCAAGGAGCTTATTTTGGTTGGGTGCTATTTATCAAAAATCAAAATCAACTCCAAAAGAAAATCCATATTGGCAACGCTTAATTAAAGAAAATCCCATTTCATTACCGGCAATCTTTGCTTCTCAACAATTAGGTATCGATCCAATAAATAATTTAGTTCCTGACGAGGAAATTACTTTACAAGCTCGTGATTCTTCTGGATGGAGTGATGATAATTTAGAAGCATTTATTTTTGATTTATTTAAAGCTAGAAATGACATTTCTGCAGCTACTGAATGGGCAGGTTATGTAGGAAGAACTAGTTCAGTTTCAAATCCAAATATGTTGCTATATTGGGCTTTAGCACAAAACTCAGTTAGAAATTACCGTTATTCAATTTTTATGCTTGGTAGATATGGAAAAAATGTTAAAAATTATCCGGTAAGTAGGACACTTTTAAATTTACATTTTCCAAAACCTTATCTAAAAGAAATTTCTGAAAATTCTGAAGATCTTGATCCTATATTTGTTCTTTCTTTAATACGTCAAGAAAGTGCATTTGATACTTATGCGCGTTCAATGGCAAATGCACGCGGACTTATGCAAATTTTACCAAGTACTGCCAAATCAATAAAAAGAAAAATATCATCAAATCACTTATATGATCCAGAAACAAATATTGAAATAGGTGTATCATATTTAAGTCGATTATTAAAAAGATATGATGGAAGAATAGAATACGTTTTAGCTTCCTATAATGCTGGAGCATCTAATCTTGATAAATGGAGAGAAAGGGTTCCGGAAAATAATATGATGTTATTTTGTGATTACATGCCATTTAAAGAAACAAGAAGCTATGTCTCTTTGATATTAAGAAATTATTATTGGTACAGTCGCATTATTGCTGAAAAAGATGATCTATTTACGAAGAAAATATTACAGCAAAGTGCAAAAGCAAAATGGCGGTCTGATAGAGTTTATGCCTTGGTGGCTTATACTTGGAATTCAGAAGTTGATTTAAAGTATAAAAATATATTAGAAAAAATTTATATTTTTGGTAATAACTCTGCAAGTATTAGTTCAAATTCAAATACCCAGAATTGGATAAATGAAGATAAAACTCAAAATAGATCTTATAGCAACTTAGATGATGAAAATAGAACTACATTTAATATTAATAAATCGAAGTAGAAGTAAAAATTATTTAATTATATTTTTGATATCAATAATTTCATCTGCATATGTGAGTATTCCATAGCGATGAGATACTATAATTGTTGTGCAAGAATTTTTAATGTTACTTAGAACTTTTGCAATTAATAGTTCGTTAGTTTCATCTAAATTTGCTGTTGCTTCGTCTAATATCATTAAAGAAGGTTTATTCAAAATACTTCTTGCAAGACAGATCCTTTGCTTTTGTCCAGCTGATAAACCCGCAAAGTTTTCGTCTAACATATAATCCAAACCTTTTTCATTTAAAATATCAGATAATGAAACAAGTTGAAGCGCTTCTATAATTTCATTATCTGAAACTTTTCTAGAAAGACCATAACTTAAATTTTCTTTTAAAGTCCCTTTTATTAAGAAAGGTTCAGGTCCTACATATCCAATTCTTGTTTCATTTCTTGAAATATATTCCCAAGCAGGAAGTCCTCCAATGATAACTTCTCCTTCATTTGGTTTTAATATTCCTGTCATAAGCATCAAAATAGTTGACTTTCCAGTACCACTTGAACCAATTAATCCTATTTGAGCTCCTTTTGATATATTTAAATTAAGATTTTTAAATAAAGGATTTGAGTTTGGATAAGAAAATGTTACTTCCTTGATTGTAATATCTGGAGAATCAATTTTATCAGAAACGGTAATAGAATTTTGTTTTTGATTTTCTGATGATTTTGTATTTTTTATAGGCCCAAAAAAACTAATTTTTGAATTATTTTCTTTTGAAATATGGAAAAAATCTTCTGAATTAATAGAGTCTAATGATAATTTATACTGTGGATAATAAATAACTGCATTTCCAAAGTAACCAGATAAAATTGAAAGACTTTGTACAAATCTTGCTAGTAAATAAATAAATGATAAAAGTACAACAGAATTAGTATGCCAAACGCTATAACTTATGATTATTATAAAAACTAAAAGAAATATTCCTAAGAAAGGACCAGTTTGTGCGCTTAGATTACTAAAGAAATTTGCACTTACGGATTTGGTAGAATAGTTCTTTAGTGCATTACTGGTTACATTAAACTCATCTTCTCTTTTTCGCATAAGTTTGATAAACAAAAAGTTTCTTGCAATTTTTTCAATGCCTTCATTTACTATTTTTTGCTCATTGGGCACTTGTTTTGCAAATAAAGAAACTTTTTTATTTATATATATTATTGTTATTCCAATTATACTTATTCCAGTTGTTGCTACTATAGCTTCTTTCCAAGCTACTAAGAAAAGTAGAAAAAATATAAAAAGACTTTGCATGAACATAAAAATAAAATGTGTAAAATTTAAAACAAATTCTGATGATTTAGTAAAAACTTCAGCTAAGGTAAAGTTGATTGTAGAAGGGTTTTTGTCTTTAATATTTTCATCAAATAAAATTCTATATACATAATTTCTTTTTAATTTTAAAAGGATATAGTCCTTTAAAAAAGCAGCTGTTTGTGTAGTTGTAAGTTGAACGGCAAACCTTACAATTGCTACTACTAAGAGCAATATTGTAACTTTATTTAAGGATATTTTGGGAATTTCATAATTAAATATCTTATTTGGAGTCGAAATGAAATTAAAGCTACCAAGTAGTAGCTGTATAATTATTGAAATACTTAATTCAACAACAGCTATTCCGATAGCCGCAAGTATAGCAAAGCACAAATACTTTAGACCCCGTTTGCCTAGTAAAGTTATTGAATTTTGTAAAACTATTTTTTTATTCAAAGTGTCTCCAGATCTAACTTATTGAGTGTATCTATCTTCTAGGTAAAATCCAATAGAATTTAGAAAATTTGGTTTCCAACTAGGGGATACATTGACTCGTACATAACAAAAAGAATGTTCATCTATATTTTCTAAACAAGACTTAATTTCCAAATTATCTGGTAGAGATAAATAAACCCATCCAGCTTCGTTTATATTATAAATCTTAGAAGAGGAAAAACCATTTTTTGAATAAAATATTGCTTTTATAGTGACAGGGAAGTGACGAGTTTCTGGACCAATGTATATCCTAAAATTTTGAAATTTCACCAAAATTTCAGTATTTTCTTTCAACCATCTTCCTTGTTCAGCATTGGCAGGTACAAATAAATATTGCGAAGGTGATAATATTGAAGAGAAATACGTCCTCTTTCTATTAGTGTCTCCTCTAGTTTGTGGAAGCTGACCAATAGTTACAGGAAATTGAGGAATTCCTCTTTCGAGCCACTTAAATTGTGGTATAGAAGACGATGTATATCCTAAATAAAAACAGATACTAACCAAATACACACTTAAAATTAAAAATAAAAAAGATAGAATAGCAAAGAATTTTTGTTGTTGATTTTTATTCAATATCAGGATTGGTGAACTAAGAAAAAAGCAAGCAATAAAGGCTAGACTCGGGACAAACAGCATATATGATGTTAAAGAAAGAACAAAAAAAGGAATACTGGCTAGGATAGAGAAATTTAAAATAATATTCAATTTCGTATTATTTATTTGAGGATATTCAATGTTCTTTAATATATAACTTGCTCCAATAATAAAAGTAATTGTCGTTATTAGAAGAATTGATCCTCCTACTATGATTCCTAGTTCAGATAGAAGAGCAAAAGGCAAATTTGTTGGAACATCAGGTGTGACGTTAGTAAAGTTAAGTTTTTTGCTATAAAAATCTATATACCCTAGGAAAGAACCAACTCCAGTTCCTGTATAAATATGATCTTTTAGATTTTCTATTAGGATTTTTAAATGTTTAAATCTTTCAAAATCTAAAGCGCTATATAGAGAGTTGAAATTTAAATCGTTGGTATTATTGTGAATAAAATTTTTAATTCTGACTATTGAAGTAGTATTTGAAAATGTATAAAATAGATATAAAATTAAAGTAATGAAACTATATGTAATTGCGATTTTTATAAAGGATTTAAAATTGAAATTTTTAATATAATAGATTAAATTAATGATAAAAATAGAAAATATAATTGCTAATATTCCTAAATAAAAAGATCTTGAATTATTTAAAATTCCACTAATAGCTGTTAATAAAAAAAGAATAAAATGAGTATATTTTATAAATTTACTTGATTTTAATAGAAAGAAAAAAGATAAAAATGTTCCTGAGAAGATTGCAAAGAAAAAAGAAGCAACACCAGAGTCATCTAAAAGAGCAGGAGCTCTAAATGCTTCTATTGATGTTAAACTCTCTTCTGCAAGAAAATGAATATTTACTGTACTTTGATAAATAGAAACAATTGAATTTAATATAACTATAATGAAAAACTCTATAAAGAAAAAATTTAAATATTTATTATTTAGATATTCTTTCTGGCTATTGAAAAATGTAGCAACAGGAAAAATAAAAAAAATAAAATACATTAGATAAAGTCTGGTTTGAGTAAATAAAAAGTCAGATGTGATAATATTTGTAAATGAGTAATTTTGAATTGAAATTTCAGATCTAAGTGATGGTTGATAAAAATTACAAAATGCATGAGAAAAAATGCATAAAAATAATAGAAGCAAAGATAATGAAAATTTTGTATATTTAATTATGCAATAATATAGACCAAAAATAAAACCAAGAAAAAAACATCCTAAAATAAAAAATTTTAAGCTTGGAATGTTTATGATATATGGAATTCTAATAAATAAAAAAGCAAGAGCAATATTTAAAAGAAGAAAATAATTTGATATCTTATAAATTTTCATTTCAAATTCTTTCTAATAATATATTTTCTACAATATCAGCATTTTTTCTCCAACTTTTATCATGAGATATTTTATCGCTTTGAAGAAAAATTCCGCTGTTATCTTTATTTAAAAGTGACAACATTTTATTAGAAAAGTCTTGTTCTTCACACAATATTCCACCATATTCATTAATTAATTCATCAATAGGTGGGCATCCTTTAAGAGCTAAAACTATACAGTTTAATTTTATGGCTTCAGCTGTCACAATAGAATAAGCTTCATACCTAGATGCAATTAATAGAGCAATTGCTTTTTTTAGTAACAACTCTTTTTCTTTTTCATTTACCCTCCCAATGTATATAAATCTTGGGTCATTTGGTATTTGATATTTTAAATCTCCTGCAAATACTACTAAACAATTATGAGGAGTATGATTTAAAATAAAATCAATATTTTTATTTTTATCAATTCTGCCTAGGTATAGAAAAAAATCAGAATTTATTAATTTAATGATTTCTGATCTCACTTGTTGCTCTGTTTGTAAATTTAAATTTTGAAATCCAGGTGGTAAAATTATAGAATTCTTAGTTGCACTTAAAGGCCATATTTCATTACAAAGACTTTTTTCTGCTTTTGAAACAAATGCTAAGATATTAGAACTAGATAACATTTTATCTACAAATGCTAATTTAAATTCTGGTTCATTATGTGCTGTAACAATAAATAATTTCTTAATCTTAATATTTTCTTTTAATGCATAAACATTTGGAGCATACAAATATGATTTTACTATAAGCAAATTATACTTTTGTTGATTTTTTCTTAAGTAATTCCAAAGTTCTGGACACCAAGGCCCTTGCGACCTTAAAAAAATATAATCAAGTAATGGAGCAAATAATGCATATAAACTGTTATTAATTTTTTTTAAATATTTTATTGTTCTCTTAACTATTGCAAACAAGTATCTTTGTCTTGAGTGAATTACTGGAAAGCGTTTTATGGTAAAACTTAGCCCTGACGTTTTTACTTCTTCAATATTTGGTAAATTATTGTTCCATTTTATATAGTCGTCACTTTTGCTAGTAAGAACATCTACAAGCAAACCTTTTTCTGCTAATGCCTTCGCTAAGTTAAAAGCATATACTTCCGCACCAGCTTGAATTTGTTGTCCACATCTTTGGACAATGATAGCGATGGATTTTAAATTTTGATTCAAGGTATATTCCTTTCTAGAGAAACTAAATTAGCAACTCTAATTGAATTTCATGATTGTAATTTATTTTAATAAAGTTTTGCAATTTCCTTTAAGATATTTTTTGAATCTAGAATGCCAAATTATGGTCTAGAAATAGTATAAATAGGAATGGATATGTCTTTGATATATTTACTTGAAATATTTTCATCATGAGTTTTTAAATCATAGTTATCTTTGCTAATTTCAAGATTAACCGTAGACTTAAATTCATAGCAGTCCGTAAAATAGTATCTACAATTTATGAAATTTTTATTTTTTTTAATAGATTTAAAAAAGAAGGAAATAAAAGATAATAAAATGGATTGTCCTTTATTTAAAGGATAGCAATTGAAGAATTCTATTTTATTATGCTCATAAAACCCGCTATTATTTATAAATTTTATAATTTTAGATAGTTCTTTTTCTCCTATTGCAGAAGAATTGACCATCATAAAAAAGGAAGAATTGCTATATTTGATTGCTTTAAATGTCGAGTGGAGAAAGATATCTAAATCTTTGCTATTTTGGGGTGGGTCAAAACAAATAACATCAAATAACTTATATAAATAATTAGGAATTCCATGATTTAAATCGATATGAAAAAAGTTAATTGGAAACTTTGCTTCACTAGTAAGTATTTTTAGTTTGTTTAAAAGATTTTTATCACAATCTAAAACAGTTACATGTTTAAAATTTCGTAAAGCCAACTCCACAGAAACTAAATCATCGTCCCCCATTAACAAAACTTCTTTGTCTCTAAAACCGTTTTTCTCAAGTAAGTCAGCGCGTTTCTTTCTAGTTTCTATCGTACATGGTAATTGATTGTAATTTTGAATGAATTTTAATGAGTTATTATCTGAATATTCTTCTTTTTCTATATCAATATAACGTTGGTTTTCATTTAATATTTTGAGTAAAAACTTCTTTTTTTCCTCTACACTCAATTTAAGGATATGCTTTATAGTCCTACTTTTAAAAAATATAATTAAAACTTTCGATAGTAACACCAAAAATGCATTTGATAAGTTCATTGGTTTTTTCCAATTTAAAAGTACATTGTTTTAAAAAGTAATATTGCAGCAGAAAGGATAAGTAAATACCCAACAAAAGCTTCAATTTTGTGAATTTTAATTTGCATAAATTTTTTATTAAGACCGTAGGCAAGGAGTCTATATAGTTTAAAAATAGCAATGTCACCAATATAAACTCCCAAAAATATTGGTAGTATCAAATATTCTACCGGATAATCATCTGAAATATCTTGTCCTATCCACCAAAGATACCAGAATGGTAGCAAAGAAGGTATCGTCAAGGTTCCAACTATTCCCTTAAAAAAGGAGCTAATTAGATTTGTCTCACTTACTATTATTTTATCAGTAGATGATAAATTGTTTTCTAAATTAACAGCATTTCTTCTCGAATTAATTACAAAAGTAAATCCAAGAGTTAAGATAAATATTATAAATATGATGTTCAAAAAAATGGAATGTTTTTTTTGAAAATTAAGAATAAATTCAGCATGTACAGTTTGATCTGCCATTAAATATGCAAAAAAACAAACTATAGCATCAGTCAAAATTATTCCCGATTGAAAGGCAAATAAGTTTTTCTTTTGTTTTTTTAAATAAAGGATTATCAACTGAATATTTAAAGGACCCGGAGGTGAAGTAGAAACGAGTCCTCCTAATAATGCAGCAGCAAAATATATAAATAATACATCAATGAACATTCATTACCTTTAGCTCTAAAGTATAGTAATATTTGATGTTAACATCTTTTTTACAAAAGCTAAAGGTTGTGAGCTAGGTTGGTATTAGTTTGATGAATCTTTATGAATATATTTCACATAACCTGTTTTCCAAATATTTGCGTGAATATTTTCATGAATCTCTTGTTCAGAAGTTTTTGGTGCAACCCCTGAGTTTTGTGCAGCTAAAGAAGTTGCATGAGCTATTTTATACGAAACTTCAGCAATATCTGTTAAAGATGGGAGTAAAGATAAGTTTGGATCTCGATTTATTTGAGCGCACTCGCTGATTACTTTAGCGCAAGCAACTAGCATTTCATTATTAACACGAGTGGCTTTTGAAGCAACAACTCCTAAACCAAGGCCGGGAAATACAAATGCATTATTGCATTGTCCTATTGGAAAAACTTTACCATTGTAACGCACATCTTGAAATGGACTGCCAGTTGCAACTAGAACTTTTCCATTTGTCCATTCTATTAAATTTGCGGGTAGAGCTTCACAACGCGATGTTGGATTAGATAATGGAAAAATAATAGGACGTTCACAATATGAAGCCATCATTTTTACAATTTCTTCTGTAAAAGCACCAGTCTGTGTAGATGTTCCAATTAAAATTGTAGGCTTTACATTTTTTACAACTTCAGAAAGAGAAATAATTTTACCTTTAACTCTATCCCAGTTTTCATATACTTCTACGGGTTGCGCATATTTTTTTTGAAAATACTCAAGATGATCCATATTAGCGTGGAGCATTCCGTGCATGTCAATCAAGTACATGCGTGATAGAGCTTCTTGTTCAGAAAGTCCATCCGACACCATAGCTGCAACAATTTGATCAGCTATACAACATCCAGCTGTACCAGCACCATGTATCACGACTTTTTGATCACGCATTTTGGTACCATTTACTTTTAGACCGGCTAGTATTGCACCTAAAGTAACTGCGGCAGTTCCTTGCATATCATCATTGAAAGTGCACATCTCATCTTTATAACGATCCAAGTTTTTTCTTGCTGTTTGTCTTCCAAAATCTTCCCAATGTAAATAAATATTTGAAAATCTTTTTCGCAATGCTGAAACAAATGCATCAATAAAATCGTCGTATTGTTCACCTCTAATGCGTTCATGTCGCCAACCAAGATAAAGAGGATTTTGTAAAAGTTCTTTGTTGTTTGTTCCTACATCAAGGACTATTGGTAAAACTTTAGTAGGATGAAAACCAGCACATAAAGTATACATAGCTAGTTTAGCTATAGAAATTACAATTCCACCTACACCTTGATCTCCTATTCCTAAAATAGCTTCAGAATCTGTTACACATACAGCGCGGACATCATAAGCATCTGGAATATTATTAAGTATATCTTCAATTTGAGACATTTGTGGATAAGATATAAATAGCCCTCTAGGTCTTCTAAAATTTTGATTGAATTGTTGAACAACATCTCCAACAGTTGGCGTATAAAAAACAGGAACCATTTCAATTAAATGTTCTTGCAATAAACGAAAAAATAAAGTTTCATTTCTATCATACAATTGTGTAAGAAAGATATTTCTTTCAATATCAGTTTCTTTTTTTAAATATTGACCATAAACTCGAACTACCTGTTCATCCAAAGTTTCTACGACATTAGGGATAAGACCATCTAATTTAAATTCTCTTCTCTCTTCAAGAGTAAAAGCTGTGTCTTTATTTAAAAAAGAATTTAATAATAATTGTTTACCACTAATGGAAACTTCATAGTATTTTTTCCCATCAAAATTATTCTTTTTTTCTTTAAACATACAAAGTCTCCGTTAAAACTGCTAAGTTGTCCAGCTAATCTCATTTTGACCCAAGGAACGTAAAATTTCATTAACTGTTGAAAAATGTTTACAGCCAAAAAAACCTCTATGCGCCGATAACGGGGAAGGATGTGCCGACTTTAAAATTTTATGAATTTTATTTGTGATCATTTTTTCTTTTGCTTGAGCTGCTGAACCCCATAATAGAAAGATAATAGGTGAGTTTTTTTCATTTAAAAGGGAAATAATTTTATCGGTAAATACTTCCCAACCTTTTTCTCTGTGGGAAAAGGCTTGGTTTGCTCTAACTGTTAGAACAGTATTTAATAATAAAACACCTTGTTTAGCCCAATGTTCAAGACAAGAATCGGTTGGACGTTTTCCTATGTCAGATTGAATCTCTTTAAATATATTATTTAGTGATGGTGGAAGAGTCACACCTTTTTCAACTGCAAAAGCAAGACCATTAGCTTGTCCTTTGCCATGATATGGGTCTTGACCAATTATTACGACTTTAGTTTCACAATAATCTACAAGTTTTAAAGCTCTAAATATTTTTTCTTTTGGTGGAAAATATTCAAAACCTTGACTAGTTTCACTGCGCAGAAGTTGCCTAATATTTTCAATATAAGGTTTTGAAAACTCATCTAAAAGTAAAGACCTCCAGCCATCCGCAAGAAAGCTAAGGTCTTTTTTAGTTTCAATTTGGTTTTCATTCACAAGGAAATCTCCAATAATTTAGGGCTCATTATAAATGAAAACTTTTTATAATGAGCCCCAAGCTTACATTCATTCTGTTTATATACTCAACAAAATGAGATTTTTCCAAGAAAAGGAAGACAATATTTTAAGCTATTGGATAACTTCTTTTATTCCCTGAGTCAGCTGATTTTTTTATAGCACCACGGCCACCAAATCCATTTTGTCTTTCTGGTTTATGACCACCTGATTTTTTTTGATCGCCAAAACGTCCAGAGCCATTCCCAAATCTACCACCTCTTTCAGAAGGACGACCATTTGATTTGCTTGAACCTCTGGATCCTCTGTCATTGCGTCCAAAACCACCTCTTCCAGAGCGATTTCTATCACCACCAAATTTAGGAGCTTCAACGTTAGCACCAAACTCAGTTTTAAATGTAGGAGCGATATCTTCAACCTGTAGGCTTTTTCCAAGTTGTCTAGCTGCTTCTGATTTTAGTAGTGTTGATAATACTTCTTTTAATTTGTTTTCTTCAAGACTTTCGAGAACTTGGTTAACTGATTGGTGAATATAATCAGGAATAACAACCGAGTCTTCGTTTATACGAAAGAGCATATTATTAAAGAATTGAGTCGCAATTTTCTTTGCGCTAGGCAATTCTAAACGTACCGGATTGATTTTAATTTTGCTGCATACAAACTGAAATTCTCTACGTTCAACATGGGTAATAATAGTCCATGCTTTTCCTGTAGCCCCAGCTCTTCCTGTGCGACCCGCGCGGTGTGTATAAGTTTCCACGTTGGTTGGTACTGTATAATTTATGACGTGCGATAAACCAGAAATATCTATACCGCGAGCAGCAACATCAGTTGCAACTAATATTCTAAGTTGTCTGTTTTTAAAACGATCCATAGTCAAGCTACGGTCATTTTGTGTCATTTCACCATTTAAAACACCAGCGGCAAAACCTCTTTCAAGCAAGGCATTATGGATATTGCGTGTTTCTTCTCTTGTTTTGCAAAAGATAATTGCATGCTCAGGATCATGATAAATAAGAAGTCCAAGTAAGGCATCAAGGTTTCTACCCATTTTTACTTCAATAAAACCATGATCTATTTGTCCGGTACTAGTATCAGTGCTAGCAACTTTAACTTCAAATGGATTAGAAACCATTTGTCTAGCTATATTAGTTACTTTTGGTGGGAAAGTAGCTGAAAATAAAAGAGTTTGAGCTTTTTTTCCAATTGCTGTTTTAATTTTTATAATATCTTCAGCAAAACCAAAATCTAGCATTTCATCCATTTCGTCTAAAACAAGGATTTCAACGCCTGTAAGGCTTACAATACCTTGTTCTAATAAATCGTTCAGACGACCTGGAGTAGCAACAATGGCGTCTACGCCTCTTTGGATAACAGAAGTTTGAAATCTGTAGCTTTTACCGCCTGTTACCGCTAAAACTTTAAATCCTAGGGGTTTGAAGTTTGTTTCGAATACATCTGCAACTTGTTGAGCAAGTTCACGAGTAGGAGTAAGAACAAGAATTCTTGGCTTCCCACCAGTCTGTGGTTTTTGCAGACGAGAAAAAGCGGGTAATCCAAAGGCAAGGGTTTTGCCAGAGCCAGTGCGGCTTTGAGCAATAACATCTTTTCCTTGTAGAACAGGTTCATATGTCGCTTGTTGAATAGGAGTAGGCTTAGTAATTCCTTGAGATTCAAGGTTTTTACGTACTACTTCTGGCAATAGGTTAAAAATAGAAGACTCTTCTGCTGTGGGTGTATTGGTATTTGTCATTTGCTTCCCAAAAAAGTAAGGATAAGAAGGGGTTAGCTACTTAAAGCTAATTACACTCAGGCGAGAATTGAGAAAGAATCATTCAAAGCTTAAAAAGTACAAGCGTTTTAGTAGGTTGCAAGTGTAGCAATATTATTAATGCATTTTGCAACAAAAGAGTTAGTCTTTCTGAACCCATGCCAGCAGTCCCTTAAACTGTATTATACTAATGGTGTCAAGAGGGTTTTTTTTATTATTCACTAATGGTATGTTAACTAGGTTTTTGAACGTCTTCCTATCAAGGGGTAAATGTTATGCAAAGTCAAGAAGATTTGAGAGTTGAGCTTGAAAGATTAAGAGCTGAAAATGCTGCATTAAAAAGCGAAAAAAAAGGAGCTTCTTCCAGAGAAATAAGTTTTAAAGTAGCTGAAAAGGGAGGACTATCTGTTTATGGTCTAGGGCGTTTTCCAGTAACGCTGTACAAAGAACAATGGGTTCGTTTACTAGACAAGCAAGACGAAATCCGTAATTTTATTAAAGATAATGAAGATAAACTAAAATCCAGAGAATAACTTTTACCTTGGCGAAACTAGAGTGAAATATATCAAAGATTTCAAAGAAATATTTATAATTCTGATTTGTATCTTTGTCTTTCGTTCTTCTTTTATAAATTGGTACGTTATACCCTCAGGTTCGATGCTTCCTACCTTAAAAATTGGCGACCATGTTGTTGTTAATAAAATGGCTTATGGATTCATGCTTCCGTTTATGGAAACACGCTTATTTAGTTGGGTCAAACCACAGCGTGGAGAAATTGTTGTGTTTCAAGGCCCTCCCCAAGAGGGAGGGCAAGTTTTAATTAAAAGAATCGTTGCGGTAGAAAATGATAAAGTTGAATTTATTAAAGGAATATTACAAGTTAATGGAATTCCCGTTCAGGAAACAATAGAAAATAATCGAGAAATTCTAACTGATACTGGTAGTGCTGATGATTTTAATGATTATAATCTAATTAAAGAAACAAACTTATCCCAAAAATCATTTTTAATTTTAAAGAAAAAAAATGAGGGTGTGACATTTATGGAAAAGAAGACTTGGATTGTACCACCAGGAAAATTATTTTTTCTTGGAGATAATCGAGATAATTCTTTTGATAGTCGATTTTGGGGTATGATTGATGAAAAAAATATTTACGGCAAAGCCTTTCTTATTTCGTATTCTACAGGCGACAAAGGGATGTGGCCTCATTTCAGAAAAGATCGTTTTTTTCTCAAATTACAGTGAATGAAAATCAATTCAAGTGTTTCTTTAATACTGATGCACCATGTATATGTGCTGAATTTGCGCTTGGAATATTTTTCAAAGCATTTAAGATCATTCCATTATATCTAAATGTAACAACAGGAACTTTAGCTGAATTTAATTTTCTTTCATATTTCTCGCCTTCATCTCTTAAAAATCAAATTCTGCTGCTTGAATTAATGTAAATGGTAAATTTTCTAGTTCTTTACTACTTGCCCGTAATGGAGATGCGTATAAACTCTTTAATTTTTCTGAATTATCTTAATAATTATTCCAAAACCATTGTATTAATTCTTTTGTCAATAAATACCCAGATGAATATTTTTGATAAGATTCTGTCTCAAAGGCATAAACTTCATAAGCTTCTTCAATATCAATATCAATATCAATATCAATATCAATATCAATATCAATACCAAATTTTGCTTCTGGTGATAAAGAGTATTCAACAAAAATACCAACAGCTTCAGAATTTTTTACAAGGTCTATTATAAATCTTTCATAACCTTTAAATTCGCCAAATACCCAACCTCCAACATGAAAATAAACAAATGCAGGAAGAACTTTTTTGAGTTTTCAGGACGAATAATTTTTTACTTTGACTTTATTTTCATTATTTATAGAAATAAGTTTTTCAGTTAAAAAATTTTATCTTTTGTATTTAATATGTTTGGCATATCTTGAAAACCAGTAAAAGCTTTTCTTGCATCTTGAATTTGAAAGGATTAAATTATTGTCAAATATTTTTTTACCAATTATTTATAATTCAGTTTATCAGCTATTTCTTGGCCTATATGATATAATTTTATCTTAGAATTTTTCATTAATTCATTTGCAGTGAAACCGCTATGTCCATCTTCTACAATAGTTATTATTTCTGCCAATCCTAATTTAGATTTAAGTTCAAGTTTATTTTTTGTTACGTTGCCAAAAATACCAATCAGTTTATGATCATTTTTTAAAGCCAGTTGAGAAACTGTACTCACTGCTTTTCCGTATAAAGTTAAGTCATCCAAACTGCCTTCACCACAAACAATTAAGTCTGAACCAGAGAAGCTTGGGGCAAGGGCAATTGCTTTCGCTATTTTCTTTGAACCCATTTCTATTTTTAAATTTGGAAATACAGCTGACATTCCTATACAAATTCCCCCACCTGCTCCTGTAAAAGCATCTTCTAATTTAGGAATATGCGGACAATCATGTTTGAGTACATTCCAAAAGTGATAAATTTGTTTTTCAATATAAGGAATTGAAGAATCTCTAGCTCCTTTTTGCTTTAAAAATGAGCTTAATGTAACTCCAGGTCCTTTAGCAGGGGCATTAACATCACATAATGCATGAATTCTACATTTTTTTACATATTCAGGAAGTTCTTCTTTTTTAAATGAACGAATTTTGGACATATTGCTTATACAAGGTCTAAGCCTGTTTCCCTGCTCATCATATGCTGACAAACCAAATGCACTAGCTATTCCCCAGCCGGCATCAGCGGTCAAAGTGCCACCTATGCATAACCAAACTTCTAGAGGTCTTAAGGGAAAAGTTTTTTGCAATAATCGGCCAAATCCCCATGTATTTGATTCAAGTAACACTTCTTCTGTCGCAAGAGATTTAGAATTTCCTAAGACTTCTGCAGACTCAAGAACTGCAAGTCGTCTTGCATTTTGCCAATAAATGTTAGCTTCCGTTTGTCTTCCGAGAAGATCAGAGACTTCAATTCTAAGAGATTCCATTCCTATATGTCCAGCTATTAAAGCAGCGCTTCCCTCACCGCCATCAGCCATAGGGCGCTGAATGATTTCTATTTTAGGATTTCGGTTTCTAATTCCATCAGCAACTAATTCACAAACTTGGCGAGCCGTAAAGGTTCCTTTGAATTTATCAAAGGCTAAGACTATTTTCATGATGTGCTCCTTACGCCCAATAATAGATTCTTAGAATTCATAACTCAATATACTATAGAACAAAAAATGTGATGTTCAAAAGTTACTCTAAATTGTGCATTGCTTTTATCATTCCTCTTTGTTAAAGAAGCCTTAGCAGAGGTATTTGTTAATATCATAACAAGTTTCCTCTTTTTTAGATTAAATTCTTCTTTTGGGGTAATACAATGGATACGCAGCTTGATGCAAAGCAAATGGAAATGAAGTTAATTAAGATCGTAGCAGAAAAGTTGAATATAGAGGAAAAAAATATAACTACAGCTTCTCGCTTTCAAGAAGATCTTGGTGCTGACTCCCTAGACATCGTTGAGCTTCTTATGGAAATTGAAGAAGTGTTTGGTGTAAATATTTCTGATGAAGAATCCGAGCGCCTAAAAACTGTTGGCGATGCTGTGAAATTTATCGTGGCAAAGCTATAAAAGCAAAGTCTAAAAAAAGGCACCTATTTGGTGCCTTTTTTTTTGTTTTTAAAATCTAATTTTCTTGGCTTAATTATTTAGAGAAAAAGGAAAGAACATGAAAATAGCTATTGCGGCAGATCATGCTGGTAGAGAACTTAAAAGTTATGTAATTGATTTCTTGACTCTCACTAATCATCAAGTTCTTGATTATGGAGTAGCTGCAGATTCTTCTGCTTCTGTTGATTATCCAGATTATGCGGATATTGTGGCTTCTGAAGTTTCAAGTGGTCGATGCGATCGTGGAATTTTAATCTGTGGTACCGGCATTGGAATGTGTATTACGGCAAATAAATTTCCAGGTGTGAGAGCGGCTGTTGTCAATGATGAGTTTACAGCACGTATGAGTAGAGCACATAATGATTCTAATGTTATGTGTTTAGGATCCAGAATAGTAAATTATCAAAGAGCAATCGACTTTGTTAAAATTTGGCTGGCAACAGAATGTGAAGAAGGTCGCCATAGAAGTCGTATCAGTAAAGTAAGTGCAATAGAAAAGAGGCTATCTCAATGAATCAATTTCTCTCTTTAGAACGAGCTGAACTAATAAACTCTGATCCAGAAATTGCAAAACTTTTTGGAAAAGAGAGTCAACGTTTGAATGATGGTTTGGAACTTATAGCATCAGAAAATGTTGCCAGTCCAGCCGTTTTAGCTGCGTTGAGTAGCGTTTTGTCTAACAAATATGCAGAAGGTTATCCTGGAAGAAGATATTATGGTGGTTGTGAATTTAATGATGAAGTTGAACAAATTGCCATTGATAGAATCAAAAAAATCTATGGAGCTGAGCATGCTAATGTTCAACCGCATAGTGGAGCACAAGCAAACCAAGCAGTTTTTTTAGCAGTGTTAAAGCCGGGTGACACATTCTTAGGAATGAATTTATCTCATGGTGGACATTTAACTCACGGATCTCCAGTAAATATTTCTGGTATGTATTATAAAGCAGAAGCATATGGGGTAGATGAGAACGGGTATATTAACTATGAAGACGTAGCTAAAAAAGCGCATGAATGTAAACCGAAATTAATAATAGCTGGTGCGAGTGCTTATCCTAGAGCAATTGATTTTGCGAAGTTTAAAAAAATTGCTGACGAAGTTGGCGCATTATTTATGGTAGATATGGCACATATTGCTGGATTAGTGGCAGGGGGACAACACCAAAGTCCTATTCCTTTTGCTGATTTTGTAACGACAACAACACATAAAACCTTACGTGGACCAAGAGGCGGAGTTATACTTTGTAAAGAATCTTTTGCAAAAGCAATTGATAAGGCTATTTTCCCAGGGTTGCAGGGTGGTCCTCTAATGCATGTAATAGGTGCAAAAGCAGTAGCGTTTGGAGAAGCTTTAAATCCTGCATTTAAATTATATGCTGAACAAATTGTTGTAAATGCAAGAGTTCTTGCTGATACACTACTTGAAAATGGGGTCGAACTTGTTTCTGGTGGTACAGATAACCATTTAATACTTATTAATTTAAAAAATTCTCCACTGAGTGGAAAAGATGCTGAAGAGAGACTTGCAAAAATTGATTTAACGGTAAATAAAAATAGTGTACCCAATGATCCTCGCAAACCTATGGTTACTAGCGGTATTCGAATTGGAACACCTGCTGTTACTACAAGAGGGTTAGTTGCAGAAGATATGAGAATATTAGGAACAGCAATTGCTTACGCTTTAAAAAATGATGATTCATTATTAGATAAAGCAAAAGAAATGGTTACTGGCCTATGTAAAAAGTATCCTCTTTACAGTGATTCTCTTCAACATAAGGGTTATGTTTCTCCTCATTTAGGATAATTACTCTATGAAGTGTCTTCAGTGCCAAAATCCTGAAAGCAAAGTTTTAGAAAGCAGAGAAAGTCGGGATGGAAGAACGGTAAGAAGACGAAGAGAATGCGTCTCTTGTGGATATCGTTTCACTACATTTGAACGTTCTGAAGAACAGCCTTTGTATGTTATAAAAAGAGATGGAACAAGGGAGCTTTTTAATCGCGAAAAGCTTCTAAAGAGTATGAGCATTGCTTGTCAAAAGCGTTCTGTTAGTTCAAAAAGTTTAGATGTTATCTCTGATTGGGTAGAGAGCACATGCCATTCATTTGAAGAAAGAGAAGTGACTTCATACAAAATAGGTGAGCTTGTTTTAGAAGCTTTGTTAAAACTGGATCCTGTTGCTTACGTAAGATTCGCCTCGGTATATCGAGCATTTTCCAGTCCAGAGGACTTTGTTTGCGAATTAAAAATGTTAACTGAAAAAGCACAAAATAAGAATAATTTTAAAATTGATCTTGAAAAAGAAAATTGAACTGAATATTTTAATTGTACATGGTTTTAAAAAATTTGGAGTTTTTATGTTTACTGGAATTATCCGGGATTTGGGAAAAGTAGAATTTCTTTTTAAAAGTGAAAACTCATTAAAACTAACTATTTCATCTAGTTTGCAGATGTCTTTTTTTGCTCAAGGGGCGAGTGTCGCTTGTAACGGATGTTGTTTAACGGTGATTGAGTCTTATTCAAAAAATAATACAAGTTACTTTACTGTCGATGTTGGATACCAAAGCCTCGCTCTCACAAATTTAGGAAAGTTAGAAATTGGTTCGTCTTTAAATTTGGAGCCAGCCTTGCTTCTTGGTGATTCACTAGGTGGGCATCATGTTTCTGGTCATGTCGATGCTCTTTGTAAGATTACATTCTTTGAAAAATATGATGATGAATTTTGGAAACTTAAAATTAATATTCCACAAGAATTTTCGCATTGGGTGATTTTAAAAGGCAGTATTGCTGTGGCTGGAATTAGTCTGACCATTGCAAATATAAATGGCTTACCTGCTGGAGATTCTGAAATAGAAATAATGATTATTCCTCATACATATAGCAACACTATTTTGCAAGAATATAAGGCAGATATGGAGATAGAAATTGAATTTGATCAAACTGTTAAGACTATTGCTTCTGTTGTGAAAAATATGTTACCAGGTTATATTCAAGCACGTAAATAACGGCTTCAACAATTTGGGAAAATAGTAAACCTATGTCTTTTGATCTGCAAAAAAATAGTGTTGCGGTTCATTCCTCTCGCCTAACTCCGGAATTCAAAAAAGTATTCTATGCTGAGTCTGGTAAAACGCATTTGAAACAGGTAAAAGTTTTGCCGCAAATGATTAAAGAAGAGTGTACAGAAACTCAAGTTGTGAAGTTTAATGATGATTCACAATTAATTTCTGATTCTAAAATATATGCGTTAAAAAAAAGATTACTTGCACCTGCTTGGTGGGTTGAAGGTCTTTTATTGAGTTTAGGTACAAAAGAAGCATGGTTTGATTCACTTGTAGCTAAACGTCTTGGGAAGGTCGTAACAGCTCCCTCCAAAATAAATGCGAAAAATATAGTGCTATTATTTGGCATTTGGCATGAAGCCTTGTCAAAAATCTTTTCTTTGAAAAAAGACGATTTAACACTTAAGTTTCAGATAAATAAGTATCTATCCGGTACACAAAAGGATGTGCTTGAAGCCTGCAAGCAGCTAGAAGAAATTTGGGTAACTCCTTATAATTTATTTGAAGTAAAGCATGCTAAAAAAAATAAACAAATAAGTTTGGCAAAGTCAGGCAGTTTTTCTTTTATTAGACATGCTCAGGTTGAAAATGATGTAGATGGTATTTGGCTATCAATGACCCTCTCGCAACCCATACAAACTTTATACTTAATGGAAAAGGCTAATTTTAATAGTAACTCGTTGAAAGCTTCATTCATAAGTATAAATCCAGTTGTAATTCAATCTATGGGGCGTAAGGCAAGTATTAAAAAAATATTAAATTATCTTTTTCTTGAATATTCAAAACAAGAAGGGATAGAATTTAATATAAGTAATTGGGGTTCCATTCCTATTGATACAAAAAATATTAGTAGTTTTCATAAAGAAATCCTTGCTAGTGTGCCATCTTTGTATGATCATGGAGTTTTAGGGTGGAATATTGCTCCTCCAAATATCAAACTTTCTGAGCTAAAAAATAAAATGTTAGATAATTCTAGCAATTCATCAGAATCAAAAGCCAGCTCAATCGTATACTGTTGGCAAATGTCTGAACAAGCAAAAGAAGCTTTTGAGTTAGAACAAGCAATAAGTGAAAAACTTATGAGTCTTACACATGAAGAAAATTTACATGCTGCAAAAACTATAAATTCTTTATATAAAGCTAGAAAATCTGAAACTTTATTTCCAGAACCACCTCCTGATCAATTGACAAAAATTAGGAAAGAAAAAGCTTTAAAGCAGGAAAAATTAGATAAACTAGAGAGAAAAATTGAACTAAAAAAAGAAACAGTAGTGAAAAAAACGGTTAATAAAAGAATTCCTGTTGAAACCTTGTTTGATTCCTCAGAATATAAAAAAAATGTAGATGTTGAAATAATTGAGAATAAAAAAAACGATTTAGAAAAAATTGAAAAGGTAACTAAGAAAAAAGAGATAGTTAAAAAGAAAGAAATGTCTATTAAAGAAACTTTATCTGACGATGACTTTATCGTCTTAGTTTCAGAATTTTATGAATCTCTTAAACCTTTGCAAAAAAAAGCATTTGAGCGGGAAAGAGCGGGAATGAACCCTGAACAATTTAGACTTTATATGACTCCTATTTTAAAACGTAAAAGTAACAAAATTTTGAAATAATTTATATTTAAAATTGAATTTTTAAATATAAATCTAATAAAATCAAAAAATAATAAACAGTTTTTAAATTGTTTTTTGGTTAATAGAAGAGACTGAAACTAAAGTTTTAGTATCAGTCTCTTTTGCAATAAGTTATTGTCTATATTTATTTAGATTCAGATTCATCATCTATTTCAAAACCAAGTTCTTTTAACTTCTCTATAGTTTCAATAGTAAATGAAGTCTCTGTCCCATTTTTTAAACCTAAACCGCGAAATTCTTCTAAGTGATTTTGTCCCATAGTATTCCTTTCATTTATTCAAGTTATTATTATTTAAGACAAATGTATTGTACCATTAGTTTTTTTGAATTACAACTTCTTTGATAGATTTTTTTAATTTTTTAGAAGCTGTTTATTTATTTTTTAAAATTATAAATTTTAAGGTAATTTAAAATGAAGAAAAATGGATATCTTATTCAAAAGTCCTTATTTAATAATGATGAATGTGATAGTATTGTTACTAAAATAAAAGAACATACCAAGAATAAATATGCTTCTTTAATGGCTTTGGATCAAGGTGATTTGATGTTACCGGAAATTAGAGAATTATTAACTTCTAGTAAATTAATTAATATTGTTGAAAAATATATAAATGATGATGTGATTTTGGCTTCTTCAAAATTATATATTCGCGCTAATAAACAAGTTCCTTTTTATGATTCTTTGCAGATATCGTGTCATCCAAAAAATAAATTAGTAAGTATTTGGATAGCACTAGAAGATGTTACCCCGTTGAGTAGTCCTATGTATTACTATCCAAAGTCGCATTTGAGAACTTATCCATCTCTTTTTGAAAGAATATCTGATTCAAATATGAGTGTTTTAAATAATTATAGATTTTATGAATCAGCTTACGAAGAAGATTTAAAAGATTATAAATTTAAATCTTGCATTAGAAAAATTTTTCTTCCAAGAAAAGGAGATACCATGTTAATGCATGGTAATTTGATTCACGGAGATTTGGGTGCATTTGATTTTTCTAAAACAAGAGCGTCATTGCTTGCATTTTATCTTCCTAAGAATGAAAATAGTTATTATTTTACTGATTTCCCAGTAACAAGAAAAGAAAAAATGTTTGATACTTTAAGAGAAGAAGTGTTACCTAAAATATTTTTTACAGATACTAATGAAAATAATTCTGCTGAAAAAACACCTGAAAGAGAAATAGCTCCGAGCAAAGCTGTTGAAAATCTGTTTACATTTTTCAAAGATAATAAATTTCAAATAGAATTAAATTCTCTAGGTGAAAAGATTATTTCGTATGAATGCTTAATTGAAAAATCTAGAAGTTTTAATTCTTATGGTTACGGTAAAGGAAAAAATGAGATTCAAAGTATTGCCAGTGCAATGTTCGAGTCTTTTGAACATTTAATTAGTAAGGGATTTTTTGTAAATTGTGATACAACTGTTTTTATTCCAATTCAAGAAGCTATGCAAAATTGGAATTGTTTTCCTGAGAATATAGTAGAAAAGTGTAAGGAAATTCAGGAACCTCTTTTGTGGGATATATTTAATGGATTTAATACAAGTGAAAATTTGATTGTCCCTAGTGTCATTTTAGATACTCCAGGAGGGGATCGTGCGCAAAAAGGTAATTTTCCCTTTTTTAAGTTAGATGGCGCATATTCTAACTCTGGAACAGCAGCAGGTTCAACATATAATGAAGCTGTTTTACACTCCCTCAATGAATTAATAGAAAGAGACGCACATTCTCTCTTGCTTTTAAAAACATTTTGTAAGAGTAATTCTTGTAATTTAAGAATAATTAATAAAGAAACATTGCCTGAAAATTTACAATCCATTTTAGCAGATTGCGAAAGCGAAGTAGGAAATTCATTTACTTTAATTGATATGACTACAGATTTTAATATTCCTGCTATAGCTTGTTTTAGTAAGAAAATAGAAGGAACAAATAGACCTTTATTAGGTTACGGATGTTCGCCAAGTGCTGATTATGCTGTTGAAAGATCTATTTTAGAGACAGTTCAAACTTGGCATAGTTACTTAAGAGACAAAAGAAAGTTTATTGAAAAATGGAATTCTATTGATATTCATGTTGCTAAAATTGAAAAAATGCGATTAGCAGCGGAAGAAAATTATCAGGAAATAGTTGAAAAAGGATTATATGATATTATTGATTACAGACTGTTAAGAAATTTAACAATTAAAAATTTTGGAGAAATGTCAATTTTTGATATGAATATCGATATTGTATTAAAAAAAATAGCAAAAATATTTTCAGAAAAAAATATGAATATTTATGTAAAAAAACTTTTTGATCATACAAATACAGAGCTAATTTGTATTCGGTCTATCGTTAGAGAATTAGAGGTATTTAATCTTGTTACTTCTGGGCTTCTTGTTGCACCAAATAAAAGAGGTATTGAGATTTTAAATAGTTAAGCTTTATTTTCTTCTTAGTAAATTGATTTATTCCCCTATTAGAAATGAAAATTCTACTAAATGAATTCAATAAATTATAAAATCAATTTTGATAAAATTGTTACAAAAATAAAATTTAAATAGTATTTTTACAACTCTTTACTTATGCTATTAAGATATTTATTGCATGCGAAACTAATTCAAGTTTTTAATAAGTTTACTTACTAGATTTTTTTGTTATTTGGCGCATTATGTCAGCAATTCTATTTTTTGCTGTCGGAAAGCTTTCTTTATCCAAAATTGTGAACTCATCGGTTGAAAATTTACTTAGCACCCAATTGGATACAGCGCTTTTATGCTCAGGTTTCCCTATTCCAACTTTAATTCTGTGGAATTGATCTGTACCTGTCCGTTCTAAGATGCTTCTAATGCCGTTATGGCCGCCATGTCCACCCCCAAAGCGTGTTTTTACGGCTCCATGGGGCTGATCTAAATCATCAAATATAACTATGAGATTTTGTGGAGGAACTTTAAAAAAGGCTAGTGCTTGTTGCACATTATTGCCCGAAACATTCATGTATTCTTGCGGTTTCATTAAGAAAACATCATATCCTTGCCAGTTTGCACGGGCTGTCAGCGAACCAAATTTTTGCTGTGAAACAAAAACACCGGCTTCAGCCGCTATTTGATCTAGCAGCAGAAAGCCGATGTTGTGTCTTGTTTGTTCATATTGATAGCCAGGATTGCCAAGGCCAACTAAAATAAACACTGTTTAATTAGATCTTAACAAGAGATGCAAGAGCTAGGTTTTGGCCTTTACCTGTTCTTACAGATACTTCTTTATCAAGAGTAAGATCATGTAAATGAACAGATTGCTCTACTTTTAAGCCACTAACATCAACGTCAATTACTTTTGGAAGTTTAGCTAATGGAGCCTTAACTTCTAAGTACCGAGTACGAATGCTAAAAGCGCCTTCTTTTTCTTGTTCACGTGTTAAACCAATGAAGTTTAACGGAACGTGAATGCGAACCTTGTCATTTGCTTCAACTTCTTGAAAATCAAAGTGAATTGGTTTGTCATTCAATGGGTTAACTTGAACTTCACGCATAAGAACAGTTTTTTCAACTCCGTCTAAAACAAGTTTTAGAACAGTAGAACGAGTGTGTCCTTTAGGTAAATTGGAAGTAGCAATTTCAATTTTAGTTGAAACGCCTTTTTTGTAAAGGATTCCTGGTACAAGCCCGCTATGGCGTTGCTTGCGAACGGTTCCTTTAGATGCATCTCCGCGCTTAGTAGCTTGGATAACGATAGTTTCGGCTGTCATAGGGATTACTCCTAATAAGGTCAATACCATAGGATTTATGGTAAGGAGATTCCATATATCAAAAAATCTAGTAGAGCAATAGAAGGTTTTTGGACTTTGAAAAAAAAGATTGCAACGAAGCCAAAGAACAATTAAGTTAGTCACAATTTA
Organism: Pigmentibacter ruber; assembly: GCF_009792895.1. NCBI lineage: Bacteria > Pseudomonadati > Bdellovibrionota > Oligoflexia > Silvanigrellales > Silvanigrellaceae > Pigmentibacter > Pigmentibacter ruber. The sequence continues at coordinate 321,204 of NZ_WSSC01000001.1, forward strand.
AACTGAACCCTTTTATTGACTTTTTTTATGTTTGAATTAAAGAAAAAATGGTTTGATTTTTATTAGTTTCTTCGTTTATAACTTCATTTCTAAGAGTTTATTTGGTCGTTAGTTTAACGTTAACTGTGGAGTTTCCAATGAAAGTATCCAAGATTTTCCTAGCTACAGCTGCATTTTCTTTAGCTGTTGTTACTGTCGGCTGTAACAGTACTAAAAAAGCAGAACCAGCTGAAAAGCCTAAGCCAGTAGAAGTTGCTGCTGAGCCTGCTGCACAAGTTAAAACAGAAAATCCAGAATCCAACTTTAAAACAATTTACTTTGATTTTAATAAGTTTGATATTCGTGGAGATCAAAAAGAAGCTGCTATGCAAATAGCTGAGGCTTTAAAAGCGTCACCTAATATCCAAATTCAAATTCAGGGTAACACAGATGATCGTGGTTCAACTGAATACAATATGTCTTTAGGTGCAAGACGTGCTGAAACTCTTAAAAATTTCTTAATTGCAAATGGTGTTCAAAATACTATTGAGACAATTAGTTATGGTAAAGAGCGTCCAGTTGTGCAAGGTCAATCAGAAGAAGCTTGGGCAAAAAATCGTCGTGATGACGTAGTTAGAATGAAATAATTAAATTTATCTCATTTTATTAAAAGCGGTAATGATTATTACCGCTTTTTTTATTTTTTATTTTGTTTTATATTTTCTTCTAAAGATTCTACAATATCTTTTAATGTTAATTTATTTCCAACTAGTAACGTTTGAATTCCTAAGGTATGTGCAGGAAGATCATAATAAGGATCGTTGCCAATCATAACCGTTCTTTCAGGAATAGCTCCAATTTTTTTTAATGTGTCATTAAAAAATTTGGTATGTGGTTTAGTTGTTTTCATTACATCCCAAGATGTTACCAAGTCAAAATCATGTAAGTATAAATCACTTGCTTTTAAACGTAACTCAATTTCTCTTCTACCAAATACTGCGTTGGTTGCTAAAGTAATATGTCTGTTAGATGTATGTAATAAATCTACTAATTTTCTAGCAAAGGGATCGGAATGTAAAAATAAACAAATAAATGGATAATCAGAGTCAAAAAATTTGCTTACGAAACGCTCAATTTTTAGTCTACTTGTATTTAATTCACTAGCAAGAGTTTCAAAAAAGGCTTCTTCATTTGTAGCAAAAGAATGTGAGGACAAAAGAATTTCTTTCGTCTTCTGGGCTGCTTTAATTAACTGTGAAATAGAACCAAAACTGCGCATTCTGAAAAGGACTCCAAGAGCAAATAAATTATGAAATAAAGCTCCTGGTTGATTAATTAAAGTGCCATCCATATCTAATAAGACATGTGTTTTGTCGTTCCACCAATCACCCGAAATTGTAATTTTATTTCTGATCCTCTTAATCTCTGAAGATTTTTCTTGAACTTTAGGAAGTTCTTGTTTTTTTTTCATTATAAAATTACCTGCGGAAAATGAATTAACCCAGTAATCACTACAAGATTAGAATATTCCTTTTTAATTTCATTAAGTCAAATGTTTAGCAGGCTAATCCAACAGGGCTGGTATTATTTTTTGACCCCACAGTAATGAATATTTCTTCAATCATTTTTTGTTCAAAGGTATTTGTAGGGAAAATATGAAAAATTTGTGACAAGGACTCTTTTGTCGCATTGTTTAGTTGTCCAGCGCGCTCTAAACCTTTTATTAAAAAATAAAGACTTTGGATAGAAGCGTTTGTACTTATATTATTTTGCATTTTTTCAATACCAGCTGAAAACTGACCTTGTGTCACAAGAATGTAACCATGTAAAACTTTTGTATCGAGTGGCACTTTTTGAATATTATCGTATGAGTCAATGGCGGCTTCTAATAATGTTTGAGCTTTTTTGTAGTCAGTTCCTTTCATTATTATACTTAAAGCTTCTAACTCAAATAACTTTTGTTTAGTTAATTTTGCAGCAGGGCTTTGGTTATTTTTTGCAATTAATAACCATTCATCAACAAGAGGCCAATTGCCAGTGAGACTGTAAATTTGAGCTATACATGCAGAAAGTAAGCCAAAGTTAAATTCTTTATTGCCTTTGTGTTTAAGGTTTAGGAGCTCTTGCACAGAAATTCGAGAATTATAGCTTGCTCCAGCTTTAGCAATAAATTGTAATAGAGATTCTGAAAATTTTTCACTAATTAATATAGCGCATTTTGCTAAATTCCAAGCGTATTCAGAATAATTATTTTGTAAACAATCAAGTCCAAATTTTATAATATTTTCAATTAATTGATCACGTTGAGGATTTAAGGTAATAGCAGTTTGTAAAATTATCTCTTCAAGATTTTTAATTATTGTATCACTCTCTTTTATGAAAACGTTGTTACTTAGATTGAGGGAAGATCTAAGTAACAGAATTAAGTAAGAATGATTCCATGGATCGCTTGATAAAGACTTTTGTATTTCATCAAAAGAATTTTGATACTCACCTTCAGAATAAAAAGTAGCAGCAATACTCCAGTGCATTTCATTGGTTTGTTGTTCAGTTAAAGATGAAATTTGTAAACTTTCTTGAGCAATTTCTCTTGCAGTATTATAATCCTTAATTTTTAGTAAGAAAAATATATATCTTAATATTCCGTCTGAGTTATAAAAGTCAGAGTTAAACATATATTGAAAGTATTTTTTAGCTTCTTTATTGTTACCTATTCTTGAATAAATTTCTCCAAGATAGTAATGAATTTCAGGGTCAAATTGATAAATATTATTTATTTCTTCTAACTTTAATAAAATTTCTTCTTTAGGAATTTCACTTGCAATGCTTTCCCTTATTTTATTCTTTAATGCCATATAGTTATTTATATCAATATTAGCAATTTTAAGTCCACAAAGTAAAATACAAAATCTTATTTCTGGGCTACCATTTAAATTTTTGTATGCAACTTTTAAGCATTCCATTAAACCTTCAGAAGGAGAAGTGCTAACGCACAAAGAAGCAGTTTGCATAACTAGATCTGGAGGCGAGTCTTTTGTTATCAGGACGGCAAAGTAACAAATTCTTGCAACAGCCTTTAATCCATATTCATCACACAATTGAGCAATAAAATAAATTTGATTCATATCACGAGGAGATTTTTTACAAGCTATTACTATATTTTCAACTTCCGCTCGGCATGCCTCTGAAGCTGGAATATTATTTGCCATTTTATAGGCTTGCATAGCCCCTAACAAACATAAAATTTCAATCTCTACAGGAACTTCATTATATTGTCTTTGTAACCAGTCGGCGAGACTTTTTAAAGCATTGATAGCATTTTTATGGTCATTTAATTGGATAAATTCATGATAAAGTGCTGTATGTGTCTCAAAATGTCCGTGTACTAAGTTTTTATCTAAGGCTTCAAATCTTTCAGCAAAATTTACATGCTGATCTGATAAAGCACCCATTTGCTGAAGTTCTGTTAGAGTTGCCAACACACAAATAGAATTCTCATTCAGCTTGAAAGCATTTTTCCAATGTTCTATTGCTTCTGTTACTCTACCTACGCTCTCTAAAGCACAACCAGCAAGATACCAAGCAGCATAGTTTTCTGGATAATTCATCTTAAGTTCTAAAGCTTTGTGATAGTAGTCTTCTTTCATTTGCTTTTTACTTGCATCCAATTCTTTATTATCATTAGACAATATTTGTTTATTAACATCCTCTTCTTCTGGGATATAATCATCTGGAATGTCTAGATTTCTATTAATGCGTATTTTTTTATTTGAAAGAATGTTTACTAAAGGTGTTTTAGTTTGCACATACATTTCGTTTTCGCGTTGTAAATTCTCATAATGCACTTTAAAAGATTGTCTTTTTTCTTTTTCTATTTCATTTTTTGAAGAAATCCTTATACTTCCTAATAAGATCGCAAATTCTATAGCCATAGATTTGGGATGATCTTTGCTCAATTTTTTTAAGTCGTGTAAGAGTTCCAAAAGGGTGTCCCTTTTGGATGAAACTTCTACTCTTCTGAAAAGAATTTCATAATCATTAGGGTAAGTAAGGGACAATTTTTTGAGAAGATTTTCAGCTTTTTCAAAATCTTGGACAAATATGTATTTGTTGACTTTTTTTAAAGCGTTAACGGAATTATGATGAGATGACGCTTTGCGGCGTAATTTTGCTAAAAAAATCATGCGGGAGATAGTCTTTTGTTTTGTTATGGGCTTGTTATTTTTTGAGCTCTTTGCTCTAACCTGCATAATTTCTCCAACAAAGGTTTGACTCTTAATATGAAATCGGAGTTTCTGATGGAGAGCTAAAGGTTATTTTATGGAAGATGGGTTATTTGACTTAAAGATTCAGACAAAAGTTTGAAACTTATTGAAAGTGTTATCTATTATGGAGATACCAGAATAATGCAAAAGATTCTTGGCCTAGATATTGGGACTTACTCGATTAAGGCTGTAATTATATGGAATGATTATAAAATAATTAATGATTACAAAAATTATCTCGTGCATCAGCTGATTGAAAAAAAAATTGAATATAAAGAAGGGCTTAGTGAAAAAGAAGCTCAAACACAAGCAATTGACGCGCTAATAAAAGAGTACAATATAGAATTTGACCTTGTTTTTGCTGCTATTGATGCCAAAAATGTTTCGATACGCAAAGTAGATTTCCAAAATATTCGTAAACGAGACATTGTCGGTTTTTTAGAAAATGAGTTAGAAAGTAGTAGCCCTTTTGCTATTGAAGAAACTATTCTAGATTATCAAATAATAGATTATACAAAAAATAGATCATCTGTTTTAGCAGTTCTAGTAAAAAAAGATGTCATACGTGACATTTTAGAAATTATTGAAAAAGAACATCTTCGAGTTAAAGTACTAGATATTGATAATTTAACATATTTAAATATGCTTAGCTTTTTAGATAAAGATCCTGAATTGCCAGAACATATAGATGATAATACCAACCAACAACAAACTAATATAACTGCAAGTCTAATTATAAATATAGGACATAGCAAAACAACTTTAACATTTTTAGCTGATAAAAAAGTTCTTTATACCAGAATAATCAGTATTGCTGGAGATTACTTTAATCAGGTTTTAAAACAAAAGCTGAATATTGAATATCCAGAAGCAGAAATTCTTAAACATTATGTTAGTTCTATGGAAACAGTTGCTAGCGAAGATGCAAATAGTAAACGAAACTTGGTGTCTATAATACTTGCTGACGCAATTTCTGAATTGGGGATAGAGATTCTCAGAACAATTCAATCATTTCAGGTAAAAGAGAATATTCAAATTCAAACAGTATTTATTTCTGGAGGATCTAGTAAAATAAAAGGAATAAAAGATTACCTTCATATAATATTAAAAGTACCAGTTTCTAATATAAGAATTAAAAAAGAAAACTTTATGTTTGAAGATGATGAGCATTCTGACTATGGGGGAGTAGATAGTTTAGCTACTTTTTCACAAGCTTTAGCCATATCTATGCGCGGTTTACCTGTTATTGGAATTGCTTCAAAAGTAAATTTAAGAAAAGGTGAATTTGCACAGATTAGTAATTATGATAAATTAATTAAACAAATATTTTTATATGCAAGTGCAGCTGCTATTGTTCTTGTCTGTTTATTTATTAGCTACTTTATCCGCTCCATTTTATATAATCAAGAAATTGATACACTAAAAGCTCAATTTCGAAAAGATGTTATTTCTATGGCAAATGGTGAACCATATTCATTAAGAGCTATTTCTAGTAAGAAAGATTGGGATTTTAAAAACTATGGTAATGAAGCTATTAATTTTTTAAAACAAAATATGAAAGACAAAGAAAAAATTGTAGAAAATTATTCCTCTGCAAGTCCATCATTAGCGTTAAATGTAATGAGTCAGGTATCAAGAGCAATTCCAAAAGAACTTTATTTCGAAGTCTCAGAATTTAGAATACAAGATGATCAACTCTATATTGAAGCAGAAACGAATAGTCCTGAGAATTTAAATAAAATTATTGATAAACTATCTAAAATGAAAGAATTATCCCAAGTTACAAAAAAATCACAATCCAATAAACTTGGTTCAGATAAAAAAATAATTCATTTTGCGGTTTCTGCTGCTGTGAATGTTGGAGAAGGATAAAATGGCAAGTAAAAAATATGCAGAATCCATAAATCAATTTTCTCAAACAATGAAAACATTAATATTTGGGGAAAACAATACCAGATTAGATTACTTAATTGAACAATTTTATCGTTTAAATCATGAAAGAAGATCTTTTATTATTGTTTCTACATTAGTGGTAGCAATTTTCTTTTTTATTGGATTAATATGTCTTTATTTTTTAGGACTATATTCATTGCAATCAAAGCTTTCCAGTGCATATACAAATTCTAATGCTTTAAGAGAAATTAAACCTGCTTATATATCTGTTCAAACTAAATATGAGGAGATAACGAGTGGTATTTCTTCAGCTAATGCTAATTTAAATATGATATCTATTGTAGATCAAAAGGCAAAAGATCTTGGAATTCAAGTTTCTGGCTTTCCATCTAAACCAACAATAACAAAATTTCCTAATCAAAATCCATTGGCTGAAAATTTCCAAAAAGAAAGCATTGATTTTAAATTATCAAATATTAGTTTGAAAAAAATGATGGAGTTTATTAATGGGCTTGAACAGCTTCCAAATAAATTAAAAGTTACTAAATATAGATTAATTTCTATTACTGAAGCTAAATTATATTTTGAAGTTTTATTAACCGTTGAGGCTATAATTCCTAATGATAAAGAAAATAAATAACTTTTTAAGGTGTTTTGACTTATATGAATAAAAAAAAAATAATTAGTTATATTTTTGTTAGTTTATTTGCTTTTATTGTGATACTTTATCATACTTTTCCCTATTCTTTATTAAAAGAAAATATTGTTATACAAGTTCAAAATCAATTAAATACGCAAAAAATACCACTAACTTTTTCTATGATTTCTTTAAAACCATATTGGGTCACTGGAGTAGAAATTAGAGGTTTAGAATTAGAAAACAAACTAGATCATAACGACGAATTAGTTATCAGAAATATCACGGCTAGACTTTCTCTGTTACCTCTTTTGATTGGTAATATAACCTTAAATATGAATATTGAACAAAGAGATGGTACGATAATTGCAAAAGTTGTACTTCCTCTTTTTTCTACTCTATCTGGCGAAGCCAGTTTAAAATATCTAGATATGCAAGCTAAAAATTTTAAACTTGACTCGATTTTTTCTCAATTACTTAATGTAATTAGATTAAATGAAAAGCCAGAACTAGCTTTAATCACTCCAATTATTGCAAAAACAAAAATTGGTGGTAGGCTTTTTGGTACTATAACTTATGAAGAAAAAGGAAGAGCTGTTGTAAAATTAAGTTTAAAGGAATCTTATTTAAATACAGCTAATGAAGCACTTAATATACCTTTACAAAACTTTACAACTGCAAATGTTGATTTTGATTGGAATGGAAAAAAAATACAAATTAGTCCAACCACAAAATTTGAATCTGAGGATATTAAATTTGATTTAAATGGGTTTGTAGAAACCCCTTCGGATCCTAAATTACCTTGGCATTTAGATTTAGGACTCAACTTAAAAATGAGTGGGCAAGTTGAAAAAGATTTTGGTTTTTTAATTCCTCAACTATTGAATTGTCCTAATAATGTAATAATTGCCGGCCTTATGAAACTTAGACTTGTAGGTGATTCAAGTAGCTTAAGTTGTCAATAAAAATTTTATTTCTTTTTTAATTTTTATAAAGTAAATACTAGATATCTTATTTTTAATATTAAGATATCTAGTATTTACTTTAAGGAGATGAGAATGAAAAAGAAAATATGTTTTTTTACAGTATTTAACCTTTTTTTTGTAAATTTACAAACAAATGCGCTTGAAAAAGGGTTTGTTTATTTAAAAGACATTGATCCTACAATAAAAAGTGATCTTAGATATTTTTCGACAAATAATTTCACAAATCAAAGAGTACCTGGATATAAAAAAGCTGAAGTTATTTTGACAAAAGAAGCAGCTGTAGCATTAAAATGTGCTCAACAAAAGTTTAATAATAATAATTATTCGATAGTTGTTTATGATGCTTATAGACCTCAAACCGCAGTAAATTTCTTTATTAAATGGAGCAAGGATTTAAAAGAGCAAGAAAAAAAATCTTGGTTTTATCCAAGAGTAGACAAAGCTAAGGTATTTGATTTGGGTTATGTTGCTTCTAAATCAGGGCATTCACGTGGTAGCACTGTAGATATTTCATTAATTAAAAATGATAAAAAAATAAGTAAAATTGTTCCTGAAGAAAGAAAATATTCTGATGGAATGAAAATGTATTACTTAAATGATGGAACTGAAGATTTTGGATCTTCATTTGATTTATTTGATGTTGCTTCACATTATGAAAATAATCTTATTACCAAAGAGCAACAAGAAAAACGTTTTTATTTAAAAAATATTATGGATTCGTGTGGTTTTAATAATTATAAAGAAGAATGGTGGCATTTTACATTACGCAATGAGCCATTTCCTGAAACTTATTTTGACTTCTCAGTGGAATAATTTAATTACTTCATGCCCTAATGCAAAAAATACTTTTTTAATCTAACTTTATGTTTTTAATAAATTAAAAAATATTTTAAAAAATCGTTCGTAAAAAATAAAATAAATATTATTTTCATTATAAGTAATATTAGAAAAGTTTAAAATATTAATTATATATTTTTATTAATTTATCAAAAAATTGTTATTAATTATTAAAATTTAAAATTATAAATATTTATAACACTATTGAGTTCAAATTCTGGTTATGATATTTTAGGAAAATTAATTAATTTCTGTTTATGCATAGCTTTTTTACTTGAAACTTTGTGTATTCAAGTTCTCTTAATTTATTAAGGAGTTCTCAATTGACTAATATTAAACTGTCTTTAAGATCTGTTAGTTTATCAGTTGCCCTCGTTTTTTCTTTAAATGCATTTGCTAGTAAAGATAAAAACACAAATGAATTAAATGAAAGTTTGACTATTGGGGTAGAAAAAAGCTTACCTTTATCACAAGGGGCTGATGGTTTATATAGAAATGATGGGGTTGCAGTAATCATTTCGGAGCCAAATTTTATAATAAGTAATAAAATTAATGGTAAAGCAGAAAATAATAAAAATGAATTTGTTTGGATTGCAAAAGAATATTTAAAATCTAATGCTGCAAAATTTGGTCTAGATCAAAATACTATTGAAAATCTTTCCTTGCAATTTGTTAGAACTGACAAAGAATTTACTGTCGTAAGATTTATTCAACAAGTTCATAATGTGCCAGTTTATGGAAGTTCAATAGCTGTTACAGTAAATAATAAAGGAAGGGTTACTTTTGTTGCTAGTAATACAGTAACTGGTAACTTGGAAGAGCATAAAATTTTACTTGATAGTTTGACAAGTATAACTCAAGAACAAGCTTTAAAAATTGCATTAAATTATTTGAAAATAGATTCAACTAAATTCACAAAAGCAAATTATGTTATTTTTAAAGATATCCAAAATAATATACATGAAGCCTGGCATTTTAAATTAATTCCAGCCAAGACATCTGGGGATTGGGATATTTTAATTGATTCTGCACAAGGGCGGGTATTAAGAGCTGAAAATAAAATTAGAAATTATAGTGCGACTGCAAATGTATATAAAGTAGATCCTCTGTCAGCAACAAGGCACAATTATGGAGATTCTGGATATGCGGATAATAATGACAATCCAAATTCAAAAGATTCACGTCAACAGCCTAAAGATACTCCAGAACTAACAAATGCAAGAGTAACTGTAACATTACCAGATGTTTCTTTTGCAAATAATAATTATTCATTAGTAAGTAAATATGCAGTTTGCGATGATTTTGAATCACCTAATGACAATGCTTGTCCTGTAAAGACAGATAATGTGTTTAATTATACTAGGACTAGTAAATATTTTGATGCTGTAAATGCTTTCTATCATATAGATAATTATCTTCGTTACGTTAATGAAACTTTAAAAGTTAGTGTCATGCCTTATCAATACTCAGGTGGAGTTCGTTATGATCCGCATGGATTAAGTGGTGATGATAATTCTCATTATAGTGAATCATCTGGAAAACTAGCGTTTGGGCAAGGTGGAGTAGATGATGCAGAAGATCTTATGGTTGTTATACATGAATTAGGGCACGGCATTCATGATTGGTTAACGCACGGGAGCACAGAAAACGATTCTGAAAATGGATTAGGCGAGGGAACTGGAGATTATCTAGCTGCAGGATATGTGCGCGATATTCCAGAGAATCAATGGAAACCAAGCGATCCTCAATACAATTGGGTCATGCGTTGGGATGGTCACAATCCATTTTGGCCAGGAAGAGTATCAAATTGGCATATCGGGAGAAAATATCCTCAAGATGTTACTCATACAGGTGACAATCATTCTTCTGGACAATATTGGTCTTCTTGTAATTTAGTTGCACGTGATAAAATAGGCGGGCAAGCTATGGATAAAGTTTTTTTAAGTGGATTATCAAAAACTGTTGAATCCACCAATCAAGTTGGTGCGGCACAAGCTATTATTAATGCGGCAAAAGATTTAAAATATACGAATGATCAAATTAAGGCTATTGCTTATGCATATAATACAGCTTGTTCCTATAATGTTAAAATCCCAATAGCAGACATAGAAGAATAAGTGTTGTCAAATTTATTTAAAGAAGTTATGTTGCCTTTGTATTAAAATAATAACAATTATATAATATAGAGGCATTCTATGAAATATGTAAAATATATTTTTTTATTTATTAATGTTTTTCTTTTTCAATTAGTTTATGCAAATTTTTCACAATCACAATCACAACAAGAAGTTTTTTCGCAATATTTTAAACCAACTATCGATTGTACATGGTTGAGAAAATGTAATTTTAAACAAAATAAAAAGGAACCTGTTACTAAGTTTCGTTTTGTTTTATAACTTAATATTTTTTAATAATTTATTCTGAAATCCTGTTAAAGTTAGTGAACCACCAGAGTGTATAATTAAAATATTTTCTTTTAAATTTTTTTCATTAATAATTTTGAAACTTTCATAAAAAAGTTTTCCGCTATAAATAGGATCTAAAAGGAACCCATTATGTCTACAATTTTTGGTTATAAATTCAAAAATTTTACTATTTGTTGAACCAAAAGATTTAGCATTAGTAGGTGTGTATAGAATAAAATTACTATTTAAGGTAATGTTTTGTTGAAATAAATTATTAAAAATTTTTAAATAATAATTCAATAATTCTTTAAAATAGGGTTCTGTGCCAGCAATAAGAAGGACGTGAACAAGAGTGTCTTTTTTGATATATAAAAATGCAATAATAATTGAAATTGCCATCAAACCTGTACCTGAATCTATAAAGATATGCTGAAAATTAATATTATATTTATCTTCATTTTTTAAAATGTCATAAGGCAGTGTTAATGATCCAGGTAAGGACTCTGCCGTATTTGCTCCTTCAGGTAAAATAAATACTTTTTTTCCTTTTTTAAGCATATTTTTTTGATAATTAAGAATTTCTTCCTCTTTATTATTAGTATATATAATATTGGTTTCATTCAAAAATAATGAAGTAAAAAAAGCATTTCCAATTAATGAATCTTGTTTAATTTTATTACTAAGAAAAATTATTGGTTTAATGTTTTTCTCAATGAGTAATTGAATGGCACTTAATACATTATTAGAATTTAATCCACCTAAAATAATTACTTCATCAAAATTATTTTGCTTTAAATATGGTATTAATGATAAATATTTCCTTATTTTTGAGCCGCTAACACCAAATCCTAATTCATCATCCCTCTTGACATAAATATTTGATTCAAGATTAACTTGAGTATTTAATTTGTGTAATCTTGAAGTCATTTGATAATCAGCAAAATTAAATGATTCTACTTGAGAATAAAAATTCGTTCTTAATTTATTTTTTAAAAGCATTTTTTCCTTAAAAAATTCCTGTAACCATAAGAGATAATCCTGGGCGAAAGATATCAGAATTATCTGGCACAACCCTAGTATATTCATAATATGCACTAAAGGTTCCTATTAGCCAATCTAAAATAAAATAATTTGCGGCTGCAGTAGGAGTAAATTTATATTTACTTTGGATAGGAGAAATAAAGGTAAAGAGAAAATCAAAGGTATTTCCAAATTTTAGACTTAATTTAGAGTCAATTGCATATGTAGCTGCTGGTGTAGCTATAAGTTCAAGCGAACTTCCTACTGTATCTGAAGTATTAAACATGAGAATTTCTTGACCTTGTAAATTTAAGTCTAGAACAAATTTTTCAATTTGCCCTAAGCCCATCAAATAATATTGATTATAAACTAAACCGCTGCGTTGATTGGAACTGGTTCTACTAGATACATCTATTTGAACTCCTGCATTTAATTCTAGATTTTTATAAACTCCACCACCTAAAAAATATAAAGTATCTTGAGTATTATCAACAAATATTGCACCGCCAGTTTGATAAATACGTACTGAATCTGTTTCTTTTTTTATTTCATCTTTTTCCCAGCGATAACTTTCATAAATACTACCTTCCATGACGATAGCATCTAGATTGCTGTAACCGTTAGTTAAATTTTTAACATAAAATAATTTTCCACCACCACCTAAAAACCAACCTGTTGAGTTAGATTCTTTTATTGTATCATAGCTATAAATACCACCAGCAATTGAACGGATAACACTTTTATCACTATATTGATTAGGTAAGGATTGATTTTGAGCTAATGATAAAGCATTAGAATCATATTGAATTCCTAAAGGTACAATTAAAGTCCAGGGTTTTTCTATATTAATTTTTTTCAAGAATTCTGCTGCAGATTGGCGTAATGAAGGATCGAGTTCTGTATCCCAAACTGCGGTTTGAAATGCATTTTTAGCAAATATTAATTTGTTATTAAAATAATATGGGACACCAACATAATATTCATATTCATGGGAAATTTTACTTTCAGGTGGGATATTCTTTTTTGCAAGTAAAAATTCATTTTCAGCCTTTTGATAGTTTTTTTCTTCCAGATATATCAATCCTAATTGCCAATGTGCCATAGGATAATTTGGATCCATTTTTTCTGCATATTGAAAATATTTTTTTGCATCTTGATTTTGATATAATCCTTTTTTAGCAAAACCTAGATAGTATGGAATTCTAATATCTTTATCCATTTGATTTTGAATTGGAGTGAGTAAGTTCAGTAGTTCAAAATATTCTTCATTATCAGCTAATTTAGCAGCTCTATCTAATCTATCTAAAATTTCCCCCATGCCATCAATATTTTTAATTTCATATCGTTGTTTTAATTCTTCTTGAGTGGTAGTTAAAGCTATGAAATTATCAATTGTTGAACTTTTTGGAGTGGATAAAGGTAACACAGAGCCATCTTCAAAAATTGTAAATTCTAGGCCGGGTGTTAATTTAATACTATTGTCATTATTTTTTTGATTCTCATCAGATTTAGTAATGTTTGGAATAAGTGTGACATCACCACTGAAAACTAAAAGTCTTGTAAATAATTTTCCATTTTCTTTATCTCTTGTAATAACAACATCGGAACCTCTAGGAACTAAAATATTTACTTCTGCAGTATAAATATTCATTTTATTTGTGAAATTTTCAGTATTTGCATCGGTATCATTTCTATTCCCCGAAGCTTTAACTCTTAACCCACCATAGTTTAATCTCGCTGTTCGCATTTGTTCGTCGCTTTGCGTTGTTTCTATGCTTAAATTAGATGATGGTAACAAAAATATTACTCCTGATTCAGAATCAGAAATTTTTAAAGTGTCTAGATTATCTGTTTGGAATATTCCGTCATTCCAAGTAAAATTTCTTGTTAATGAGCCTATATAAAGAATGTAATCGCTTTGAATTAGTGTTCCTTTACCGTAAATTGCTGATACTTGTTGAGAAGAAAATGAATCATTTTTATTTTGTTTAGGTTTAACGTAATCCATTAATTTATTTAATTCTTTTGGATCAAATCCTTCTTTCGAGCGAATATCAAATTCATAAGTATAGGTTGTTCCTCCAAATTCATTATAGGTAATAATTTGTAAAACTGGAGCTTTGTCTTGGTACTCATTTTCTTTTAAAATGATAGGGCAGTATAATCCAGTGCATATTTTTTTATTATTAATAGACCATACAATATTGGAATTTTGCGATGAAAAATCATCCCCTGGTGTGACTTCAAGCAATACTTCTTTGTCATAAGCTGCTTGAATATTTAAAGGCGGTCCTGAAGACAAAATAGGGAGCTGAGGTTCTAAAAGACTTTTTGGTATTTCGGCAAAAACAGGAAGGGAAAAACTTAAAAATATGACAAAGAAACATTTTATTGTTGATATTTTAACAATATTAAGATTTTTCCTCATAAGCTTCTCCTGCAAGGAGACTTAAAATTCTTTTAATTTCTGACACAGTCGTGAAGCTATCCTGTTGGAAATTCTTTTTTCTAATAGCTAATAATAGTCGACCATCTGGAGTGATACGCATTCCTTTAGTCTTCCTATTACAAACATCAAGAATTCGTTTGAATAGCAATTCACTGTTTTCATCCTCACCATTAGGTTGTAAAACATTTTTGCCTAAACGAATTTCAGTAGCATCATCGCCGACAGCAAAAGAAGTAGCTCCTAGTAAAAGTAACCATCTTCTAATTCTAGCAATCTCTGCTAAGTTTTTCACTTCAACAGGTAACGTTCCAAATCGATCTTCGCATTCCATGATAAGGTTTTGCAATGCGCTCTCTTGGCGGGCACCAAAAAAGCGACGGTATGTTTTTAAACGTTCTTTCGAATTCTCAATATAATTTTCTGGAATTTGAGCAACTAATGGAATTTGAATTTCTACATCTGTTTGAGTTGTTACTTTAACACCGCCTAAATTTTTAATAGCATCGTCAAGCATTTGTAGATATGTTTCTAATCCTATATCACTAACTTTTCCACTTTGTTCATCACCTAAAATGTTTCCAGAACCACGCATTTCCATATCATGACTAGCAATAATAAAACCGCTTCCTAATTCTTGATGTTCCTTTAGTATTTCAAGGCGTTTCATTCCTTCTTGATCTTCTTTAGCATTCAGGGATGTTAAGAAATAGGCATAACCTCTAGTTGATCTTCTACCTACCCGTCCACGCAATTGATAAAGCTGAGCGAGTCCAAAGAAGTCCGCATTTTGAACAATAATAGTATTCACATTTGGCATATCAATGCCTGATTCAATGATTGTTGTACAAAGAAGAATTTGATATTTTCCATCAAGAAAATCAATAATTGTTTTTTCCAAATCTTTTTGAGTCATTTTGCCATGTCCAATGCAAATTTTTGCATTTGGAATAAGTTTTGTTAGAAATTCATGGACCGATTCAAGTTCTTCAACTCTATTATGGACATAAAAAACTTGTCCACCTCTATTCAATTCAAATTGAATGCTCTCAGCAATAATACTTTCATCAAAAGGACACACAAATGTTTTAGTTGCCAAGCGAGATTTTGGAGGAGTAGTTAACAAACTAAGATCCCTCAGGCCTACCATAGCCATTTGAAGAGTTCTTGGAATGGGTGTTGCAGTCATAGTAAGCACGTCTATCCCATAAGACATTGCCTTTATTTTTTCTTTTTGCAAGACTCCAAAACGTTGTTCTTCATCAACAATTAATAAACCAAGATCTTTAAATTCAATATCCTTAGAAAGAATACGATGTGTGCCTATCAAAATATCAATGGCACCTGATTTTATTTTTTCTAGTACTTTACTTGCTGAAGTAACAGAACGATCAAGAATTGTTATGTTAGCAGCAAATTCAGCAAACCGTTCCTTTAGAGAACGATAATGTTGGTGAGCAAGAACAGTAGTTGGAACAAGCCAAGCAACTTGTTTGCCTTCTAATAAACAGCGAAAAGCTGCACGCATGGCTACTTCCGTTTTACCAAAACCAACATCTCCACAAAGCAAACGATCCATGGCTTTGGGTTTTGTCATATCAGACATAATTTCTTTAATTGCTCTCTTTTGATCTGGAGTTTCGTCAAACGGAAAAGCATCTTCAAAAGCAATATAGTCTTCATCAATTTTTGCAAATGCATGCCCTGGTGTCATTGCTCTTTTAGCTTGGTGTTCCATTAATTCTTTCGCAAGTTTTTCTACATCAACTTTTGCTTTTGCTTTTCTTTTTTCCCAAGAGGAGCCTTTTAGACTGTCAAGAGAAGTATTATCAGATGCTCCAATATATTTTTGAATCAAATTTAATTTGTGAACAGGAACATATATTTTATCGTTTTCAGCATACTCTAAAACAAGGAAATCACCTGTTATATCGAGGATTTTTATTGTCATTAATCCACGAAAACGTGCAATTCCATGTTGAACATGAACGACAAGATCTCCTTCAATAAAATCAGAATATTGAGCAGATAAAAAGGCTTCTGAGTTTTCTTTAGAACTTTTCGAATTTTCTTCTTCAGTAAAGGTTTCAAAATGTTCTGTAGCTGCTATTCCTCTTATCCAAGTTTCGGAAATAGCTAATGTTTTAGTTTCTGGTAAATAAAAACCTTCTTTTGCATTTAAAATACTAGCATAAATATTGTCAACTATCTTACTCCAGCTTATATTAGTTGATAAGAGGTTTTTACATGAAAAATTTGTTAAGTTAATAGTTACATCAGTGTCTTTTATTGCTAGATATTTTGTTGCAATTCCATAAAATTCTAAAAAACTTTCATTATTATTTGCTAAAAATAGAACATTACTTATCTTTGAATTATTTAGTAAATATTGAATTTTATCTAATCTTACTGACAATTTTGTTTTCTCAATTGACTGTAGTTCATTTTGAAGTTCAGCAGGAAGTAGATAATTTGATTTTATAAGATTACTTTCAACAAAATATTTTTTTCCTAGGGATAAGTTAGGAAAGACATGTTCAACTGTTCCAACAGGATAATTTTTTCCAAATGCTGCTTGATAAGAGTTTTCATATAATTTTTCAATTTCGGCAACAGATTTTAGTAGTATTTGAGGCGAAATATTAAATACACAAGAAATATTTTGATTTTTTTCGGCGAAATATTTTGTTATAAATTCATGGAATGCAGGAAACTGCTCTAAAGTAAACATATAAAAAATATCATCTATTCCAGCAAAAGTTACATTAGCTTTTAAATCTTCTAATAAGTTAGCTCTTCCTACACCCATTACTTTCTGAGCTAAAATTGCGGAATTAAATTTTTCTACTGCTTTTTCCATTTGACTTGGATAAGGCCAAACAAATTCTCTAGATGGTAAAATAGTTATTGATTGTAAAGTTTGAAATGAACGTTGATCATTTGCACGAAACGAACGAATTTTATCAACCGTATCACCAAAAATTTCAATTCTTGAAGGAGTTTTTTCACCTGGTGTCCAAAAATCTATAATTGACCCTCGAACACAAAATTCTCCAACATCTTCAACTCGCTGTACTTGCAAATAAGCCAATTGGTTTAATTGCTCAACCAACAAATCTGGATCTAGATCTTCACCAATTTTAATTTCGTATTTGTTATTATTTAACCAATTTAATGAAGGAAAATTTCTAATAAAACCAGCAACGCTGCAAATAATTATACGTGGATTATGTATGGATAAAGAGTAACAAGACTCTATTCTTTTTGCAATAATTTTTTTTGCTGACTCAAAGCGAAATACTCCTGTTTGTGAATATCCTGGGATATAAATAATATCCCTATAATTAAAATAATCAAAAGTGAGAGATCTTAAGTATGATTCATATTCTTGAGCTTCTGCTTCTGAATTTGCAATAATTATTTTAGTTAAATTAGGGTTTTTTATCAGTTCAGAAACACTCTCAACTAATCCGGCTTCAGTAGAAAAAAAATGCATAAGGAAAACTTTCGTTTAAGAATTAAAATTACTTTCACCATTTAAATTCAGAACTTTGTTGCCTTTCAATAAGTAAACGAACTGCATATTGAATAGGAACATTTTCATACAGTACACGATATGCAATGTTAATAATTGTTGTTTCTATACCAAGTTTTTTACTTAATTCATTTGCGCTTATTGTTGTTGCTATTCCCTCTATAACCTGCTCTGATTCAGCGAAAATGTTTTCTTTTGTTTTCCCTTCTGCAAGTTTGAGTCCAACTTGTCGATTTCGCGACAGATCTCCCGTACAAGTAAGAATAAGATCTCCAACACCACTCAGTCCTAAAAAGGTAACTGGGTCTGCACCCATTTTTACACCAATATGCACAATTTCTGCCAATCCTCTAGTTATAACAGCTGCTCGTGCATTATTTCCTAAATTTAGTCCATCAACAGCTCCAGTCACCATAGCAATTACATTTTTTAATGCTCCAGCTATTTCAACGCCAATGATATCTTTTGAATCATAAACACGAAAGTAGGGGCTATGTAAAAGCTGCGAAGAAATATCAAGTAATTTTTTGTCTTTTGAAGCTATAACAACACTTGTTGGTAAACCTTGTAACATTTCTTTTGCAAAGCTTGGTCCACTTAATGCTCCAATCGCTGCATAATCACCCCAAATAGATTCTAATATTTGTGATGGAAGCAATAAACTGGATTGTTCAATTCCTTTTGCTGCGGAAATGATATTTATTTTTCTTTCAGTTGATGGTTCTATTTCTGTTTTTTTCCAGTGCTCAAGCATCCATTCGCTAACATTTCTAATGCTCTGGCATGGAATAGCTAAAATAATAAGTTTAAATTCGCTCAATGGTGTTTTAAAATCAGCGAAAGTTTCAAATTTACAATTTTTAAGAGTGCTGTGAGCTTTGAGTTGATTAAAGTGTGCTTCTTCTCTTGCTATAATAGTCACTAGGTTTAATGGTGTATGTATACAAGAAGCTATAGCGGTGCCAAAAGCACCAGCCCCAATAACAAGAGTCTTATCCGTTAACGTAAAGACCATAGTTTATCACTCCTTAAGTAATGATTTCTTTGACTAATAGGTTTAAATGAAGCATTTAACCTTTAAAAAACAATATCTTTCATTTTTAGAAGGCTTACTGTAACTTTTCTTGGCTTTCACTTTTTAGATTGAAAGGATAAGCTTAAAAAAGTCCTTTTAATGAAAGAAGAGGTTACTATCCATGCCAGATTTTCAAGAAACATCGAATGCATCTCAAAAACTTATAGAAATGCTGAATAACAAAGTTTTTGGGCAAAGTGAAATCATAGAGCATGTTGTTATAGCAGTAATTTGCAATGAACATGCCTTATTAACTGGAGCCCCTGGAGTAGCAAAAACAACTCTCGTTAGAAATCTAGCTGCAGCATTAGGTAACAAATACAAAAGAATTCAATTTACTCCAGATTTAACGCCTTTTGATATATTAGGTGGTGATACAATTCATTTTGACGAAGAAAATCCTGACTTAAAAAAAATAGCATTCTCACCAGGATCAATCTTTTCTCCTTTTATTTTGGCAGATGAAATAAATAGAGCCTCACCACGGACTCAATCCGCTTTGTTAGAAGCCATGCAGGAAAGGCAAGTAACTATTGGAGGAATTTCTCGTCCATTGCCAAAGCCATTTTATGTGTTTGCCACTCAAAATCCTATAGAAAATGAAGGAACTTTTCCTTTACCAGAAGCTCAATTAGATAGATTTTTACTAAATCTAGAAATTCCTTATCCAGACTTTGATGCAGAGGTAAAAGTCGCTACTTTGCCAAAAAGGATGGAAGATTTACCCTCTTTAGAGGTAGCAGAAATCCTTTTAAACTCAAGAGAAATAGTTGAAAAAGTACAAATTACAGATGCCCTGCTCAAAGGAATTGTTAGGATAGTAAGAAATACTCGCCCACAGGAATCAAAACTTTCGGTTGCAAAAGATTATCTTGATTTTGGTGCCAGTCCACGTGCGACTCAAGCATTGTTAATTTCAGCAAAAGCACTTGCTTTAATTAGAGGAAAATCAGAAGTTCAGTTTGAGCATATTGCTGAAGTTGCTCCCCCTGTCTTAAGGCATCGTTGTATCGTTAATTTTCGTTCGTTATCAGAAAATAGAAGTTCTGCAAGTATTATAAATCAAATAGTTCAAGAAACTATTTTATAAAAGAGATAAAAAATATGCAAATCCCCACAAAAATACAGCAAGTAAAATATGCTGTGTTCCTTGATGCGTCAGGAACTTTGTTACAAAGTTCCGTATCCAATGCGATTGGAGTCCAATTATATTTGGATACAAAAAATATTTTACATGCATTTAAAGAAAGAAAAATCAATCAAATATCAATTGCAACAGGAGTAATAACGAATTGGGGAAATAGAATTAATGGAATGTTAAGAGCGTTGCAAGTAGAATCTTGTTTTGACGTTATTATTAGTTCTGATACAGTGCAAAAAACAAAGCCCGATCCTTCAATTTATCATTATGCTTGTACTTGTTTAAAAGTAGATCCAAGTCATGCAATTCATATTGGGGATTCCTTGTTAGATGATGCTTTGGGAGCGCAAAATGCTGGCTTGCATGGAATTTGGTTAAAAAGAGGTAATTATCTTCCAGAAGAAGCAAAAAACTTAATTCATCCTTATTTTTCTAATTTAAATGATATTTTTCAATATATTCAAAATAAAATTATTGTTTCTTAATAGTTGCATAATTTAAAAAATCTATCCTAAAATTAGTTGACAAAACAATTTAATTTAAATAATTGGTCAAATAATTATTATTAAACAAATGTATATGTTTATTATAATACCGAGATATGAATTTGTATTTTTCATTTAATTTAGAGGTTGTATTGTGTTTTGTAAAAAAATTGAAAATTATAAAATAAAAATAAATTGTCCACTCTTTATATTTATTTGTTTGTCTTTTTTTAGTTCGGTATCTTACGCAAAAAATAAAGAAATGGTAATTCAGATTATTGGAGCCCCTGCTTCAGGAAAATCTAAAGCATTAGAAGAATTAAATAGAAGTCTTACTAATTATGAATTACTCCAAAAGTTAAAAAATATAAAAACAAGAAGTGTTGATTTGGATGAAGAAAGAGAATTTATAGCTAGCTTACCTGGATCTGTTCAACTTGTTTATGTATTTAATGCATTAAACTTATTTAATGCCACTGCAAAGAAACAAAAATGGGTAATATATCATAGGGATGAAGTTTGTAAGTTTTTAAATAAAAATTTAAATGAAAATTACGGGAAATTTGGTATTAATATCGAATGTGATACAAAACGAGAAAAAATTATTATTAATTCTCCTAATAATGGAATTAATAATACAATACTAACTAAAGAAAATATAGGAAGAATAAGTCGTGCTATTGCGGCTCAGTCTAACTATGTTTTTTCACAACTTGGACCTTGGGATTTAAATGTTCATATTAATCGTTATTTACAGTTAAATTTTATGATGGAGAGTCTTTATTTAAATGAAGATATTTTACTTGATGAAGTTGGAGCTGGTGCAGAACCTATTCTAGAAAGAATAAATCGTTTTAGAGAAGCTAATTATGTTTCAGTAGGTATTTTAGTTCAACCTAAAACAGTTGGGGTCAACTTATTACTAAACTCGTTAAGAGCTGCAGGAGGAAAACATTTTGCAGATGCTGATTATGTATTTGAAAAATATAATAAATTAAATCAGATGATTATCAAAAATAATGGTTATTTCTTAAAAAATGAAAAATCAGTTACTTTAAATTTAGGAAGGAATTTTGATGAAATAGAAAAATCTATTTTAGAGGCTACTTCTGAAGATAATCATCTTGAGGTTAATAAGGATAAAGTATTTGATTTATTTATTACTGTTCAAAATTTTGATCTAAAAACCGCATTGAATATAATAAATCAAGAAAAACCTGAATTAAGAAGAAATACATTTGCTCTTTTTTATATGAGTATAAATTATGTTCGACAAACAATTTTAGACAAAATAACAAAAAAGCAGCAAAATAATTCAAGTGATAAAAAATCACTTGCGGAATATAATGAAGAACTAAAGCAAATTTCATCTATTTTTGATGAGATAAGAAAAACAAATGATAGTAGCTATAGTATGACAATTAATGAAATGCTAGAAAGATTTAATAATGTAGCAGAAAATAGTAGCTATATCAAAGCTAGTGATATGTTTAAATATGCAGGAAAATTAGAATCAACTCAGGGGATCTCTTCAAATTCACATTGATTGAAATTATTTTCCTGATTATTTGATGTCGAATAATTAGGGATACAAACAGCTTTCGTTGGTTGTAACATTTTCCATTCGTTTTGCTGCATTGAATTACTTTTTATCTGAATTTTAAAATTACTTTTTGGTGATATCAATACTATATATTTATTATCTTCATCTACTAAACGATAAATACAAATCACTTGATAAAAATTATTTTCTATAGTGTCTTTTTTCATCCCAAACAAATAATATAAACTTAGCGCTTTTTTATCTTTATTTAACCCATGAAAAGATTGATAATTTATGAACTGTTGCCAAAGGCCTGTTTTATTATGAACATAGTGAGTTCCATCATTTTTTTGCTTGATATCCTCTATATTAGGGCAGTTTGCTAAAGTAGAAAAAGAAAATCCTAAGGCAAAAAAAGCAAAACAATTTTTTAAAATAGTTAAATTTTTCATTATAATTCTCCTAACATTTTTCTTAATAAATTGATAATTAATAAAAATTGAAAGTATATTTTCAAAATAAACTGTATGAAGCAGATCAATATTATTTTTACAAAGAAAATAAAATTATGCAAATATATTTTTTCTAAAGAAAATTAAAATGAAAATTTAGAATTTTAAAAAATAAAAGAAAAATTTTAGTAAGTATTTAATTATTATATGGTAAAATATTTTTAAGTGTGACCTATAGAATACCAAATAAATTTGTTATTCTTCTATAAATTTATTTTATAACTTTTAATTTAAAATAAAAAAAATTAATAACATTAAATATATCTTTTTTAAAATGCAAAAAATAAAACGAGGGAGAAATTAGAAGAGCGAATTGTATTACATAATTGAAAATTTTGAAATGTCAAAATAACTTCATAGAATAGAATAAAAAAAAAGATATAATTATATTTTAAGCAATATAATGAATTTCAGGAGGGATTTTAATGAAAAATTTCAGTTTGAAGTTAGTAGCTTTTGGTGGCTCATTAGCACTTATGCAAACAGCATTCGCTTGGGATCATTTAAGTTCTTCTTTCAAATTAGTAAATAATACAGGATATGATATTGTAGTAACAAAAACACATTCATATCAAATGAACACAAATGATGATTCTTCTGCAAATCAAACAATCGCAAAATCTTCAAATGGAAAAATAAATTTTTGGGGTCAGTGGAAGGCAAACAATGCAGACTATGATGACGGTATGGATTTTTCTATTTCTGCAAATGGAGCAATTATTGGCTATTTTACTATAAATGTTACTAATAACACTTGGGGTTTGACTTACGGAATTAAGAAAAATACTACCAATGTAGTCTTAAAGAGTAATGCTAGTGATAGGTTACATGGTATTAAATTTAGATCCACTGAAGGTGAAATAGATATCAATTAATTTTTTTGAGTTTAGCACATTTGCTTTCTGGTAAATCCTCAATTTTATTATATGTATTAAATAAATAACTCAGTTCAATTTCTTGAGTTATTATTTTTTTATTAGGGATATTAAAGTAATGCAAAAATTTATTTACTTCGAAAGCCCAAAAATAATGCCCAAAATAAGGTTTATCATAGGTAACTACTATATTTCCTGATAAAGTTACAATGTATTCAATAACTGCTTTAATCTTAGCTGATTTTCCATACATAGAAATTTTAGTACACGTTTTAGCAGGGACTTCAAACATTCCTCCCGATTCTATTGATACTTTTTCTGAATTTGTTTT
This sequence comes from Pigmentibacter ruber, assembly GCF_009792895.1. NCBI lineage: Bacteria > Pseudomonadati > Bdellovibrionota > Oligoflexia > Silvanigrellales > Silvanigrellaceae > Pigmentibacter > Pigmentibacter ruber. The sequence continues at coordinate 345,169 of NZ_WSSC01000001.1, forward strand.
AGATTCTTCTTTGCCAACTGTAAAAGTTTCAGTAAAAGAATATTCTGAAGCTAAATTTGATTCTTTTATTCCTAAAGTTATACCTAAATTTATTGCTTTTGCAAGTGACTGCTCTTTAGTCCATTTTGTAGTAAAAACATTTTCGAAAGTATGGACAAAGCGTGGAGTCATTTTTTGCATTCTATCCGTTTTATTTTCAAGGATATGTTCTACTAACAATTCATTGTCTACTTTTCCTTTTATCAACTTTAATTGTTTATTTGAAACAGAAATTGTTACTTCTTTCCAATTATATTCTTTAAATAAGTTTCTATGATAATTATAATTACTCCAAGGAGAGTGATATCGAATAAAAGTATTGTCTGGTCTTTTACCAGTATATATTTCAACTAATGAACTGCGAGTAATATTATGTCCTAAATAGAATTCTTTTGCTACTTCTTGACTATTGATAACATAAGATTCTTCTCCTGTCAGAAGAAGTTGGAGTTTATTTTCAGTAAATTCTTCAGTATTGAAACCTGTAAGAATAGTTAGTAGAAAAGACATTCAGAATCCCTTTCTAGTAATTGAAATTATGTCTATGCAATTTTTAATAAATTCTTATAAGTTAATTTTAATTAATTTAAATATAAATATGATAAATCAAAAATAGTATCTAGAAAATTAAACTTTATCTATTGAAAATATTCTCTGTTGCATTTAAAGATTACCAAAAAATAGAAAACTTTGTCAAATAAATTTTAAAAATTATATGATTCAGTCTGGGAACATTTCATAAATTTTATAAAGATAGAATTTTCGACAATTCATATCTGTACTTAGATTATTTTCATCAAATATTTTTACTAATTGTGGTGAATAAATAAGTTGCGGATGGAATGTTGATCCCCATGCTATGATTTCAGTAGATTCTTTATTCTTCAATTTAAAATAAAAATCATGATCCCATAAAAAACCTTTAACTTGGACACAAATAATTTCACCTAATTTTACTGATAAATCTACAGAGCTTCCAACACCGAGAATACCTGAGCATGTAGGATGACAAACTTTTGCTAAAAATGCTGTGCCTGGTGCAAGGATGACTCTTAAATTAAATTGTTCATTTGCGTATATATTATTGCTCATTAGAATTGAAAAAGAGGTAAAGGCAATAGAAAATTTTTTACGAAAAATATTCATTATTTAATTTCTTTCAACAAGGTATTATTAATGGTTAGAGCTTATATATTTACTATGATCAATTTTTAAAATTTGTTCAGTAGATACTGTATGAAGTTGGTCTGGTTTATGATGATTTCCCCAATATATTTTTAAAGATCCTGTCCGTGCATTACTTGGTACTTTAATTTTAACTATATCTAATTTATTACCTAAACTATCTTTTGTTGAAGCTAATAAATGAGAAGTTTTTTGTGGATGCGTTACTCCAGGAAAATAAATATATCTATTTGCAATATTATATCCTATAAGTTTAATTGTTGATTGCGGAGAAGCTTCTTTTGGCAAATCTTCTATCCAAGTATTCATAGATTTATGTCGCCAACCAGCTGTAAATTTATTTTTTGGTGAATCAAGTTGTTTCCACTTGCCATTTTCACAATCACCTCTATTCATGAGTTTATAGATTGTGACTCCAGCATCTTTTCCTTTTGCTGCATCTAAGCAGTAACCATGATAAGACATTTTCCGACAAACCCAAGATGCAGACTGAATTGCAATACATTTTTTTGGATCTAATACTGCGAGTGCATGTCCTGGGAATGCCAAAATGTCACCCGTTCTTGGGATAAAACTTCCATTTTCTTTTTTTATTGGCACAAAATATTTTAATTCTTTTGTTTTCTTATTTTTTGCAAAAGTATGACTTAATATTGGTGCATTTTTTTGGCTCGAATTAAATGGAAGCTTCATTTTTTCACTATATAAGTGCCAAAGAAACCTTGTGCAATCTACTCCATATTTGCGCATAAAATCATACTTATCTTTTGCTTTTGCATATTTATAATTCCAGCTTGCTTGTATACCATCAACTGCATAGGGAATATCATCTTGCGTTAGTTCTGATTTTGTTTCTTTTGAATATGTTAGAAAAGATCTAATTTGAGACGATTGATTTTCCTCATATAAATTTTTCCAATCGACTTGAATTTTAGTTGGATTTACGTAATTTTGATTTTTGGATGCCTGATTTTTTTTAGATTTATAAGTAGATACACAGCTTATGCATAAAATACTATAAAGGCTGATGAAAAAAAATGATTTATGTTTCAGCATGGCTACGTTCCTTGTTGTCATTCCAAACATATTGAATATATACCTTCTTCAGTGGTTTTTTGTATAGGCTTATCATGCATAAAATGCCTATCTATTTTTCTGAAGAGGTTTATATTTATGTAATTTGGCTAAAAAAAATTCTAAACGTATCAAATGAATAAGAAAATTATATTTTTGGAGTAATTAATTATGTATAAAAATGACACACCAGAAAAACCCGAAAGCTTTGGCCAGTACATTGCTGTGCATATGAAAAACTTTCGGCGGGAATATGGATTGAGTCAGGAACAATTATCTGAACGTTCAGGTGTTCCAAGAAGTACAATTGCAAGCTTAGAAAGAGGGGAAGGAAATCCAACTTTGCAAGTTTTGGTTGGTATTGCACAAGGTTTAGGAGTGCAAATGTCAGCTTTGTTGCAAAAACCTATCCCAACTGCAGTACTATATAAAAATAGTGATGCGGCTAAAGTACCAAAAAAATTAATTGATCAAAATGATACAGTATCTAAATTTGTAGATGTTTTACAATTAACACCTGAAAGTTCTAGATATTTAATTTTGCAAGAGTATACTTTAAATGAAAAAGAACGTTTTCCTGGTTCACCGCATTCTCCTGGAACAGAAGAGTATTTTTATTGTTTTACAGGTGCTTTTGAAATAATGGTTGAAAGTGAATTTTTTATTGTAGAAGCAGGTGACTTACTTTGTTTTGATGGGCACCAAAGACATGCTTATGCATGTCGTGATGGTTTTAGTACTTCTAAAGGTCTCAGTATTGTAGTCCAAGTCCCAAAATTTTAATCAACAAACGTTTCTGAATGGATACTTACCAAATGGTTATCGCGATTTAAAATATTTAATGCAGCTTGGGATTCTACAGTTTTTTCAGGAGAAGGTTTGCCAGTACCCCAAAAAACTTTTAATTTTCCAGTTGTTGCATTATTTGGAACTGTTATTTTTACAGTCTGGATTTGATGATCTTTTAAGTAAATTGAGGATCTTTTGATCTGCCTTGCTTTTACAGGAGTTTTACTGCCAGTGAAGTAAATATATTTGTTAGCAAGATTCTTTCCTGAAATTAAAATTGTCTCTCCTGGTTTGGCTTCTTTTGGAAGGGTTAAAATCCATGTATTGAAGGCTTTATGTCTCCAACCAATAGTAAACTTTAACTTATTATTATCCATTCCCTTCCATATTCCGTTTTTGCAAAATCGTTCACTAGCTAGATGATAAATAGAAACTCCTGCAGATTCACCATAGTCATAATCGACGCAAAATCCTTTTTCTGATTTTTTACATAGCCATATGCTCGATTGAATAGCAATACAGTTTTCAGGGTCTAATACAGCAATAGTGTGTCCTGGGAAAGCTAAAATATCACCTGTTTGGGGTTTAAAGCCTTGCTTGGTCTTAGGGACTTGATCAAAGTTTTTTAATTGAGACGTGCTTTCAGGGTTATTATTTGTAAAAGTTTTGCTAATTATTGGTGCTGTACTAAATTTTGAATTATAGGGCAAATGCAACATATTTATATAAAGGTAACGGAGTAAGCGAGTGCAATCTACACCATATTTGCGCATAAAGACAAATTTATCTTCAGCATGGTTGTAACCTTTTTCCCAATTTAAAGATATTTTTTTTGAGGGATAGGGAATATTCCCGTGCATAAGTCTTTTATTTATGATTTCGGCCGAGCGCACAAACTCTTTTGCCAAAGGGGAAGGATTTTCAGCGATAAGGTTATTCCATTTTATTGGATATTCTTTTGGACTAGAAAAAGAGTACGCAAAAGCAGTTGATTGATTTACTAAAAACAGAGAAACAAATAACAAAGTCATTTTGATTTTCATTTTATAAAACTGATAAGGCAAAGCTCCTTTTTGCCATAATCCTAGCCTTTCTTTATATTGAGTCCAAATCGATGCAAAGCTCCTTTTCAATTTCTTTTAAGATATTTCTGAATGATAGCTTAAATGAAAAAGAATAATTATATTTTGCTATTTAAGGATACCCAACCAAAAAGTTAAATGCGGAAAGACTTCCAAGTCTTCCAGATAGAAGTTCAAGATAATTTTAAGAAGCTATTTGAGAAGCACCATAGGGTTTGCTCATAAATAAAGCTTTTATATAACCAGAAGGTTTTATCTTTTAGATCCCATTTATGTTCAACCTCTTTTTTGTCTGTAAGTTTATTTGGCAATTATATGATTATGGTTTATATAAGAAAAAAGAATTTATTGGTAAGAACAAAAAAGCCTAAATTCTTAAAAAAATAAGCAATATTAAAAAGTTAAGTTAATAAGCGAAAATTTTCAATAGCATTTAAGCCTCTTTTGAGGAGCTAAATACTATTACTTCATATGAAAATATTATTATCAAATTTAATATACATACTAGTAAAAAAATAAAAGAAGATGATAAATAGCTAACCAATAAATGTAATATAACAATTATTGATTTAATCTAATATTTTCTGATAGATATATATTTAAAGTATTTAAATATAAAATAATATTAAGTAAAATTTAAATATTTAATAATAATTTAATTATTTTTAAATATTTTGTTGATTTTTATAATTTATATATATATCAAAACTCAGTTTAGTTGATTAAAAAACTAGCAAAATTTAACAAAAGGATTAATATGAAACTAACTATTTGTAATTTAAGTATTTTTTCACTAATGGTACCATTTTTTATAAGTTGTGGAAACGCTGTTGATAATAAAAGAAAGCTGCCTAAAGCTAATGAAACAGTAAATCTTCCTAAGCAAGAAGTTCCAAATCAACAAATTAATGAGTTTGAAAAGAAAATAACTGAACTTATGCTGGAAAAGGATGAATTAAATAAAAAAATAGTGGAGTTAAATGAGAATTTTAAAAATTCAAATACTCTAAAAACTAAGTACTATGATAAAATTAAAGAATTTATAAATAAAACGAAATTAATGCTAAAAAATAATTTTGAATTAAAAAATGATAGTAGTTTTAATGATTTAATTGCTCTTTTAGATGACTTGATTCAATCTATAGAATCTAAAAGTTATAATAACTACAATCTATCTGAGGAAGATAAAAATAATAATTTTGATAATTTATTTGTTAAATTAACTTCTTACTTTCAATATTACTTTAATGTCACATATAAAAATAAAATAAACGCTCAAGTCACACCAAAAATTTATGACTTATTAGAATCAACTAATTTATTAGCTGATTCTAATAAAGTTACGAAAAGTAAAGAAAATATTACTGATAAAATTATTAATAGTAATATTTCAGAAGTTATTGAAGAAATTAATGAGAATATTAAAAAAATAAATACAAATATAGAAAAGAAGAATGAAGCTGAAAAACTAGCTGAAAAAAATAAATTTATAAAAATACTAAAAGAAATAAGTATAGATGGAAAGAAACTATTTCCTGAAAAAACAGATGATCAACTTAGAAATGATATTAGTGAAACTAATTTTATAACTATTTTAAATGATAAAATTAAAGAAATTATTTTGGAAATTAAAGATAATTGTAGGACTGATATCTTAAACAAAATAGGTGTTCCAAGCAATGAATATAATACTTTTAAATTAACCGATTTTGAAAAGAATCTAAAATCTAAATTTGAAAATGATTTTAAAAAAATTATGATAAATTATTTAATTAAAAATGATATTATTAGTGATGATAAAAACAAAAATATCTATAAAAATGACGATTTTAAATATTTGCAAGATACTATATATCAATTTAGTAGCAATTATTCGTCAATAGAACTATACGAATTAATAGTTAGTGAATTATTAAAATTAAGAAAAATTAAAACCGATAAAATTACTAAATTGAATGAAGAATTAACGAATAAAGAAAAACAAATTGAATCAATTTCATTGCAAAAATCTATTTATGCTTCTTTAGAACCTTTTCCCGGATTGAATACTAATGATATAAATTGTCTAAATAATGTAAATAACAAATCAGAATATATTAATTATATAGAAGCTAGTAATGAACCATATCTTGTTGAAATATCTTCAATTTATGAGAATATAAAAAGCAGGGATTTTTTAAGATCTAAAAACAGGATTAATCAGTGTGTTAATAATAAACAATTACAAAATGTAGATAATAAAATAATTAATATTGAATTTTTTAAACATAAAGATTCAACATATAATGAAGTTTTTATAATTCATATTGAAGATAATATGAAAAGTAAATATTCATTTCACTTCCCAGAACAGTCAATTTACAAAAATAGATATTACATTAGTAACTATATAAGTAGTGATAATTTAAGAACTTACACTAAATTAGATCAATATAGTCAAGATATTCTTGAAAATGATGGAAGTAATGAAATGCATGCTATTTTGTTTTCAAGATATTTTTCTGATCAAATCACTCATGGGCATAGTTCTGTATATACGAAATTTTCATTATTGAATGCAGATAGTAAATATGAATTTTGGCTTGTAGATAATAATAATTCTGAAAATAATAATCAGTTACGTAATGCAAAAAAGTTTATGAAAATAGAAATTAGTAAATACCAAAAATTATTTGGAAATTCGACTTCAATTAATACTTGTTTTTATTCAAGGATAGATAGTAAATTAGTAAAAAAATGTTTTGATGAAGACTTTGGAGAACATTTACCATTAAAGGAAAAAATTACAGGAAGGTTTTAAAAATAAGTTGAAATATTTTCTAATAAATAAAAAGAAATGGTGATTAAAATGAAAATGAAATTTTTATTATTTTTTGTATCTTTGTTAAGTAACAATATTTACGCAAAAAATGTCGATGAAACTAAGAAATATAAATGTGAGATAGAATTTGATTTAGGAAAGTTTGAAATAAAACAAAAAACAGGTTTAGAAAAATGTTTACAAAAAATACCTGAAAATGATGTTATAAAGCTGATATATATCATTTCATCTGCAAACCAAATTGGTGATGTCAAAAAGAATGAAATATTGGCACAAAAACGTCTTGCTGCTGCTCGTGCCTTTTTAGACACACAAGCCGATCGCTTTAAATTAGCAGTCACAGAAGAATTATCTATGGGTAGAAACCATGTTCTTGGTAAAAAAGTTCATATTTTAATTCTGACAACTAATAAATTATCACCAGAAATTAGAACAATTGAAATAGAAAAACCTGTCGAAAAAATTGTTGAAAAAAAGGTCTATATTGAAATAAATAAACCTGTTGAAGCAAAAAAAGAAATTCCAAATTATTCTTTTTTTGTGGGTTCTAGAATTGCACGCGATATTTTCATGAAAGATGAAATTGCCCCCTATTTTTCGTATGGTTTAGTATCAGGTGTTCAATTCTATCCGCATGACCATGTGAAATATGAAATTGGATTAAATGCCAATCAGTTGGTAAATGATGATGTTTATTCAATTAGCACAGGATATGTATTAGCTGGGGCTTACTTGACCACTTCAAAAAGTGAAGGATTTTTTATTGGTGTGCGTGGTTTGTCTGGTATTGTAGCCAATCAAAAACAACAAGCTGATTATGATGGTGGTGGTGAAGGTCGAATTGGCTATGAAAATCAAAGTATGAGCATAGGATTTGGGATAGGCAGAACCCGTTATACAACAAGGGCTGGTTTAGAATTAGCATTGAAATTATAACAATGAGTTGATTTGATAAGGTAGCGGTCCATGCGGACGCTGCTCTATTTTTTCTAATTGATGTGCTTTAATCGCTTCGTACACTATATTTCCCATAGCGTTTCTGGTTTCAACCGTCGCACTCCCTAAATGTGGGAGTACAAAAAGATTTTTTGCACATTTCAAAGACTCAGATAAAATAGGTTCATTACAAAAAACATCAATTCCAGCTCCGAAAAGATGATTTTGATTTAAAGCTTCTGCCAAAGCTTTTTCGTCGATAAGCTCTCCTCTGGCTGTATTTATCACAATCCCATTTGGTTTTATTTTTGCTATTCTTTCTTTATTTAGCCAGTTTACTGTTTGAGAATTTAAAGGGCAATTTAAGGAAACAATATCTACAGTTTTAAAAAAATCTCCTTCATCCAATAAATTAATATTGTTACTTTTTTCAGAGTTGTTTGCTTTTGTATTTTTATGGTTTAGGGCATAACAATTTAAGCCAAATGCTTGCGCGCGTTTTGCTAATGCTTGGCCAATTTGACCTAATCCTACAATTCCTAAATTCTTATTTTTTAAGCTGGTACCTAAAAGAAATGTTGGACTCCAACCAGAAAATTGACCACTTTCTTTTATTATTGAAAATCCTTCGCCAATTCTGCGGGAAACACATAGAATTAAGGTCATTGCAATATCAGCTGTAGCTTCAGCTAATACACCAGGAGAGTTAGTAATTCTAATCCCAATTTGAGTAGCAAACGGAACATCAAGATGATTGTATCCCACCCCAAAATTCCCAATATGTGAAATATTTGGAAAAGTTTCTTTAATAATTAAAAGTTCATCTTTTCCTAGTATATCATTAATACCAGTAACAAAAGAGTAAAAATTTTCAAAATTAGCGATTTCTTTTTTTAATTGAATGATGCGCTCAATAATTGATTTGTTTGGGGCAGAAGGTAACAAATGTCCTTGAATATTGTGCAAAGGATCAGAAAGTGGAATTCCGGGAAAGTTCTGGGTTGAGACAAACTGGAATTGCTTTGAAGTTACTAAATTCATTTTTATATTCCCTGAAAATAAGATCTTCTAACTGCGCATAACGTAAATCTTCATCCGTAATCGGAGAATTAATTTCTATATCACAATAGTTCATTTGATTTTTTAAGATATCATTAATATCAAAATTAAATTCAGCATCATCAAGCATAAAGACTCCTTTTGGTTGTTTTCTTCATTATGAAATATTTATGCTTTTTAATTAGGCAAATTTTTACCGCTGCTGGTAAAAATTACCTACCAGATGTTAAATTTTAGACTAGGAAACTTTTTCCAGTTGCGCATCAGCTGATGGTTGATTGCGTTCGGAAAAATATTTTATAATTTCATTTGAGTATCCAGCAGCTTCAGTCGCACAAAATTTGCAGGCCACAAAAGTAACATCATCTTCAAATCTGTTCCCTTGTGTAAACTCTATTAAATCCAACTGAATTGTATTCACAATATCATTGGTATTTAAGGTATTTATACTTTTTAACTTTTTCATAAGTCGACGTTCAGAATATTCTCTTTTATTAGAGTTTTTAGCTTCTGTTAAACCATCAGAGTATAAAAATATAATATTATCTACTTTAAAATCAATTGTATGCACTTTAAATGGATGCTGCTTATTTGAATTGTCGGGACTAATGTATCCTAAACGTTTTCCATTTCCTAAAAGAGTAGATGGAGAAGAGGTATTCGAATCCTTATTAATTAAAAAAGGGAAGTTTTGAGCAGCATTTGAGTATAATAATTTTTGTTTAAGGGGATCAATGATTGCACTAAACATAGTCATCATTCTCTCTTCTCCGCCTATACTTCTTACAATGACATCGAGCTCTTCTAAAATGGTTGAAGGTTCATTGATATCCCGAGAATAAAGGGAATCACAATACCCCTTTACTGCAGCGGTTAACATGGCGCTTGGAGTACCGTGTCCTGTAACGTCTCCAAGCATAATTAAAATTCTTTTGTTACTTAAAGGATAAAAATGCCACCAGTCTCCACCACACTCAGAAGCTGATTGGAAAAATGCTGATATTTCAAAGTAGCTTACTCTTAAATTATTTGCTTTTGGAATAAATGATTTTTGTACTATTTTAGTAGTTTCTAATTCGTTAGCCATTCTTTGCTGTTCTTTTTCATCTTTAATAAGTTGAATAATTTGTTTAACCATGAAATTAAAATTGACTTTTAAACTTTCAATTTCATCATTCCCAAAAAATCTATTTTTAAATTCAGTTTCAAATAGTCGATTATTTGCAATTTCCAAACTCGCTCGTTCAAGTTCTTTTATAGGGCTGATTATTAAATTATTAACTACTAAAAAGCTAGTTATGACTAAAACAATTCCTAAAATAGAGAATAATATTGTATATTTTATTAATAATTCTTTTGATGCTAAAGAAATATGTTTAGTTGAATAAGTCATGACCAAATATCCAACTTTTAAATTAGCATATTTTTCTTTTTTTGAATTTTTAAAGAACAGAGGATACGCTAAAATAAATTTTTCATTTTTTCTATCATCAATTTGCAGTAAAATACTGTTTTTATTATTATACTCAATTTTAAATAACTTTTCTTTTTCTTCCTTTGGAATTAAATCTTCAATAACTACATTAAGAGGCTCTTTTTTTGTGCCTCTTACCAAATAAGAAATAGAATATCCTTGTTCAGAAAATAATGAAGCAGAAATAACGTTTGGATTTTTCATTAATTGATTTAATGTTGAATTAATTGTTTTAAAATCTATTTCCCAAAGGGCATTTTCTAATACAGGGATAGCAGAGGTAAATGAAGAAAAGTTATTTTTCTTTTCGTAAACTTCCATTTCCTCTCTATTTTCAGAAATTTCATAATAAGCAAAAGAACCTATCACAACTAGAATTATAAAAATTAAAGCTGTCGCAATTTTAGCAGTAAGAGGATATTTAATTTTTGTTGCTGCTAAATTTGACATAAAATCCTTTGAATGAATTTATTCTTCAAAAAAGTTCTATGCAGTTTTCGGTTTTCCAATAATCTACTTTAGGTAGGCAGATAAATGTAAAAGGGCTTCTAAACGTAATTCGGTTTGTCGCACAGAATTGCCAAAACAATATATTCCATGATTTTCAAGCAAAAATGCACAGATAGGAATTTTTTTCTGCTGATTAAAAAATTGTTCAGCAATAAGTTGGGAAATTTTTTCCATATCTTGATTGTTTTTTATCACGGGCAAATAATATGCAGTGTTATGATCTTTGTAACCTAATGCTTTTAATAATTCATGTCCTGGAAAAATATAGAAACCAAAGTTTTCACAATTATTATTTTCATCACTACTGACGCAGTTTTTTTGTAATTGAATATGTTCAAATTCTATTGCATGACAATGAATGACAGCATTAACATACTCTAAATTTTTGTATATTAAAGCATGTAATAATGTCTCATCGCTTGGTTTTGGTGCTAAAGGATGAATAGCACTGCCTGTTAAATGAGTTCTAATAAATTGTGATGGATTTAAATTTCTTTTATGAATTCCTGATTTGGTAATCAAAAATTGTTCCACATGTTTTGTGCGGATACTAAAGTTACTGCTTGTTGCGGGAATAGCATGGCGAAGATCTAAACGTTTTGCTACTTCACACATTTTATTTAGTTCGATGTGCTCAAACAACGATAAAGGGTAAAAAGAAGCATCTTTTATTATTTTCCTATATTGTCTCATTGCTTATCTAACTCTTCTCTAAATAGCTTAATCGTGGATGTTATTCCCTTGTGATTAGCAAATATACCTGTACCTGCATTTAAAACAAAATCTTTCCCAAAATCTTTTTTAGCTTCCTTTGCATGCTCAGGTTTTATTCCGGCGCTAGGCACAGGAATTGTCGAATTGATTTCCCAATTTTCGTTTTTTAATTGACAAGAATGTGCAATATCCAAAGCTAATGATTTTTCTAGTCCTAACTTACCATAAGGGCTTGGAAATAGACTTAGATCTGCACCTGCTGCACGAATTAATTGAGCTAAAGTAACACGTGGATGAATTGTACTTGACGATTCACGTATTCCAAATGCTCCAACTAAAGCAGGATGCGATAAAATTGGAAGATGCGTTAACGTTCTGAGTTGTTGAAGAAAATCAATACCACTTGTCCAAGTATTTATGAGGAGCGCTTGGGCACCAGCATTATGTAATTGCACGATTTGTTCTTTGAAACTGAATGCACAAAATTGAAAATGGACTGCATACAAGGTTTTTAACCCATTTTTTTCTGCTACATTAGAAACTTGTTCAACTCTTTTTAAAGTATTTGAAAAAGATTCATCATGTCTAATTTCATCATCCTTTAAAATATGCAGTCCTGCTTGGGCAGCTTCTTGATAAAAGGAACAAATTTGTTCATCAGCCATTGCGACATTGGGTTTTAAAATTCCCATTAATAATGGATGCAATAAATTTGCTCCAACTTTTTCTTTTAATGCGTTAGCATTCCATTTTGGGCCTTGTAAAATATTTTTGGAAAAACAATCGCTAGAAAACCAAACAGAATTCAATTGAATATTTTCATAAAAGCTCATTTTTCCATACAAAATTGTTAAAAGCCAAGACAATTTTCCGTGCCAAATATTATGCGGAAAAGCTAAAGTTACTATATGAGAGTTTTCAGTTCTCTCATAAGTAACAATTTTGGCAACTTTTTCAATGAGTACACTTCTTTTAACAAATTGTTCTTCCCAGGCTCCAAGAGTTTGGCCAATTGCAATTTCTTCTATAATAGAAGCTGGATATTGTTTTGCATTGATGACAAATTTAGCAAATGCATGTGGCTCATCCCCCAATGGAGAAAGGAGTTCTTTGTTTTGCACGTTTAAGTCCATTTTGTTACCTTTTTAAATTTAAATTTTTGCATTCAAGAAATTCGAGATTTTAAATTCTTGATCTGTTTTATGTATCACTCCAAATTCAGTAATAATTCCTGTAATTAATTTAGCAGGAGTAATATCAAAAGAAGGATTCCAAACTGAAATTCCAGGGGCTGATATTTGTTTTCCATGCAGATGAGTTAATTCATGCGCAGGTCGTTGTTCGATTAATATTTCTTTTCCTGTTAATTTAGTACAATCAATAGATGTACTTGGCGCAGCTACATAAAATGGTATATTATGATAATGAGCGGCAATTGCTAGTTGATATGTTCCAATTTTGTTTGCAGTATCACCATTTGCCACCACTCTATCTGCACCAACAATTATAGCATCGACCCCTTTTTCAATCATTAAAAAAGCAGCCATGGAATCAGTAATTAAAGTAGCAGGAATTTTTTCATATACTAATTCAAAGGCTGTTAGGCGAGCACCTTGATTATAGGGTCTGGTTTCTGTTGCATAAGCATGTGCAAGTTTATTTTGGGCAAATAAGCTTCTGATGACGCCAAGGGCTGTTCCGTATCCTGCTGTGGCTAAAGAACCTGTATTGCAATGAGTTAATATTTTAACAGAATTTAAATGAGAAAAACAATCAGCTCCAAAGTTTCCAATTGCCTTATTATCAGCAATATCTTTGGCAAGTAGTCCAATTGCTTGATCAATAAAAAATTGCGCAAGTTGTTCTGAATTTGCAAGTTCAGAATATTTCATATCTGTTTGTTTATTTATTAAAAACTTCATTTGTTCAGCCATTTTAAATAAATTAACAGCAGTAGGACGACTTGTGCACAAGTAATCTAATTTATCAAAAATAAATTGTTTCAAACTTTGTAGAGACATTTGTTGTTTTATGTGATTAACTTCACATGCTAAACACAGCGCAGCTGTAATAGCAATAGCAGGAGCTCCACGCACTTTCATTTGCTGTATAGCGTTCCAACCTTTAACACTATCGCTACAATCTTCATAAATAAATTGCTCTGGCAAAAGTAACTGATTTAATATTTCCAATTTACCATTTGCATATTTAATTGCCTCTAATGAATTTCCCATTTGTTACCTTTCTGCATGAAGCAATTTTTATTTCCAATATTTCCCATAGAGTAGCTCTAGTTTTTTCTTGGTTTCTTCTGGAATTAATTTAATGTTTGTCATGATTGAATTTTTTGCAGCAGAAAAAATTGGATTTTCTGTTTGTTTTGGTAAAGATTTATGAATTTCCAAAGCAATTTTTTTAGAGGCTTGTACATTTTTATTGAGCATTGCAATAACAGCTTCAACGGTAACTGGTTCTTCTTCTTCCTTCCAGCAATCGTAGTCAGTTACAAAAGCTAAAGTAGCATATGGAATTTCAGCTTCGCGTGCTAATATTGCTTCTGGCATTGCAGTCATGCCAATTATAACTGCTTCTTTGGAACGAAAGTAATGACTTTCCGCACGTGTACTAAAACGAGGACCTTCTATGCAAACTAATGATCCACCAAAATGGGTAGGAACTTTTTCAGCTAAACATGCTGCATGAATATATTTTTGCAATTCAGGGCAATAAGGATCAGCAAAACTAACATGCCCAACAACACCATTACCAAAAAATGTGCGTTGGCGAAGTCCTGTTGTTTGATCGAGTATTTGAGTTGGAATCACAGCAGTACCAGGAGCTGTTATTTCTTGAAGCCCTCCCACAGCACTAACACTAATAATATGCGTCACTCCAAGTTTTTTTAAGGCATAAATATTAGCACGGTAATTTACTTCACTTGGAAGAAAACGATGCCCTCTACCATGTCTAGGTAAAAAAGCGATAGGGCGTCCATCTATTTCACCTGTAATTATATTATCGGATGGTTTGCCAAAAGGAGTCTCAATTTCTTTTTCTTGGACATTTTCTATTCCAGGTAAGTCGTATAAACCGCTTCCTCCAATAAATGCCAAAAATGTGTTTTTTGTTTCAGACATGAAAACTCCTAATTAGAAATATGGGTTGAAAGAACTTCTGCAAATGCAAGATCCATTTCAGTAACACCCCATTTGGGTTGATGCGTACAGATCTCTACAGCTAATTCACTAAAATTATCAAGTCTAAAATTTGTATGGTGATCTGAAGTTTCTTGCAAGTCACATAAGTATTCAATTGCATTTAATGCTTGATGATAATTAGAAAATTTAAAATGTGTAATAATATATGGTCCACTTGTATTGGATTCTAAATACCATGTTATATTTTTATGATAAGTTGTTTTTAGTTTATGATTTAATTGTTCTACTGCAGTATGTAAGTCTGATATTAATGCTCTAGAAGAATTTTTAATTTTTTGAATTTCTTCTTTGGCAGAAACACACTCTTCAATATGTTTGTTAAAAAGCTCGTTGTCTAAAATTAATTTTTTAATATGGGGATCATTTATTAAGGCATTAAAATATTTGAATGATTTTGTATCTTTTTTTGGTAAAAATATTTCATTTCTTATTTTTTGGGCAATAAAAAAGTAACAATAAAAAGGTGCAAAGCTAATATCAACTGCATTTAATTGATTTCCACCAAAGAACACTAAATTTTTGGGTAATAATTTTTCTAAATTTTCATAAGCTAAATGAAGTTTATCTAATGCTTTGGTAAATTTAACTTTACTTTGACATGAAAAAAAACATGCCATTAAGTATCCTGTAACTTCGTTATTTACTCTTTCAATCAAATATTTATTCAATGCTTTTTCAGTGGAATTTTCCCCAAATATGGGATATTTAGATGCAAAGGTTTCATCTAAATATTCCATAATCACAAGACTTTCTGCCAGCCCTTGTTCAGAAGATATTTCTACGGTGGGCACTGTTTTATTAGGATTCAGCTTGTGAAATTTTTCTGGTGGGTTTTTTAACTCAATTTCATGGAAACTTACTTCGCTTGGAGAAATATTTTTAATTTGCGTTGTTAATTTAACACGAAAGCAAAAGGGACAAAACGGAATAGTATAAATATTCATTTCAATCTCCGTAATTATGAACAAGTAATGAAATTAATATGACATTTTTCTGGAACAAGGATCGGAAAAAAAATCCTCCCAACATCACAAGGTTAAAACCGATATGTACATAAATCATTTATTAGGACAATGCTATGCTCATAAAAACAATTGATTACATTATAATGTATGTTGGAGTTTTTATTGCCGTGATTGTCCAGGCTATCTTCTTATTATTACCAATAAATTTAAAAAACTGGGAAGATGACTATCTCTATGTTCTTACTTATATAGCTTTGCAAGGTATTTCTGCATGCTTTTTATTTATACTTGTCCCATTTTTTTTAGAGATTCGTTCTTTGCAGACCAATACATTATGTTTTGTAGTGATAGGTGTGTGTATAATAGCAGCACTTAGAGCTATAAAAATTATACCTTTGGAATTTACCTTTCCTTCCACATTGCCAGTTATATCTGTTCCAAAAATAGAATTTAGTGATTTTCACAATCAACAAAGATATTCAGACTTAGCGGACTTCTCATTTGAGGATGCGGATGGAGAGTTGCGCTACAATCAGTTTAGAGAGAGGTTGTTGAAAACAAGGGCAGAAGACAATGAGACAATTTTGGAAGAGCTTATTGGAATGGAAAACAACATGCTAGATTAATAAAAACATTGGATTGCCTCACCTTTAGAACTTGTCTTAAATTGTAGCTAACTTCTTCAGAAAATTTTAATTCTTTGACCTTAAAAGATGATTGCATTTTTTTTGGAATGTTTGTATCTATGCCCTTCACAGGAGCAAGAACCACTTTACAAGTTGTTCTTTCTGTGCTTATCCTACACATGATTTTTTTTTGTTTGTTTTTATTTTTGTTGCCTACACTGGAGGATTATACCGTGGCAAAGGAAAAATTTGAGCGTTCCAAGCCTCATATGAACATCGGTACCATTGGTCACGTTGACCACGGTAAGACCACTCTTACAGCTGCTATTTCTGCTGTTCTCGCTACAAGTCAAGGTAAAACTGCTACTAAATTTGATGAAATCGACAAAGCGCCAGAAGAAAAAGCTCGTGGTATTACCATTAACGCTTCCCACATTGAGTATGAAACTGCAAACCGTCACTATGCACACGTGGACTGTCCTGGTCACGCGGACTATGTAAAAAACATGATTACTGGTGCTGCGCAAATGGACGGTGCTATCCTTGTTTGTGCTGCGACAGATGGTCCAATGCCACAAACTCGTGAGCACATTTTGCTTGCTCGTCAGGTGAACGTTCCATACATCGTTGTATTCTTAAATAAATGCGACATTGCTGACCCTGAATTAACTGATCTTGTTGAAATGGAAATTCGTGAACTTTTAACTAAGTACAATTTCCCAGGTGACGACACTCCTGTAATTCGCGGTTCTGCTTTAGGCGCGCTTCAAAATCCAGGCGATGCTAATAATGCAAAATGCATTCTAGATCTTATGGCTGCTGTTGACTCCTTTATTCAAGAGCCACCACGTCCAATTGACAAACCATTCCTTATGCCAATTGAAGACGTGTTCTCAATTTCTGGTCGTGGTACAGTTTGTACTGGTCGTATTGAACAAGGTATTTGCCGTGTTGGTGAAGAGCTTGAAATCGTTGGAATCAAACCAACATCTAAGACTATTTGTACTGGTGTTGAAATGTTCCGTAAGGTTCTTGACCAAGGCCAAGCTGGTGACAACGTTGGTGTTCTTCTTCGTGGTACAAAACGTGAAGACGTTGAGCGCGGACAAGTTCTTTCTAAGCCAGGTTCTATCAAACCTTTCAAAAAGTTTACTGCGCAAATCTACGTTCTTAATAAGGACGAAGGTGGACGCCATAAACCTTTCTTCAAAGGTTACCGTCCTCAATTCTACTTCCGTACTACTGACGTGACTGGTGTTGTTGACTTGCCAGCAAACGTGGAAATGGTTGTTCCTGGTGATAACGTTGAAATCACTGTTGAACTCATTACTCCAGTAGCAATGGAACCAGGTCTACGCTTCGCTATCCGTGAAGGTGGACGTACAGTTGGTTCTGGTGCAGTTGGTAAATGCATTGAGTAATTTTTACTCTTAGCAGTTTAAATGCAAAAAACTCTCTAGTTTTTCTAGAGAGTTTTTTTTTGCTTACGTGAAGGTGGACGTACAGTTGGTTCTGGTGCAGTTGGTAAATGCATTGAGTAATTTTTACTCTTAGCAGTTTAAATGCAAAAAACTCTCTAGTTTTTCTAGAGAGTTTTTTTTTGCTTAAAATTTCGAATTATTTTTATATTTCAACTTTTATTTAAAAAATTAGATTCAATCCTTTTTTTATGTTAAAAAGCCCAAAGAAATTCAATAATTCTATCGAGGTGGCAACTTATGCAAGTAAATTTATGGAAATTGAAAAAACTACTTCACTCAGTGCGTTATTTTGCTCTTTGTTTTCTTTTTTTTCCTCCCTTCTTTTCTATTCCTGGATCATTTTGGCAAAATTGTTTTGCAGCTCCTGCACAAATAAAAACTCAAGTACCAGGCTACTTTCGTCTTGCAATTGGTGATTTTGAAGTAACTGCTTTATATGATGGAAATCTAAAACTAGAACACACACAAATTTTTAAAGGAGTAACAGCACCTGAGCTGAGAAAATTGTTAGAAAAAGTATTTATTACAGGTACAGAAGTAATCACTCCAATTAGTGCTTATTTAGTAAATACAGGTAGCAATTTAGTTTTAGTCGATGCAGGAGCTGCGAAGTGTTTTGGACCAGGTGGCGGAAATTTAATAGATAGCATTAAAGCAGCAGGTTACAGCCCTGACCAAATAGAAACTATTTATATCACGCATATGCATGGTGATCATGTTTGTGGCTTGACGAGTTCAGATGGGAAGATGAATTTTCCAAATGCCACTGTCAGTCCTTCACAGGCAGAAGCTGATTTTTGGTTAAATGAAAAAATGTATCAAACGGCTCCAGAAGAATTTAAGTCTTTTATTAAAATGGCTGTCGATGCAGTCAAAGTTTATCGGGAGAATAATAAATTTAAACCATTTGGTCCTAAAGATACATTGGTAAAAGGATTTACTGCTGTGCCAACTTATGGTCACACTCCGGGACATACAAGCTATCAAATTTCTTCTGGGAATGATTCATTAATTGTGATTGGAGATATCATTCATAGTTATTCTACCCAATTTCCCAATCCAAAAATAGGTGTTGTTTTTGATAACGATGGGAAAAAAGCTATTGCTCAAAGAGTTGGATTATTTACAAACGCAGCTAAAAATAAAATATGGTTAAGTGGAGCGCATTTGCCTTTTCCTGGGATAGGTCATATTCGTAAAGAAGGAAAAGGATTCGCTTGGGTTCCTGTGGAATATGCTCCTTATGGAGTCTCTAATTTTCGGAAATAAAAGTTTTTATAATGAAGAAAAATACTGAACAAGTTTCTACAAAATCTGTTAATTTAATAACACCTGCTGGATATAAAAAACTCACCGATGAATTTCATCTTCTAGCAAAAAAAGAACGTCCCATAGTAGTGCAAGAGGTATCTGCTGCTGCAAAATTAGGGGATCGTTCTGAAAATGCAGAATACCAATATGGTAAAAAACGTTTGCGTGAAATTGATAGACGGTTACGTTTCTTAGATAAACGTATATCTGCAGCAAGAGTTGTTGATCCAAAAGAACAAACGGGTGAAAAAGTTTTATTTGGTGCTACTGTAAAATTAGAAAACGCGGAAGGTAAATTGTTTACTTACCAAATTGTTGGGGAAGATGAGGCTGACTTAAATTTAAAAAAAATAAGTTGGAAATCCCCTTTAGGACAAGAGTTATTAAATAAAACAAGAGGTGAAATCGTTGTAGTGGAAGCTCCAGCAGGTGTGCGTGAATTTGAAATAATTGATTTTCAGTATGTATAGGTTTTTATTAGATGTAATAGATTTTTAGTTTGTTTTAGTTTTTTGAACCAGGGAGGGTAGGGTGAAAACACAAGATATTGAATATCGAGTGCAAGATGTCACATGTCGAGGTTATTTAGTTGAACCTAAAGCACAAGGGTTAAAACTACCTGGTGTTGTTATGTATACCGATTTTTGGGGATTAAACCCAAGACAAAAAAAAGTAGCCGAAAAACTTTCGCAAATGGGAATGGTGGTATTGGTTGCAGATATGTATGGTGAACAGCAAATTGGTAACACTTTTGAAGAGTCGGGTAAACTTATGCATGCTGTAGTTGACCATGAAGATATTTTTATGAGTCGTTTGCTTGCTCCTTTTGAGTTATTAAAGCGCAATTCAAATATCCATCTAAATAAATTATTTAGTATTGGTTATTGTTTTGGAGGTGTGTGCTCTTTAAAACTTGCACGCATGGTCGATGATTTACATGGTGCTATATCTGTGCATGGGTTATTATCTACTAAACATAGAGTTCAACCCCAGAAAAAAATGCCAAAACTTCTTGTTCTCCATGGAGCAAGAGATCCTATGGTGCCGCAAGAAGATATCGTTGCTTTTCAACACGAAATGAATGCCTGTAATGCTGATTATACTTTTATAGCACATGGACTAAGTACACATGCGTTTACTAATGCCGATGCCGCTGGTACAGAAGCAACTGCTTATAATTTTTTAGCCGATAAACGTTCTGATATGTATATTAAATCATTTATTTTCGAGCAGTTTTCTTCTTAATAATTCTTGAAATTTTTCACTTTCTTCTGAAAAAATCATAGTATTTAAAAAACCAGCCTGAAAATTTAAAACTCGACATTCAATATTTTTTAGTTCTATAGCAAACGTGACAGTAAAGAAAATTGGGTTATACAGTTTTTTCTGTCCATTACTCGTTCTTATTTCGTCAAGATAATACACCAAAGCAATATCATATAAGTTTGGACAAGACTTTTGGAGAAAAATATTACTATTTGTTGAGTTATAGCAATATTGGAGAGATTCCGTTGGGAAATCAAAAAAGTGATTAAAGTATTCAAATATATTTAGGTTAAGTATTTCACTAGCGTATTTTATAAAATTTATATCATTACAATTTGTAGAGGTTAAAAAGTGATTTTCAAACTGCTGAATTGTAGGAACTTTTTTTGCACCCACAGGAATATGAACTTTTCCAATATTTTCAAAACCTATCATGGCTTGAAAAGTACCATTAAAACGTTTTGAAACATGCCGTTCATTAAAAATAACATTAATTTTATGCCAATCTGTCAATGTTTTTTCAATATTTTTTGGTATATTAATTGTACGCCTTTTTTCCTCTTCAATTTGTTTTTCACTTAACTGTATACTTACTAAATTAGAAAAATAAGGAATTCTATTTGGAGATAACATTATTTTTTTATAGGTATGAATAATTATTAGACAAATTATTTTTTTACTTTGATAATGCGATATTGAACATTTTTTATTGTAAAAATTAACTAAAAAATCATAGATATTCTCTTTTCCTAAAAATGGGTCTAAATTGCATAATTTTTCTTCTTTTAATTCTGGGGTTAATGAATAAAAATGGATTAAAAAAATGATCCAAAAACTTTTTTCATAAATAATATCTAAATTATTTTTAATCTTATGAATAAGCTCACATTTTTTATTTATAAAAAAATTAAATATTGAAAGGTCTTTTGTATTTAAATGATTTATCTTCTTTATAGAATCACAAATAGTTAATTCTTCTTTAATATGATTTGCAATATTAATATAATTTTTATCTGCAATAAATTGAGTAAATTTAGCAGCCGAGTTTTCTAAAATTTTATAAAATGTTTGAGAATCTATAGAAGGTACAGTTTGTTCTTTTAATACTTCTTTATAAATTTTGATACTGTAAGATGTGTAATTATTTTTTCCTTTTTTCAGAAGTTTATCAAATGTTTCTTTAAATAAATCAAGTTCATTACCTATAAATTTCTTTAAACCAATCCGCGGATTGTATAAAATAATATTTATTTTTTGATATTGATTATAAAGAAAAACAGCATAAAAATTTTCGCTACTATTTTCTTGAAAAAAGTAAAATTTACTATATTTATTTTCTTGATTGAGACAAAGAATATCTTGGTCAATTATTGTTGTAAATTTATTTTTTTCATGATCATGTTCAAGAGAATGATCTATTTTAAAATCAGCAAATAAATGTCCGATAATAGAATTGTATTTTATGAAATTGTCTTCTTGATGAAGAAGGCATTGCTGAATATTATGCTTTGTTTCTTGGCATTTAATTAAAAAATTGATGTAATCTAAGCGTTTTTCTTCAAAAAATATTTTAAAACTAGAAAGTTCTCCATAAGTAAAATAATCTTCACGTACAAATTTTAAAAACAAACACACTAGTGCAAAAGAAGAGTTTTTTACTAATTCATCAACAATGCCTTTCGAATTTTTAATCGATTCAAGGGTAAGAATATGTTTCTTAATTAAATTTTTATTGATTCTAGGCATGCTTTGAAAAAAGACCATAAATATACAACCTCCATATTGTTATTTATTTCTTCTAAAATTTTTATATTTTTTGTAATTAAGCAAAAAATATAAATCATTTTTTTATATAGAAATTTTTTAAAAAAGAAATACGCAATAGGAAGAATTTTAAAAAAAATAATTTTTTGTTTTTTATGAGTTATTTTAATTTTTTACATTGGGGAATTTTTAATAGACATGGAGGTGCCGATCGGATTTGAACCGATGTATAAACGATTTGCAATCGTTTGCGTAGCCGCTCCGCCACAGCACCTTGAGTGCAAGACGTATATCCCTTCTGTAAAGGCTTTGCAAGTAGGGATGCTAAAATTTTTAGAGAGATTTTACTTCAGGCTTTAAGATAAACTGCTTACATATTCGAGCCATAAGTTATCAAGCTCATGAAATAAGGTTGGAAATTCATTGCCATAGAGGTCTCGGACAAATTCCATAGAAGAATTGGGGACGTTGAAGTGGGTATTTCCACTGCGAGTTTCCCTATCAAAGTAAATTTGGGAAGAAAATCTGTCACAAATATCCACTATAGCCAGCAAATGCCTATCAGTTGGCCAAGCTAATTGAAAGCGTTTACAAATGGTCTGTAGAATATCTTCTTCAATTTCTCTATGCAGCTTATCCACTTCTTTTTCTCTAATTTTTATTGGGTAAATGAGGTCACTTGAATAAGCTTCTGCGAGGTCATGCAAAGCCGCTGCATGGTACAATTGAATTCTTTGAGCTTCTGGGATGTTTAATTTTGCAGCTAGAAGCCTGCACAAAAAAACCACTTGAAAAGTATGCTCTCCAACACTTTCCTGAAAATGATAACTCCACCCTTTATAACGATAGTGCTCTTTTAGCTTTTCGACCATTCCTAAAAAAGTTCCCGAAAAACCAGATATACCATCTTCTTGTAATCCTTTATTGGCCTCATAAAATAACTCATCCAATAAGTCCACCGCTTTTTTCCATTCAAGTCTTCTTGCAGGTGCGTTCATGGTTTCCTGACAAGGATGCTTTTTAGCTAAGGACTGGCCTGCAAAAACTTGTTTGCGTTTTTCATCATAATGAGTTTTATGTCTTTCTGCTGCAAAGTATTGATTGCCAAGTAAACACTCTTTTTCTATATATAGTTTTGAAGCAAAAGCATCGACAAGTTCATGCAAGCCAAATAATTCACTATTGCGAGTTGTTTCTATGCCCAGTGACTGCTCTGTCTCTTGCCAAATTTTTCCACGGATTTGATTATATATTTCTTTTACCTTGGGATGATTTTTTCGCAAATGATAACTAGGATCACCAAGTAAAGTTTTTGGAAGTTCTGCAAAAATTGACAGCTCAATAAATTCACATTGTTCTTGTATTGTTAAGTTTAAATGGGGAGCTAGGATCATACTTAAAATAATTTGAGTGTAACCGTGTTCTGCTGCGGATTGTTTCTTTATGCAAATAGAGTCGGAAAATAAAGGTAACGAGCAGATAATTTTTAATTTTCCTAATTTGCTTGGTAATAATTTATCCATAAATAAAAACCTTGTTAGGATAGAGAGTAATCGTAGCCTTTTGCATAATCTAAGTAACGCATGGTGGTTGCAAATATTTTTTCAAACTCTTCGTCTGTTACTTTACGAACAACTTTTGCAGGAGAACCTAAAACCAAACTTCTGGGAGGAATTTTTACTCCTTGCGTGACAATGGCGCCCGCACCAACTATCGATTGCGCTCCAATAACCGCACCATCCATTACAATAGCACCCATTCCAATAAGGCATCCTTCTTCAATTGTACAACCATGGATTGTAGCCAAATGACCTATACTTACATTTTTGGCTATAGAAGTAGGATATTTTTGAAAGGTACAATGAATGATAGCTCCATCTTGGATATTTGTATTTTCTCCAACAAAAATAGTATGCACATCTCCACGGACAACCGCATTAAACCAAACGCTACAATTGTTTTCTAACGTAACAGCACCAGAAATCCTTGCACCACAAGCTAGAAAAACTGAATCCGCAATTTTCGGAAGAATGCCTTGATATGCAGTAATACTTGCCAATGGACTTCTATTTTTTTGTTTTCCTTTGGTTTGCGTCATAAAAAACCCTTTGTTTATTTCGTTTTAAAAGTTTTAACCGATCTTTTTTGGGTGACATTTTTATTCTTAGTTTATTGGAAAATAGAAAAAACAATGAAACCGTTACAACTTGCAAGACAGCATTTTTTTTTCCAAATATCCATAGGAATTATTTTTGTTTTTTATCTATTTGTTCCTTTAAAAGCAATAGGTCAAAATAATTCAAGTTTAAAAAAATCTGAGCCAATCTATCAAAATCCGTTTGATCTGGCTAGCGGCGGAGCTTCGCTAACCCGTGCAACTCAAGAAGGGGTGATGTTTTCCAATCCAAGTTTACCTGCATTTGGGGAAGGGCATTTTCGTTGGATTTTTTTGCGCAGTACTTTTAGCGTTGCTGAGGGAACAATTAAAACTGGCGCAGATCTGCTAAAATCAACAAGTAGTGCAGGTTCAACATCAAGCTTAATTAACAATGCAGCAAGCGATTTATTTAAGTATCCAAATTATATCGGTTTAAGTAACGCAGCAGGGGTGATAACTTCTGAATTTGGAATAGCTGGTTTTGCTGCAAATAAATTATTTACCAACGGAAAGCGGTTTGGGACAGTTGGTGTACCGCAATTAGTGGTTCAAGATAATGGTTTTGCTGGTGTTGCAACAACCATGAGCACTGCATTTGGTGATCACCTCGCAATTGGGATAGGGCCAAAATATATTTACAATGCAGAAGTAAACACAACTCTTTCTGTGAACGATGTCTTAAATCCATCTACTGCTTCTACAAAATTAAGTAACGCTTTATTAACAGGAAATGCTTTAGCAACAGATATAGGTTTTACTCTTCAACAACGTACAAAAAACTTTGACATTCGGTTGGCAGGTGTTGTCGCCGATGTAGGAAATACAACATTTAATAGTGGCCTTCCACCTTGGTTGCAAACATATAACGCAGGTTTGGGTTTTGCCGTGCATGACTTTACCAATGCTCTTCATTGTGCAGTTGATTATCGCGACATTACTAATGTTTATGGTGAAGATTTGCCTAAAAAAATATATATGGGCTGCAAAGCTTTGATTACCAGAATATTCGGAGTGGGCGTTGGGTATTTGCAGGGTTGGCCAAGTTACGGATTCGTTTTAAATTTATTTTTATTTCGTTTAGAAGCAGGGGTTTACACAAGAGATATAGCTAATCAATCTGGGTTAGTTGGACAAAAAGTGTACTTTGTTTCTTTAGGTTTTGAACTATGAAACAAAAAATTATTTTTGTTACAATATTTTGTTTTTCTGTAAATTTAGTTGGTTGTTCAGGCAATATTTTAGCCCGATATTCCACACAAAAAAGTTTACAGGAACAAGCAGAATACGACATGCAAAATGGCGACTACACAGCAGCACAAACAAAATTACAAACAATTTTAGCTGGTGATCCGTTAAATTATACTGCTGTTTCTATGTTAGCAGCTTGTTACGCAGCAATTGGTGGAGTTATTTTAGTTGATATTTTAATTAAATCAGCCGTACAATCAACAAGTGGAAACAATTCAAATAGTAATTCTATTAGTTTAGCTTCTTCCGTATTACCAACACCAACTCCAACTGTATTTGCTCAAATGGTGCTTGCTATTAACACTATGAAAACAATTCCACAAACTAGTTTAACTAGTGAAATGTCTTTTCAACAGCAAATGTTTTTAGACTTATATTTACTTTTGCAAATTCTTGATTTGATTAATATACTTCGTGCTGGCGGTACTTTAACAAATGCGCAAATAACTCTTTTATTCAATACAATTGGCAATATAAATTCTGTTTCGGGAAGCAATAATAATCAAGTCAGTCAAGCCGTAAATAATATTACAAATGGAATTAATAACTCCCCAGGAGCAAATCAAAATCAACAAGTTGCAAACTACTTAACCCCTTTTATCTAAAAAAATATTTTAAAACTAATTATTATCTATAAATTTTGTAATTCAATATTTTAAAAAATTGCATAAAAATAATTCATAATTAATATTTGTATATTTAAAATATTAATTTTATTAATTTAAAATACATTTTTAAAAAATTTTTATCTTATTAAAAAATTAAATTTAAGTTAAAAATAAAATATTAAAATTATTAAGATAACAGACTGAAATGGAAACCAAATTAATAAACTATTATTTTTTTAGATATTAAAATTAAAAATTATGATAAAATATGTAAAATTAATTATAATTTATATGCATTTTTTTTGACAAATTAATTTCATTTCGCTTATACATACAAAATTGCAAATATACGCATCCGTTACTTTGCAATTACAGCAATTTATATCTTTTGCTTTAAGTATTTTGTTTTTTTTAGGAGAAAAATACATGACAGTTCAAAAAACTTTAAAACTCACTGCACTTGGCTTGGGTATGGCAAGCATTGCATTAACGGGATGTAAAGGTAAAGATGGTGGTAATGGTGTTGATGGGAAGAACGGCACTATTATTCCAAGCACAAATAATGATACAAAAATAACAACTCCAGATGGTAAAGAAGTTCCACATTTTATTATTGGTTTTGATGGAACAGTTAAGGATAAAGACGGAAATGTATACCAAGCTAAGTATAAAGTTGGTCGTAATACACAACCTGAAATAAGAATTTTAGGCCCAGGTCTTCCTTCAAACAGCTGTGTTCCCTTTGAAGTAGTTGTTAAAGACTTGAATAGTAAAGAAATTGTTTTAAATAATGCGGCTGCTTTTTATGACGAAGATGGAAACTCAATAAATAAAAAAATACATTATAAATTAGATGGCGAGTCACAAAAAATTGCAATTATCAAAGGCAGTACAATTTGTGTACTTAAAAAAGAAGAACTAAACAAACTTCATTCTGTTCATAATAACAATAAAGATAATGCAGATAATGCAGACTTTAGAGATATTAATACATTTAAAGCAGCTATAGTTGGTGATAAAATTAAATTGGTTGTTGAAGGAGTTTTTGACAAAACTACAGAAGCTGAAATTAAAATTATTGATCCTGAAATCAATATTGTAGGAATTGAAGGCAACAAGCACTATATTCCAATTCCGGCCGGCACTCAATCTGGTGCATTTAGAATTTTTGGTAAAAAAGCAACTAGAGATTATACAACACATGAACAACGTACTGGTGTTAGTTTTAATAGTGCTACAACTATAGATAAAAATTCAGTTGAATCCATAGCATTGTATGATAAACATTCTGGAAAAGAAATTCCTGAAGCTCTAGTAGCGGATCAAAAAAATCACACTTGGAGAATTGATTCTTCAAAAATTCCACATGACTATATTAAAGATCCAAGTTTATTAACTTTTATTGAACATGAAATCAGACTAAAATTGATTGATGGAACAACTACTCTTCGTATTCCTGTTTACATTAAAATTGAAAAAGCAATTCCGGTTGAATATAGAGTAACACAATTAAACACTAACGTGTTTGGTAAACAATCCTTTCATGTAGAGTTAAGATATTCAAATAGCAAAGAATTTGTGAATATTGCTGATCTACCTGCAAGTGAGCGCAAATATCTTAAATTAAAATTTGATATAAAGAAAAATTTAGAAGCTAATATTGATAGTTCAGTGAAAATTTCATCAACTTTAAATAGTGTTGTAAATGCTGTATATAATGGTACTTCTATTTCAAATTATGAAGATCTAGACGCAGAGGCGTTAGCTAAATTGTCTAAGTTAGATAAAAGTGAACGTGCATTCTGGATCAATACCCAAAATGCTCCTGCGTATCAAGAAACAACAAATAAATATCATTTGATTATACAACCTGAGTACACTAGAAACTTGAATGAAAATCAATTGACTAAAGAAGAAATTGAAAATCTTCCAGCAAATAAAAGATTGAACTATACTTGCGGTACAAAATCTTTAGCTCCTTTTTTAACTGAACAAGACTATAATAAGAATAAAGACAAAATTACCAATTATCAGCTAGCACTTACTCAATATAATGAAGCAAAAAATGGTTTTGAAAAAGATAAAGCAAAAATAGGAAATAGTGCTGATTACACTGCTTATTTAACTTCAAAAAATGCTATTACTGATGTTGAGTTTAATAGAATTAAAGCTCTTACAGCACCAGCTGTTGTTACTCTTGCTGCAGATGGCTCTAACCAAGCTGCTTTCGATCAATATACTCGAGAAAATAACGAATATAATCAAGAAAAATCAAAAATAGGTAATAGTGCTGATTACACTGCTTATTTAACTTCAAAAACAGCTATAAATTCTGCTGAGTTCATTAGAATAAAAGCTCTCACAGCACCAACTTTAGATAATTTAAATAAACCTGAAAATTTTGAGGCTGACAAAGCTTTGTATGGAGCTAACTATAACGAATATAAAGCTAACTTTGAAGCGCAACGTGATAGTTTAAATAAAGCATACAATGAAAGCTGTACTGTAAAATTTGATGGTAATAACAACATAGTTGCTATTGATAAAACTATTAAAGGTGCAAATGCTAACGGTCAAATTATACGTCACTTTGTAATTTCTCCATTCAAATTGGTTCTTGAAACTAAACCATATTTTTATAGTATTGATGAAAAAGATTATACATTACCAAAACTAACAAAAAACACTAATGATAGTTGGACGCCTGATTTGTTTGTTGGAGCTGATTCAAAAAATGCTAATGAACGCTACAAATATGGTTGTGTTAAATTAGTGTCTGAATTTAAAGTTTTTAGACATAAAGAAGTAAAAGGTAAATTAGAAAAAGAGCTTGTTGATGGAAAGCATGAAAC
Source organism: Pigmentibacter ruber (assembly GCF_009792895.1). NCBI lineage: Bacteria > Pseudomonadati > Bdellovibrionota > Oligoflexia > Silvanigrellales > Silvanigrellaceae > Pigmentibacter > Pigmentibacter ruber. The sequence goes on from NZ_WSSC01000001.1 coordinate 374,349, forward strand.
TTTACTAGTAAATAATTTTGTTCTTTCTGAGCATACTAATCTAAAGACTGATACAAATAGAATTGATCCAAAGATAGTTAATATTAATGGAAAAACATCTACAACCCTTAGACAAAATAATATTTACTGCCCTTCTGAGACAGAAGCGTTAGGTGCTAAAAAATTAGTTGCTGAATTCCAGGACTTAAAGTCTAACGAAGTCGCTTTAAATGTAATTGATGTTAGAATGCCAATTTTAACTATGCTCTTTGAAAATGGCCAAAATAAACATACATTTGCTAACAACAGTGAAGTAAGTATTTTGCCATTCTATAAATGGAGTAGTGGTAAATTTGAAAAAGCTCAATTAAATTATGCTAAAATTCAGGGCAAGTTTACATATACACATGCTGATGAGGGGAATACAGCTTCTTATTACTTCTTAGTTGATAACAACTCAGCATCTACTCAACAGACTGATACATTTAGAAAGTTAATGTTAAATAGAGCTGATATGGCTTCTTCTAACTTAAATCAAAAAGCTTCAGTAGATGTTGCTGTTGCAAGCTCTGCGGCTTTAAATTTTGATTTAACAAATGATGCTGCAACCTTCAATCATATTATCAAATATGAAAGCTACTTTAATTCAGTTCCAAATCAAACTAAAATTGATTTAGTAGGCAGTAAATTAGAAGCATTTAGCGTAGATCAAGGTGTAAGTGAGCACTATCATAACTATGATACTATCCAAACTCTTGGACAAAATAATTAATATTTAAGCAATAGCTTCCAACCCAACACTCCTAATTGGGTTGGATTGTATTTTATACATTTATAAAGAGTATTTTTTATTTTCTTGCCTCTGTTTTTAAATTTATATATTAAAATTTTATAAAAATTAGTAATTTTAACAATTTAAATGTTAATGTTTAAAAAAAAATAAAAAATGATTAAATTTATAGCAAGTGCTTACTGTTTTAAAAATTTCCATACAATTTTATATTTTTTATAAATTCAATAATTAAATTCATTTAAAACTATAACAAAATTTAATATAAAATAGTTAAAAATATTTATAATTATTTATATTTAAATTAATTATATAGTTTATCCATTATTATAATGGAAATTTAAATCATAAAATTTAAGAAAAAAGTAAAAAGTACAAATTTTACTGAACTAGTTCAAAAATACCTGTGTATTTTAGTAATTTAAAATTTAGATATTATTAATAAAAAATTAAAATATTAATACTTATAAGATTACAAATAAAATAAATTTTCTATTTAATTATAATTTATGTACTTTAGTAAAATTTAAAAATATAGAAAAAAAATCTTTTAGCTAACCAATTTTATGTTTTTTCATTCCCATAAAAAAAATTAACTAATTAATTTTATTAAATTTTTAAAAATATAATGAAGTTTTAAGTTATGTTTTGAATTTTGTATTTTTTGACAATTTGAAAAAATATGATCTATAGTTTGCCGAATTGCATAGATTACCAATTCGTGAACTTGCAATGATGTTTTCGTTAACGTTCTTTTTTTTTTATTCTGGAGAAAAGTATGTATAAAAAATCAGTAAAACTTACTGCAATTGGTTTAGGTCTTGTATCTTTTGCTTTAGTTTCTTGCAAAAGTAAAACTAATGATAATAAAAATAATGAATCTGCTAAGCCAAATGCTGCCTCTGAAAATAAGCAACAACCACGTCCTATCAATAACCTTAAAGTAGTCTTTAATGGTAAAATTCCGTTAGGTGGTTGTACTTCCTATGCAATTACATCAGTTGATGACAAAGGTAATGTTACTGACATTACTAATCACGCTCAACATTCAAGCTCTAATGTTTCAATTGCTTTAGACAAAGAATCACAAAATAAATTCACTTTGAATGAACATTTAAATCAAATTTGTGCTGTAAAAGAAAATGAAGATAATAATTTATTGGCAATAGCTTCTTATAATCCAACAAGAAAAATAGCTGCTAAAGCAGGAGATAAAGCAGTTGTTTCTGTTTTAAATCATAGTTATTCACAGCAAGCTAGTGTAGAGGTTGATCAAAAAGCTGAAATAATTGCATTTAATGTTACAAAATATGATTCTAGTAAAGTTGCAGATAGTAAATATCCAGGTGTATTAGTAAGCGAATTAAATGAAATGAATAAACTGTCTGATCCAAATAATCCAACTCAAAAATTAAAGCAAGAAATTTCTTTTGCAGCTTCTAAAGGTGAGTTTTCGGATGAATTTGTAATTGCATTTGCAAATTCTAATCAATTAAAATCTGAAAAAGCTGAATACCTAAGTGATGTTAAGATAATTAAAGCTTTTATTGATAATAAAGAAGTTAAAATAGAATCTAGAATAGATGATAAAGCAAAAGTAACTGTTTTTAAAGTAGCAATTCCTGCTAAATTGTCAGAAAATGTAAAATTAAAATTAGTATTAAATGAAAAACTTAATAAAACTATTGAATTGACTCAAAAAAGAAAAGTAAAAGCAGTATCTTTACTTGACGGCAAGATTAATGGCAATGTTCTTTATTCTTCAGATAAACTAGATGTACTTCCTGCTAACTTATTCACTGCATCAACAAATGTTCAATTTGAGTTTTTTGATGGCGAAAAAATTAATGTTACTGCTAATTATGACAAAAACAGAAAATTAAACCTAGGATCAATATTAAATACTGAATTTACTTCTTCACAGAGCAGCATAAATGGTTTCAGTTTATCTGACAATACAGAAGGCGCGCTAGCATTTAATAACTTATTACAAATTAATCTTACTGGTATTACTACTGAATTTGAACCTAAAAAAGTTGCTTTAGAGTTAAGCGAAAGCTCAAATAATAATAACCCAATAGGCGAACTGAAGTTCTATGTTGGTAATAAACCAACTGTAGAAATTGAATCTCCAGATTTTAGATATAATAAAACAGGTCCTAAATTAGTTAGTGGACAACAAGTTTTACCTATTGACGGAAATACAAATTGTGCTTACTTGATGTCTTTTAACTTTAAATTAGCTGATATTTCTAAACCACTAAATAATTTTAAAGATGCTCTTGAAATTGTTAGTGTTGATAATAGTTTAGATGTTAAATCAGATAATAATGAATACAAAGTTTGTGCAAGTAAAGAAGCAACACCGCGTAAAGCATCAGGACAAGAAAATGTTCACTTTGTAACAATTCGTTCAAAATTTGATCCATCTATTCAATCTAAATTTGGTTTTAAAATTGGTGAGTTGAAAACGATAGATAAAGCTGCATTAGTTGATAACAATTCTAATATCGTTGAAGAAATTAGATTAAAAGCATCTGATAAAGCTAGTTCAAATAGTTATAGATTTGCAATTTACGATGCAAAATATCAATTAACAAGTGAATCTATCACTGATTCTGAAGTGCAAACAGCATTATCACAAGGTCTTTCTAAAAATTTGGAAAATAAAGTTTTAGTGACAGTAAATAATGGTAAAATTCAATTTACTGTCGCAGAAAATGCATTTGGCAGCAGCTATAAAGGTGATTCTATTATTGGACACATCACTTTACCTGAAAAAATTGCTAATAAAGATATTGTAGTAAGTAGTAAAGACGAAAGTAAAGATAAGGATATTAGAACTAAAATTTCTTTTATTATTTCTAAATAAGTATTTTCTACAACTTTAGCAAATATTTTATAAAGTAATCCCTAGATTTTTATCTAGGGATTTTTTAATTATCGTGTATTAAAAATATATTTTAGTTTAAATAAAGAAATGGATATTATCTAGGAAACATTTTAATCAAAGTTTGAATTTTGAAATACCTTTAAAAAAATTATAACTTTATATTCTAATATTTTAAAGTAAATAATGTAGAGAAACTATGTATTCTTTAGTTTCTCTATTTCAGAAATGGGTAGATCTATTATTTTACTAATCATTTCAATTGAAAAATCATTTGCTAAAAGGTTTAAAACAATTTCTTTATTTCGATTATTAATTCCTTTAACAAAACCTAATTGCTCTCCCTCATTTTTTCCATTTTGAAAACCTTTAGTAAAACCCTCTTCCCTAGCTCCATCCATATCGGTGTTGTAATCTAGCTCATATTTTCTTCTGGCTTCGTACTTAGCCCTAGCAATGGGATCTTGGCTGATATATTCAAGTGTACTAAATGCTTTTTCAATTTCAGGTGTTTGCATAGCCATGACGGTCTCCTTTGAAGCACCTTTAAAAAAGTTATAACTTTATATTCTAATATTTTAAAGCAAGTAATTTAGAGAAACTAACTATTCTTTAGTTTCTCTATTTCAGAAATGGGTAGATCTGTTATTTTACTGATCATTTCAATTGAAAAATCATTTGCTAAAAGGTTTAAAACAATTTCTTTATTTCTTTTGTACTCACCAATCTGAACTCCTTCAGTTTTTCCTTTAGTAAAACCTAGTTGCTCTCCCTCATTTTTCCCATTTTGAAAACCTTTTGTAAAACCAATCTTTACTCCCTCTTCCCTAGCTCCATCCATATCGGTGTTGTAGTCCAGTTCATATTTCCTTCTAGCTTCGTATTTAGCTCTAGCAATGGGATCTTGGCTGATATATTCAAGAGTAGAAAAAGCTTTTTCAATTTCAGGTGTTTGCATAGCCATGATGGTCTCCTTTGAAGCACCTTTAAAAAAGTGCATCCATTTATCGAGTTCATTATAATACTTATCTGGGATTTTGGGAACTTCTAAAAAGTAAAGTTGGAAATCTTGGGAAAAAACTTTTCTTGTTTCGGTATCTAACGGTTTAATTTTTGTCATAAAATAATCTTTATCTTTAAAAAAATTAAAGTTTAAAATATGAATACAGATAGCTGGCTTTAAAGTTTTATATTTTTTTCCACTAGTTAATTGTTGTTCATAAAGTTTGGCCCAGTAGTATAAACAACGTTTTTCATACTCATAGGTATTTTGCACTTGAATTTCAATATTCACAAAACTTTCATTATTAAGTTTTGCTAATACATCTAGCCTAGTTTCCTTATCGTCTTCTTGATCTTTATTTATTTCAGTATTTAGGTAAGTTAAGGAAATAATTTTTTCATCTTCTGGATAATTTAACACACTATTTAAAAAGTGGATTAAAACATCTTCTTTCTCCCCAAAAATGCGTTTAAAGACATAATCATTTTTAATATCAAGCAATTCGAATTCCATTAGGACTCCTTTCAAGTAAAAGGAAAAGGAGCATAAATTAAAAAAAATGGAATGTGTGGTAATGACCAGAAACTGAACAATGTTGATAAAAAACTGGCCAAAAAAGATTTATTTTGGAATGTAAATTATTTTATTTAGTTAAAAATTTTAGATTTTAAATGTTTATATTATTGCATTTTTAAAAGTGACAACTTCAAATGGGGCAGGATCAGTGATTAAAATTTTCTTTTAAGTATATTATTTCATTAAATTTACATTTTTAAGAAAATTTCACTATTTTTACTTAATATTGCATAATATTTAATATCAATTAAATATAATAAATACAAGCAGACAAATTAAATTTTTTAACCACTAATAATATTAATATTTTAAAGGTACTAAATACACATTTAATTTAGATGAATATTTATCTACATAAATTTTTAGATCAATATTATTTGACGAACCTGTTTCTAAATATCCTATTTGGGAATAATCTAATGAAATATTTTCTGATGAACGATTAATTATACTATAACTATTTGCTTTGAATTTTTCTAAACATTTTTTTGGTAATTCAACTTGAAAGTCTACATCAGAAAATTCATCATAACTACTATGTTGATCAAAGTAACTAAAATTATTTATTGCAACTTGTTCAACGGTAAAATTTCCTAACCTCTTAACTGATTTTATATTAAATTTTTCGCCGTTAGAGCTTCCTTGTTTAGAAATAGAAGAACTTTTAAAATATCTATATGGATCATTTAAAAAAATGTAATTAGAATAATTATTTAAATTTTTATAATAAGAAATTGCATTTGGATTTATTTTCAATTTTTCATTGTTTTTTTCTGTTGTGACTTGATCTTTTTTACAAGCTGGACCACGAAGTCCAGAATACATATGATAACAACTTCTAATATCAGTTGTACGTTCTAAATACTTACTATCAAACGTAACATTTTGTTTAACGATTGATAAATAGCTGCCACTAGAAATTTCTGTTCCAGCACCACCTGCACATGAAAAATTTTCATAATTACTATTTGGTATTACATCATAGGAACGCTTGTTATTGATAAATATTTTTGATTTATTCCCACCTTTATACTTTACATCATCATAAAAACAAACAGCATAAGCATTATAATTGGTTGTAGTATCTATTGGAATAGAATGGTAGCTAGTTGTGCCTACAAAATAATCAGTATTTGTGAATTCAAGCTTAGTGACCCCTGGCATTCTAGACCATTGATCACAAGGATTACTCAATGTAAAATTATCGTTTTTAGCTAAGCTGTCTACTCTTCTTTCAAGTAATTCATAGTTCATAGTTAAAGTTTCAAGTTTTGTTTTTAATTCATTAAAAACGGAATCGCGCCCGACAACTCTAAATGCGTTTAAATTATGCAAACCATTTTGCAACAAAGTAACTTGTTTTTTTAGGTTTGTAATATCTTCAGTACAAGTAGCATTATTGTCTGTCGCTGTTGCTTGGGATATTACAGCGAGTGAGCTTAGATAAGTTAATATTTTTCCATATTTTTTCATAATAAGTACCTTACTTAGTTTTAATAATTAATTATTTTTTGCTTCAAGTTCTTGCAGTTTTTTTTCAAGATTTTTATATTTAAAATGAAGAATTCTAATTTTATCTTTTAAATCTTCAATTTCCATAGATCGTGTATTTTGTTTTTTGCGATCTTTATGGAGTAAGTCACTGGCAGTAACATACTCTGACTGTAGTCTATAAACATCATCTTCCAATTGGTTTAATTGGTAAATAATGTCTTGTTCTTCAGCATAAATTGGCATTACCACACTTGCAGCCAAAGAAATAAAAATAATTTTTAATAATTTCATTTATAATATTACCTTAATATATAAAGTTTAAAAAAAATCAAAATTTCAAGTATCAATTTATATAAATTTTGTCAATTTTAAAATTTAAAAATAAATTTTGACTAAATTAAATAATAATAATAAATAAACAACACTGTGCATTGATAGTGTGCAAATTTAATTTTGTAATCTTATTTTATAGGTGAGTAATTCTTTATGTACTTAAAATATTTCCCACTTTTAGCAATGTGTTGTTTTCAAGTATCAATTTCAATTCATGCGCAAGGTACGGAGCAGACATTCAAAAGAAGCAAACGAAGCGTTGTATGGAATTTACCTGATCAGTTTTTTAAAACCCTTACTATGAATAATCAATCTTTATGTTTAACAAAAACAGATACTAACAATTTTGAATGTTTTAGTTTATATGCAAATCAATTAAAATTGCCTCCAGAGCAACAAAAAAATATTGGAAAGTTTAAAAAAGTAACTGTGGGGGAAAGACATGTTTGTGGATTAGGAGCAGAAGATAATTCAACTTACTGTTGGGGTAGTAATGAAAATGGTCAGCTTGCAACAGGTGGTACTGAAAATTTATCACAACCTACAAAAGTTTTTACTAGCACTAACTTCACACATTTTGCATTAGGTTTTAATAATACTTTTGCCTTAGATGACTCTGGAAAAATTTGGGGCTGGGGTAGCAATAAATTTGGCCAACTTGGCTACTTTAATTATGATTTAAACGCCTATTACCCCTATCAAATTAGCAATGATGACGATAAATATTTTTTAATTACAGCTGGAGACGACTTTTTTTGTAGTATTTCAGAAGATGGAGCTGATAGTTTTGGGAAATATGGAAAAATATATTGTTTAGGGAAAGGTTACTCGCAAGTTGAAACCGACGAAACTTTACTAGAAGCAGCAAACGAATTTATAAAATTAAGTAATAATAATTACTATTCCATAAGTTCTTCAATGTATCACACATGTGCCATAAATAAACAAAGAAAAATTGAGTGTTGGGGTGAAAATAAGTATGGACAAGTAGGTTTAAATCCTTTAAGTAATGCATATGTCCTAAGACCATTATTAGTTACTCACCCAACAGACAACGAATTTAATAATAGCCAATTTAAAAGTATAGTAACAACCCCAAATGCAACTTGCGGAACAACAGATACAAATAAAACCTATTGTTTTGGCGATAATACTTTTGGCCAGCTTGGCTATAAATTAGGGAATGAAGCTATAAAAGAAGAAAATGGTTTTCGTTATTCTATTCAATATTTTCCAAAGAAATTGGATAAAAATTCAGATATCATAAATAAAAGTTATGTAAGTTTAGCAGGAAATTCCAGAACATTATGTGGACTAACTCAACAGCAAGAATTAGAATGTTGGGGCTTTACAGAAAAAAATTACTTTAAAGAAATTAGTTTAGGTGATGATTTTTACTGTGGATTAAGCTTAAAAGGCACTCGCGCACTTTGTGGAAGTGCTAAAAAAAGTAATGATAATCATTTAACCCATCCTTGGAATACAACAGTTCAGTTTCCTTGGGTAAGCAAAGAAGAATTCATACAAGTAAGTTCTGGTGAATTTGCAGTATGTGGAATAACTGGGGAAAATGCAAATAATACTTACTGTGCATTTAATAAAAAAACTCCATTTTTTGCAGATAAATTTAAATTTAAAAAAGTAAATTTACCCAATTCAAGTCTAAAAATAGCTGTAGGGGATAGTCATGTTTGCGCTATTCAAAAAAGTAATGGACAAATTTATTGCTCAGGAAATAATGCATTTGGACAATTAGGAATAGGGTCATTTCGCTCTACAAAATATGCAGCAGATTTTAAACCAATTATAAATCCATTAAAAATTCAATTTAAAGATCTCTCATTAAGTGGCAGAACAACGTGTGGATTGTCAGTGACAAATGAAGTTTATTGCTTTGGCTCTAATGAATTTGGTGAGATGGGATCTACCTTAATAGCTTCTATGTCTAAAACAACACTTCATAAAATAAAAGACTTAAAATTAAAAACTATTGTCGCAGGAAATAAACATTTTTGTGGTGTAACATTAGATGAAACAGTTAATAAAAATAAATTATACTGCTGGGGAGACAACTCTTTTGGTCAAGTAGGAAAACAAAATATTGTAGACCCTTATCAAAATAACAGTATCCATTTACCTTATGAAGTACCTAATACTCAGAATGTAGTTAGTGTTACAACAAGTGAGCACACAACCTGTTTCTTAAATAAAAACAATGAAACCTATTGTTTTGGCAAAGACTTGGAAAATGTCCTTGAAGAAAGATCATTAGCGTTCTTAAACCACATGCCATATCAAGTGCAAAAAAATAATTCTTACACTTCAATTTCTTTAGGAAAGAAAATGGCGTGCGGTATTTTAAAAACAGATAAAACAATAAATTGTTGGGGTATGAAAAATTAATTATTAATAAAATAAATTAATTTTAAATTTTCTTAATTTTGTAGTTATTGAATAGAAGTTATATTTTATAAAATGCTTTATTTTTATATATTTAATTCATTATTTAAGCTTTTTATAAGCGAATTATTTTACTCATTTTTTAAAGGCAATATATAAAAAATTAATGCTAATCAGTCGAATATTTTTAAGATTAGATATCTATATTCTTTGCAAAAATTTCTATAAATATCTATTTTTATAAATTAATCACGTGGTTTAAGAAGAAAAGTTCGTATTCTGGAATAACTAACCGATTTTTTCTCTACACTAGTTTGTGGATAATTATTGCAAGGATGTATTTTCGGATAAGGATTATCACTATGTTCTAGAGATAAGATGAAATTCGAATGAAATTTATCAACAATCTTACAATTACGATCACTTGTTTCTGAATCTTTAGACTCTATTTTAATTGTGCAATATATATCATTTATATCTAAGTATGTAACTTCCTTACTAACCTTATATACTCCAAATGAATTACAAGGATTAGGAATTCTTTTCGTGCCTACAGTTATATAATCAGCGTCATTTGAAGGATGGTTTTGAACTTTGCTAAGTAAGTTTTGATAGTTTTGACTTAATGCCTCTACCTTTATTTTAAGTTCGTTAATAGTAGCTAGCTGTGCTTTGTCTTTCCCACTTACCATAAATCCTGTTAAATTTTTAACAGAAGTATCTAAAAGTTTAACTTGGTTTTTTAGAAAATTGACATCAGCTGTGCAAGTTTCTTGTGTATTTGCTATTGCAGTACTTGTTACCGTAACTGCTAGTAGGGTTGCAAAGCCTTTTTTTATTATTTGCATAATGAACTCCTTTTACATATTTTTAGTTTTGTTATTATTTTGTTCTATTGCTTTTAAAGCCTCTTCAACTTTTTTTTCATTTTCAGTAATTTCTTTAATTTTGTCATCAAGGGACTTTAAGGTTTTTTCTTGTTTTTCTTCCCTTTCTTTTTTAATTTTCATTCGGCTTGTATAGGTAACAACTTCTGATTGCAGAGTATAAATATCATCTTCAAGTTCATTAATTTGCGAAGTTAATGACTCGTTATTGGCAAAAACACTACAAGGAATAATGACGAAGGTAGGGAGAAGAAATTTTACTAATTTTTTCATATATGATTAAACCTATAGCAAATTATAAATAACCAACAAATATTTAAGTAACTATTTAATTAAATTTTGTCAATTTAGAAAAATAAAAAAATATTTTTGACTAATTAATAAATTTTAAATATAAAAATAAATTAATGTGTATTTAATATGCAAAATCACATTTTATATTGATTTTCATTTCAAAAGTGAGTTTTTATGGTTCAAAAATTGAATTATTTATTAGCATTTGCATCTCTATTTTGCATTTATGAAACAAATGCTAATGAAACAAGCATGAAAAGATCGAAGCGCAGTGTTGTGTGGAATAATCATGAAGAAAAATTTAGCAGTTTATTTTCAAATAATAGCTCAATATGCTTAATAGCTAACAACAATAATTTATTATGTTACAATCTGCATTCTGATCCAAATAAATTACCACCCAATACACAAAAATTAATAGGTCAATACAAAACAGCAGCCGCTGGGGAAAAACATTATTGTGCAATTGGTTTGAATGATTCCGCTATTTATTGTTGGGGTAATAATGAAGAAGGGCAGCTTGGTACTGGCGATCAACAAAATTCTTTCTTCCCAGTCAAAGTATATTCTTCTGAGTTATTTACTAACTTAGCAGTTGGCAAAAATAATTCCTATGCTTTAGACAATAGCGGTAAGGTATGGGGTTGGGGCAGTAATCAATTTGGACAACTTGGTTATGCTAACTTAGAACTTCCTTCTTACTATCCTTCACAAATTAGTTCAGATGAAGATGAATATTTTGCCATTTCAGCTGGAAATGATTATTTTTGTGCAATTGAAAATGAAGGTGAAGATTCCTCTGGAAAGTTTGGACAAATTTATTGTTACGGTAAAAATTTTACAGAACAAGAAAATGATGATTATCCTGAATACAATCCCTTAATTTTAAAAGGAATGGGTGCAAACCATTATTATGCGGTATCATCCGCAGTTAATCACACATGCGCCATAAATAAACAAAGGAAAATTGAATGCTGGGGTGAGAATAAGTTTGGTCAATTAGGCGTAAATCCAAATGTAAAAAAGTATTCTGATGTTTCCGTTTTAGTTACCCACCCAACCGATAGCGAATTTAATAATAGTCAATTCAAAAGTATAGTAACAACCCCAAATGCAACTTGTGGGACAACAGATACAAATAAAACATATTGCTTTGGCGATAATACTTTTGGCCAACTTGGCTATAAATTAGGGAATGAAGCCATTAAAGAAGAAAATGGTTTTCGTTATTCTATTCAATATTTGCCAAAGCAATTTGATAAAAATTCAGATATCATAAATAAAAGTTATGTAAGTTTAGCAGGAAATTCCAGAACATTATGTGGACTAACTCAACAGCAAGAATTAGAATGTTGGGGCTTTACAGAAAAAAATTACTTTAAAGAAATTAGTTTAGGTGATGATTTTTACTGTGGATTAAGCTTAAAAGGCACTCGCGCACTTTGTGGAAGTGCTAAAAAAAGTAATGATAATCATTTAACCCATCCTTGGAACACAACAGTTCAGTTTCCTTGGGTAAGTAAAGAAGAATTCATTCAAGTAAGTTCTGGTGAATTTGCGGTATGTGGAATAACTGGTGAAAATGCAAATAATACTTACTGTGCATTTAATAAAAAAACTCCATTATTTGCAGAAAAATTTAAATTTAAAAAAGTAAATTTACCAAATTCAAGTTTAAAAATAGCAGTAGGAGATAGCCATGTTTGCGCTATTCAAAAAGATAATGGACAAATTTATTGCTCAGGAAATAACGCATTTGGACAATTAGGAATAGGGTCATTTCGCTCTACAAAATATGCAGTAGAATTTAAACCAATTATAAATCCATTAAAAATTCAATTTAAAGATCTCGCATTAAGTGGCAGAACGACTTGTGGATTGTCTGTTTCAAATGAAATTTATTGTTTTGGCTCCAATGAATTTGGTGAGATGGGTTCTACCTTAATAGCTTCTATGTCTAAAACAACACTTCATAAAATAAAAGATTTAAAACTAAAAACCATAGTCGCAGGAAACAAACATTTTTGTGGTGTAACCTTAGACGAAACTGTAAATAAAAATAAATTATACTGCTGGGGAGAGAACTCTTTTGGTCAAGTAGGAAAACAAAATATTGCAGACCCTTATCAAAATAACAGTATCCATTTACCTTATGAAGTACCCGAAACTCAGAATGTAGTTAGTGTTACAACAAGTGAGCATACTACCTGTTTCTTAAACAAAAATAATGAAACCTATTGTTTTGGTAAAGACTTGGAAAATGTCTTTGAAGAAAGATCTTTAGCTTTTTTAAACCACATGCCATATCAAGTGCAAAAAAATAATTCTTACACTTCAATTTCTTTAGGAAAGAAAATGGCATGCGGTATTTTAAAAACAGATAAAACAATAAATTGTTGGGGTATTAAAAATTAATTTTCAAAGGAGTTGAAAATGCGAAAAAAAATATATCATTTATTGCTAGGGATAGCATTTGTATCATGTAATAAAAACTCGGAACAAAATGTTCAAGAGTACGAAAATAATAAAGTAAATGCAATTAGCAGTTATTCTGCAAATAGTTCATTTCAAAATATTTCAAGTATAGATAAAATAAGCAAAGAACAAATTGATTACAGAACAAAAAACTGTCCTATCACACACTCTAATTTAACTTCTGAGTTAGGAACTTTAATTAAAGACTTTAAGCAAGAAAATTTATTGAGTGTCGAAAACAGAAATACAATTCCTATTTTTAAAATTTTAGAACAAACTAGCGCATTAGTTTCTGATAAGGCATCAAATATAACTTCAATTCATGGTTGTTACTATCCTGAAATTTATTTAACCAATGCACTGATGATGAATGTACTTCAGCAAATTCCATTTACCCCTTTCAATCAAGAAAATTTAAATATTACAAATGATTCTGCTGATGATTCTTTTGAACAAACAAACTGGCGTGACCTTGAGCAACTAAAAAATAGTCGTTTTGCAAAACTAAATGGCTTAATTCGTTCTGCAACAATTGCAAGAAAAGTAACTACAGTAGAAAAAGCAACTTTAAATAGTGCAAATAAATTAAAAGCAAAAGTAGATGGTGCAGATGTTTATTTGTTTGATACTGGAGAAATACAACAAAAAGAAACTTATTATGCAAATACATTAACACTTGCTAATTCATTACTAGCTATAGGTTATTATGAACGCGCTCATTTTCGTTGGGATGGAAGTTTTTCGGCAAATGAATTAAACATGCCTGTGAATATGCCAAATGAAAATTTGCAAAATATCATTGATAAAATTTATTTAGGAAATTCATCAAGTACTAATAATTTAGTTCCTTTAAAGTATGTCATTGCTTATGATTTACTTATGGCAAATAAATATGCCAACGAAGCTACTGAGCTAGATTATAAAAATACTTCATTTTGTGATGGCAAAAATATTTCTTCCCACCTAATTCCTGTTTGTGCAGAAGCAAAAAAAATACAAGCCAAAGCCTATGATGTTGACTTAAAACGTCTTATCTGTACGTCTGGAAAAGAAATTGAAACACCAATTACTAAAGAAGACTATTTAAATAATTATTTTTGGGAAGAAGCTGTTTGCGTTGATTATCTAGAAACAAATCCTAGCTTAAAAAATATGCATTTAAAAGCAAATGGAGAATCTTATCATTCTTTAAATTATGGGTACTTAAATCCCTTAAAGCTAGATGAAAAGTTAAATTCTTTTCAAAAAACATTCCAAAATATCAAACAAAGGCTCGATCAAATTCGTTTTATTGAAAAAATTGATTTTGGAAATAAGCAAGTTGAACTTTCTAACGCCGTTGTTAATTTAAAAGCAGAAAAAGAGTTGCTATTAAAACAACAAAATAAAGTCAGAGAAGAAATTACCTTAGCTGAATTCAATAAACAAACTTCAGAAATTATTGCAGAATCTTATAAAGAAGAAAAAAAGAATTTAGAAATAGAGCAAAGTAATTTATTTAGAAATTATGTCACGCAACATTCAAGCTTGAAGTCGTTAGAAAAGCTAAAAGGAATTTTAGATAGATACGAAAACGATAAATCAACAGCAATTAACAATTATAAAATAGAATATTGCGGTTCGACTGATGTTAATGCTTGTCATGGCGGAAGATATGGACTACAAAATAGGCTAATTAATGAAAGAATGATTACTGTAAAAAATGATTGGACAAACGAATGTCTTAAAGACGCGCAATCATTAAGTAATATTTATCGACAAATTGGTAAAACTGGTTGTGATATTAAAAATATTATGCCTAATATGCATGGGAAAAGCGAAAATGAAATTTATAACGCTTTACAGGCAGGATTAAAAAATAATCCAAATATCACTCCAACCTGTCAAGCAGCTGTAATTGCAGAGTCTCGTACTCAAATTCGGAATAAAAAATTAGATGATTTTTTAAGAAATTTTAAACCAGGGAAAGAATGTAAAGCTATTTATAAAACCGTAAGTAGGCGTTGCGACGTTCGAGATAGAGGTGCTTGTACTGGAGGAACTAGTTACGTATATGATAGAGATGAATGCAAAGATAATGTTGAAAAATTTCGCGATTTAATAAATGAACTAGGTCTTGATAGATCAAAATTAACAGAAAACAATAGCACTGAAAGTATTCATTCTTACTTTTCAACGTTAAGGGTAGACTCATCTCAAACTGAAGCAATGCTTAAAATGCATGCGGATAAAATATTGTTAGAACGAGTATTAGAATTATCCGAATCCAGCAAAGATCAACTTATTCAATCGCAAGATGGCTTTTGTGCAAATCGTTTATCGGAAATGGAAAATGGAATTCGTCCACAATTTGATAGATTGTTGCAAGTACGTTCTGAGTTTGAACAATTGCAAATGCAAAGATTACAAATTACAAAATCTATCAATGACGATCAAATTGAATTCGACAGGGTTGTTAACGAAAAACGGGTGCAATTAGCCGATCAAATTCAAAGTTTACAGCAAACAAATAAAAATCTAGCAAAACAATTAGGCTTAAGCCAAAGTTTTGAACAGTTAGTTGCAAGTAAAGCTCAAGATTTAATTTCTTCCGAATTTGCCTTTGCAAATTTTTATTCTAATAATTTAAATGCTTTTTATTATTATCCAATTAAAAGTATTGATTTAAAAATAAAGTCACAAGAAACACAAAATTTAGCCGCAAAAACAAATGTCATTATTGCGCAACAAAATTTAGAAATTAATAAAAAACAAATTGAAAATAATGATATTTCCATTTTGCAAACAGAACAAAAAGTTAAATCGCATGATTTAACAAAATATCTTATTACTTCTTTAAAAGTAAATACAAATAGCTTTCAAAATGAGCTTGAATATCTAAAAGATTTAAATGAATTATCTAGACAAATGGTATTTGTCGCATCAAATAGATTGTTACAAATGAATCCCAACTATACCTTAGACTTTAACGTGTTATACGACCTTTCAAAAGTTAAAGTGTTTTGTAGTTATCTTGCTAGTTTTGAAGATGGTTTGGTTTGTTTAAATTATTTAAAGAGCTTAAAAGAAAACTTTGACTTTAGAACTGAAAAAAAGTTTGCAAAAATTAAAAAGGGCATGACTTTTAAAATTTACTCTTCTGAATTGAGAAAAACTAAAGATGATGACGATGATGAAGTAACAGAATTGCAACAACATAAAGATAATTTGTTACTCAATGAATTAAACGAATCGGGAAGAATGCTTGTTAATATTGATGAGCAGTTTTTAATTGACAAAGGATTCTTCCCAAGAAAGTTTGTTGATGAATATTATCGTGCAAGAATTTTAGGAATGACAGTAAATATTATTCAGAAAAACCTAAAAAACAAAAAATATATAGACATGCCTTTTGATGAAACAGAGAGCATTGCTTATGTCTTACATGATGGTTTAAATGCAGAAAAATCTGCTGATTTATTTCAATGCAATAGCAATTATTCAACATTTTCACAAAAAATGTACGATCGGTTTATGCATGTGTTAAATAATAATCCAAATAAACTAAAAAATTATAGCAGATCAATGAAATATTTATTTTCTGCTGAACAATTGCAAAATATCATGTGCACAAATGTCTTTGCTATTCACACAAAAGGAATTACAAAAGACAATTCTCAGTTGAAATATGTTAATGCAAAGAATGAACTAACATCAATTTCCTTATTCAATAAAGATAAAGATATTAATTCGCAATCAAAATCAATTTTAAAAGTTGCAAGCTTTGATTGGATAGAAAATTTGAAAGATGATCCAACCAGTTCTCCTGCACCAAGTGAAGTGTTTTGGCAGCCATTAACAGGTCATATGACTGATACTTTGACCCAAAATTTTCAAATTGGTAACTTAACAAGACAAATTTACGAATGTATTAATTCTTCTTCATTAGATTCGTCAAATTGTACTATAGCAAATAATACGGTTTATAAGTCATTTGCAGGCTTTCCTTTGTTAGGTAAGTATACGTTTGTATATGCGCAGCATGAAAAAGATAAAATTAAAAATTTAAAAAGAACACCAGATAAGCAAAGTTCCATTGAAGGAATTGAAATCGATATTATTTATTCAGAATAACAACGATACACGCCCTTTTTAGAGAAAGGGCTTTTTTAATTTCAAGGACGAATATGCAAAAATTAAATAATTATATTAAATTTATTATTCTTATTTTATTCTCACATTTATATTCAAATATAGCATTTGCTGAAGTATTTTCAGCACCTACTCTATCAAAACCATCAGCTCCTGGTACTTTTGGGGCGAGGCAATTAGATTGGACTGTTAGCGATTTAGGTGAAGTTGGTTATAGCATTCCTATTGCAGCTCCTGCATTAAAACAATTAAGCATGAATTTAAGTCTCAATTACTCACCAACGCATGCCTATGGTGATGCTGGAGCGTTTTGGAATTTTTCTTTAATGAAAGTTTCTTTAGATTTAAAAAGAGGACAAACACAATTTTTAACCCGTAATTTATGTACGCAGTCAATGGCAGACAATTTAAATATTAATGGGACAAAATTAATACCACAGTCTCCAGGTGTTTGGATGACTTCTTTAAATTCAGGAAGAGATATATTAAAATGCCATGAAAATGGATTTGTTTTTTATAAATCTACAGGGGATATTTTTCATTTTGGTTTGACTCCAGAAGCTATCAGTATGACTGCGAGTGGGGAAGCCATTGAATGGTTAATAAGTAAACACTCTACTTTCCGTGGTAAACAAGAAATATTTTATGAATACGAAAAGCCAACAGGCCAACCTACTGAATTTGGTTTAAGTAATACAAACATTCCAAATTTGTATGCAAAGCCAATGTTAAAAAGAATTTACTCAGATGATGTTGAGCTACAAATTCAATATCAAGAAAATACTTTTAAAAATTTGCATTTTTATGGTGGCATTCCACAAATTTTATTTGGTAGAGTTTCTGAAATTTCTGCATTAAAAAATACTCATTTATTACGCAAATATGTTTTTCAATATGAAGATTCTGCAAAAGTCGCCTTTCCTAGACTTTATTCCATGCAAGAATTCGGTAGTGATGGAAAAAGTGCCTATCCAAAAACAATTTTTAGCTATCGAGGAAGTAACTCAACTGTTAGTAATGAATTAAGCAGCGTGAATGAAAAGTTTGATAGATCTTTTCCAAGCTTTTCAGACAACTATTTTAAATTTGCAGATTTACTAAGCACAGGTAAATCACAAATGTTATATCAGGCAGGCAGTGATTCATTTTGGTTAACTTCATTTGACCCTACTAAAGTTTTTGCCGCAGAAGCAAATGGAGGACTGGTAACTACCCAAAAAATAAAAGTAAGACTAGAAGCATATACTCAATACAGTAAAAATTTAAAAGATTTGCAGTTTGTGGACTTAATGGGAACAGGAACGACTGATATTTATAGTTCCAATGGCGCCAATCCTATTATTTTATTAAATGACCGAAAATTTAATGAAAAAGGCGAATTGATTTTTAAACGCTATGCGCGACTCAGTCGCGATGACTACGATTTTATCAGACAATGTGGTTTAGACCCTAGAAAGTGGAAAACTTTAAATTTAACTGGACAAGGGCGGAGTGATTTTCTTTGTATCGGTAATAAAAATGCCTTTATTTTAATAAATAAAGGAATGAAATTAGTTGATGCTAAAGAAAATAGGTATGAAATAATCACAAAAAGATTAAAAGTTAAATTAGATTATAACTTGCAATCAACGCTTCAAGATGACTACGCAATTGTTGATTGGAATGCCGATGGACTTTCTGATTTGCTTATTAATCATGGAAATAGTATTTATTTATTACTTAATACAGGTAATTTTGCAAAAGGTGAAAATCAAAGTAGCTTTTTTGAAAAAGTAAACTTAGGACTATACCGTTACCTTGGCGGTATCAAAGCTTCAAAAATGCTTATTGGTGATTTTACTGGTACAGGCTTACCAAGTATTAATTTTAAACATAGCCGTTTTTTAATTAATCACGGTTTAGGAAAACCCTTAACAGAAATATACATTGAAAATATTAAAAAATTTAATCCAGAATATGCTGCTGTTGTCCAGTTAACAGGAACTGGCAAGCAACAAATTTTTGCTGCCACACCTGCTACACACGGTAACGCAATTATTGAACTTGCGAGTCGTTCCTTTCCAAATCATTTGCACTCAGTGGTTAGTGCAGATGGTAGATTTTTAAGCTTTAACTACACATCTTCTGTGTTAGAAAATCAAGAAGCAATTACAACAGAACAAGATGTTGAAGTGAAACAGCTTGAAATGCAACAACCTATCATGCCTGTTGTCTTGCCTTTACTAAAACAAATAGGTTTCTCAGATGGGATTAACCCCACAAGAATGACTCGTTATGCATATCGCTTGCCTAGATTTGATAGTTACTTAAATAAGTATCTAGGTTTTTCACTGGTAAGAAAACAAAATGTTGGTGATGAAACGCAATTAGGTACCTTACAAGAAAAAAGATTTTTATCAGGTGTACGCTTAAGTGAAGTTGAAAAATTCTCTGGATTTGTTGATTATCGCTTACAATCTGAAAAAAATGTGATTCAACATGAAATGTTGCAGCAATGTTTAAATCCATCTTTAACTGCTGAAAATACTCAATGGTGTACTGACTTAGCTGGTTTTTCTTATTATCAAAAATCTGGTGCGGCTTTAGATTCTATTTCTTTTGCGACAGGGTTAATTAATACCAAAGAAAATTATACATTAGAAAATAATAATTTTGATTTAAGATTTTTTTCTGCAAGTGAATATCCAAGTAATCCTTCTTTGCAAGATAAAAAACCAGAATTGGCAAATGTTTTAAATATTACTGAAGAATCAGAAAAAAGTGGTGAAAATTATTTAACTTATCAAAAAATACATAGTAAAGTAACGCATGTCTATGATGAACTTGGTAGACTTATTACAACGCAACAAAAAAATTCTTCATTGCTTAATGGGGAAGATAAAGTTACTAATTACACTTATTTTTGTCCGCTATCGCACCCAGAAAATTTAAAAATATATTGTGATCAAGTTTCTTTAGAACAGGTATCTTCTTCACTTGGAAATGTAAAAACAATTACTAAAAAAATTGAATATGATTTTCAAACAGGCTTGCCGATTGAAAATTGGGAAGCCAATCAAGCTGGTGATTTAGTTTTACAAGAATCTGCAACTTATGACCAATTTGGTCGTCTCACAAAATTAAAACAAGAAACAGGTGAATATTCTATATTTCATTGGAATAATTCTAATGGAAATTTAAACAGTATCCAAACACATAATGATATCACAACTGAGGCACAATATAATGAATTTGGTAATATAGTTAAATTATCTAATTCTAAAAATAATATTTCAGAGTTTATATATGATAGTTTTGGAAGAGTTGTTTCTTATAGTAAAAATCAAGCCAGCGAACCACAGTTAAAAATTGTGCATATAGCACAGAAGTCTTGGGATATTTTTATAAATTGGTTAAAGAAAGTATTTGGATTAGGTGGAGCAGGTAATAATAATCAATTAAACACTGATAATTCAACGCATATTTTTGAAAAATATGAATATGCATTTCCTAAATTAGAGTTTCAAAATGGTTTAACACTAGAAGAAAATTTAGAACACATTAATGAATTTGATAAATTGTTGCCGCAATTTACAACAGCTTCATCTTTTACTGAACAAACGGTTGGAAAGTTTAGTAACCATAAGGTGAATCCAGGGTATATAAATACTTATCGCAGAAATAGCATAGATCAAGAACTAACATTAGTTGCAAAAAATTGGCTTTCAGGTGCAGATGAAGTTTTGTATTCAGCATCTAAAATAGGTGTTGATAGATTTTCTCTAGCAAATAAAGCAAGTATAAATTCTTTAGGAAAAGTTTATAAAGAATATTTAAATTCTGAAATTAGTTTCCAAAATGTTTTAGCCAATGAATTGCCAAATAAAAATACATTTAAAGTTAAATCAATTTACGAATTTTATGCCAATGGGGAAATTAAAAATCAAGAGTTTGATGAAGGAATTAAACAAAGTTTCAACCAAGGTGTGGACTATGTTGAATCTATCTCTCCTGAAGGAAGAAGAACAAAAACAATATTAAATGATATTGGGCAAGTTGTAACGAAACAAATTGGTTTAGACAATCAAGGGAATGTAAGTAATGAAACATTGATTACAAATGTAACCTATGATGCTTTAAGTCGAATTATAAAAGTTACTAATAACGATGGTTTAATTGCTGAACAGCTTTATGCCGCAAATAATAAAGTTATTGCACAAACAAATAACTTTTTAGGTGTGTCACAATTTTTCTATGACAATTTTGGTCGCTTAACACAAAATGCAATTTGTCCAGTTGGTACAAATATTGGCAATTGTAATATGCTTGAATCTTCTATTCTTTACAAACAATTTAACTACGATGGATTAGGAAATTTAGTTAAAGAAGAACACACTCGGTTTGAAAGAGCAAAAGGAACGCATGCCAAAGAAGTTATTGAATATACTTATGGATCATTAAAAAATAAAAATAGAGCTGAAGATATTGGTTTACCAATAATAATAAAAATAAATTCAATAAATGAATTAGGGCAAAATGAAAGTATAAGAAATTATGCTTATAATAGTGAAGGTCAAATTTCAACTGATGAATTAGAATTGTTTCTTTATAAAACAAAAGGCTCTCCAACTGGTTTAATTAAAGAAAGAAAAAGTATAAGTGTTTATCAATCTTATCAAGTATCAGATTTTGCTGGAAATGTAGTACAGTTAAAATCAAGAGGTGGTTTTTCTAGAGAACATTTAAATAAATTGGAAGACAAATACTTTACTGGTTATGCCGTCCAATATTTAAATGGAATTTCACAAATTGATAAATTAAGTTTCCTTAAAGATGGAAAAGAACAAAGTGTCCCTATTCAAGGTTTAAATTATGATTCTGAAGGCTACTTAAGTACTGTTTATTTAGAAAATAATTTAAAATTAAAATCTTGCTGGCACAAAAGGAAAGAAATTCCAATTGCGTTTTGGGCTGGTAAAGCTACTGAAAACGTAGATAATTTATGTAATGAAACAAATACAGCTAACAGCGGATATTTTCATACCCGTTGGAAATATAATAATGATTTATTTCCAATAGAAACGAAAGACTTTTCTACATTTGTAGATAAATCTATTTCATTAGCTGGCAATTCAAAGTTTACTTATGACCAACAAGGGCGCTTAAAATCAAGTGAAGGATTTACTAATAATTCAATTGGTTGGGGTAAAATTGATTATGCATATTCCGTTGGTGGAAAAATAGAGAAAATTGTTAGATCTGGAAATTTTGTTAAGGATAGATTGAGTGACGGTTTTGATACTCTAGAAGAAAATTATCATTATTCAAACCAAAAGCAGCTTGGTGTATTACAGTCAGTAACATCTAGATCAGGAAATCAATCTGCAATTTCAAAATTTTCCCATGATGCCATTGGTTATCGTGAATTTGGTGTTTCTCCAACTCTTGCCGTTTTTACAAAAAGCAAAAATAGTAATCAAACTGAGGAAAACTGGACTAATCCACAACAAATTCCAATGCAAAAATATGCTTGGAGTGGACGCGGACAATTATCAGGAGTTTTTTCTGCATTTGAAAATAGTAAAAATCAGATTGAAGCAGCTGAATTGCTTAATTTAAAAATGAGCGATGAAAAGGGCAATCAACTTGCAGAGTTTGATTCTGTTACGTTGAATGAAATTCTTGCTTCAGATAGTAAGAAAAAAACTTACGAAACCGAAATTACGAAGTTGCCAAGAAATGTTCAATTTTCTAATGGAATTAGTTTTGAACGAGATGAAATTCATTTTGATATCCAAGTGGGTAGTTTTGCTTCATTAAGATTAATTACAAGATATCCAGCACTAAATGCAACAAATCCTGAATCTTTAAGTAAACAAGAAATGCAAACAAGAAAAGAACTTGTTTTAAAAGATTTAGTGGGAAGTGTTACTCAGGTTTTAGATATCGGTTCACATAAAATTATTGAAAAAAATGCCAGCGAACCTTTTGGTTTGAATAGAGGAATTCCTTTATTAACGAATAATGTTTTAAATCAATTTCAAACAGATAATAAAAGAGCTGAAACCCAATTATATTTAAATCCACAAAGTAATATGCGGGAAAATTGGGATACAAAATCTTATGAAATAATTAATTTAGATAGTTTAAATGATATTGATAAACAAGGTATGCGCGGCTCAAAATCCTTTGCAAAAGGGATATTTTCTGCATCTACTGGATTACACAATATGGGTGTGCGTGCTTACGATCCTGCGCGTGGATTGTGGTTATCTCCTGATTTATTTATTGGCCAAAATTTTGATTTAATGTTTGAAAGAGTTAAAGAAGCCAATTTATTTCAATATGCTGGAAACAATCCTATTGCATTTAATGATCCGAGTGGGAAATTAAGTTGGGACAATTTAAAAGATAAATTCAAAGATGCGGCAAGCGGAAAAGTAAGTGGGCGTGGTCATGATATGTCCAAAAACCCAGGAAATTCAGGCGGGCTTGGAGGTAAGAATAACTTTTCGAGTAGTAATTTTAAAGGCTCTCAAAGAACATCCCTAAAATCCAATTCTTTGTTTAACAATTTAAATAATTCTGTAAAAAAATATGGATTAGATTTATCAAATATCGCAGAAAGACTAAATTCTGCCATTAGTAGTCCTGAGATGGGGTTGTGTGCTGGACTTACTGTAGGAGGTTTCTCAGCATTTGTAATAGGGGGGGTATTAACTGGAGGTTCGATATTAGCAGCTCCGCCGACGTCGGGTATTTCATTATTAGCAACTCCTTCTACAGCTTCAATGACTGGTGCAGGGTTAGGTACTGCAACTCTTGGCCTTGGGTGTATGACTGGGATATTACTGAATGCGGCGACTGGAAGTGCTTCTGATAATTCATCTGGAGATAAACCAGCATCTACACCAGTGGGTAGAAGAGGAAATCCTATTGAAGTTGCTGATGGTACTAATAAACCGACTAGTATAGATGGCATCGATTATTCTGGGCACGCATTAGATAGAATGCAAGGAAGAGGTGTTCCTCCATCTGTGGTTAAAGATGTAATTCAAAATGGTGTTAAAAAACCAGCTAGAAATGGAGCTACGCAAAATATTAATGATCAAGTTGAAGCTTTTACAAATACAGAAGGAAAAGTTATTACAGTAATTCCAAAATGAGAAGGTAATTTCATGGGCTTAAGATATAAAATTTTATCTGATTCATCTTCGGTAACAATAGAAAGTTGTAATGATTTTACTAGTGAAGATGAAGTAACAAAATATTTTTTACAATTTACAATTTGCGAATTTAAAGGTTCTTTGTATTTTTATGATTTTAAAAACGAATTTTTAGAATATATTTCAAATGTAAGAAAAAATTTAACTACAAATTTTTTTAATTTGTCATATAAAAATTTCGAGGAAATTCTTTTAATTAAAATGGAATTAAATAATTCAAATAAGGTAATTTGTTCTGGTTATATCAGATCAGAAATAGATAATAATATTTCGCTTAAATATGAGTTAATTTTGGATTTAGGATCAATTATTGTTGAATATAATTGAGGTTTTAGCAAATTTTTTTTAATATATACAAGTAATTTTTTAAATTCATTTGTATTTTAATATAATACTTATAATTTTGTGGAAGTAGTGAATTATTCAGTACAACATGATAAGAAAAAATTATGCTAAATATTTTGTAAGAATAAATTCTAATGAAATAGATAAGTCAGATATATGTGGAACTAAAAATCAAATTACTATTTTAATTAATTTGATAAATGATTTAAATAAAAATTGTTCATGGTATTTATTTGATATTCGGACATATCCTGAAGGTTGGCTCGAAATATCTAAAAATACAGGACCAATTTATTTTTGTAATTCAAGTGATTTGATATCAAAATTAGAAGATAGATATCAATTTATTTTTGGAATTTTTATTTGTATTGAAAGTAATAAAAAAATTGAAAAATGGACAAGACTATTTGATTCTGAAGAAAATTTAATTCCAGATCTTGAATACGGATTTCTTGAAATTAGACCCTTTGATGGTTCATATTATGAAATATATTCAAATGATTTTGAAGTAATAAAAATTTACGCTAAACAATTTAATGTAGAAATTGAAATTTTAGTAGTTGATTAAATATTAAATAACTAATTTGAATTAAGTTTAGCAACACCAGAATTACAATTAGCACATATAGGAATTTATACTAGTTCTATTGCAATTGGTTGTATGGCGAATGTTTTGTTTAATGAAGCTTCTGGGGAGATGGTCCTAAAAGTAGTGCTCCAGGATCACAAAGAAATCCTGATGTACCCGATAAAGCTTATGATGTATTAGAAACGGTTAAAAAACAAAATGGTGCGCCACCTAAAATTCATAAATCTCATAATTTTCAAAATAAAGATGCTAAACTTCCAGAAGGAGACTACAAAATTTATGATGTAAATCCAAAGCCATCAAATGGAATTAAGAGAGACTCGGAAAAAATAGTTATAGATTCTAAAACTGGAAAAACACATTATACAAAAGATCACTATGATTCCTTTACGCCTATTAATTAAAAGAGGTTAATTAATGATAACAAAAGTTAAATTTTTTAAAAATAATAAAAAGGAAAAAGTTAAGAATAATCTTTATAAAAAAAAGAAATTTGAATTTTTCATTGATGGAAATTTTGTAAATAATAAATTAGATCTTTTTGAATATTTTAAAGAAGTTTTTGATTTACCAGTATATATGGGAAAAAATTGGGATGGATTAGTTGATTTTATGTCAGACCTAAGTTGGTTTGAAAAAGAAAAAATCACTGTTTATATTTCTAATATTGAAAAATTTTTAAGTAAAGATTCACAAGAAAATAAAGATATTTTTTATGATATTTTAATTAACGCTATTAAAAATTGTTATCCAGAAGATACATATGAAGATGACGATTTATGCACTTTAAATTTTATTTTTAATTTAAATTTAGAAAATGAAAATTTTTTTAATCAATTATTTAAAAAGTTTAATATTGAAGAAAAAAATATAATGGAAATCTAAACTTTTATAAGGGAAGGGGCTTACGTAGATCCAAAAATAGGATACAAAGAATGCTTTCACCCATAATAATAAAAATCCTCATTCGCATGTGAATGATTTAAAAGGGATTAGATTAGATATAAATGGTTTAAAAGTTCCTAAAGATTCACTTGGGGCTCACTTACCTATAGGGTTGGAATAAATATGGATGATTTAAGTTGTTTTCATGATTCAATATTAAATAAGATTGAAATTATTTGGGAAAAAGGGGAATTAATATTATTCTTAAATATTTTTGAAAATAATCCAAAAGAATGTCAAATTATTTTCAAAAATTTTAATGACTTAATAATTTCTAGAAATTTAGAATGGGGATTAAGTGATCAAATTAATGAAATTAAATATTTTGAGTGTAGTGATAAATTAATTGAATTTAATATCGAAGTGCAAAGTGGTGATAATTTTATTTTTAAATGTGAACATTTCATTTTGAATAAATTTGAATGAATTTTAGATGTAGATAAATAAATTGAAGCTTTTACAAATACAGAAGGAGAAGTAATAACAGTGATTCCAAAATGAGAAGGTAATTTCATAGGCTTAAAATATGAAATTTATCAGATTCATCTTCAGTAAACTATAGATAGTCGGAATGATTTTAGTAGTTAAGATGAAGTTACTGTCGATGTTGGCTATGCAAATATTACAAGTACAGCGGAACATCCATATTATGTTGTAGGTGAAGGTTATACTCCAGCATTTCTTCTTACCCCCGGGAAGCAACTAGTCACTACTTCTGGTAGTACTCATTATGTTATTGGTGCAAAATTTAAACGCCAAAAACAAATGGTATATAATTTTGAGGTTGAAGATCATCATAATTATTTTGTATCGAATGATGGGTATTTGGTTCATAATGCTTGTTCAGGAGTTCCGAAGAAGCAAAAAAATGCACCTCCTAATCCAGCACCAGAAGCAAATGGAGCACCTCACTCCATAATTGAAAAACCAGGTGCGCAGGGACAATACACAACTCATTTTGGTGATGGAACTTGGAAACAGTATAGGGGTTCTGGCAAAGATCATGGTGATGTCCCAAGACCTAACATAAAAGAAGCTTTAAAATTTAATCAGAACCCTAAAACAGGAGAATTACACCTTCATAAGCCTACTTATAGAAAACCTAATCCAGGAGAATACCCTAAGTAATGAAAAATAAAATTGAATTTAAAGATTTTGACTTATGGAAAAGTATAAATAAATTTATGGATGTAAATGATTATTTAACTACTATAATTGATCACTATAAAATTCCATCGGATTTCTTAATTTTTTTTAGTGACCTTATTTTCCCAGAATTTATAATTATTGATGAAATGATTTTTCTAAAAAATCATTTTAAAGAAGAATACTTCAATAGATTATTAAAAGAAAAAACTTCATGTAGTGAAATTGAATATTGGATGAATTTAGTATTAATTTCATCTTATTTTCCAGAATCAGATGAATTTATTGACCATGCATTGTTTTTAGCTGAAAAACTAAAAAAGAGTATTGATTTAAAACTAAAAAATGATTTTCCAAACAAAATGTTTTCTGTTGATTTTACTTATGATCAAGATAATGGAGATGTATTATTCACTTTTTATCAAAAATAAAAATTATTTAATATAAAATATAAGGTTCCAATAAGAAAATTTGTATTACTGATAAATTCATTTTTAAAGATACATTTACAAAAATAGAATGAACTATTGTATTCTTATTATATCAATCAGAATAATGTACATTTAAAAAGGAGCAAGAAAAATAGAAAGTACTAATAGGAATAAAAAAAATTCTGAAAAATACACAAGTATAGAAGTATTTGCTAAAGGAAAATTTTGGACGAATAACTATTTTATTAGTAGAAAGTAAATTAACACAGAGTTTCGTTTTGATTGCTAAGTGAACTAGGAGTTCACTTAGTAGCTTGATGATATTTAAAATATAAAGGTTATTATATTTATTTTAAAATACAGAGATAATTTCATAGATTTAAAGTTTAAAATTATATCGGACACATCTTCAGTTACAATTGAAAGTTGTCATAATTGTTGCAAAAATAATGAAATAACAAAAAAAATTACTGGGTTTACATATACTGAAGGTAATGGCGGTATTAATCGGCAGGTACATGCTGTTAGAATTATGGATTCTACAAAGCCCAAAGGTGTAAGTCCTGGATATCCAAATGGTTATGTAAAATATCAAAATAATGCTTCGCCTAAACCGCAAGGAGTAGATCCTATAACTGGAAAAGTTATACCTAATAAAATTAATCATTTTCCCTTATAGAGTGATTTTTTGAATTAATGGTATAAGCATAAATTTTTGACTTTATTTAAAGAATGGATGGTAATGTTAAGTAATGTAGAAATGTTTCTTACTCCATTTGAGAATCAATCTATTACACAAACTTGTATGGTTTATAATTATATCGAATTGTTTTGTGATGAAATTTCTATTTCTATATTCAATAAATTTAGTATTAAAGATAAAGAAAATAATATTGTAAATTTATTTGATATCCACGGTAAAGTAATTAAAAAAATTGAGATCGATGAGATATTAAAGCTATTTCAGATATATATCTTTAATGATATTATATTATCTGTTGATTTTTCAAGTAAATCTAGTAATTCTTTATATGCTATTAATATCGTGTTGAAAAATAGTGAATCAATAGCCTTCTGAGCATAAAATAATCTTACTTTAGTTCAAGAAGCTTAAAAAATATGGTTGCTATTTTTAAGCTTCATTTCTTCTAAATTAATTCAATTTTGAATTTTATTTAGAATATATTATTTGAAATGAGAATAATTTTTATAGTATTTATAAATTAGGTATGAAATTTTAAGAAATTTTTTTTATTAATCTATAATAAAAACCTTTAATAAATGCCTAATTATTTTTTTTGTTTATAATGTTTTCTAATTTCATTTACTATGCTATCTATAATTGTCCTTGTTATTTGAGGGGTAAATTAATATGAATAGTAATGAAGATATGTTTCTTATTCGATTTGAGAACCAAACTATTACAAATACTTGTATGGTATTAGATTACATACAATTGGCTTGTACAGATATTTCTATATCAATATTTAACAAGTATATTATTAAATGCAAAGGCGAAGAAATTTCTGATTTATCTTCTATTCATGGTAAAGTAATTAAAAGAATTGAAATTGATGATAAATTAAATTTATTTCTAATTTATATTCATGATGATATGCAGTTATTGGTTGATATTTCTGATGATGCTTATTCATTTCCAGAAGCTATTAATATTACATTAAGTAATTATGAAATGATGGTTTTATAGAAATTTAAAATGAGGTTCTACTTTTAAAGATAATTATATATTTTATTTTGAAATTAAGAATATGTTTTATTGAATTATTTTTAAAAATGAAATAACAAGAAAATATGTAATTTAATTTTTTGGATGAAGGAATTTATAGAACTAAAATTTAATTTGAATGAGTTTATGGAGAAAAACAGATTAAATTTAAATGAATTATTGAAAATAATAAAAAAATAAATCATAGATTATTCGTTCCTAATAAGTAAAGTCAAAATATATTGAAAGGTTTTTTATGATTACTATCCCTGAGATTTTTCTTGAAAAATCTTTTTCGTTATCATCTATTGGAGTATGAAATTTAGCATGGAAAAGAAAAGATATACTAAATTTTATTAAAGATGATTGTTTAATTGAAAAATATATATTAGGAGTTGATGTTTTAGAAATTATTAATAATGTTGATATACAACATACTTATGATAGTTTCTCGATTGATAGAATAGATTCTGAAAATTATTTTGATTTTATTGTAAGATCTAAATTAGAATGCGAGATATTTATTTTGAATTATAATGAGAATAATAGGAATATTATTTATGCTCTAATTTTAAGCGAACCAATTCCTGTTGATTTAGATATATAATTAATAATATAAAAAATTAAAAATATATACTTGTTAACAGTAAAAAGGAATCGATTTAATGTATTTTAAAGATCTTTTTTCAATAATTTATATGAATTTTACTACTTTTAAGCATAAACAATATGACAAGACAAGAAATTATTACTAGTCTAGAAAAAGTTGGCTTGGTTCCGAAAGGTAAAGAAATAGGGCCTTGGATAGATTTTTGTAAAAAATCACTATTAGATTCCGGAATTAAAAGACCTCCTGTAAAAGCAAAAATTCATCCGCCAGATCAAAGTAAAACTACAAATTTTCATCATTTACATATATATGATGCAAAAGGAAATTCATTGAGTAAGGACTTGATAAAAGTAAAGTACGATACTTTAGAAGCCCATATCCCTATTAAACAACCTTAATAAAAGCGGAAACTAATATGAAGAAAATAAATGATTTAAATAATTTGGATATTAAAAAAATATCATTTGCAGATTCTACAGTAAATAAATATATAAATGATGTAGAAAATAAAAGGCTATATTTCAAAGTAGAAAATGCTTATTATGAAAACTTAATAGATGGTAAAATAGTTAGAATAGATAATGTTGAATTCTGGCTAAGTAATTGGGATAAAATTGAATCAAAACATAAAGTCGAGGAATATGTTAGGAATGAAAAAGGTAAATATGATTGGATTAAAACTAATACTATAGAGTTAGGAAATGAATTTTTTACAGAAATTTTAGATTACAACTTAAATGATGAATATCTTGAATTTAAAGGTCCAACAGATGATGGGTTTGGAGAATTAAGACTCTACAATGTAAAAAATATTAAAATTCATGTTTGTGAAGATGAGCAAGAAGATAAAGAATATTTTGAAAGAATAAAAGCTTTATACTTTAATGATTAAATATTTGCAGAATTATTCTTTTATTAATAAAAAAATTGAATGAGGAAATTTTCTTATTTAAATATTTCCTCATTATTTATTAAAAATAAATATGTTTATTGTATATTTAAAAAAAATAAAAAATAATTTATTGAACTAGAATAAATATATATTTTTAAATAATGTAATATAAGTTAAACATGATATTGAGCTTAAAGTGATTTGTTGATTGTGGTTAAATAGGACTCCAAATGAAAGTTAGATGTAAGTATAATACTATTGATGATATAGTTGATCAAAATATTCGAAATAAATTGCTGCAAAATAAAGTAGATGGTATTAATCTTGAAAAAAATAAGGAATATAATGTATATGGTTTAACAGTATTTAAAGGACAAATGTACTTTTTAATTTTTCCTTATGATGATTTGTTTATTCCATATACTTATTTGACATACTTTTTTGAAGTTATAGATCCAAGAATGTCTAAATATTTTAGATTTTATAGTAGTTTTGATAGTCATGAAATTAACTCGAAAGAGTGGATAGAAGACGAATATTATTATGAAAAAATATTAGATGATTACTATGAAGAAATAGAAAAATATCGAGAATATAAAAAATTAATTGACACTGAATTTCCAAATTTAAGAATGCAATTACTGGAAATAAAAAATAATATTTCGTATTTTTCGAATCAATTTGGAAATATTGCTGGTATTGTTAATTATTTAAACTTAGAAAAAAATAAATGGTATGATGTTTGTATAGAATTTATCAATCCTTTAGAGCTATATGTAAATTATTTTATAAACGATGATATAGATTTAAAAAGTATTGTTGATGAAGATATGCTCATAATGAATTTAAAAATTGAAGAATTTAATGATGAATTTTTTAATGATGTATTTATTACAAATTTAATATGCTATTTTAACGGAAGTAAAATTAAAATTCCTATTATCCCATATCATGAGGAAATAAAAAAAGGCGATTATATTAGAATTAAATATAAAACTAATTTTATTAAAATTAATATATTAGATGAATAGTTAGAAATAATATAAATATTTTTGTAAATAATAATCTTAGAAATGGGTTTTTAATTAATAAGAAATAATAATGTATTTTGATGTAGTTAAATTTTATATCATTTAAACCAAACATACATTTAGAAATAGAATTTAATTTGAAAATAGTAATTGCATGTTGAAACAAAATGAACTAGCAAAAATATTTGTTAGAGAGAATAAAGTAATTGAAAATTTTTATTTTATTATTTACTTAATGGAGTAAAAGTTAAAAAATGATAAATTATATAGAGTTAATTAAAATTTACTGGTCTTATAAAGAAACTTATTTTTTGAATAAAATTCCAGAAATTGCGTGTGAGGCAGTTATTAACGGAGAAAATCATCCAGCTATTCTTGAATTGGCTTCATTGTGAAATCCTGATATTCCAGAAATAGATGATGTATTAATCAAATATTATAATGAGTTTCATATTCCAAAAAATCTGGCTATGCATTATTTAGTTTTAGATATAATAAATAAAGTTATAGATAAACAAATTTCTCCATATGAAGGTACAAATGAAATTTGTCAGTACTATTATGAAAATGAGTATCCAGGGGAATTAATTAATTTCTGGCGTTTAAAATACGCTTTTATTGAAGCAATTACAGAGGAAGAAAAATCTGAATGTGAAAAATTTATAATCGATGAGTGTAAAAAAATGCAAGTAAATTCAAAATGGTTAAGCACATGTAGTGGGTGATTGCTATATTCCAGCAATTCTTGCACCAACAAAGTAATGAGTCAATGCTAAAAAAATATTAATTTATATTCTATATTTTAAAATAAATAATATAGAGAAACTAAGAATTCTTTATTTTCTCTATTTCAGAAATGGGTAGATCTGTAATTTTACTAATCATTTCAATTGAAAAATCATTTGCTAAAAGGTTTAAAACAATTTCTTTATTTCGATTATTAATTCCTTTAGCAAAACCTAGTTGCTCTCCCTCATTTTTCCCATTGTGAAAACCTTTAGTAAAACCAATCTTTACTCCCTCTTCTCTAGCCCCATCCATGTCGGTATTGTAATCAAGTTCATATTTTCTTCTGGCTTCGTATTTAGCCCTAGCAACGGGATCTTGGCTGATATATTCAAGTGTATTAAATGCTTTTTCAATTTCAGGTGTTTGCATAGCCATGACGGTCTCCTTTGAAGCACCTTTAAAAAAGTGCATCCATTTATCCAGTTCATTATAATACTGATCTGGGATTTTGGGAACTTCTAAAAAGTAAAGTTGGAAATCTTGGGAAAAAACTTTTCTTGTTTCTGTATCTAACGGTTTAATTTTTGTCATAAAATAATCTTTATCTTTAAAAAAATTAAAGTTTAAAATATGAATACAGATAGCTGGCTTTAAAGTTTTATATTTTTTTCCACTAGTTAATTGTTGTTCATAAAGTTTGGCCCAGTAGTATAAACAACGTTTTTCATACTCATAAGTATTTTGTACTTGAATTTCAATATTCACAAAACTTTCATTGTTGAGTTTTGCCAAGACATCTAGCCTGGTTTCCTTATCATCTTCTTGATCTTTATTAATTTCCGTATTTAAATAAGTTAAGGAAATAATTTTTTCATCTTCTGGATAATTTAACACACTATTTAAAAAGTGAATTAAGATATCTTCTTTCTCCCCAAAAATTCGTTTAAAAACATAATCATTTTTAATATCAAGCAATTCAAATTCCATTAGAGCCCCTTTCAAGTAAACGGAAAAGGAGCATAAATTAAAAAAAATGAAATGTGGGGAGCTGCACAGAAACTGAACAATGATCAAAAAAACTGATCAAAGTAAATTTCTATTTTATATTTTTCTTTTCAGTATTAAAATAAATTCTTTTAATTTTTCAAAATATTAAATTAAATTATTTCGGTAGGATATTAGGTCAATATTTTTTTATGGATTAAAAATCATTATTTTTGTTGAATTTTAAGGATCAATATTAAAAATTTAATGAATAATAGAGAAACTAACTATTCTTTAGTTTCTCTATTTCAGAAATGGGGAGATCTGTTATTTTACTAATCATTTCAATTGAAAAATCATTTGCTAAAAGGTTTAAAACAATTTCTTTATTTCTTTTGTACTCGCCAATTTGAACCCCTTCATTTTTCCCTTTAGTAAAACCTAGTTGCTCTCCCTCATTTTTCCCATTTTGAAAACCTTTAGTAAAACCCTCTTCTCTAGCTCCATCCATGTCGGTGTTGTAGTCCAGTTCATATTTTCTTCTGGCTTCGTACTTTGCTCTAGCAATGGGATCTTGGCTGATATATTCAAGTGTACTAAATGCTTTTTCAATTTCAGGTGTTTGCATAGCCATGACGGTCTCCTTTGAAGCACCTTTAAAAAAGTGCATCCATTTATCCAGTTCATTATAATACTGATCTGGGATTTTTGGAACTTCTAAAAAGTAGAGTTGGAAATCAGTACTGAAAACGTATTTTGTATCAATGTCTAACGTTTTAATTTTAGTAAAAAAATGTTCTTTATGTTTAAAGAAATTAAAGTTTAAAATATGAATACAGATAGCAGGTTTTAAAGTTTTGTATTTCTTTCCAATGGTTAATTGTTGTTCATAAAGTTTAGCCCAATAATACAAGCACCGTTTTTCATATTCATAAGTGTTTTGTACTTGGATTTCTATGTTAACAAAGCTTTCATTATTTAGTTTTGCCAACACATCTAGCCTAGTTTCCTTATCGTCTTCTTGATCTTTATTTATTTCAGTATTTAAATATGTTAAGGAAATAATTTTTTCATTTTCTGGATAATTTAACACACTATTTAAAAAGTGAATTAAGATATCTTCTTTTTCACCAAAAATGCGTTTAAAAACATAATCATTTTTAATATCAAGCAATTCGAATTGCATTAAAACTCCTTTCAAGTAAACGGAAAAGGAGCATAAATAAAAAATAATGAAATGTGTGGTGCTGAACATAAAATGAACTATGCTGATAAAAAACTGCTCAATAGTACTATTAAAAAAATTAATAATTTATTTTATTGAAAATATATTTTAAAATATTTTATTGTTCCACATTTTTAATCTCCATAATTTAATGACTTGCTCTAGGTAATGTAAAAATTTATATTTTGGAAAATGCTTAGATTTTGTAATTCTAATTTTAAAAGTAAGAAAATAAAAATATTTTAATTTAATAAAAAATATTTTTAAATTAATAATAAAAAAATGTTTTATTAATATAAATATTTAAAATAAATTTAAAAAATTTATAAAAAAATATATTTGCAAAATTTATTTATATAAAAATATTTATAATTAAAATTAATTATATTAATTATAAATATTTTTATTACAATGTAAAATAATGAGTATTTATTAATAATTTATCAAGAAAATAATAGATAAAAAAGTTGAATGTGTAATTCAATCGTGTTAGTAAAAGAAAAGTTTTTAAATAATAATTTTATAGGAGTATTGATATGAAATCAAAATTTATGAAGTACATGAAAATTAATTCAGCACTATTTTTTGCTTTATTTTCGTTAGTACCTTCTTTTGCACACGCACTAGTCAATATTGTTAATGTTGCAACTGGAAAGTATTTAGATAGTAATAGTGCAGGAAACGCATATACTTTGAATGGAAATGGTGGCAATTATCAAATGTGGGATATTATTTGGTTTGATAGAGGTATTGTTACGTTTAGAAATTATGCAACAGGGTTAACTTTAGATAGTAATGGTGCAGGAAATGCTTATACTCTTGTTGGGAATGGTGGCAACTATCAAAAGTGGGAACTTAGATATGAAAATGAAGGAAAATTTCGTTTAAGGAACGAAGCAACTGGAAGATGCTTAGATAGCAATGGTGCTGGAGATTTATATACTCTTGAGTGCAATGGCGGAAATTATCAATTATGGAAATTTGTTTGGCACTGATTGATCATTAATTATACTTTTTTTGATTGTCTCCTTCATATTTAATTTAAAAAATTGACTAAGTTTTGTTTAGTCAATTTTTTATTAATGTAATATAAATTGTATAAATTAAGAAGGAGTATTTTATGAAAGTAAAACGGTATAAATATATTTTAGTATTTTTGCTTTTTTCTGTTTTATCTGCAAAAGCAGAAGAAAGAAAAATTTTTCAATTGAATGGCGACTTTTTTTCTGGCTTTAAAACAAAAGTAAGTAACATAACTACAATTGCCCCTCTTTATAATGAACGTCGCAGTTTTTCTGGTTATCAATTTATTAATATCCTTCAAGATAAAAAAATAGATTATAAAAAATA
Organism: Pigmentibacter ruber; assembly: GCF_009792895.1. NCBI lineage: Bacteria > Pseudomonadati > Bdellovibrionota > Oligoflexia > Silvanigrellales > Silvanigrellaceae > Pigmentibacter > Pigmentibacter ruber. Next base: position 410,809 of record NZ_WSSC01000001.1, read on the forward strand.
TGACATTATTACTTTTATTGCAAAAGATGATTTCAAAATCTCTATTCCAATTTCCTTTATTGATAAATACAAACCTTTTTTGGCAATAAAGGATAATACCCTTAAAAATAAAATGGATTGGCAAGATGTAAGAGATGGAGGGCGGGTCATAAATGGGGGGCCATATTATCTGATGTGGGAAGAAGAAAAAAAAGTACAAAATGAATATTGGGCATTTGGTGTTGTAAAATTGCAATTTAGTAGTTTTAAAGAAGCTTTTGGGGCTAGTATCCCGAAAGATACTTCCAAGAAAAATATTATGCAAGGCTTTCAAGTATATCAGGAGACATGCTCGGCATGCCACTCAATGAATTTAATTGGTGGGCAATTGGGCCTGGAAATGAATGTGCCTAAAAACTTTTCTGAATACTATACTGCTGAATATATAAAGGCTTATACTAAATCACCTACTTCATTTAGGGCAAATGCAAAAATGCCGCCAGTAAAAATTTCAGATGAGCAATTTAGTAATTTTTTTCTATATTTGAAAGAAATGAAAGAAAATAAATTATGTAACAATGATTTTACTTGCCAAAATTTAATGGACACAAAACTTTTAAAGAAATAAAAAAAATACAGAAACCTATCTAGCCAAGTAGAAAATAAAATCAGGGTTCATTATTAATTCTAATGCAAAGAATAATGTAATGAAATCAGTGTTTTTTCATCATATTTTCATAAAATAGACATTTAAAAAATGCTAAAATTTCCTTCTTGGAAGAGAAATATTTATCTGAATCTAAATGTTAGGATGACTTATGCAAAAAGAATTTGTAGATGAAAAATTAACTGGTTTTTCAAGATTTATTCAAGATGGATCATATCGTCCTTTTAAAAAAAAGGAGGGTGGACAAGAATCTAAATCTGAATTGGGTGGTGTTTATCAAACTTCTGTAGGCAATACAAATTATTATGTTTTGTTTAAACAAGGAAGAAATGATGGAGAAACTTTAAGTGAGTTTATAGCGTCTAAATTTTATAATTATGCTCTACATGGTTTTGGAGCAAGCGTATTTCTAGCTACAAAAAATTCAGAAACTAAAACAAAAGTTGTAAACAAACAAAAATTACATTCAGAAATATATATAGGATCAGTTTTTTTTCAAGAATTTAAAGAAATATATAAAATCATGAATTTAAAAGATCGGCCTATATTTCTTCAAACCTTTCATGATAAAAAAGCAAAAAATTTTGTAACACAATACAAAAATAGTAATTTAGGTGAAGTTTTAGCTGTGAGCTTATGGCTTGGGGATTATGATACGCATATAGCCAATTTGGGTTTAGCAAATGTAGAAGGCAATATGCATTTTGTTAAAATTGATCATGGATGGAGTTTTGCTGAAATCCAGAATCAAATGGATTATAAAAAAGTTCCTTGGTCAAAAATAAATGGCTTTGGAAAACCAACAAATCACTTTGCGGACTATGACTATGGTGATTTTTATACAAATCCAAATTATTCTTTTGCACAAAAATTATATGCTTTAAAGCAAATTGATCGTGAAGATATTAGAAAAATACTTATCTTAGCTTTTAATGAATTACAGATGTACTATAGCTTTAGTGCATTTGAAGAATTAGCACATTGGATAGGTTTTCCTAAAAAAAATCAAATTTCAATTAAAAATCTTATTCAATATTTAGAGGAAAAATTATATTTACGTGCAATATCTGGAATTGAAAGCCTAAATAAAAATGGATTGTATTCTAATGAATTAGAAAGAAATGAATTGGCCACGAAAGTTACTTTAAAATTAATTTCATATGGTTATGGTTTAGGTCGATTAACTGAAAAAAGTCTAGATCAATATGATGATTATGTTTTAAAAGAAGTAAAACATTTAGAAAATCCAAGTGATCCTGATTATAATTTCTTTGGTAAAGATAGAGATGCAAAAGGAAATAGATCTCTTTATTATAATCCTCGAACAGGGCAACAAGAATTTAGACATGTATCAGGAATTAGAGGCGAGCATACTAATAGAGCTTATTCAAAAAAATTATCAACAACTTTAATTCGTCCAGATGGGAATACAGCATTTTATGGTAATATAGAAAATCCAGTAGGATTTATTCACAATTTATTTCAGGTGCACAATAAAAATTGGAAGTATGTATTTAAGTCTAATGCATATACAAATTCTAAGTGGTGGGTAGGAAATCAAAAAATAAATAACATGTATTTGAAAGATGTATACAAAGACCTTTATATTGAAATTGATCAATTAAGAAATGAGCTTTTAAATCATTCAAAAGAAAAATTAAGAGCAGATAATTATAATGAAATTTTAGTAGGATTAAATGCACATTCACTATGTGGTATGTTTAGTCCATTAACAGAAGCTAAAAATATATTAAATTTAGCTTCTGCTTATCTCGCAGCATTAAAAATTTTAAAAAAGGATTTTCTTCCTACATTTGTTTTTGGTGAAAGAAGTCGTGTAGATAGAGCAATAAAAAGAAGTATTATTCATCCTTTGACGTTAGAAGAGTTATTAGATGTTTTGACGGTTGAAATAAAAAGAAAATCTAAAGAATTTTTAATGTTTCATTATACTCTGTTTCAAGAGAATTATGATTCTAGTAAAATTAATTCAGAAACATATATTACTCAAGTTAGATCTATATTATATACTAAATTTATTCATCAATCACAGCTCTATGAAATAGAAAATTATTATAATCAGAAATTAAATGAGGCTTACTCAAAAGGTCTAAGAAATATTGGACAGTATGAAATGCCTAGACAAGTTGATATAAAGCCAGAAATATATGTTACACGTTTATAGTTTCTCATTAAGAGGTATAAATTTTAACTGTAAATCTTGCTTATTGTTATTAAAGGAGCAGTAAGCATTAATATCATTGCAATCAATTCTGTTTATAATATTTTCTAATTGAAATTCACTTCCTTTGTTATTTAAAGCGAAATAAGTTAAATTTTTTGAAGAATATACTGTCAAATAATTTTTATTGCTTTTCGCATTTAGAAACTTAATGCGCACAAAATCATTTTTATAGATACTTTTACTAGTAGAAATTATTGGTGATCTTAAATTATTCTCCAATTTATTTCCATTACAAAAATAGGGACTTTCTTGACTTGGTTCTATAACAATAAAGTTAGAGTTTTTATTGTTATTATGTTGCAATTTAATATAAGCAAATGAAAAATCATACCACAAATTAGCAAAAGAAAAATTACCTAGATAGGTATTATTTTTTTCAACAATAGCAGCATAAGGAGTACAATATTCCATAATTTGGAAATCACTATCTACTGCATAGGGTTGGGTTTGTATGTACGAGTCATAATCATTTTCTGCAACAAAATCATCTTGTTCTTTAATAGGAGCGAAACATGCTAATGCACTACAGGAGGCGAAAAAAGCAATTGAGGTGGCAAGTAATTTCATTAAAACCCCTTCTTATCAAAAAACGTATAGTATATTTTATGAAATATATAAGAATCATAAAACTAAATATTTTGTACCAGCAAATGTTTTGGGTATCAATTAGATAAAATTTAATTTAATTTTTTCTTCTTTTTTAAAGAACTTAAGAAGTATTTTTTTTATATATGCAAAATTTAATAAATATATTGGTATAAATTTAAGAAATACGTTTGCTTAATTTAAACTTATTCTTGTGCTCTAGGAAAAACAAAATCTTCTTCTATCTGAGCTTTTAATTTTTGTAATGAATCTTTTGAACCATCTGCTAAAACTAATATAGTATCATCCCCTGCTATTGTTCCACATAAATACTTATAACCATTATCTAATTCAGTTTTTCCCTCAAAGCTTAATCTTTCATCAATTACGATTGCAAGTGAATTTGCATGACCTGGTAAGGTATGCAAAACAAGAATATTGGGTTGAGAAACTTTTATATAAATAATAGGACTTTGAGTTTTGGTAAATTGATCCAATACCGTATAGTAGTTATTTATTTTTGCAATTCCTAATTTTTTAAGTCTTCTTGATAAGCTAGATTGAGGAATATCTATCCCCAATTTCTTAAGTTTTTCAACTAATTCGTTCTGTTGGGATATCTTTTGCCCTCGGATAGTGTCGACAATAATACGATCTTCTTGCTGAATATTATGTTTCATTTATAAAATCCTGATTAATAAAAATGATAAAGCAATTGGCATGCAATATTTCAAAATTAAACAATCCTGTTCAAAGATAAATTAAAGAGCACTTAATCAGATGTCAAATATTTAGAAAAAGGAAAGATCTTGATTCATAATCTCATCTAAGGATAAGATACTGGTAATTTAGATAAATTAAATTGATTAAAGGAAATTCAGTGACAAAATTTGGTTTGGGAAAGCATTTTGTGAGTTTAAAATTTTTTTATCTTCAATTAGCTTTTTTATTTACTATAATTAACTTTCCTTTGAAAGCTTATTGCGAAAAACAAAGTATTCCTTTGAAAGTATGCACAACTGGTGGGTTTGTTCCTTTTTCATCTTATGCAAATGGTAAATGGATTGGTTTTGATATAGAAATGATTAAAGAATTTAGCAAAACAAGTCACTTTAAATATAAAGTATATAATTTTAATATTGATGATATATTTCAGGCTTTAAATGACTATAAATGTGATCTTATTGCTGCAGGTATAACAATAACCGATGAAAGGAAAAAAGAATTTTTATTCAGCTTGCCCTATTATTCAAGCGGCATTGTGTACATGTATAAAAAAGAAAATTTAGAGATTGATAAAGTTGAAAAATTTGAAATGCTGAACTCGAATAAATATAAAGTTGGAGTCAAACTTGGAACTACAAATGATTACTTTGCAGTGAAGTACTTAGGAAATACAAATATCACAAAATTTACAGATTACAGTGAAGTTATAAATGCGGTTATAATGGGTTCTGTTGATTATGTTATTGTAGATTTAAGTTTTGCATCGTTTGTTGAGAAAAAAAATCCTAATCAATTAAATTATAAATTAACCCAAGAAGATCATGAATTATATGGAATTGTTTCAAGAAAAAATAATCAAGAATTAATTAATAATTTTAATAAATTTTTAGATAAATGGAAAAGTTCAGGAAAATATGAAAAAATATTGAAAAAGTATTTTAATTAATTTTCTAAAGTACAAATCCAAATTTTTGACATTTAAATTTAATGAAAAAATGACGAAAAAAAGACGCATTTTCAATTTGAGGTACGTTATGTCAAACGATAAAAGTATGAAAAGAATTGTGATTGCTTCTTCTCTTGGAACTGTCTTTGAATGGTATGATTTTTACCTTTATGGTACTCTAGCTGTCTTTTTTGGTTCTTTGTTTTTTCCAAAAGGAAATGAAACAGCAAGTTTTCTTGCAAGTCTAGCAACATTTGGAGCTGGCTTTGCTGTTAGGCCTTTTGGTGCCATTATATTTGGTCGAATTGGTGATTTATTTGGAAGAAAATACACATTTTTAATCACCATCATAGTGATGGGTCTTTCTACTGCCCTCGTTGGATTGCTTCCCACATATGAGCAGCTAGGAATATTTGCTCCTATTTTACTTACATTGTTACGTTTAACCCAAGGACTTGCCTTGGGTGGTGAATACGGCGGAGCAGCTACATATGTGGCAGAACATGCTCCGCATCAAAAACGTGGTCTGCACACAAGTTTTATTCAAACAACAGCTACACTTGGGTTTCTTTTATCACTTATTGTTATTTTATCCTGTAGATTGTCTTTAAGTGAAAATGATTTTAAAGTATGGGGATGGCGAATTCCTTTTTTGATTTCAATAGTCTTGCTTATTGTATCTGTATATATCCGCTTAAAGCTACATGAATCTCCTCTTTTTCTAAAAATGAAAGAGTCTGGTACTCGTTCGCGTTCTCCCTTAAGAGATAGTTTTACAAAAATACCAAACCTAAAATTAGTTCTATTATCCTTATTTGGAGCGACCGCAGGACAAGGTGTCGTTTGGTATACAGGTCAATTTTATGCTCTTTTTTTCCTACAAAATACTTTGAAAATAGATTTCAAAAATTCATATTTAATGATTGCAGTTTCTCTTATTTTAGCAACACCTTTTTTTATAATTTTTGGAAAACTATCTGATAAAATTGGTAGAAAAAAGGTTATTTTAACTGGCTGTTTATTAGCAGCTATTGCGTATATACCAATTTTTAAAGCTATTACCTTTTATGGTAATCCAGCTTTAAGTGAGGCGATGGAAAAAAATCCTATTATTATTGAAGCTAATAATTGCAAACTTGAATGTGAACAATTAAAAGAATTTTTATCGAAAAAAGGTTACAATTTTGAATTGCAAGCAAATACAAATATTCCAAATGAAAGTTTAAATGTTAAAATTGGTTCAATGGAAATTAAATCTTTTGATGGAAAATTAGTTGAAGATGCTTTAATTGCAGCAAAATATCCAGCGACAGCAAATCCAAATGACATAAATTATGTTGCTGTTATTTTCTTACTAACAATTTTAGTAATCTTTGTTACCATGGTTTATGGTCCAATTGCTGCATTTCTGGTTGAATTATTTCCTACAAATATTCGCTATACATCTATGTCTTTCCCATATCACATTGGAAATGGTTGGTTTGGAGGCTTTCTCCCTTTAATTGCTGCATCTATGGTAATTTATACAGGAAATATTTATGCTGGGTTATATTATCCCATGGCAGTAGCATTTATGACCTTAATTATAGGTGGTTTGTATCTTAAAGAGACTAAAGATAATAAAATGGATAGATAAGTTACTGTGGAATAACCATTTTTTTAAAATACAGATCTTGTGAATATAACTTTATGTAACTGTCTTCATTTGTATATCCTGTCAAATCATAATTTATTAAATACTTTGAGACATAATTTAATAAAGGAATAACAGTATAATTTTCTAATCCTCTTTTTCCAGCTGCCTGTAAAAGTTTATTTCTTACATTATAATCGTTTTCTTTGCTAGCTTTATCAAGAAGTGCATCAAATTTTTTATCATGCATAAATGTAAGATTTTCTTTATGATTTGATTTTAAAATACTTAGATATTCTATCGCATCTATGTAATTAGGATAAAATTTGTTAATAGAAATTTGATAATTTCCTTTTCTAACATCTTGAATATTATTTTTAAATTCTTGTCTTTCTAATGTTACTGTAATGTTTAAATGTTTTTCTAGCATTTCAGCTATACCTAAAGCAATTTTATTATTATCTGGATAATAATTATATTTTATTTTAATTTTAAGATGTTTTTTTTCAAAACCAGCTTGTTTCATTAATTTTTTTGCTTCAATAATTCTTTTTTCGTAAGTCCATAATGCCCAATCTGGGATATAAACTTTATAATCTTCTATGTTATAAGGGACTATATCAAATATTTTATATTCAGGTTTGGACAAAACTCTTTTTGCTAAATCCCTTCTATCTATAACTAATGATATTGCCTTTCGTAGTTTGGGATTATTTTTAAAAGGTTCTATTGATGTATTTATCATTAATAAAACTGAATCATTTGAAGGATTAAATTGAACTTGATTATCTACTAGTTTATTTTCTAAATAAGGGAGATCTTCAGATGAAATATTAGCACTTGTTATATTTGCTTGGCCTGTTAAGTACATATTAATTTGAGATAGAATATCTTCTGTAAAAAAATAAGTGACTTTACTTATTTGAACTTTATCTGCATTGTAAAAATAGGGATTTTTTTCTAAAATAATATATTTATCTTCTTCAAAAGTTTGAATTTGATAAGCTGAATTTGACATAGTTGGAAAGTGTTCAATAAATTTTCCATTTTTATCATAACTTCTTGGATGTAAACAAACGTAATTGATGCTACTTAGTAATTCCAAAAAATGTGGAAAAGGATGTTCAAGTTTTATTACTAAAGTTTGCGGATTTAATATTTGGATACCTAACATTTTTTGCGGAAGTTTACCTTCAAATACCTTTTTACTATTTAAAATTGGATAAGCACTAAAACCAACAACAGTTGAGATATTTGGATTCATAAGTCTTTTAATAGGGAGTGCACAATGTTCTGCGGTAACTTGTGTACCATCAGACCATTTTGCATTCGGTCTAATTTTAAAAATATAGGTCTTATTATTGTTTTCTACCCGATAGGATTCAGCTATTGCCATTATAACCTTGCCATTTCTATCTATGCGGGTAAGGCCTTCAAACATATCTTGGAGAATTTGGGCTGTAGGTTTATCATTTGTATTAGTGGGATCAAAAGTAATGGGTTTTCCACCAGAAAATCGAGTTAACTCATCTCGGAAAACAACTTTTTGAGCATATACATGAAAATTAAAGTTACAAATTGCTAGATAAAAAAATATAGTGTTGAAACATCTTATAATATTGATTGAAAGAGAAGTTTTAGGCATAAAAATGTCTCACAAATAAAAAATGCTTCTTAGTTCTATTTTTTAATTTAAAATCTGAACATAGAAAAAGTTACTAAAATTATTTTATATGATTAGTGGACTTCTACGCAAGTAGGTTGTTCTATGAAATTAAAATAGTTGTTATCTATTAAATTATGGGTTAATTTAACAGCTTGTGGAAGGCATTTTTTAAAAAAGATATCATTCTCTTCTATCTCTTGAACAGTATATTCTTCATTTTTGTACATAATTTTTATAGGAAAAGATAATTTTCCTACAATTATCAATTGTTTCTCGAAGTAGGTATATATATTTATTTTCAAAGATTTATTTAATTCTTTTTGATTAAGTCTTAATTCTCTTAAAATTTTTGTATTATCTGAAAAATTAAAAATAAAATTAAGTTTAAAGTATCTATTTTGTAGTTGATCTGTAAAAAAATTACAAGCAAAATTACTATTACTAGGTATAGTATAACGAGCACATTGCACAAATGTTTGAAGATAAATAGGGCTTTCATCGTTTGAAGAAATTTTAGCAGAAAAATAATTATTTTCAGGATTATCAATTAAAAAAGCGTTTTGAATGATAATATTTTTTGCATTTTCAGAAGTTAAAATGATTCTTTGATCTTTTCCTAAAATATCTTTGATATTGTGAGTTAGGATGTTTAAAGAGTATTTTTTGGGTTTTATCAAATTTGTCATTGACCATTTATTCAATACAATATGTTTATTTGTTGTGAATATTTGGTTAAAAATTTTCTCAGTATTTTTTTTAAACGCATGCCAGGATAAATCTGTTTTAGAAAATTCTGCAAATGTTTTAAACTCATTAGTGTCTTCAAAAAGTTTATAATATTCATCATCAACCTGTAAAAATAGATGGTTATTACTATCTATTGCAATTTTTGTAATTGAACTATTTGAGAAACTATTTGTATTTTTGTTATTATTTATATATAGACAATTAATTTGATCATTATTTTTCTTTAGTAACCCATTACAAAATCTAGTTTCATCATCAACTATAAAATATTCTTCTACCTCTTTGTAAACCATTACTTGGTTTTTTTCTATTTTATTTCTATGTTTTACTTCGAGATTAAGGAGTAAAGAATCATTTATTTTTTCATTATTATGTTTGATATATATATAGCAATTATTTTGAGCTGTTTTTGGACTACAATATGGAGATGTTTCTTTTGCTGAAACTGATAAGGGAATATTTTTTTGGTCAGATAGAAAAAAATTTTGGTTGTCTTTTGTAACTTTCAAGCTACTTTTTTTAGCAAAATAAAAATATAAAATTGCTTCTAAATCGTTTATTTTTTTAAGAGTATATCCTTCTAAATTAGAAATTTCTGAAATCTCCAATCCTTTTAACAAAAAATTTATTTTATCTGTATGTAAAATGGAAAAAGAATAATTTTTATTATTGCTTTTTAATTTTAATTCTCCTGTGAAAAGATGTTGATTATTTAATGAAGAATAATTTATAGTATTATTGCTAATTTGAATATATTTATTGTTATTATAGGTGAAATTTTTAATTTTAATATTACATTGTTCATTTGTTGCTATTTTTGGCAATATAATGCGATTACTTATTGGACTTACATCTACAAAGATTTTTTTATTAACTTTTTTCTGACAAGTAAAAATAAAAGTTGCTTCTAAATTATGTTTTTCTCTATCTTTAGTTTGGACAGAATACTCAATAGATACTTCTTTATCCATTAAATTTTCATTTTTGTTCTTCCCACACGAAGCAAAATAAAAAATTGTAAGTTGAAGTAACATAAATTTTATTAAAAAACTTTTAGAACGCATCATATTGCCATTTGGTGTGTAATTATTAGAGAATTTTGTTGTATTTAATTAGGAATAATAATTACTTTTTAGCATTATTGTTGTACATATCTTTTTATTTCTACCACTTTATATGAGTTTCCAAAATTATTTTGGCCAATATTTGCGTAAATGATATACCAATCTTTTTTTGAATTCTCAGTCCAATTACCATAAATATTAACTTTGAAATTTTCGCAATTTGCAATATTATCTGCGCTATATAAACTATTTACTAATTCCCAAGTAAGAGCTGTAGAATTAACCCCCTTTTCAGCAAGAGCGCAATTGGAGCCAATTACATTTTTATCTTTAACTTTTAAGGTGAATTCTTGATTATTATCCACTTTCATGAATGAAATTTTTGGTAATTCATCTGAACTAATATTTGGAGCTGGAAGACTAAAAATGCTTAAATTATTAGATACAAATTCACCTACTACATTTGTAAAATCACTTGAATTAATGATTGTATTTTTATCTATTTCTAAAATATTGAGTGTAATATTTTCTGTTGACTCTGTTTTTTTACTGTTACTAAGTCTTCTAGTTATCTGAATGTTATTTGAATTGTAATTAGCAGAAGAAATATTATCTATCTTATGAAAACTATTTGTTTCATCCCAGATTGCAGTAAATGTTAATGGATTAGATTGTGGAGTAAATACATTATTATCTGCTAAAGAAAATTGCTCGACTATAATATCACAATTAACTCCATTATGTAATAATATTCTACTTTTGTCGCTAGAAATAGTTTGTTCAAGACTTTCTTTGCCTGTACAATTAGCAAATAGCTTAAGGTTAAATGTTTGATTCTCTACTACTATTCCTTTGCTTACCATAGTCAAATTTAAACTTACCAAATTACTTTTTTCATTTTGCGTTGAGTCAGTAGATTTTTTAGAGTCTTTACAACTAGATAAGAGAATTGCAGAGAGAATAATGGGAAATGTAGAAAACTGTTTTAATTTCATTTTATGTTCCTGAATTATTTGTTTAAAATATATTATTTTAAGAAATTTAGCCTTCCTTAAAATTAAATTTTTTATTAATTTATGAAATATTGTTAAGTCAATAAAAAAAATTTATAATGTAGTGTAAATTTTATAAGTATTTTTAAAAATTAAAGAAAAATTTGTAAAACGAAAATTTCAAAAACTAGAGTTAGTGAAATTGACTATTTTTTATTCGTTCTTGTTACAATTATAGTATTTTCTTCTACTTATAAGTGAAGCAGGTAAAGTAATTATCTTTTTTATTAGTTAATCATTTTATTTTTAGTTTTTAAAAATTCAATTATAAATAGAATGAATTTTATAAATTAGGGGGTAATATGTTTTTATTAAGTATTAAAGGTTTGAAAAAAGAAATACTTGAGAAAGGTTTAACTGAACAATTACAATTTGCATATTTGTTTCTTTTTATAGCTTTTTTTTCAGTGTTTTCTGAAGTCTATGTATTTTTTCCTACTACTCCAACAATTTTCGATAAAATTCAATCAATCCTAAGTATTTTAATTCAGTTAATAGGAATCTATTTTGCTTATCGCATGCATGGAGGTAAGGAAGGAAATTTTTTTGTTGCAAAATTTATTCCTATTTATGTTGTCATCGCGTTTCGTTTTATCATTTTAACTTTACTTACAATGTTGGCAAGTATGCCAATTCTTTGGGGATTCTCTTTTTTAATTCCCAACGAACATATGGGAGATTTTGCAAATATTCTATACTTTGCATATATTCCAATACTAGAAATTATATTTTTTGTGCGCTTAGCAAAACATATAAAGGATTTAAAGGAAGCAAAAATGGGATAAATGCAAATTACTATCTCTTGAGAGAATAAGTAACTAGCATTGAGTTTTAATTTGTATCTTTAAAATCCAAACTTGCTAGGATCTATACCATTTTTTTCAAGTAGTTTTTTAGCATCGTCTTGAATTTTTTGCACTTCTGGATTTTTCTTAATTTCTTCTTTCAATTTATTTGTAACTTCTTTTGTAGCATTTTTAATAAATCTCTTTTGCAGAGCTTCTGTATAAATTGTTACTTCAGGTTTAGAAACTGTACCAGCTAAATAAAGAGTAAGTTCGAATTCCCCTTTCTCGTTTAATAAATATTTCGCATAATTACTCTGTTGAATTAATTGATCTTTAACAGATTTGCTTGCGATATATAAAGCTGAGCCGGTTAAAGATTCATCAATACCAACATCGGCATCTAGTTTTAGTAAACCTTGTTCAGTATTTATTGAATTTCTTATCAGTAATTTTCCATTTCTAATTTCAAATTCACCTTTTTGGTTTTTTAAACTTTTTTTCGAATCTTTATCATCTGAAAGACTTAAATTTTTCAACGAATTATTATCAATTTTCAGACTCGAAAAAGGACCTGATTTAATAAATTGATTAAATTGTTCTCCTGCAAGAGATAATAAACTTTTTGTATTTAATGTACCATCATTAAAAAGAAAGTAACCTTTTGCATTTAAGTATTTAGAAAGAAAAGCTCTTGAATATCCTTTCGCGTTAAAACTCATTTTAATATCAGCAGAGCCTTCTATAGGACTAGATTTTGCTTCAGTTTTTATAGATTTATAAATTTCTTCAACTTTTACATTATTTAAATTAAGATTTCCATTATACATGATAGGATATACTGCTAAATCAATATTCATATTACTCGATACATTCCCTGAAAATAGATTCATGGAAAATTTATTTAATGTAGCAGTATAATTTTTTATTTTTGAATTTAAAACAAAATTTGAAAAGTTAAAATTCTCATATACAAGTTTTCCTATTGTAATGTCAGTACTAAAATCGGATCCTGAAAGAAGTTTCTTCTGTTTATCGGAAAGACTAAATTCGTCTCTACTTGATTCAGATTTCTTGCTTTCATTTGTAGATGATGAGTTTGACGACTCGTGCTCTTCTTTATCTTGTTTCTTCTCTTCTTCTTTATTCTTATTTTTTGCCATAAATGGGCTAATTATTTTTGATAAATATAAGTTTTTACTTTGTACCTTTAATGATCCAATAAGTGGTTTAAATGATTTAGTATCAAACTGGAGATTAATATCTGAATCACCTAATTTTGATTGCAAATTTATACTTGTATCGAGAGTTTCGGGGGCAGTTAAATAACCTTCTATTTTTCCCTTTAAATTCAAGGTAGCATTTATGAGCATTTCTTTATGCTGCGGGAGAATTTCTCCTAATTCGGCTAAATTATTTGAGTTTACTGCGAAATTAATACTTGCATTAGATTTATCAAGTAAACTTAATGCCACTTTCGCTTTTGTATCAATTGATTGTAAACTTAGTTTGAAATCATCAATAGTTAGTAATCTTGGATTAGCTATTCCAGCAAAAGATAAATTAAAAGGAACAGATTTTTTCTTTACAAAAGCATTTCTAAAATTTACATCAAGTTTATCAAAACTTAATTTTCCATTGAATAATGAATTTTTCCATTCTGTTCCATTTAACTCTGTATTTACATTTAAAGATAAAACTATTAAACCTTTTGCTGAGATATCGTTTTCTGAATAATCAACTTCAGTAGAAAAGTCCACTTTGGTATCTTTTCCTGATCCAATATTTGAAATTATTAAATTAGTATTCTCTACTTTAGCTACTAATCTTTCTTTTGGCCCATTTACATTAAATAAATTAAATGTTGCATTTCTAATTTCAAAAGATTTAATTAATACTTTATCTGTAAAAGAACTAGAGTTTTTATTGCTTCCAATGTTTGAGGGTAAATTTTCTTCTTGTGGTGAGTGCTCTTCAGCAGTTTTTTTAAAGCTATCTTTTTTTGCAAGGGTAGTTAAATTTGTTTTTCCTGAACCTCTTAAAATATTAACTTCAGGATTTTGTATGTCAATTGTGCCAACAAATTTGCCTTTAAAAAGTTGCATTAATTCAGTTTTAAACTTTATTTCTCTAACTTTAAATAATTCTGTCCCCATAAAAACTTCATCTGTATTTTCTATAGTTACATCCTTAATTACTATGCCAAGGCCACTAAAAATAGTTAATTTAGCAGAAGAAAAATTAATTTTAGCGTTCATTTTTTCTGCAACAGCATTTTGAATTTGTGGCTTAAATTTGTTAAAATCAATTAAAAAAGGAAGAGCAATCAAAATTATTAGTATAGTTACAAAAAAACTTAATATACCTATCAACCATTTCATTTTTGTATTCACGCTTACCACCTAGAGTTTATTTATTAATCTTTAAATCGCTGCATTGTTTAATAAATGAAGCACAATATTTTGGTATTTGATCTGAAAAAGCCATTCTTAAATGGCCTCTTTTTTCATCATTATGAACAAAAAAACCAGAAGGAATTTCCATCATGAGAGATGCAACGTTAGGATAAGGAGCTATTTTATCCTTCATCCCATGCAGCCATAATACAGGAGTTCTGATATCTCTTAAAATTCGTCTCTTTTCAAAAGTTTCAGAAACAAAATAACGAGCCTGCTCTGCATAGCTAATCGCAGTTTTTACACGGATTGGAAAAGATTTTCGCTTAAATGATCCTACTGCAGGAAATAAACCGTCGAGACCGTAATATGAAAATTTATTTACAAAGTCTTTCAGCCAAGCGCTTGGATATAAGTAATTCCACAATTCACCTGCAGCACTTGAGTAAGTATTGATACTTAAAGCAGGGGAAACTGCAATAATGCCATCAATATTTCTTGCAACATCGTTCCGTGTTGCTGCTATTAAGGTATAAGAGGCACCCATAGAATGTCCCATTAAAAAGCATGCAGGACCTTGACGTTTTGCACTTAAGCCCATCCCCGATTCTGTTCCGTAGAGACGTTCAATGAGAAGAGGTAAGCTTCTAGTTGCTTGCTGGAAGTCTAGAACAGATGAACCATCAATGCCATGTCCATCCCAATCAAACGATAATACAGAAAGACCAGCTGCATTTAAAAATTTTATCCAATGTAAAAGAGGGTAAGAACAATCATCTCCTAAACCGTGCATTAAAATAACTAATGAATTTTGGATGCTTTCATACCCTTTAGGGATGGATAAAAAAGCAGTACCTGGTCCTGATGAGAGGGGGACATCAAAATAACTGATAGAGACATCTTGAAGACTATTTTGGGAAAAGTGCCTTCTTCCACTTCCTTCAAACTTGGAATAATTTGTTTGATTCAAGCGTTCTGCGATCCACTTTTCAATTGTATGCATAAATACAATGCCCTCCAAAATTGCATAGTGAGCTTTTCTGTCTAGGAGTACATTATATCTACTTCTACTTTGTGACAAATAAGAGCGACATAAATTGCGATGGTTATATGCAATTATAGTTTAAACTAATGTGATAAAATTGTGGGAACAGTATTGGGGTGGATTTGAGGTGGTTCTTTCATTCCAACTACGCTTAAATGTTCTGGGAGTTTTTCGCCTTTTAGAGGTAGTTGTTTGCCTAACCAAAAACAAGTTTTTAAATGATCATCACGCGGATAAACGGTATTAGTATGAATTAAAATGCTAAGTCCCTTTCTATTAAGCATAAGCCATGGAATCAAATTAGAAAACTCATTTGTTGTGAATGCAACTTCAAATTGCGGATATGTGTGCGGGCCTGCTGCAAAATCGTACATCATTCCTAATTGGATTCTAAATCTTTCGGCGATTTCTTGATAAAGTAATTTAGCAGTTTCCTTGCTTTCTAATGTATAATAAACATGTGCATGAAAATTTAAGATTTCTTCCTTCAAACGAATTTTTCTGTCTATTTCTTCATTTTTTAAATATTCTTCTATCTTAAAATTTGGATCTAAAAAGTCTTTTAGGTATACAAATCCACCAGTATTTTCATTTGTTTGTTGATTATCAGCCATAGTTTCTTTCCTTTCGTATTTATAAAATAAATTTTGACAAACAAATTTGATAAAAAAAAGGGCGGGCTAAAAATATCATAAAGAATTACAACTTACTAGTATAAAAGGATAATTTTAGTATTTGCAATTCGTGTTTCAGTTCAGCATATTTACATGCTAACCAAGCTTATTTTGGTTTTATTGAATACGAAAAAAGGAGCATGAGTATGCGAGAATTTACTTTAGAAACAACTATGAAAGAAGTTGAAACGCAATTTCCATTTGCAAGATCTCTCCTCCATAGTAAATTCCATGTAGGAGGTTGTGCTACTTGTGGTTATGAGCCACAGGAAACTATTACCCAAGTTGCAGGAAAACATAAAAAAGATGCAGAATTAATGCTGCAAGCACTTAATTTAGGTCTGCAAGATATGCAAAAATCTGAAATCACAGTGCAAGAATTAGCAGAATTGAAAAATAGAAATGCGAAAATATTAATCTTAGATGTTCGTGAAGAATGGGAATATGAAATAGCTCATCTACCAAATTCAATTTTATTGACTGAAAAAAACTTTTCCGAAAATGTTGAAAAGTCTAAAAATGTTGAGTGTGTTATTGTGGTGTGTCATCATGGGCTAAGATCGATGAATGCAACCTTATATTTAAAAGATAATGGCATTTTAAATGCAAGAAGTTTACAAGGCGGGATAGAAGCGTATAGTATTAAAATAGACAATTCCATACCAAGGTATTAAATTGTTTTATAGATCTTTATTTATTTTATAAAGAAAGAATTTTCGCAATGCCAATTGATGCTCAGAATATTGTATATTTTAATAATATTCAAGCAAATCATCCAGCATATATATCGATATTACCTGACTATATTAATAAGAATATTCAATGCAAGTTGAATCCATTTGCAAAGAATGTTCACATTTTTCAAAAAAAATGGATATTGCAATCTGCTGATAAACAAAAAGAACTAGAGTTGTTTAATGAAGTAATAGATTTTTCTTTAGCAAAAAAATATCCAATAATATCATGTGAAAGTATATTATTTGATGGAACCTTATATCGAAAAGAAAAAGAAGTTTTTTCAGATTTTTTAACTTGGAAAAATTTATCCCCAGGTATTTCTTTTTACAATTTGTCAAATATAAGCGAATTTTCAATTAGCGATTTTTTTGGAAAAAAATCTAACGATAGTTTTTATTTTTGTGAAAGCTTATCTAATACAGAGTATGAAAAAAAATTTTGTTCATTACTAGATCCTGACACGGGTCAAATTGAGAAAAAAAATTCTGATAGTCAAATGCTTTATCAACTTTTAGATTCAGAAAAATATAGAATATTTAATCTTAATGTTGGTATAAAAGATGAAAAGAATATTGAATTAAAAAATAATGTTAAATTTGTTTTGATAAAACAAGAATTTATTAACGAAAAAGGAAATATAGCTCCTAATATTGAAATTATAGAACAAGATAAATTGATTAGTTTATCTTGCAATACTAGAGGATTTTTGTATAATCCAAATTCAAAAAAATATGTTTGGTATGAAAATGGAAAAAAAATACTAGACGAGAATTCAAAAATACTTTCTAGTAAAAAGATAATTTATGGAAATAACTATACTTGCGAAGATAGTAATGGAACCTCCAATGTTGTAAAAATAGATAATAAGAATTTAAAAATAATTGGAAAAAAACAAATATATTTTAAAGAAAAAGATAATAGTATATCTGAGATATATTATACAAATACTAATTTGGATGAAAATAAAATTAATTGGATTTGTTCTGTTAATAATAATTTAACCTGTAAAATTTTAAGAAAAGATAATAAAATTCAAATTACTATTGAAGGTCTAGAAAAGATAAAGCAAGGAGCAGAAAATTCTTTTGTTAATCTTAAATTAGAAAATGAGAATCAATTAATAGAAAAAGAAATTGTTCTTTATTATTTGAAATCTGATAAATTAAACTTAAAAAATATTTCTGGGGATATAGATATTCAATATAATTCTAAAGATGATACTTTTGAATGCCGATTACCTTCTACTATAAAAGACAAAACTGATTTTCATGTTAAATGGTTTTTAAATGAGCAGGAATTGATTGATAATAGAGATTACACTATAGTTAAAAATAATCAATTTAATGGATTTTTAAATTGTATAGTATATGGTAAAAATAAAGAAATATCTTTTCTAGGTTCAAATGGAAAAAAGCTTGTTAATTTAAATGAAAAAAATCCTTCTTGGTTAAAAGAAGCTTATCTTTATAATCCAGAAATTAAAAATAAAATTTTATTATTTCAAAGTAAAAAAAATAATAAATTTAATAAACTAGAATGTTTTATTTTAAATTCAAATGCAGACAAAATTACAGATAATATCTGTAAACAAAATAAAAATGGTTATTATCAAATTGATATTAAACAAATAGATTTCAGTATAATATCTGACTACCTCATGCAAAAAGAAATTTTTGATATTTTTAATATTCCTAATTTTCCCCTTCTAATAAGGTATTTTGAAAATAAAAAAGTAACCGACTATTATTCTACTTTTAAAATTGTTGTTCCAAATTATAAACCAGTTATTCTTTTTTCAGGAATAACTAATATAATTGATAACATGCAAAAGTGTTATGTTGTAGTTTATGATCCGCAAAATCTTTTTTTAACTACAGAATTTACCCTTGGAAATAATAAAATTAAAAAGATTTTTACACCATTTGATAATATAGGTCAAAAAATACAGCAAGAAATAATAAAAAATAAAATAAATAGTTTAGAAATCTATGAGTACAAATTTAAACTTCCAAAACAAGAAGATTCTTGTTCTATAATTGTGTCAAATGGCACTGAAAGTTCTTCAAGTAAAGCAAAATTAGTTTCAGAAAAAGAAATGCTAAATGAATTTTCAAAATTGAAGGATATGAAAATTAAAGTAAATAATCTTTCTAGCAACTTAGTTATTCATAAGAAAGATAAATTATACCATACCTATTCAAAAAAATTAATGAATAATTTTGAAAATATTAAAACTGATTTTAAAATTGATGAGAATAAAAATTATAATAAAAGTTTATTTAATCTTGAATATAATTATAAAGATAGTAGAACGTTTCTCAGTATATATTTCCCTATAAAAGTTTTTAATGATGGAAATGAAATAGAAAAGAAAGATTATTTCTTTGATAATCAAAGGAAAAATGAAAAAGATTTTTCAAATTTATTTTTCTCGGTGAGATTATATCAAGATACTAAGAAAAATAATAGATTTTATTGTGAAGTAACAAGTAATGAGTTAAAAAACTTAAAGGATGTTAATTTCTCAATCTTTTTAAATTCAGAATTACATCAAGTAAAAAATGGTGACATGCATGGAGTGTTTTTTGATATTGATAATTATAAAAATGGAGATAATGTAATTTGCCAAGTTGACTCTCATGAAAAATATGAACGAGCTTCTTTTAATCAAAAAGATGAAAGTGAATTAAAGGCATTTTGCATAGCTCGCGATTTAAATAATTCAATCATTAAATTTCCATGTCCTTCTTTGTTTGAGCAAAAAAGAAATACTAAAGAAATTAAATCTTCAATTAAAGAATATTTAATTCAGAATTATAAAAACTACAATAATATTGACGCTATAAATGTAACTGTTTGGAGTATATCTGAAAAAAATAAATATAGTATTTCAATGAATTTTAAAAATATATTAGAGGAGTTTTGATGACTAACAATGCTAAACATATTGCAATTATTCATCCAGCTGGGAAAAATAGATTATCAGATGAAAAAAGAAATCAACGTATAGAAAAATTTAGAAATTTAGGCTATTTGGTAACTGAAATATTACCACAGCAAAATTCTTTAGATGGTGTAACTGCCGCACCTATATTAGAAAGAGCTTGTTTATTGGGCTATGGTTTAACAATGCGAAAGTTTGATATTTTATTTGCAGCTAGGGGTGGTATGGGCTGTACAGAACTCATTCCATATTTAGAAAATCTTCTTCCACCAGTTATTTCAGATAAAGTTTTAGTTGGATTTTCAGATATTTCTTTTTTAGGAGTTTATTTGGCTCTTAGATTCCCGAATTTTAAATATATTCATGGGCAAAATGCATATAGTCCAAATTTATTTTCAGGACCAATGCTTGATCAAAAAGCTTTATTTGACTTATTAAATAATAAACCAGATTTGTATACTTTTCCTGTAGAAATTATTTTTAATCAAAATAAAGGTATTAAATCAGAAATAATAGGAAAATGCATTCCATTAAATCTTAGTTTGGCTGAAAGTATAACAGCGCTTCAATATTTAAATTTTCCTGATGATAATATAATTTTCTTAGAAGAATGTAACGAACATTTATATAGAATTTTAAGAAAATTTGATTCTTTAATTAATTCAAACTATTTGTCTAAAACAAAAGCAATTGTTATTGGGAATTTTTCTGATTGTTTAGATCCAAGTGATAAGCCATTAAGTCGAGAACTATTATTAAATTTATTAGCTAAAAAAACTAATCTTCCAATAATTGATTTTCCTTTATTTGGACATGAGGAATTTAGATTTCCATTACTTATGAAAAGTAACATTATAGTAAAAAAATCTCAAAGCAAATATACTATTAACTTTACAAATAAAATTTCAGATGAGAAAAAAATAGCTACAACTTTTCCAGTAAATTTATTTGTAAGCAATAAAGAATTACTTAAGGAAGATATTAAAATTCATATGACTGGAATTGGTGGAACGGGAATGGCGCAAGTTGCTGGCTTATTTAAAGCTGCAAACTATAAAGTTACTGGAAGTGATACACCAATTTATCCTCCTATGGATAAAGTAATTGCTGATCTTGACATAAAACCAGATGTTGGATTTTTAGCCGAGAATATAAAAAAGAATAATCCTGATGTTGTTATTTTGGCAAATGTTGTAAGTAGACTCAGTGCCAGTTTGAAAAAAAATGATGAATTAGAGGAATTATTACAGCAAACAATTCCATTACTTAGTTTTCCTTCAGCCTTGAGAAAATATTTTTTAGCTGAAAGTACAAATATTATTATAAGTGGAACACATGGAAAAACAACAACAAGTAGTTTAGTAACGCATTTATTAACTCAATTAGGAAAGAAGCCATCTTTTTTAATTGGAGGTCGTCCAGCAAATTTTTCATCTGGCTTTTCATTCCAATCAAAAGATTTATTTGTGTTAGAAGGCGATGAATATGATTCTGCTTTTTTTGATAAAGGCCCTAAATTTCTTCACTATGAACCAAAAATTTGTCTAATAAATAATATAGAATTTGATCATGCTGATATCTACGCAAATGTAGAGGCAATTGAAGCGGAATTCTTGCGACTAGCTAAGTTAACAAAAGAGAGAAATGGAATTGTTATTGCAAATTTTGATGACATAAGAGCAAAAAGAGTAGCCCTTGCTTCTGGTGCTTTTGTGATAGGTTTTGGCACACAAAAAGAAGAAAAAAATCCCTATTTTTGGCAATTGAAGTCTTATAAAACTGTTTCTAATGGTATTGAAGTTGAATGTAAACAACCAAATGGAAAATTACTTAAATTCAAGTCAAGTATTTTTGGCCAGCATAATGCATTAAATTCAGTTGCTGCTGTAGCTATACTTACTGCATATCAAATTTTAGAAATTGAAAAGAAAACTGGAGTAAAAAGATCAATAAAATATATAGAAAATAAAACATATTTAGCAAAAATTGCAAAAGCTATGACTTCCTTTAAAGGAGTTAAAAGAAGATTTGAGCTTTTAAGGGAAAAAAATAATATCACAGTTTTTGATGATTTTGCTCACCATCCAACAGCTATTGTTACCACTTTAGAAGCATTTCGTAGTTATATGAAAAGTGTTGGTAAAAAAGGGAGATTAATTGCATGTTTTGATCCAAGGAATGCAACTATGCGAAGAAGAGTTCTTCAAGAACAGCTAGCAAAAAGTTTTTATCACGCAGATGAAATTTTGTTGGGTAAAGTACCGCAAGACTTACGCATGAATAAAGAAGAAGTACTAGATGGACCAGCTGTGGCTGAAGCTTGTGGACGAAATGCAAAATATTTTGACGACAATGAAAAATTACTTCTCAGTTTGAAACAAGAAGTTCGTCCTGGTGATACAATTGTATTCATGTCAAGTGGTTCATTTGATGGAATTCCGGCACGATTTGCAAAGGAGCTATAACTACTCCTTAAAGAGGATTAAAGATATGTTGCAAAGATTAAAAGCTGTATTTTTAATTTTTATTTTAAATTGTTTTTTTTTCATATCTTGTCAGACAAATAAAGAAAATAATACTTCTTCCATTCCTAATCAACCAAGAGCTAAAATACAAGCGGGAAGTCTACCAGCACTAGAAGCAAATCCTTCTTCCTATCTGCAAGCAAGATTGCTCAGAATATCATATAATTTTCAAACAAATAGATTGACCCAAGCAGATTCTGACGAAGCTTTTATGTTAGGAAAAATCTTAGAAGAGAAAAAAAATTATCTTGATGCTGAAAAAATGTATGTAATTTCATTTTCTTTCAATAATAATTTAAATTGTGGTTTAAGTTTAGTTAATGTTTATTTAAATTTGAAAAAGTATCATGAAGCATTACTAGTTGGAGATAAATTATCGGTTTTGTATCCAAACAAACCAGAAATTGATCTTGCAATAGCTTCAATATATCAATTAACTGGCAATTATCCTGAATTAGTAAAAAAATTAGAAAAAGCTTATAAAAAATATCCTAATAATGAAGCTATTGTCATTAATTATGTTGCAAATGTTAAACAGCATAGGAAAAATATTTTAGAAAATTTTTTATTGAAAAATCCAAAATCAACAAATATTATGATGGCTTTAGCCCAAAAATATTATAATGAAAAAAATTATATAAGTTCTTTAAGATATGCGAGAAGAGCATATAAAATAGATTATGATAATATTGAAATAATAACTTTAATTGCAAAAATAGAACAAAATCTTAAAAATTATACAGAAGCAGAAAAATTTTTTAAAATTGCATTTGATAAAGAAACTGAAAATAATTTAGCGGCTCAAAATTATATTAATATTTTACTTTTTCAAAAGAAAATTCAAGTTGCCTTATCTATTTTATTAAAACTTGAAGCCAGTTCTGATGAGCATGTTCCATTTCCGCCTGAATTTTCATTTCAGATTGCAAAAATATTGATTGTAAATAAAGACTTTATTGGGGCAAAAAAAAGACTGCAAGAGTTGCTTGGGTTGAATTATAATAATTCTACAATTCATTATTACTTAGCTATTTGCAGTGAAGGTCTCCGTTTATTTCCAGATGCAATCGCTAATCTTGATAAAATTCCAACAGAAAATGAATTGTATCGAGATGCTCTAAAAGCAAAAATTGTTATTTATATAAATGCAAAAGATACTGATTCTGCAAAGAAAAGTATAGAGAAATTTAGTGTTGCAGAAACAAATTTAGTTCAAGACACAATATTTAAAGTTAATATGTTGGCCTATTTTTCTAAATATAATGAAGCTTTAGAATTACTAAATTATGCTATTAAAAAAGCTCCGACAGCAAAAGAATTATATTTAAAGAAAGCTGAATATTTAAAATATACTGAATCAGAGAGCGCTTCCATTGCTTTTGCTGAACAACTTTCTGCAAAGTGGCCAAATTATGCTGAAGTTCTTAATTTTTTAGGTTATTCTTTAGCAGAAAAAAATGTAAAAATGGAATATGCGAGAAAAATTTTGCACAAAGCAGTTTCTCTTGAACCTCAAAACGGATTTTATTTAGATTCCTTAGGATGGCTATATTTTCAAAAGAATGACTTGAAAAATTCTTTAAAGTATATAGAAGAAGCTTTGAAATATGAACCTGATGAGCCTGTTATCAATTATCATCATGCTTTAGTTTTTTTAAAGTCACAGCAATATGAACAGGCATTAAAAAAGTTAGAAGTGACGAGTAAAATTTTAAATGATATGCTTCCTTATCAAGTTGAATCCGATCCTGAATTGACTAAAATAGCTAGTAAGTTGGGTGAAAAAGTGCAGGAAGTGAAACGTATTTTAGAAACAAAAAAACATAATATTTCAAGGATCTTATGAATAATACAACTTTAATTTTACCCCATCTTTATGAAGCTTTGCATCATGAAATTAAAATAGATAGAATTGACTGGACAATAGTGACCCGATTTGCTGAAAACTGGAAGCTTTCTGTCGCTGATGCTCTATTGGACCTAAGTTATATAGATGAATCTACGTTAGCAAGATGTCTTGCTCGGTCGCATAACTTACCTTATTTACCAGGCAATCAACTTAAATTTGACTTTTCGGAAGTGAGTTTAGAAAATTTTGACGATTTAATGAGTGTTGGAGCAGCTCCTTTAGAAGAACATAGGCTAGCGATTTGTAATCCATATGATGATCATAGAGGTTACTTAGATAAAAAGTTTTGTGAAAGAGAAATGATTGTAACTGAACGCTCATCTATAATTGAAGCTTTAAGAAAACATGGATTCAATGAATGGATAGACGAAGAAGTACAAGCTAAAAAGTAAAAATATTTTTATATTTATTATGCTTTTAAATGCAATGGTGCTATTCTATATTTTATAGAATTATCCAGGAGTTTAGTTTGAATAAAGATTTAAATCATAATAATATTTTATTTTCTATGCCTGCAGTTTTTTGTGTATTAGATTTAAATCTAAAAATAGTATTTTCCAGTCACTTATTTAATGCTATTTTTGAATTTCATCAAAAAGATCAACTTAAATTTTCTGAATTTTTATATTCCCATTCTTCATCTCAAGATAAATTAAAGTTGAATCTTCTGGAAGAAAAAATTAACTTTGTCTTGAAAAATAAAATTCCCACGCATTATTCTATTAAGCTTAAACTAGAAAATGAAGCACTAGTTAATAACAAGTTGACTAAAGTTGATTTTAAATTAGCAATAATCCCTGTCTTTTTTGAGGAAAAAATATCTAATATTTTAATTTATTTTGAAAATAGAACGCATAAAAACCATAATTTTAATTTATTTGAAAATATTTACTCATTAGGTGCTCGTTATCAAAGTCAATTACAAGAAAAAATATTTCGTTCACAAAAATTTGAGAATATAGGGAAATTATTATTGGGTATAGTTCATGATTTAAATAATATGTTTACTATTATAAATATAAATTGTGACATTATTTTGAATTCATCACAAATTATTTCTCCAGTGATAAAAAAACAGACAGAGCAGATAAAAAAAACTTCTAAACACTCTGCTGTTTTAATGCAGCAAATATTAAATTACTCAAAGAAATCTGCTAATAAATTTCAGCCAATTAATGTAAATTATTTAATTGATGATTTAGAAAAGATGTTATTAAGAATTTTACCAGAAAATGTAATTTTAATTAAAGATTTAGACCCGCATCTTTCTAGTGCTTTAGTTGAACCTATACATGTTGAACAAATTATTCTTAATTTGGTAATTAATGCTAAAGATGCAATTAAAGGTAATGGTGAAATAAAAATAAGTACATTTAATAAAGAAATAAATCAACAAGTAAGTCATCAAAATTTTCTGCTAAAAAAAGGACAGTATGTAGTCCTTTCAATTAAAGATAATGGAAAAGGAATTGAAAAAGATATTATTGATAAAATATTTGAACCCTTTTTTACTACAAAGGAAGACAAAGGAACTGGAATAGGTCTTGCTACTGTATTCAATATTATGCGTGAATGTAGTGGAGCAATATTTGTTGATAGTGTGGTTGATCAAGGTTCAACATTTACTCTTTATTTTCCAGCATCTCATTTAGAAGCAATTAATTTTCCAACAGTTAAACAAATTGAGACTAGTAAATTAAAAGGAAATGAAAATATATTAGTAGTGGAAGATAATGGTGATTTGCGAAAAGTTATTGTTCAATCTTTAGAATTATATGGTTATAATGTACAATCTGTATCTAACGGTCTCGATGCTTTTCATCTCATGCAGCAGAATAAAATCCAGTATGATTTAATTATTTTAGATATACTCTTGCCATTACTAAATGGAGTTAAATTAAAAGATATTTTAATTAATGAAGGTTTTAAAGGTAAAATTTTGTTTTTAACTGGATATAATGATTTGCATAGCTTTGAATTAGGAGAAATACAGGAAAATATTGATTATCTTGATAAACCATTTATATTGAACGATTTACTAACTAAGATTAGATTCATATTAGGATCTCATTAGATTTAATTAGCAGCATTCTTTTTAAATAATTTAATATCCAGATATTTAATTTTAATAGTTTTTAAATCCATATAATTATATTCTCTTATTTACTTTTAGTATTTTTAAATAATTTTCAATAAAAAATTTATTTTATAAAAAAAAATAAAAATTTAATTTTTTACAAATATGATTTGTAATATGTAAATACGAATCTTTATTCTTTATAAATTTTGTTATAGTTGAATTTTTAAACAAAGATTTTTGATTTAAATTTTTGTTAAGAAAGATTTTAACTTAAATAAATTAATAGATATTCAGTTTGGAAATAAGCAATGGGAAAAAAATTTATAATCTTTTTTACATTATTTTTTTCTTTTCCTTTCAATGGAAAAGCAGAAATAATAGGCTTTCGAGATGATTTGCCATTTCGAAATGATTTGCAAAATGATTTTGAAGGTATGATTGAGTTTGTGCAGTTTAGATCTATTCCACCACATAGTACATTAAAATTAGTGACTCATAGACGCGCTTTATTATTAATGATACCAAAAAACGAATATGAGTTAAAAACTTTGGAAGTAATTGCTTACCGCAATGAAAAAGAATTGGGTAGATTGCGGATGAATTCACCTTCTTTTTTTCCAGGAACAGATCAAGAATTTATTAAAGAATATAAGTCTCCAAAAGTTAAATATTCAACAAAGGCTTGGAGTGTGCCTTTTCCTGCCGCTTGGATGCAGCAAGGATTGTGGTTAAAATTTATAGATCAACATGGGAATTCAGCTATTTTATCTAAAGATAAACTAAATTTTGGGGGAGCAAGTGAATTATTTCTAACAAATTTTCGTTTAGGAATGTTAAGTGAATTAAGAAAACCGCAAGAGTTAGAATTAGATCCAATAAATATGGCGAATGACTATTTCCAAACAATTCCAGTAGCAAAATTAAAATTAGGTACATATTTACCTTTAGAAATAAAAGATAAAATTGTGATGTCTAATGGTCAGGAATATACCCCAAGTAATTTAAGTACAAGCATTGGAAATTGGCATAATGGGGATATGCGTGAAGAAATTTTAAAAGGTGTTTTTGGTCAAGGTATTAGTAGAGCCAATTATGGAATAACAAATTCTGCATTGCAGGAACAGCAGTTTTACAATTTTAAACAAATTCAAATTCATTCAGGAACTGGTAGTTATAGTAATGGAAAAGATGTTGTACATGGTGGAAGTGGAGGTAACGGATTAGCTACCTTAGATCAAACTTTGGGAAATGAATTTAGTCATGAATTAGGTCATTCTTTCAATGTTATGCATTTCCATGGTGGGGATATGTATAATTTTCAGAATGAAAATTCTGGCTGGGGTTATGATGCAAATAGAAATGTAATGCTAGGTTCCTTAATTTGGAATAGGAATAAGCACCAAAAGAGTGCTCCCTATTGGAAAAATATTTTTCAATTTAATGCCCATCCTATGGCAGGAGCCACAGAAAATGGGAATGTTTCAAAATTTACCCAATTTACAAATTTTACTGCACAAGTGGTTCAACAAGATTTAGAATCTTACCCAGTTATTTCAGCAGATAGTCCAACAGGATACAAAATATGGAATGATTATCATAAAGATATGATTATTTTATGGAATTCAAATTATCCAAAACCTCAATATTTTGATGTTTCTGTTATGACTTTAGTTGGTTTTTATGATCCTTTTGGTGAACTACAGAGTCATATTTATCCTGCAATATATGGAAATCTTGGATATGTATATTCTTATGAAAACCAAAAACAAGAAGATTGTTGGTTAGAAGTCGAATCTGAGTATAAAATTGATAGAATTCCTTTAAGTTCAAAAAGATTTATTGAAAATAAGATGAATTTATTTCATGTGAATTTTATTTACGAAAATATTAAATATAAGCATGCAAATATTTTCTGTAATATAAAAGGAAATATTAAAAAACTTTCAACATTAAAAATAGAACAACCACAGTCAACTCTTTTAAAAGGTGTAATTATTTCAGATGAACAAATTTCACATAAAAAAGAATTATTTAGATATTTAAAAATAAAAATATTAAGTAGTTATCTTTTAAATGAGCATTCGAGTATTTCTGAAATATTTTTGATAGATAAAAATGGCAATTATTTAGCAAAGGATAATTGGTATATTAAATATGTCACTAGCGAAGAAAATGCAAAAAAATTATCTGCTAAAAATATTATTGATGGCAATCTTTATTCTAGTTGGCATTCTGAATATACAGTTGGATGGGATGCTGGAAAACCTATTTCTTTTCCTCATGAAATTGTAGTAGATTTGGGAGACTATTATGATCTTAAGGAAAGTCAATTAGAAATTAATCAAAGTAGCTATTTTCATGGGATTAAAAATTATAATATATCTGCATCTTCTGATAATATTAATTGGCATTTAATGGCTGAAGGTGTGTTTGAAAAAGGTATTTTAACAAATATTGTAAAGTTCGATCAAAAAGCAAATAAAGAAATAGAAAACCAAATTTTTAAAAGAAAAAAAAGATTTTCTCCTGAAATTAATGAAAATTTAAATCTCAATTTTTATCAGATTAAAATGAATAACTTTTGTTTAACTTCTGCTGATCATCTTTTAAAACTTTATATATGTAATTTGAAAGATGAAAATCAATATTGGAATTTAAATGAATATGGTAAATTACTTAATAAAGGAAATAAAAAATGTTTGCATGTTAATAAGTTGATGAATTTAGAAAAATTATATTTTATAGATTGTAATATTGCAGATAAATGGAAGTATTTTCCTGATAAAAGAATATCAATTAAAGAAAATAAAAATTTTGTCTTAGATTATTCAGGAAAAAATAATGTCATATTATATAAATTTCATGGAGGATTAAATCAAAAATGGGACTTTTTTCTAACAAAAAATGAAGTTAAAAAAGAAAATTATTTGAATATCAAAAAAATTATCCAACATAATGTTACAAGTTCAACAGAAATTATTTTTGAAAGTTTTTCTGATACAATTTCGGGTTATGTTTATGAAAGCCATACACCATATTTAAATTTATATGAAAATGGTTTTATAAAGAAAAATACGAATGTTTCATTTAAAGTTTTACAAAGTCCAAAATGTGGTATTTTTCAAATGGCTGAGTCTTATGGGGGATTTGTATATCTTAAAAATACAGATCAATGTTCTAATATAAATACAGATAATGTGATTATTGAAGTTACAGAAGAAAATAATTCTATCAAAGAAAAAAAGAAATTTTCTTTAAAATTAAGAATAAAGTAATTGAGAAAAAAATTATAAATTAACAATTAATTAAAGATTTTTGATAGCATCATTTAATAGAAAAAATAAATAGTTAATTTTCACCAATGACTGCAAAATATTCGCCAAGAAAAGGAATTTGAACTTTGATTGCACCTTGAATTGTTTTCTCAGGATTTAATTTCTTTACAGGTATTTTTATTGAATATGAGGCTGAATAATTGCTGCCTAAATCGGGAGAATCAAGCCAACCATTTACTATGGGTGCATATCCATTTAACGCTTTAAAATGATGAATAGAAGAACTCAAAACCTCAGCATTTTTCAAATCAATCACTTGTGCAATAATATTTTTTTCTCCTTGCGCCTTCACTCTTGCGGCAGAAATATTGGTTGAGAGAAATCCAGTATTTTCTATGCGAAGTAGGATAGAGGAAAGAGATTGATCATTGCCATCTAATATTTTAGCTGTGACTTTTGGTTGCGGTGCAATATCTACAATTAGAGATAATAATCCCATTTGATTTTCAACAACTTCAGGAATCAAAGATTCAGGTGGATTAAAAATTCCAAACGTCAATGGAAATTCTGATATTTCTAAGTCACCAAGCTGTGGATGATGATAGCTCTTCCAAGGAGTACCAAAAATGGTATTGTGATTAAAATCTCTATCTAGTTCATAAATTTTACGCCATTCTTTTTTTGTCCAAAAATCATATCTTCTTACAAAAGGTCTTTCATCTCTACCTATTCGTTTTGGCAAATCCCATAATTCACAAACGTAACTAATTGCCCCTATGGCTTGATAGGAAAATCCTGTAAGACAACCCTGTAAAGGTTTACCAGGTATGTAAGTAAACTCGTTATGGCAACTGACTGCTGGGTAGTTTGTTAATTCTTGAATTTTTCTATCTAAGGTAAAATAAATACTTCTGTCTGCAATATCCATGGCAAAATCATCTTTTCCTTCTAACGGGCGAATAAAAACTCCACCAAAAGTGTGATAATTTAACCAAAAATATAATTCAGGGATACTTAAAGCAAAATCTGCGATTGCTCTACTTTCAGGTTCAGACAAAGGCATTTTTCCGCCTTTGTTTTCTAAAAAATTTGGAACCCAATCAACAGGAAAATTACGATTTAAATCAACTTCGTTATCCCCTACACAATTTGCAGGTGGAATATATGTACCATCAAAATTTTCTATCACCCCTTCTGGATAAATATCATAAAAGGGTTCTTTGTCACCTAGTTCGCGTTTGCGAATGAGTTGGGGATAAATTTCATCTTGCACCCAAGTACCAGAAGGGCTCTTTATTCGCATATAGCCTATTCTATTTTTTTGTTGCAAAAGTTCATAAGAATTCTGTTTTATCTCTTTTTCAAGAAGACAAGTTCTCCGCCAATAACTTCCTAATTCTGAAATATTTCGCATATCTCTTGCATTGCTGCGATTTTTTTTCCCAGAAGTGAAATACTGTTCTGCTCCATCTGGACAAATTCTAGGAATAAAAACATAGTTAACTTGGAAAAACTTTTCTTCTAAAGTGGTTAATTTTATTGCTAATTGCTGAATGTGTGCAAGAACGGTATTTGTACCAATAAGTTCAGCTGAATGCATATTGGCATCCATCCAGACAGTTGGTTGTTTAATTTTTTTGCCTTTTGGGTAGACTCGCAAAGCAATAATTGACCTGTTTTCTGATGTTTTAATTAAGTTTATTTTTTCTATTTCAACATTTTTTGGAAATTGTTTGCAAAGAAGATCTAAATCTGAAATCATTTCATTATAATTTAAATATTTATGAGGAAAAGATAATTTAGACATAAGATCTCCTTTAGTATTTTGGATTTTTTTATTCTTGAATATCAAAATTGTGATAGACGTTTTGTACGTCATCATGTTCTTCTAATTTATCAATTAATTCAAGAGCAATTTTGGCATTTTCTCCAGATAAAGAAACAGAATTATCAGGAATAAGTTCAAGACCTGCTTTTTCAAAGGGGATCTCTGCTTTTACTAAGGCTTCACGGACTTGTGCAAAAGAAGTGACCTCAGTGTAGACTGTAGTAAAGTTGTCTTCTGTTAAGACATCATCAGCACCTGATTCAAGAGCGATTTCCATTATTTTATCTTCAGCAACCTTCTGTGCATTAATAACAAATACACCCTTTTTTTTGAACATCCATGCAACAACACCCATTTCTCCCATGTTTCCGCCATGTTTTTGAAAGATGCGCCGTAACTCTGGATGTGTGCGATTGCGATTATCAGTTAAAACTTCTACCATTATTGCTGAACCTGCAGGTCCATATCCTTCATAAGTGATTTCTTCGAAACTCATTCCAGTCATTTCGCCTGAGCCTTTTTTAATAGCACGCTCAATATTATCTTTTGGCATGCTATTGTCTCTAGCTTTGTTTACTGCAGCACGGAGAGCTGAGTTGGAATTGATATCGCTTCCAGCACGTGCTGAGACCATGATTTCACGTGCAAGTTTAGTAAAAAGTCTTGCCTTAGCTGCGGCACTGGAAGCCATTCTGCCGGCAACGGTATTATGTCGTCCCATAAAAATTCCTTACAGATATAGAAATTAATATTTGCACAAAACTTATTCAATAATGTGCTCTTAAATACATTAAGAGATTTACCACTAAGATTTAAGATTGAAAAGGGCTTATTGAGTTGCAATATAAGAAACAAATTAAACTAAAATTATTTTTAATCTAAAAGGTAAATTTAAGAAAGAATATTAATTTTAACCTTCCTCTAATAGGATAATGCATTCATTTAATAGTAATATAAGTATTTTGATTTAGAAGCTCTAAAAATTTGGGTGTTAACTAAATCTCTGATACTGTTACGTCTATATATTTAGTGGTATTGGTTTAACTTTTGTGAGGTGAGTGAATGGAAATGAATGATGTAAAAGAAAATACAACAAAAAAAAGCACTAATTCTAGAAAAGAAAAAGTTGCAGTTGTTAGTACAGTGCGTACTCCATTTGTAAAATCTTTCGGTGTTTTTGAACAAGAGACAGCATTATCTTTAAGTTTAAGGGTTGCTAATGAAATTATTTCACGTACCGGTGTACAAGCCTCTGATATAGACGAATGCATTTGGGGTGTAGTTATTCCTCAGACAAAAAATGCAAATTTAGCAAGAGAAATAGTTCTATTTTCTGGATTACCAACAAGTATTTCAGGATTTACATTAAATAAAGCTTGTGACTCATCACTGCAAACAGCAGAAATTGCGGCTGATAGAATTTTATTAGGAAAAAATAAATTAGTGTTAGCTGGTGGTGTTGAAGTTTTATCTGATGTACCAATTCCTTTTTCAGATGAAGCAAGAAGATTTTTAACTAAAATGTCTAGAGCTCGTTCTTTAAAAGAAAGATTATCATTAATTAGTAACGTTAATCCAAAATGGTTTTTACCAAAACCCCCCGCTATTGCTGAACCATTTACAGGTTTAAGCATGGGAGAGCATGCTGAAATAATGACAGTCAAAAACAATATCTCAAGAGTTAAGCAAGATGAATTTGCATTAAAAAGTCATTTAAATGCAGCCCAAGCGCAAGAAGCTGGATACTTTAAAGATGAAATAGTTCCTGTTTGGAGCGGGAAAGATAAAAATATTTTTGTTGATAAAGATAATATGGTTAGATCTGATACATCACTTGAATCAATGGCAAAATTAAAACCAGCTTTTGATAAAAAAAATGGTACAATAACTGCGGGTAATTCAAGTCCTTTAACAGATGGAGCGGCTGTAACTTTATTAGCAAGTGAAAGTTATGTTAAAGAAAAAAAATTACCAGTACTAGGATACATAGTAGATACAGTAACTGTAGCAGTTGATCCTCATGATCAATTATTAATTGGTCCAGCATACGTTATTCCAAAAATTCTAAAAAGAAATAATTTAACAAAAGAAGATATTGATATTTTTGAAATCCACGAAGCTTTTGCTGGACAAGTATTAAGTTGCTTGGAATGTATGAATAATGAAACATTTTGTCGAGAAAAATTAGACTCTCCATTATTTGGTGAAATTCCTCCAGGAAAAATAAATATACAAGGCGGTGCAATTGCAATTGGCCATCCATTTGGAGCCACTGGAGCAAGATTAATTGGAAATGCTTTGCGTATTTTAAAAAGAAAAGGTGGAAAATATGCCGTTGTTGCAGTGTGTGCTGCGGGCGGAATAGGAATGGCCATGTTACTTGAATCAAAGTAACAATATTTAAATAAACAAAGGAGATGTTTATATGGAATTAAAACTTCAATCCAAATCAAAAATATTTCATTTTTCTATGCGTGACGGCATTTGTATTATAGATATGAATGATGAAAGTAAAGCGGTTAATAGTTTTACAATATCAATGCTTGAAGATATCGATGAAAATATGCCAAAGATTTTAGCTAATGATAAAATTGAAGGTATTGTAATTACTTCATCAAAGAAGAATTGCTTTGCAGCAGGCGCAGATATTTCAATTTTTAATACGTTTACAAGTCAAGATGCTGGTGAAAGAGGCAGCAAAGAATTGCATAGAATAGTAAATTACTTTGCTTCTGCGAAAGTTCCTACCGTAGCAGCAATTCATGGTACTTGCTTGGGAGGGGGACTTGAACTCGCACTTGCTTGTCACTTTAGAATTTGTTCAGCAGATAAGTCAACACAATTGGGTTTACCTGAAGTTCAACTTGGAATTTTACCCGGCGGAGGAGGAACACAAAGATTACCAAGATTGATTGGCATAGCTCCTGCACTCGACTTAATTTTAACAGGCAAAAAAATAGACGGAAAAAAAGCTTTAAAACTTGGTTTGGTGGACGATGTCGTACCTCCCAATCAATTATTAGAAAAAGCTATTTCTTTATGTAAACAAAATAAATTTAAAAAACGTTTGTTACCTTCTTCTTTAGGAATGGTTTCATCAATGCAAGGTAATTTTGATTTGCAAAAATTAGCTTTAGAAGGAAATCCTTTAGGAAGATTATTAATAAGTAAACAAAGCCGAGGAATGGTTTTAAAAAGTACAAAAGGAAGATATCCTGCCCCTCTTAAAGCATTAGAAAGTGTCATGCGTGGAGTTGAATTACCTTTAGAAAAAGGATTAGAAATTGAAGCTAAACTTTTTGGTGAATTAGTTGTTAGTGAAGAAAGTCGATCTTTGGTTCATATCTTTAATATTATGACTGCAGCAAAGAAAAATCCTTTTCCTAAATCTGTACAAGAGGCTGCTACACAAAAATACATTCAAAATTTAGAAGATGGAAATACTTCTGTTGGAGTCCTTGGTGCAGGACTAATGGGAAGTGGTATAGCAACTGTTCTGGCTGAAAAAGAAGTCAGAAGTACTTTAATTGATAAAGACTCTTTTGGATTGCAGCGTGGCTTAAAATCTGTTTCTAGTTACTTTGATGAACGTTTTAAAAAGAAAAGATTAAAATGGTTTGAACGAGATTCTAGAATCTATCGTGTTAGCCCAGCATTAGAATTTGCTCCATTACGTTCAGCAAGAATTGTGATTGAAGCAGTTTTTGAAGATATAAAAATTAAACATGATGTTTTAAAGAAATGCGAAGAAACTATCACCCAAAATGATTTTATTTTTGCAACAAATACAAGTAGTCTACCTATTGCTAAAATTGCAGCCAAAGCAAAAAATCCTGAAAATGTAGTAGGCATGCATTTCTTTTCTCCAGTACCTAAAATGCCACTAGTCGAAATAATAACTACAGATAAAACTAATCCTGAAGCAACTTCTGCAGTGTTTGATTTAGCTTCAATTATGGGAAAACAAATTATTGTAGTAAATGATGGACCTGGCTTTTACACCACGCGTATTCTTGCCTTTCAAATTGCTGAAGCATTAAATATAATGGTAGAAGGTGGAAAAACTGAAGATATTGATGAAGCTATGGAAAAATTTGGAATGCCTGTGGGACCTATAACGTTGCTAGATGAAGTTGGTATTGATGTAGGTGAACATATTATTAAAGTACTTATGGAACCTTTTTCTGATCGTCTTATAGTACCAAAAGAAATAGAAAGTATTTCTAAAGAAGGAAGAAAAGGAAGGAAAAATAACCATGGTTTTTATAAATATGAAAATGGCAAAAAAGAAAAACCAGATGAAAGTGTATACAAAAGTTTCTCAACGCCAAGAAAAAATATTGATCAAAAAGAAATAGCAGATCGCTGTGTCTATGTTTTTATGAATGAAGCTGCTAGATGTTTTGATGAAAAAATAATAAAGTCTGAAGATGATGGTGATTTAGGAGCAATTTTTGGTTTAGGATTTCCTCCATTTTTAGGGGGACCATTTCATTATGCAAAAGTTTTAGGAAAAGATAAGGTAAAACAAAAATTAACAGAACTCGCTGCAAAGTATGGAAAAAGGTTTGAGCCAGCTAAATACTGGGATAGATGAGTTAAATGCTATTCTATGAAGAGAAAATAAGAAGTTTAATAGTTTAATAAAATTATTATTCTTGGAGAAATTCATATTTTTCTTTTAGCAGAGAAGTAGCTTCTTGTTCCTCTTCATCCGTTGTTATATTTAAATCTAATTTTATTTTTCCATTTTGAAAAGTTCTCAAAAATGCATAATTAGCAGATACTCCTTCAGAGGTGCGGCAGCGACTATCTCCTAAATCATTTGTTAAACCAATTGAGTTAAGAGCTGCTATTAATTTATCACTTAAGTTACCTTCTGCTGCAATAAATGCTTTTTCCATAATTTCAGGTGCATGGGTATTGGTCATATAATTTCCAGCAGTGGCAATACTAAAGCGATCATCAATATGTAAACGAATTTTACCAGCTTTAAAATTTGTTACATTTTCGCCATGATATATTTCACTAGTAATATTATTATATTTATCTTTTTTTAAGAGGAGTATTTGTCTATCTTTGTGTTTATAGTCTTGGTTTGGTTGGGTTAAAAATTTACTAATTACTTTAGCAGTATAGTAGGGTTCATCCTGTGCCAAAATTCCTTTTGCAGTAGATAGCCAAATTGGTGTAAAATCATTTATATCTGATTGCAAGTTCATAATTCCAAAACCATTATTTTCAAGAACAACATAATCTGCAAGATTTATATTTAGTTTAGTTGTGTATATTTTAAATTGTTTTGTGTAGCACGTACCTAAAGCAGCTCCAGATTCATTAGTATGCAGATCTATTGCAATGATTGAAAAAGTAGCATATGAAAAGGTTTTAAAACCTAAAAAATTTATAAATAATAATAAAATTGTATGCTTATAAATATTCATTTTTTCTCACTTTATTGAATTTATAGAAAAATACTAATATTTAATATTTAATATTTTAAAAATGTATAGAACAATAATTTGGAAAAATATACAATTAATATAATTTTTTTTAATGCATATAAGTTCATAATTATATTCTATTTATCAATATATTATAGTTTAAAAAAAAAATTGTCTAGAAAAAATAGAAAGAGATAGTAAAAAAATGTTCTTCTAAACTAGAACGTAATAATTTAAACCCTCAGAATTAAAATTTAGATTGGAGAGTTATTTAGACTTATTCAAGAAAACAAAATACTCTTATACTTAAATATCTAAAATTTAGATAAGTGATAAGTTTCTTAATTATTAAATTTTTAACAAAGTGCAAGAAAATTATATTTTCTGCTGGAATTAAAAAGAAATGATTTTAGTTATAAATTTAATTTATATCAAAGGAGTAAAAAGAAATTAGAAAAATATATATTTCTATAAATTACCAAATATTTAATAAAGATTTCCATAAATTTATCTGTCGAATAATTACTTATTTTCAATATAAAATAAGTAATTAATTTCTTGACAATAAAATGTATTTTATTTTTTAATGAATTTGATATTTTGGAAAATTCTAATTGGATTGGAAAAATGGGAAAAATTTTTAAAATAATTTTTTACAAAATTAACAGAAAAATTTCTAAAAATAATATTATCAATTTTGTTCCAAATTTTTTTGGAATTAGCTTTCTTCTTGTAATATTGT
Source organism: Pigmentibacter ruber (assembly GCF_009792895.1). Lineage (NCBI taxonomy): Bacteria > Pseudomonadati > Bdellovibrionota > Oligoflexia > Silvanigrellales > Silvanigrellaceae > Pigmentibacter > Pigmentibacter ruber. The sequence continues at coordinate 448,504 of NZ_WSSC01000001.1, forward strand.
GGTTTTGGGGTATAAATAAAATTAATAGGAAGAAGATTGAAATTTTTGAACATGATCTTCTTAATCAAATAACAAATACAACACATTTAAATCAACATATTTATAATAAATGGCATCGTTGTGAATATTCTTCTTTTAGTAAGTTAGAAAAATGTATGAAAATAAAAGTACCCTTAAATTGGGAGGATAAAAATTCTGAAAAAATAGGTTTTTTTATTAAAAGATATGGCGAAGACAATCCTAAAAAAATTATTTTGATTTTGAGTGGGGGGCCTGGTGGTATTGGAAATTCATATCTTTCCTTAGCAAAAGAATTTTATGAACATGATAAATCGAGCCTAATTCTTATGCCTGATCATAGAGGGACGGGGTATTCAGAAAATTTGCATTGCCCAAATGACAAAAGGACATTAAGTATTCAGGATATTGATAATAATAAATTTGCATCCTGCTTTGACTATTTAAAAAGTAAGTGGCCTGATAAATTAAAACATTTTAATTCATATCAAGCAGGACAAGATATTCATGCATTAATTAATTTATATCCTAATGTACCTATTTATTTATATGCTTCAAGTTATGGAACAATATGGGCACAAAGAGTTTTAAATAAAAAAAATTTGAATATCAAAAAGGTATATTTAGAATCTCCATTTATAGCGGGGAAAAATAATTTCTTAGAAAGAAATTTAGAAGCAGCATTATTTAGTTTTTATGATAATTGTAAACAAGCAAAATATTGTAATGATAAAATACAGGTAAATAACCTTAACAGTTTAAAAAAACTATTTCGAGATACTGCAAATCAAAAAACATGTAGTGCGCAATTTAATCAAAATACAAGAGAATTAATAGCTAAGAATTCGTTATGGCTTCTTCAATACAATTATACAGCACCACTATTTGCTTTACTCATTTCAGGAATTAAACACTGTGATGAACAATTAATTACTAATATTTTTAAATACAAAAGTGAAATAAATGTTACTGAGATAGGGAACTTTAAGTATTCAATATATTTGCATTACAATATTTTTTGTAATGAGATCATTGGAAATTTTAAAAATAATAATGCTACTATTAAAGAGTTTGGTTTCATAGAAAATTATATTAATAAATGCCAATATGTTCCTTTTTATAGTAACGAAAGTTCTGAACAAAGTTTTAAAAATTTGAACATGAATACACTTATTATTAGTGGTGAGGCAGACATTTCCTCAACAAAAGAATTTGCCTTAGAACTAAAAGAAAAATTTATAAATGAGAAGGTAAAATTTATTGGAGTAAAAAATTTAGCGCATATCCCATTAGCATTTAGAATAAACTATGAAGATTTTTTTGAAGAAAAATATCTTGGAGCAGAAAGATGTAGATTAAATATATTATTTGAATTTTTTAATGAAAAAAACGATTGGCCTAATCTTGGATGTTTATCTGAAATTTATCCACCCATTTATTCCTCGGATAATGCTTTAAAATATTATGAAAGTATTTTTAATAATAGTTAAGTTTTGCGAGAATTAATAGTGGATTTTAATTTTTCTTTTTTTTAAATAAATCTGGAGGTTCAGCAGTAAAAGGATCATCTGGCCAAGAGTGTTTTGGATATTTTCTAGATAGTTCTTTTTTCACAACATGATAGCTTTTTTGCCAAAAACTAAACAGGTCTTGTGTTACCTGTACTGCTTGCATATTTGGAGCGAGTAGGTGAACAACTAAAGGTATTGATTGATTGCAGATTTTTGGGGTTTCTTTTGTGCCAAAAAAATCTTGTAAACGCGAAGCAATCCAGGGCGGTCTATCGCTTTCATAGTGAACTTTTACTTTTCGTCCTTTGCCTATTTTTATATAATTAGGAAATAAATTCTCTAATTTTAGCATATCTTCAGATTCAAATAATTCTTGCAAATAATCTTCTAAATTTTTTTCTAAAATTTCAGAAAAACTTTTTTTATTTTTAGTTATAAAATTCTGTATAAATGGTAGTTCTAACTTTTTAATATCAATATTTTCTATCGTAATATTTTGTTGGGCTGCAAGATTGAATTTGTTTTTAAAATTACAATATGCAAAATCATCAGAAAAAGGTTTTGGCCATTGTGCAGCAATTTCTTTGTAAAGTATTTCACTAAATTTCTCTGAATTTTCTGCAATAGGCTTTTCTTCTAGCAAAAGTTTTCCATATAATGTTTTTCTGATTCCTTTCACCCGTTCAGCATCTTTATCCCATATATACTCTTCTACATCTTTCATAAATTCTTCTGAGGCATATACAAGTAATTCAGTTTCAATTCCATGTGCAATTTTAATTTGGATGGAATTTGCTTGTGAAACCGCTGTTGCTGCTTCTTCTGCGTCAATAGCAATTATAAATTCAGAATCTTGAACAACACTATTTTTTGCTAGAACAGCACCTCCTCCTAAGCATAAATTTAATTCTTTTAAATTATTTGAATTATTTTTTTGTTTTCTAACTTGACAAATTCTATCTGGATAAGCAGAGATGAGTATTAAACTGACTTTCTCATCTGATACATCTGTAAAACATTTTTGATAATTAATATGGAGAATATGACAAAGTTGATGAACTAAATTATTTATTTTTTGAATTGCAATTTTATCAATGTAATTTATTATTTCATTATTTAAATGTTCTTTTTTAACGCTTTTCTTGAATAAATTTAATTGAAAAATAATATCAGAATTGTGAATTTCTTGGGAATTAAAGTTTTTCTTTAGCAAAAATCCTTCATTTATAATTGCTACAATTAAAATACTTTGTGGTAAACATTCTAATGTTTTTGCAGTAGATAAAATTTTTCCTAATCGAGGGTGGAGAGGGAAGAAACAAATTTCTTTTCCTAAATTTGTGATCTGATTATTTTCATCAAGAGCTTCAATTTGTTTTAATAATTGAAGATTTGCTTGAAAGATATTACTTGCAGGTTTTTCAAACCAAGGTAACTCAAATAAGCTTTCTTTAATATTTAATTTTTCTTGAATCATTTTCAATTCAAGAATCATTTGGGTGAGATCTACCCTTTGAATTTCAGGTTTTTGATATGCTTGTCTTGATTGATAATCATTTAATGTAAATAATCTCTTAGCTATTCCTGGTGCAGTTCTTCCTGCTCTGCCTGTTCTTTGGATAACTGAAGCTTGACTTATAGGTAGAAGATCCAATGTTGGCATTCCACTCCAACTAGCATGTCCAGCAATTTTAGCTAACCCACAATCAATTACATTTGTTACACCTTGGAGAGTTATTGAAGTTTCTGCAACATTAGTAGCAAGAATAACTTTTATTTTTTCTGATTTAGAAAATAATTTTTGAATTTCATTCTTTGCAGAATCAGCTTTTAATCGTATAACTTCTAAATTTCTTTTTAAAGCAAGATCTTCTAGTGTTTCAGCACTTCGCTGAATTTCATTACTTCCTGGAAGAAAAACAAGAAAATCTCCTGGATATTTATTTTTATTTAAAAGCTCAACAATAGCGTTATAAACCAAAATATGTAGAGGTTTTTTTAGTTCATAATCTAATGTATGTTCAATTTCAACAGAATAGTTTTTACCTTCTGAAATAAATACTTTTGCTTCATTGAGATAGGAGTTTAATTTTTCAGTGTCTAGCGTTGCAGACATTACAATTAATTTTAAGTCATTACGGAAATTTTTTTGGATATAATTAACTAACATTAATGCAATATCTGTATGCAGATGTCTCTCATGGAACTCATCAATTATGACACAGGAAATATTTGTTAAAAAAGGATCTGAAAGTATTTGGCGTGTAAATATTCCTTCAGTAACATATTTTATTCTTGTTTCCTCATTGCTAACGTTCTCAAAGCGAATTTGATATCCAATTGTCTCCCCAATTTTTTCATTTAACTCAAGGGCAACTCTTTCTGCAGATAGTTTAGCTGCCATTCTTCTGGGCTCTAATACTAATATTTTTCCAGGTAGAACATTAAGAAGAGCTGGTGGTACACGCGTTGTTTTTCCTGCACCAGGGGTAGCTTGGATGATAATTTGATTATTGCTTTTAATGGTATCGAGTATATCTGGGAGGCAATCATCAATTGGGAGTCTTAAATTTTGCAATATCATTCTTTAAAGCCTTAGGAATTATCTTTTAAACGGAAAAATAAAGTTTCTGCATTTTGTTTAGTCAAAGTTGCTAACTCTTGTGAAGATATGTTTCGCAGGTTTGCTATAAAATCACAAGTGTATTTTAAATTTCCGGGCTCGTTTATTTTCCCGCGCTTAGGTACTGGTGCTAGATAGGGACTATCAGTTTCAATTAAAATTCGGTTTTCAGGAACTATTTTTGCAACTTCTTGCAGACTTGTTGAATTTTTAAAAGTAACAATTCCTGAAAATGATAAGAAAAAACCACAATCTAAAAAATCTTTTGCTTCTGATAAAGTACCAGTAAAACAATGGATAACACCTGTAAGACCTTTATTTATAAATTGTTTTATTCTTTCTAATACCAATGCATGAGTCTCACGGACGTGAACAACAATTGGTAATTTTAATTCAGTTGCCATTTCTAAAAAATATTCAAAACATTCAATTTGATTTTCCATAGGAGATAAAGTGTAATAGGCATCAAGACCTATTTCGCCAATACCAACGACCCTTTTGTTACTTTTAGCATGTGTGCGCACAATTTCGGCTTCCGAAATGGTAAATTTTGCTGCATCGTGGGGTTGGATACCAAGAGTCAAGTAAATCATCTCAGATAATTGAAGTTGTTGTAATCCTAATTGAATTGTTTCAGGATCGTAGGCAATATTGATTATTTTTTCTAAACCATTATTTTTCGCTGTAGCTAAAATTTCAGATAAATTATCCTTTAATTTATCAGATACGAGATGACAATGCGTATCAATTAACATTTAATTTTGTTCCTTTATTCAAACGCTGATAAACCAGTAAGTTTTTCTCCTACAATCAGCAAATGAATATCGTTTGTGCCTTCATATGTATAGACGGATTCTAAATTGCACATATGGCGCATAGAGCGGTATTCACCACTAATTCCATTTGCACCTAAAATATCTCTTGCAGTTCTTGCACAATCCAATGCAATTTGTACATTATTTTGTTTACCCATACTAATTTGTGCTGGATGCAATTTTTTTATGTGCTTTAAATGCGCTAACTGCATTGCTAACAAGTTTCCTTTGGCAATTTCGGTGGCCATAATAGCTAATTTACGTTGAATTAATTGATATCCAGCTAAAGGTCTTTTAAACATAATTCTTTCTTTTGTATATTGAATAGCCTCTTGTAAACAATCTTCAGCTGCACCAAGAACTCCAAAGACAATACCAAAACGAGCCTGATTTAAACACATGAGGGCATTTTTTAATCCGACAGTATTTTCTAAAAGATTTTTCTTTGGAATACGGCATTGATCAAAGAATAAAGAACCAGTGATAGAAGCTCTTAAACTCAATTTATGTTTGATTTCTGGGGCTGAAAATCCTTTTGTTCCTTTTTCTATTAGAAAACCACGAATTCCTTCATCTGTTTGAGCCCATACTACGGCAACATCAGCAATTGGAGCGTTTGTTATCCAGGTTTTTGAACCATTTAATATCCAATCACCACTATCTTTCTTTGCATACGTTTTCATACCAGCTGGATTTGAACCAAAATCTGGTTCGGTTAAGCCAAAACAACCAATGCGTTCACCTTTAGCCATCAATGGTAGAAAAGTATTTTTTTGTTCTTCACTGCCAAATGCATGAATGGCATACATTGCTAAACTGCTTTGAACACTTGCAAAACTCCGCAGGCCACTGTCCCCTCTTTCAAGCTCTTTCATTATTAATCCATAGGAAACTTCATCTAGTCCTGCACAGCCATAGCCTGTTAAGTTACAGCCTAGTAATCCTAGTTTCCCTAGCTCTGTAATAAATTCTTTTGGAAAATAACCTTGTTCAAAATTAAGGGTTATGTTTGGTAGAAATATTTCAGTGACAAACTTTCTAACTGTATCTTTCATCAACTTTTGTGATTCATCAAGATTAGCAAACGCATTAAGAAAATCACTTGCATTTAACTCCATACTGTTTCCTTTATTTATTTTTTAGGTTTTCATAGGCCTCGTTTACTTCATCTTCATTAAAAAGTTTAATTGTTGTTTTTCCTAAATTTTTAGCTAGTGAGAGCAAATAAGTTACACCACTTTCAACACCATCAGGAAAGATTGCGTCTTGTTCAATGCAATGCGCTAAGATTGCCCAAAGAGTATTAATTTCATTTCTAGGATAAGTTTTTTGATTTCTAATTTCTTCTCGTAGACGCGAGCCATGATGCTTTAAAAACTGATCAACATATTTAGATGTTTTTACCATTACTGAGCGAGATATGCGAAGTATTCTATAACTTAAGGCTGTAAATAATAGTTGCAAGCTTTCATTTAAATCTGTTTCAGTTAAATTAGAAGAATCTATATCAAATCTGTGAATTGAGCATGTTTCTATGAGATCAAAGATTTGGCCAATAACTCTTACCCAATTTAGCATTAAAGATTGAGCTATAAACTTTGCACCAACGGAGCGGACATGTGGTTTGCCTACCACAGTTTTTACGTAAGTTGATGAGCAATGGAGAAGATGATTTGGACATAAAATAGCCCAAGTTTGAAGTTTAGGGTTAATAGCTTGGTTGGAGAAATATAAATTAAATTCAGCTTCAAAATCAGAAGTTGATCTCAAACCTCTGACCAAATGGGTGATATTATTTTCTTTAGCATAATCAGCAATAAGTCCCTCTTGAGAAGTAACAATTACTTTTTCACCAACCCGAAAAGGCGGATCTAATGCCCACCAATCTAAAAAGGGATCTATAGAATGTGCAATAACTCGAGCCCGAACCTCTGGTTTCAGCAAACTTTGTTTTGCGGGGTTAACAGCAGAAACAACATGAACTGTTTCAAAAACTTCTAAAGCGGTTTCTAAAACAAATTGATGGCCTTGTGTCCAAGGATCAAAAGAACCGGCATATACTGATGACTGCATAACTATTCCTTAATTTAATTAAACCGATCATTTGCTTACTTTCATATGCCAAAGATGTGGCGAGTTAATCAGCAAAAGAAATTTAGCTTAGGGCTATAATGAGGGCAAGGAGACTAGATAAAATATTAAAATAATTTGATGGAGAAAATATGAAAAATATTCTCTTTTTAGAAAATAGCCTCTCTTTGCATAAAGCAATAAAATTAATCCTAGCTAATGAAAATATATACAAAATTTTTATAGTAAGTAACAGTAAAAATTTTGATTTAGAAGTCAGTAAAAATAATTTTGATTTATTAATAGTCAACTCAAAATTTTACAATGCATTAGATAAAAAAAAGATTGAAAATCAGAGGTTATTAATAATTTATGAAAGTAAACAAGAAATTGAAAATATCCCGAAAACCAATAAATACTTTTTTCTCCAAAAACCATTTGAGAGTGTTGAGTGGAAAAAATTAATTGATAGTATCTTAGATATTCATGAAATGAAAGAAAAAGAGGCTATTCATATAGACATAAAATCTACTGAAATTGAAAACTATATGAAAGAATTAATTGATAAATGGGTTAAAGAACAAGCTCCAAAATATGCGAAAGATGTTATTAGAGAAGAAATATTGAAATTAATTAGCTAAGAAACTTTGTAGTAAGAAGGCAGATTTCCAATTTTCTTTTCTTTTTCTTTTAAAGAATTCGGAATTTTTTCAATACTAAATGCAACCCAAAGTTTTAAATGAATTGTTGATTCTGTTTTAGTATATTCAACCCCAATTATTTTTTCAAATTTTTTATCTAAATTATTAATATTCACACTATTTGGTAAAATAACTTCTACATAAATGACATCATCCCATACTATTGACAGACTTGGATAAACTTTAGATTCTGAAGAAATATATAATGCTTCATCAAGGAAGTTAAAAATAGCTGTTGTTGTATGTGTTTCATTTTGTAACCAGGTATACAAATGAACAGATTCCTTTGGAACTCTAACTACTTTTATTGGATGAATTTTTTCATATTTTATGCGGTATTTTAGAAATATTTTTCTTAAAATAGGTGCCATTATCTTTTCAGTAGTTGACTGAGATTTAGAAAATTCAAACCATGAAAAACCAGCAAAAGATGAGAATTTTTTATCTTTTTTAATCATTCTAATAGAAAACATATTTATTTCCCAAATGACATGGGGCTCATCAAAAGTTAATGAGTAAAAACTTGAAAATTGACCAAACCATTCGAGTTTAGAAAAATCATAATCATTATTTTCTTTATTAATTTTACCAAGGTACCTAAAATGAAAGCGAGATTCTTTAAAATGAACAATCAAAATATAGACTAAACCAATAAGAGCGGCTATAAATAGTAAAACATCTCTTATTAATACGTCTTGGTCCAGTGATTGCATTTTAGAAAAGCCCCCATATTCTTTGTGTTCGGATAAAATAGAGGGTTTTTGAACAATTTTTTAATGTTTTTTATTAAAAAAGTTCGATAAAACGATGAACTTCTTTGGATAAAATATCGATTTTATTTAAAGTTCTTTGATATGCTGCTTGTGTATCAGTTTCTTTAGTGCAAACAGATAGATAAAATTTAAGTTTTGGCTCTGTTCCGCTCGGACGCATAGATATTTTACTGCCATCTGTAAGTAAAAATTGGAGTACATTAGATTTTGGAATTTGATATTTTACTTGTGTTTCTGGAATTAAATAGTCAATAATATTAACTACTTTTTCTCCGCACCATTCCATAAGAGGCTTTTCTCGCATCGTCTGCATCATCTTAGAAATTTTTAGTGAACCTTCTTCTCCATAAAGATCTACATTGATGAGATGCTCTTGCCAAGCTCCATATTTCTCAAAAATTTCAAATAGATATTCGCATAGTGATTTGTTTTGACCTTCAATAAAGGCAAGCATTTCTGCAGCTTGACACATTGCACCGATGGCATCTTTATCTCTTACGTTATTATTAGGCATGTACCCAAAGCTCTCTTCAGTACCAAATAGATATTCAAAGCCATTTTTTTCTTTTTCCCATTTTTGGACTAGTCCAGCAATCCATTTAAAACCCGTTAAAGTATTAAAACAATCTACTCCATATGAATTACAAATATTTGCAACTAAGTCTGAAGTAACAATTGTTTTTATTATTTTGTGTTGAGGTTTTAAAATGCCAGAATTTTTTCTAGCGGATAAAATAAAATCGATAATTAAGCAAGCGGTTTGATTTCCATTAAGAATTATGTAGTCATCTTTAGCTTGAGATTTCATTAATCCTTTTGACATATTAGGATCAAAAACAGCTATTCCAAGCCTATCGGAATCAGGATCTGTGGCGAATATATATTTTGAGTTTCTTTTTTTAGCATAAGATATTGCTAAAGATAAAGCATCGGCTTCTTCGGGGTTAGGTTTTTTTACAGTTGGAAAATTACCATTTGGTTCACCTTGTTCAGGAACAACGAACACATTTTTAAAACCAAAATTATTTAAGGCTCTTAAAGTTGGTATTTTACCAGTGCCATGTAATGGTGTATAAACAATTTCAAAATCTTTTTTTGAGTTATCCTTTAAAATGCTTAAATTTTGTAAATCATTAAAATAATCATCAATAGTATTTTCAGATATGAATTGAATAAAACCTTGATCAATACCTTGTGAAAAAGAAATATATTTTGCGTCAGAATAATTTTTTAATGCAAAGACGTGAGAAAGAATTTCTTCATCTTGGGGTGAAATAATTTGCGAACCATATTCCCAATAAACTTTAATACCGTTGTATTGTGGTGGATTGTGGCTTGCCGTTATACAAAAGCCACTAATACAATTTAATCTTCTTATAGCAAAAGATAAACAAGGTGTTGTTTGTAATGTTGGGAATAAATATGATTTTATTCCATTTGCGGCTAAGACACATGCAGCCTCTTTAGCAAATTCATTAGAAAAATTCCGGGAATCATGGGCTATTGCAACTCCCCTAGAACAACCTTCAGAACCAAATTTTTTGATATAATTTGCAACTCCTTGAACTGCACGGCGAATAACATATTTATTTAAACGATTAGCTCCCATACCCAAAACGCCACGCATACCACCAGTACCAAATTCAAGATCACGATAAAATCTATCGCGTAATTCTTCAGTTTTTTTATTTTTAATTAAGCTAAGTATTTCTTGTTTGTCTTCATCATTAATAGAAGAATCATTTAGCCATGCAGAAATTTTATCAAAGCAATCATTTAACATTGAAAAATTTGATGCTGTTAATTCATTTAATGTTTCTTGCAACATATTTTGTTTCCTTAAGGTTTTGCTAATTCACGTTGTACTTGTTTTAAATTATTTTGCACTGCAGCCATATCAGTGTATTCAGGATAATTTTTTATTATTCCTTTAAGGATTTGTTCACTTTGTTGTAAAGTTTCTTTTCTAGCTGAACCTGTTTGTTGAGTTGAGCGGACAAATAGAGCGCGAACTTTATAACGTAAATTTGTAACAAGAGAATTTATAGCATCGGAGCGAATTCGCTTTAAATTATCATTTCTTTGATTTGGGGGAATGGAATCTATTAAAGCAATTGCTTGCTCAGGAGAATCATTATTCAACATTTGGGAAGCCGAAGCTGCAATTTGGTCTTGATTAAAATTACCACTTGATTCGTTATTGCTGTTACTATTTTGCGATAGTCCTGGCTCGCTAGGATTAATTTGCAAAATTTGTGCATTTAATGAAGAAATATCTTGTTGTTGAGCTAATATGAGGTCCCTTGCAAGACGTTTTTCTGCTAATGCATTTTGTTTATCACCCAAAGCAAAGTAAAAGTCTGACAGCATATTATGCAACCAAGGTTCATGGATCACTGGGTAACGTAGAGAGAGTCCTTGCAGAACAGTTACAGCTTTTTGTACTCGTAAAGGATTGTCCATTCCAGCTCTAGCATCGCAGGAATAAATTGCAGCTTGGGCAAGTGGAGGCAGTGAATTTAAATTAATATTCTTTACTAAATTTTCTAACTTTTTAACCTTACTTAAAACCTCAACACAGTTTTGAGCTAAAAACTGTTCTTCAATGTCACTAATTATTTCAAGGTATTCTTTAAATTCAGTACTTTTAGTGGAATTGTTTTTCCCTGTTGAATTTGGAATAACGGAAGGACTTGGATTTACTATTGGGGGATTAACAATACTAACATTTTCTTTTTTACCATTCATAGATGTACAACTTGTTAATAAAAAAACAAAATTTATACCTAATATGCATTTTAAAGTATGATATTTTTTCAAGTCGTAGTCCTTTAATTTTATTTTAAAAGAAAGTTGAGCTGAAATAGCTCAAGTTTTATGGGGCATGTTACCAGTGATATGAGATCCCTAGCAAGTGTCTTCTTTCAACAAATTTATTTGTAGCGGAAGTGGTTGTTGGTAAAGTATCGGTTACTAAATAAGAGGAGTATTCGATAGATAAAAAGGCAATATCCATAGAAGCACCCCATGTCGGCCCACCTTCCATGAGTCCTCCGCGCAAAGCAAAACCTTGTTGCAAAAGAACATTACCAAAAAAGAGTTCAGCTCCTGCATGCAATATTTGGTTTAAATTTAAACCATCCACTCCATAATTGTTTTGTGAAACTTGCAGAGGAATTGGATAAGCATCGACAGAAAGTCGAAGATTTACTTTTGATTTTCCTATTTTTCCCCTTGGAGTTAATGACAGACCAGCTCTAAGTTCTGTGGGGTCAATTTTTGATGTATTAGGTGCAGATGTATTTGCCCCATCTCGTAATGTTCCGCACATTGTCTCGGTTTGTTGTGTCATAGGATTTGTGTAGTTATTTATACAACCAGTAGGGATATTTCTAACAGCAACGGCAAAAGTAGGAAACCAATAGTCAGCAGCTGTTAATGAAAAACCAGCATCGGTAGCAAATGCAGTGGTCTGATAGCCCAAATTATTACTTACATTTACAAGATCGTTGGTTGAATTATATTTATTAGTATCAAGGTTTTGAGTCTGATAATCCACACGATAATTGGGACGAAGTGAAATTCCATATCTAAAAAAACCTCTTGTCGATGCACCTGCAATTCCAATTGCTCCTGTAGCTGTTGTGGTTGAAACAAAATAGGCTTTGCTAGGAGAGTTTGGATCAATAAAAGCCATTTTATTTTCACTTCTGATTGGTACTCCAAGCAAAATGGTAAGAGAATTTTTTGCTCCTACTATAATTTCATTAAAACTCTGAAGAAGAAGATAAGATTGATTCCCAAAATTTGCTTTTGCGGATCGATACATATCAAATCCCCAATTTGTAGGATCACTACTTAAATTGGATAACATTTGGGGATTTCCGCCAACTTGGAGATCAGGCAATTTTAATTCATGGAGAAATCTTTTTGCTAAAGGATTTCTTGTTTCACTGATACCAGATGGATTTGCAAAGATTGCTGTTTCATCATTTGAATTTGCTGTAAAAGATGACCCCATTCCAGCTGATCGAGAACCATTCCAATCAGTTGGAATGGATTCGGCATAAGTTTTTGGAAAATACATTGCAAAAACTAAGAAAAATATGTGCACTTTTCTTCTGTGGCCAATATTAATCATAAAAAACCAACCTTTTTGAAAAGAAATGTTATTACTTTTCGGTTGTTTATTTATTGAAGAATGGGTAAAAGTTACCTATGATAAATTAAAGCGGAGTGATAGAAAATCCAATCTTTGTTTTTTTAGAAAGTTCTTGTTCATCAACATTTTTACTTTCAAAAACATCGCTAGCTTGAAAATTATCGTGAAAATTCTTTATTCCCTTTTTTAAGTATTTTTCTTCAATAGTAAAGATAGATTCAATTTCTTCTTTCTTAAGGCTATCAAAATAAAAAGCTATATTATCAAAAGGGATAAGTCTTTTTCCAAAGTAAAAATTTGGTAATAAAATTCCGTCTTTTTTATATTGAAAGAATCCACCTAAGTAATTATCAAGATAACTATTACTATTTTGAGAAATATTTTGTCGTTGAAACCAATTTAAATAAATGTACTTTCCTTTAATTGCACAAGGAAAAATTTCAAGTTGATTGTCCGATAATAATTGATGAATAGGATAGTTTGATTGAATATTAGTAATTTGCTCTTGTTGAGAATTCCATATAAAAGAAGAACAATTATTTTCGTCTGGCTTTATCACAAGCGTATATTTCATATAGTTATTTAATATTTTATTTTTCTTTTCTTTATAAGATATATATTCTTCATTTTTTAAATTTTCTAAAATATTTGTATTAGTTTTTTCTAATGGAATTCCTACATTTGTTAAGATATTTAAAACAATATCCTCTATATTTATTTTATTAAATTCAATATTTTTTTTAGGAACTAAACCTGGAATTTTGAAAACCCCTGTCGCACTATGAGATTTTCCATTTTTATCGCTAGGAATTAATGCAAAAATAATTGTTCTATTTTCTATTTTTCTAGCTTTTATAGTATCTAAAATTTGCCCTACAGCTTTATCAATAAACGTAATATTTGCAACATTATTAACTTCAAAAGGACTTAGAATAGAGGAAAAACCTAGTGTTGCAATTGCTTTACCTAATTCTTTTATGCTTGGATGAAAAATATTTAATTCTGAATCTAAAAGAATATGTGAGAGAAATCGGGATTGTTGATTTTCTTTCGACCAATTTTGAAAAGCTTCTACAACTCTTGGTACATATAAATCTTTGTTATTGACTAAAATATACTCATTCGCACCCCAGTCAGGAATATTTCCTATATTTTTAGAAGTCTGTGCAAGATAATTCGAAATAATAGAAAAATCTTTAGAGTTTAGAGGTGGTGAAATTCCCTTTGAACCAGTTTTAAATATAGCGTCTAATCCTGTTACAGGTAAGTTACGATCATCTATTTTTATGTTTTTGCTTGCAAAGTTCCAATCATTTTTTTCTAGCCATTTGCCATAAAGGGAAGAAAAATCACTAGTCTCACTAATTCCTCGAGAGTAAAAATACGATTCTGGATATGTAATACCTACAATGTTATACCCATATTTTCTTAGCAAGTAATAAGTATTATTATTTTTATTTTCATTAATTTCTTCTTTTATTATAGGTAAGTTTTCTGAATTTAATTGTGGTGTATTTGAGTAAATAAATTTTCGAAAATTCTCGGATACATTTTCAGATATTTCAATTGAATTATTAAAAATTACAGATTGTTCCATCAATTTAAATATATTTGGAGCTGATTTTGAGAGTAATTTTTTATTTTGAAGTATATTACCACTTAATTTAGGTAACTGTAGGAATACTATATTATATCCAAAAGCTGTTGTATATAAATCATTTGTAATAATTTGTTGATTTGCAATTTGATTTAATGGATCTTGTATTGTTTGATCGTTTTTCTTTGGATCTTTTTTGGGACCATTAACAGGTTTTTGATTTGTAACCAGTTCATCAAATTTTGCTTCTTCTGGCTTTCCTTCTTCCAATAATTTTTCTTCTTCTAAATCCTCTTGATCGTTTGTTTCAATGTCATTTTCTTCAACTGATTTTTGATTTGAAATTAAATAATCTTTATTAGCTGTCCAAAAGTTGCTTGTTGCAGATATGTGGATACTAGATCTACCTGTATGCTCTATATGATTTACATTAGCATTTAATAGATAAAAACTTGAAGAAATACTTGCTACTTTAATTGAAGTAGCAGTTGAGTCGTTGATAGGAATTGAGAAGTGTAGTTTTTTTTGCACATCGTCATCTGTAAAGGACTTTGACCAAACATACTGCCCTAAATTTATTCTTATACTTCCTGGGGAAAGTAAAAACAAATTAAAAGCAAAAGCTCTTCTTCCTTTAACAAGAGGGATTGTAGCTTTTACTTCCTCTCCACCTTGCAAAATAATTCCTTCAGAGAGTTGTGCCCAATGACTATATGGAAAAATAATATTTGATGATTTTCTATAAAAATTAGAATTATTTGAATTAGAAAAAATTTTTCTACCTGGTAAAATAGGCCATAAAAAAGAAGAAATATCTTGAGAATTTACAAATCTAGGAATATATACTTCAGCATTTGCATCTAAAAATAAATCATAAATTGGAATATTTAATAATTCCATCCGTTGTAATTGCTTTTCCATTCTTCTTAGCTGCTCGCCTTTTGCGTATCTTTTTAATCTTCTTCTTTCAATGAGTTCTTGATCTAAAGCTGACATCGGCCAAGGTGATATAAATCTTGAAAATTGTGCATGTTGAAAATTATTTGTAACTGCGGGTATGGGATAAAAGTAAATAATGATTAAAAAAATAAGAACAGAAATAGCTAAAAAAATAGAAGATAAGATAATATAAATAGACCACTTTGAAAGTCTCGATGAACGCAATGGCATAGTTAACCCTACTTAGTAAAGTATTGAATATAAGACTGAAAATTTTCTTTAACTTCGTTACCATATACTTTAATAAATTGTTCTTTTTCTGTATCAGTAACTAGAGCGTAGTTTAAGTATGGATCCATATTAATTTTGAATATATCAAATTGTTTTAAAAAATCAGCAATATTAATTTCTGATTTTATTGATTTATAATTAGTATTATCTTCTTTTTCAGATTTTTTATTCTTTTTTTCTTGCTCTTTAAAAATTTGCTGATAAATATTCTTATATCCTGTTCTTAAAACAATTTTATCTTTTGCAAGATAATTTTCTTTACTTATTGTAATATAAGTCGATTTTTTTGGGATCTGGCATATTACTCCATACCGCATTTCTTCTTTGATTGCTAAAGTATAATCTGACTTAATTGAAGGATAAGAGTCGTTTTTAGGACTTATTGTATCAAGTAAAAATGTATTTACAATTTTTGTACTATTTTTATTGCTGTTTAAATTAAAATTAATTAACAGAGGATGACAATTTTCTGTACTAATACTATTAAATAATTCTTTATGAAGAATTTCTGTATTCATCAATTGATCTTTGAAATCAAAATTTGAAAAACCTAAACTACTTTCTAAATTGTTACTTCCTTGTTTGTATGGGGCAACTACAATTTTTTCAATTCCGGAGTCTTTCAATCCTCTAATTGCAATAGATAAATTTAAGTCAATTTCTTTCAGTATTTTTTCAAATTCATCTTTAGAAATATTTTCAGGCCAGTCAATAGCATTAAAAAAACTATTTACTTTTTTTCCTTCAAGTTCTGTTAAAAATAAGACAAAATTTTCTTTTTTGGTGGATAAACTTGCAATTTTCATCCCATATGAAAAAAGTAGATAGTTATTTGAATTAATAAGATTTTCCCAGTGCCATGTGTTAAAAATAGAAGATATAATTCCTAAACGAAAAAATAGATATATTTGTGGTTGTGAAATAGCAAAGCGATTTAAAAAAATGTTGAACCATGTATTATTAATATTGCTTGCTAAATTATCTTTAGGAAAAATATGATTGAAATTTAATAAATTTCTTCCATTTATACCAATAAAGTTTAATTCATTATTGTTTTCCATAAAATGTTTATCTTCACTATTCTGCAGAGGAGCAGGCAAAAAAAGACGTTCATCTGCAAAGTAAGTTGTATTTAAAATTGACGCAGTAATGGACTCTTTTGTAGGTAAGTACAAAAGCCACTGATTTTCTTTTTGGAGTATTTTTTTAGTTTCAGTAAATAAATCTTTATAAAGCAGCAAATTTTGTGGAATAAGAAAAATAAATTTAGAATCTTTATTTAATTCTTTTCCTGCATTTTTCCAAGTTTTATAAAGATTGTTTTTTTTAATTTCAAATATATTATTATAAATCTTATATTGAATTTTATACAATTTAAAATTAGGATCTAACCAGTTTCTCATTTGCTGTGGTGTTGAACTGGTACTTATTAATAATACGATTAAATTAGATGCAATACAAAGTAAAATTGGAAAATAAATTGATAGATAGATTAAAATGATTGGTTTTTGTCCTTTAAGACTTTTTTTATCAACCCTAATTTTCATTATTATTTTTAAAAGAATTGATGGAATTGATATGATAGCTCCTAAAAGAGCAGAAAAAAGAAGAATTCCTACGATAACGAGCATTGAAAATGCTATAAGGTGCCATGAAGATAATAAGGTTAGCTTTGAACTTTCTCCGTAATTCGGATTGTATAAAAGTATGAAGCAAGCTAATGAAAATAGAACCCAAAATATGCTAGAAAAAAGAACATATCTTGATAAAACTGTCATAAAAGAAGTCATTTTATCTGTTTTTCTAACCATTGGACTTCTCGAGCGGAACATCTTCATTACCTCAATCTGTGATGTCATCACTTTTTTGCATTTTACTTTTAAAATTAGAATAACATAGGTCTGAAAAAAATCTTAGAAAACCGCCATACTTCACAAATCTTCGTTGCTCTTCATTAGGGAATATGTAAGAGCTTGTAAGTGACCTGTTTGGTTTAGCCAGTAAATTTTCTAACCTATTGATATCAGGAATTTTCTAAAAATGAAAGAACACTTTAGTGAATCGAATTCATGGTTAGTCCATGTGGCAAAAAATTTTTTCCCTGTTTGGGAGAACTTATTAAAATTGCAATTGAAAAGTTCATTAGAAATTAAAAAAATAAGCAATGATTTTTATTTGATAACTGCTGGTGATAGCTTCCTAGCAGAAAAGCTTCTAAATAGTATATTTGTAAAATTTGCTATGCCAATTGAATATATGTGGCCAACAAAACTTGAACAAAAGGGAATTATTGAAAAGTGCGCTCAAGGTTTATTCGCTAAATTCAAAGATCAAAGCTTTTTAAATGCAGTTGTGTTTTCGGTAGAAAGAAAAAATCAAATATTAGCTTCAAATATAAGAGGCAGACTTTTGCAAGTACTAGATACACAAAATCAGATTGATAGAAAAAAAGCGGAAAGGATAAAATGGACAAAAAACCCAACAACCCAACATCCGGAACAAAAAAACTTAATCGTTGCAATATCTGAAAAATGCATTTGGGCAGGGATTTTATCTCCCAAGCTTTCAGGTTCGTATTTTGCAGGCGGAAGAAGATACGTCAGTACAGGAAGCGAAGATACAGCAAGCAGAGCTGCGGCTAAATTTGTTGAAGCTGCCGAATTGATGAATTTAAATGGATTTAAATTGCCCGAGAAAAGTAATTACTTGGAATTAGGAGCCGCACCAGGAGGAATTACAAGTGAATTGGTTAATAGACAAAATCATGTTTGGGCTGTTGATAAAGCTTTATTAGATAAAAAACTTTTGCAAAATCCTTTAGTACATTTCATCAATAAAGATGCTAGAGAGTATAGACCTGATCTGCAATTTTCTTGTATAGTATGTGATATGAATGGTCCTGCTCTCATTTCAGCTGAAATTTGCGCTGGTTTTATTCAAAATTTAGAAAATAAAGGATACGTTATTTTCACTTATAAAATTCATAATATTTCTGATTTCGGAACTGAATTTGATAAAATTGTGAATACTTTTAAAAAGAAAAATGCTAAAATTTTATTTGCAAGACAATTATATAATAATAAACAAGAAGTAACACTGTTTTTAATTAAAAGTAATTGATATGTTCGAGAATTATCGCACAATTGGAAAAAATGTCAGTTGTGAAATTATAATTGAAAAATCAAAATTTATTGCCTCAATAAACAAAGTGGTTTCAGAGCAAGAAGCGACTGAATTTATTGCGGGAATAAAGCATAAATATTGGGATGCCACTCATAATTGTTCTGCATTTTTAATTAATAACAATGAAATGCGTTCTAGTGATGATGGAGAACCTGCTGGCACTGCAGGAAAACCAATTCTTGAATGCATAAAAAAGAACAATTTACAAAAAATTTCAGTTGTTGTTACAAGATATTTTGGTGGAATTAAATTAGGAGCAGGAGGTTTGATTAGGGCTTATACTGCAGCAACTCAAGAGGCAATTAAGCATTCAGGGATTGAAGAACATATTTTTTATCATGCCTTTGAAATGAGTTTAGATTATGAGTTTTGGAATAAAATAGAACATTTTTTCAAAAGCCAAAAGATAGTTTATGATAAACCAATTTATCTAGATAAAATAACTGTTACTTTTTATACCTTAGAAACTAAAATGATTTTAGATGAATTAAAAAATAAAGGAAATGGAACAATTATAATTAATGAAAAACCTGGTAAATATTTAGCTACTCCACTAGAAAAGCCTCTTTAATAATAGCTTCTTCTGGATAAAAGGGAACATGATACATTCCTTCTCTTTGGCCTATTTTTATTCGTGCTATTTTCTGAATAATTTCCATTCCAGAGATTACTTTTCCAAATACAGTGTAGCCTTCTTCAGTAGATGAATAATCTAAATATGAATTGTTTGATAAATTTATAAAAAACTGTGAAGTTGCTGAATTGGGATCACTTTGTTTTCTAGCCATGACAATAGTTCCAATTAAATTTTTAAATCCATTTTTAGAATTATTTTTGATTGGAGGAAATAGCGGGTTTTTTTCATTAAAATGAATGTCATAACCTCCTCCTTGAATTAAAAAACCATCAACAATTCTATGAAAAATAGTATTATTATAGTAACCCGCTTTGACATACTCGAGAAAATTATTTACAGTTTCGGGATCCTTATCTTTAAAAAGATCTAGTCTTATTTTTCCAAAGTTTGTGATCATCACAACTTCGGCATGTCCCTTGGGAACTGGCAGTTCAGCAAGAGCTGTTTTTTGTTGGCTAGACGCTTTTTGCTGTTTATTTGATTTCTTTTTTATTTTCGTTGTTTTTTCTTTTTTAACAACTTCTCCTTTACTTGGAGCCGCAATGATACTTGGCACGCAAATTGTAAAAGAAAGGAGTAAAAAGACATGTAACATTTTAATTGTTTTTAACATTCATGAGCCTCCTTAATCAGTCTCTTATTACAGGTAAAGCAAGTCAAGATGATAGCCAGATAAAAACGTACTATGATTTAAATTAATATTTAATGAATATCCATAGGAGAAGCAATGCGAATTCAAGGAAAGGTATTTGCTATAATAACTTGTGTAAATTTTCTAAGTATGAATAAATCTTTTGCTTTTTGGGATCAATCACATCAATTGATTGCTGGAATAGCAGAACAAAAAATATCAGAAAAAACAAAAACTGAAGTGTATCGACTATTAAAAATAGCGATAGCGACTCCTGGCAGTGAAGAATTAGCAAGAAATTCTTCTACAATGGATACTGCAGCCTCTTGGGCGGATAATATTAAAGGATATAGAGAAACCGAGAACTACTCAACTTGCCATTATACAGATGTACCCCTTACTAAAGAAATGATTGGCAAAGATATAAATGATGATGAAGCTATGGCTAAATTAAAAGATGCTGTAGCAAAGAGCAATTATAATTCAGTAAATTGTTTAAAAAGCTCTATTAAAACTTTATTAACTAACTCAGAAAGTGATGTGAAAAAGGCTATAGCTCTGCGAATGGTCTTGCATATTGTGGGTGATATTGGTCAGCCTTTGCATAGTGCAGAACTTGTTTCAGGTGATTTTACAGACGCAGGTGGAAATAATATTAAACTTGATAAGCCAGTTAACATTATCAATATTGATGGGACATCTTCATCAGCTAATAATATGCATAAAATTTGGGATTCTTCGCTAAATATTTATTTTCAATTTGCTTATGATCCTGAGCGAACTAAAAAAGGTATTTATACAACTGAAGAAACGAATGCTACTAAAAAAGATTCTATTTCTATAATTAAAAATAAAAATTTTAAATTTTTAACAAATTCATTAGAAAATTCTTCAAATGAAAGCTTAATAGAAGGATGGGTTTTAGATTCATATAAAACTGCTGTTAAAAGTGTTTATACTGATATTAAATTACCAACTTCAGATTTTAGTTCCCAAGCCACTATAACAGCTTCTTTTACTAAAAACTGGAAATCTTATCATGATGATAGAGCTGATATAATTGGAAATCAAATAAAGAAATCTGGGATTAGATTGTATTTTGTATTAAATGAAATTTTTGACTCTGGAAAAATAGATAATCCATATAAAACCTTAGTAGAAAATATTAGGAACGATTCTTCAATCCAACCTTTTGGGAAAAAGTAACTAAATATTAATATTTACAATCTATTAAAGAAAAACAAAATTTATTAGTAGATTAAATTTATTTCAAGAATTATAAAATTATTAATTTAAATTATGCATAATTAAAATTAGTTGGATTAAGTAAATAATCCATATGTATTAAAGTAAGAAAGAAATTAATCGATTTCTTTCAAGTATAAAAATCTTGACATTAGATAAATATTAATTTAGTCTGAAGATTCCCTTTAAATGGAGCGTCTTATGAACTACAGACATCATCATTTTAGCCATCATCATCCTCAGCCTTTGGAAGATCATAGGTTTTAATGACCATTTAAGTCTAAATAAACCCTGTTGTGTCTTCTGCACCAACGGGGCTTTTTTTTGTCTCATTCAATCATGATCAAGCATTGAGTCAAAGCAAAAAATCTGTTGGAGTCTAAAAATTAAATAATGAATCTTGTTTTACTACAGCTACTTTTTAAAGAAAGCATGTGGTGAATAGAAAAAACGTTCAAAATTAAGGAAATATTAATATGGTACTACGCATAGTTCTACCCAAAGGTCGAATTTATGATAAAGTTTGCGATATACTTTCAGAATGTGGATTAAATTTCTCGGCGACGGATAGAAATTATAGACCGCATGTTTCAAGGAAAAATATAGAAATAAAACTCTTAAAAAGTCAAAATATCCCGCCTTTAGTGGAATTAGGCCATCATGATATAGGTTTTGCAGGTCTTGATTGGATAAAGGAACAAAATTCCAACGTCGTAAATTTGCTAGATTTGGGTTTCGATCCTGTAAAAATCATTGCCGCTATTCCTGAAAATTCAGATATAGAACAATTAAAAAATAGACCAATAGTTGTTGTTTCAGAATATGAAAATTTAACTAAACAATTTTTAAATCAAAATGGATATCAATTTAAATTTATTCGTTCTTATGGTGCAACGGAAGTTTTTCCTCCAGAAGATGCAGATCTTATTGTAGATAATACTGCGACAGGAGCCACTTTAAAAGCAAATCATTTAAAAATAGTAAGTACAATTCTTGAAAGTACAACGCAATTTATTGCAAATAAGCAAGCAATGAATGATCCAAATAAAAAAATACAGATAGAAAATATTTTATCCATCATGCAGGGAGTAATTCAAGCGAGAAATAGAGTTCTTTTAGAAATGAATTGTGAGGAAATAAATTTAAATCAAATTGTTTCTATTTTGCCTTCTATGCGTTCTGTAACTGTTTCTAAACTTTTTAAATCGAACTGGTATTCGGTTAAATCTGCAGTTTTATTAAAAGATGTTCCCGATTTAATTGTTAAGTTAAATATTGCTGGGGCAAAAGATATTTTAGAAATTCCAATTAGGAAAGTTATGTAAAATGGAAAATAAAAATGAATTAACTGAACTGAAATTAGATTTTAATGAAAGAAGTGATTGTTTTCCAAACTGGTTAATTGAAGCAACTAAAAATTTAAATTTAAATTTTTTATGGAAATATCCTGATAAACAAGAATTTGAAAAAAAATTAGCAAAAACAATTTCTTGTTCTGAAAAAAATATATTAAGTACAAATGGGGCAGATGAAGGGATCGATTTAATTTTCCGAATGGCTGCGAAACAAAAAAGAAAAATTTTACTTCCACTTCCTGCTTTTGGAATGTATTTAGAAGCAGCAGAAAAAAATTCATTAAATCTTCTAAAAATTTTTCCAAAACCGAATTTTGCACTAAATAAAAAATTATTACTTAATTCCGTGTCTAAAAATCAATTAATTGTTTTAACCAGTCCAAATAATCCAACTGGCGAAGTTTTAGATGAATTATTTTTACGCAAACTCATCCTTTATGCAGAACGATTGGGGAGTCTTGTATTAATTGATGCTGCATATGGAGAGTTTTCTTTGAATGATTTTAGTATTAAATTAGCCAAAGAGTTTAATAATGTTTTAGTGCTCAAGACATTTTCAAAAATTTATGGTTTAGCTGGA
This sequence comes from Pigmentibacter ruber, assembly GCF_009792895.1. NCBI lineage: Bacteria > Pseudomonadati > Bdellovibrionota > Oligoflexia > Silvanigrellales > Silvanigrellaceae > Pigmentibacter > Pigmentibacter ruber. The sequence goes on from NZ_WSSC01000001.1 coordinate 471,635, forward strand.
ATACGTCTAGGATATATTTTTGCCAAAGAAAATATTTTGAATGAAGTCAAATATTTTATCTTTCCTTTCAATATTTCTGATTTTAGTTTGCAACTAGGATTAAGAGCTTTAGAAAATGATGTCCAAACAGAAAATAAAGAATACAGTAAAATTATAAAAAAAAATGTAGATTATATCACGAATCAATGTAAAAATATATTTTCACTAAATGTAATAAAAAGTGAAAGTAATTTTATATTTCTTCAATTATCTAGAAAAAGATCAGAATTATTATACCGTTTTTTGATTTCAAATAGAGTAAAAGTTAGAAAATTTAATGAAAATTATTTAAAGGGTTGCATACGAATCACGATTCCAAAAAATATAGATAGATTGTTTTTGCTCATGCAGCAAATTTTAAGACCCTCTTTGATTTGTTTAGATATGGATGGAGTTTTAATCGATACGCAAAATACTTATGATCAATGCATAATTTCAACAGTAAATTATTTTACTGATTTAAAAATTACAGTTGATGATCTAAATATAAAAAGAAATTTAGGTGGTTTAAATTGTGACTGGGAATTAACAAAAAAAATAATAAAAGATAAAACAGGAAAGAATTATGATATTGAAATAATTAAAAATTATTTTCAACTGAGATATCAAGAAATTATTAATAAAAATAATCAAGAAAAAGTGCTTATTAATCATAAAACGGGAAATTATATAAAAAAATATAACTTAGCAATTGTGACAGGTCGACCAAGGGAAGAAGCACTTGCTGGTTCTAGACAATTACCTATAAAAATAAAAGAAATAATTTCTCGTGATGATGTGAAGAATTTAAAACCTTCTTCTGAAGGAATTGAATTAATAAAAAATAAACTTCAAACAGATAAAGTTTGGATGGTTGGCGATACAATAGATGATATTCGTGCAGCAATTTCAGCAAATGCGGTTGCTATCGGGGTAGGGAAAAAAAATAAAGAATATTTATTAAAAACAGGAGCGCATTTTGTCATTGATTCAATTAATGAAATAGGGGATTTATTAAGATGAGAATATCTAAAAAAAACCGTACAACCAAAGAAACGACGATATCGATAAATTTAAATATTGATGGAAGTAGGAAAATTAATATAGATACTCAATTAAAATTTTTTGATCATATGTTAGAACAATTAGCTTTTCATAGCAATTGGGATTTAGATATTCGTGCTACGGGTGATATTGATGTAGATGATCATCATCTTATTGAAGATATAGCTATATTACTGGGAGAATGTTTAAATGAATTACGTTTGAAAAAAAAGAATTTGATGAGATATGGTCAAAGACTATTACCTATGGATTCTACTTTAATATTATGCGCACTTGATTTAGATGGAAGAGGAGAATGTGTTATTGATCTTCCTTTCTCAAGAGAATTTATCGGAAAAATAGCTACTGAAATGTGGAAGCATTTTTTTAAATCATTATCTTCAAATGGGAATTTTAGTCTCCATATTAAAACTTTATATTTTGATAATAATCATCACTTAGTAGAAGGAAGTTTTAAATCTTTAGCTTTAGCACTTAAAGAAGCATTTACTCTTAATAATTCAGAAAAAATATTGAGTACGAAAGGAGAAATATGCTAAAAAAACCATTAATTGGAATTTTAGAAACAGGATCTGGGAATATTATAAGTCTTGAAAATTCATTAAAACGAATTGATTTAAATTCTATTCGTATCTCAAATAAAGCACAATTTAAATTGATAGATAAATTAGTTATTCCTGGACAAGGAAGATTTGGTTCTGTTTTAAATCATTTAAATAAATCCGATTTAAAAGATGAACTTCAAAATTGGACTATTAAAAATAAACCCCTATTAGGAATTTGTATTGGTTTACAAATATTATTTTCAGAAAGTGAAGAAGATATTGGAATAAAAGGGCTTTCATTTTTTGAAGGAAAAATTGTTAAATTAGAAAGTCCAAAGCAGCCTATGATGGGTTGGTCAAATATTTACTATAAAAATAATAATCAAGTTGAACAAGTCTATTTTGTAAATTCATTTGCTTCACCTGAAATAAAATTTACCATTTCAACTTTTGTGAATGGAAAAAAATATAGTGCAATTTTAAATAAAGGTAATATCACTGCTTGTCAGTTTCATCCAGAAAAATCAGGAACAATTGGATTAAGGTTATTAAAACAATGGCTCTATTAAAAAGAATCATCCCTTGTTTAGATATTAAAAACGGTCTTGTAGTAAAAGGACAAAAATTTGATTCTCTCATCACGCTTGGAGATCCTGTTTCTTTAGCTAAAAAATATGAAGATGAAGGAGCAGATGAATTAGTATTACTCGACATCAGTGCTTCATTAGAAAACCGTAAGGCAATACGAGAAATTGTTCTTGAAGTTGCAAAAGTACTCACTATCCCTTTTACAGTAGGGGGAGGAATTCATCAATTAGCGGATATAACTGCACTGCTCGAAGCAGGAGCGGATAAAGTATCGATCAATTCAAGTGCAGTCCAGAATCCAAATTTAATTGATGAAGTCGCGTCTTATTTTGGGTCACAGTGCATTGTTATTGCTATTGATTATTTGAGTAGTGGTTCTTCTGATAATGTTTTCATTCATGGCGGTACAAAACAAACTAATAAAAATGTGATTGATTGGGCTAATGAAGTTACTCAAAGAGGTGCTGGTGAATTGCTTTTGACTTGTATCGATCGTGATGGAACAGGTGCTGGATTTGAACAAAATATTATAAAACAGCTTAGTAATAAATTAACAATACCAATTGTTGCTTCAGGCGGAGCAAAAAAAGAAAAAGATTTTATCGATATTTTTAAGGCAGGTGCTGATGGTGCATTGGCAGCAGGCATTTTTCATAGAAATGAAATAAAAATTCAACAAATAAAAACACTCATGAAACAAATGGATATACCTGTTCGTATTTCAAAGGAAGTAAAAGATGTTAATCCCTAGTATTGATTTGTATAATGGACAAGCTGTTCAATGGCGGCAAGGAAAAGAAAAAGTAATTGCAAGAGATGATATTTTTGAATTATTAGAAAAATTTAGTTTGTACGGAGAAATTGCTTTAATAGATTTAAATGCAGCTTTGAATCAAGGAAACAATACAGAACTTATTAAAAAAATATTACAAAAAATTCCTTGTCGTGTTGGAGGAGGAATACGTAATAAACAAATTGCTATAGATTATTTAAAATCTGGGGCGACGAAAATTATAATTGGAACAGCAGCTAAAGAAAATTGGGTATCTGAATTAACTAAAGAATCAATCATAATTGCAATTGATGCAGAAAATGATGAGTTGTGTAATAATGGATGGACGCATAAAACAGGAGAAAATGTATTAGATGTAATGGAAAATTTATCTTATAAATGTAGCGAATTTTTATATACACAAATTTTAAAAGAAGGAATGTTACAGGGTATAGATCGTGAAAGAATTTCCAAAATAATATATAATTCTTCTGTTCCTTTAACTATTGCGGGAGGAATTTCTACTCAAGATGACATTAATTTTATCAATCAACAAGGCGCAAATTGTCAAATTGGAATGGCGATCTATACCAATTTTCTTTCCTTAGATGATGCTTTTATTGCAAATTTATCATTTAATAAAAATGATCTCATACCTACAATCGTTCAGGATATAGATACAAAAGAAGTTTTAATGTTAGCCTATTCAAATGAAATATCATTAAGAATGGCCTTTCAATCTAGAAAAGGTGTGTATTGGAGTCGTTCTCGAAATAAATTATGGATAAAAGGTGAAAATTCAAATAATTTTCAAAAATTAATTCGAGCAGATTTTGATTGTGATGGCGATTCACTCATTTTTCAAGTTCAACAAGTTAATAAGGCTTGTCATTTAAAGCGATGGAGTTGTTTTTCTTCACAAAGAAATCAATTTAGCCTTTCCTCTTTAGAAAAAATAATTGAAAATAAAATAAATGAATTGAATCTTAATTCTTTTACTTCAAAGCTATTTTTAGATAAAAATCTGCGTTTCGAAAAATTACGTGAAGAGACAGAAGAATTAATAGAAGCAGTTCATTATGAACATGTACGTTGGGAATCAGCAGATTTGCTTTATTTTCTTCTTGTAGATGCCAAATCAAAAGGGGTTTCCTATAAAGACATTGTAAATGAATTGAGGGCGCGAACAAAATGATAATATCAACTCAAAACTGGAAAAGAAAACCCTTAGATTATTCATTCAAAACTTCAAAAGATGTTGAAAAAATGATTTTAGATATTTCTCAACGTGGAGATTTAGCTATCAATGAATATAGTTTAGCATTTGATAACTTTTTACCGAAATGGATTCAATTAAAACCTTTTAAAGAATATCCTCTTGAAAAAAAATTAAAAGAAGCAATATTATTAGCGGCTAGTCGCATTCGTCGATTTGCAGAATTCCAAATGGAATCCTTTTCATCGAGTTCATTTTCAGATGAGCATGGTCAATATAGTCAAATCATAGCACCGATCGATAGAATTGCTGCATATATTCCAGGAGGAAAAGCACCTCTTATTTCATCTGCACTGATGACTTTAATTCCTTCACAGGTAGCAGGATGTTCAGAAAGAATTGCATTTTCACCGAGTACAAATGAAGTTTTACTTGCAGCTGCTTCTCTTGCTGGAGCAACTCAGTTTTTACAAATTGGTGGGGCTCAAGCAATTTGTGCAGCTGCTTTTGGTTATGACTTAATGCCTTCATGCGATTTAATTGTTGGACCAGGAAACCGTTATGTTTCTGAAGCAAAATTTCAATTACAAAATAGAATTAAAATTGATTCGATAGCAGGTCCGAGTGAGATTTTAATTGTGATAGATCAAAATACACAAATCGATTTAATCTTGGAAGATATTTTAGCACAATGTGAACATGGTGAAGATTCTTGTGCTGTTGTTGTTTCCTGTCATAAATTAATACTCGAAACTCTCATTCAAAAAATAGTCGCTACACATTCAGATCCAAAAAATTTAATTGAGAAACAAATTCAATTTATTTATGCTGAAGATCCGTTGAGACTGATTTCTTTTTGCAATCATTACGCACCGGAACATTTGCAGTGGTGTGCAAAAAGTATTTCGTGCGAAGGATTGAAACATTATGGAGCCTTATTTATTGGAGAATACTCTCCAGTTGCTTTAGGAGATTATTTAAGTGGGCCAAATCATACATTACCTACTTTGGGAAAAGCAAAATATTCATCGGGATTATCTGTTTGTGACTTTATTCGATTTCAAACGAAACAAGAAATAAATTCTTCAACAACTCTTTTTCGATCTGCAAGAATGATTGCTCAAGCTGAAGGACTAGAACATCATGCTAAAAGCCTTGAAATGAGGGAAAAATTTAGAATTCAAAACAAGATTAATTTAAACAAAACATTCAAGAAAGAAAGTAATATTGTAAAAATTACAATATAACACTTTAAAATAATTAATAAAATTTATAATTTTAAACATAATAACAATAAAAGTCGATAAATCTGTATAGTATTGAACTCTCTTTCCTGAATTGTCATGTTGTTAATTTTCCTGCTCTTTGGAGGAAACATGGAAATTGAAGAAAGTGATGTAAAGAATGTGGATGAACCTAAAAAAGATGAAGTATCTGAAGCTCATGTAATTAATAATGTAATTCCCTTTCGCCCTAATAAAAGTAAGGAAAATCAAGAAGAGAAAAGTGAACCTGGAAATATAAGCACTAATACGAATATTAAAGTAACTATTTTAGAAGCAGCAAAAAGTTTGATTAATGACTACGAAAAATTTACTTTACTGGACTATTCTAATTTAAAAGTTGCAGTTGATGAATATGCCAAAATACTTGTGGAAAATAAAAAATATTTAGATTCCTATAGGGTAATACATTCAAAAATCCATATTGATGAAGGAATTAAACTTCGATTTTTAGCTGATATGGGAAAAGCTACAGAACAAGAATGCTCATTACATATTCTTGACTTCATTGAAATAATTGAAACTATACAATAATTTATTTAGGATGAAATTTATCTAAATTTAATTTCAATGCAGCAGATTCCTCAATTTCATTTGCTTTCTTTATATAAATAGCAGTTGTTGAGATTTCTTTATGGTTTAATAAGTGCTGAATTTCTCCAATTGGAGTGCCTTGATTATGTAATAAAGTAGCTAATGTTGCTCGACAACTGTGAGGGCTGATTTTTTTTTCAATGCCAGCAGACTGAATTGCTATATTTAACATTTTATATATGGCTGGTTGGGTTAATTTAGTTTGTATTTTTACATTTTGACTACGAACAAATAAATAGTCATTTTCATTGGCATTATTTCTACAAATTTTGCGATAATTTTCGATAATAGATGCAGTTTTAGGATGAATAATTGGAGAGTGTTGCTCATTCCCTTTTACTTTTAAGTGTAGTCTTGTAAAGTCTGGGTTGCTTTCAATGTCTTTTAATTTTAATTGGCAGAGTTCTTCTACACGCATTCCAACAGAAAGTAATGTAGATATTACTGAATATGCCAATATTGCAGCTTTAGAAGAACGAGAAAAAATATTTTGCTGTGTGTATTCTAAATAATTATTTTCTAAATATTGTAATAAAATTTTTACTTCAGCAAAAGTTAAAGCATTTGTTTTACTTTCAAAAGTTAATTTAGGTTTCTGAATAAATTCCATAGGGTTTTTACTAACTAATTTTCTTTTTATACAAAACATAAATACAGAAGAAATAACAATTAATTTCCTTCTAATAGATTTTTGATTTAGATTTTCTCTACTATTTAATTCATTATTCCAAGAAATTAATACTTTTTCATCAATGTTTTTAATACAAAAAATGCCTTTTCTTTCTAAAAATAAATTAAATTCTTTTAAGTCGTTTAAATAGCTGCGTCTTGTGTTGATGCTTGTGAAACTAAACACAAAATGTAAAATAATATCTTTGAAGTTGGTAGTAAGTTCTCTTTGACTCCATTCAGACAGAGATTTAACATCAATGAAGGTCTTCTTTTTTAATGCGTTGGTCGCAGAGGTGGAGATTTTTAGGTTATTAGTATTGTTCTTCATAAACAGGTACTTTAGTGATATAGAGAACGTCTTCACTAAATATATTATATAAATGCTCAGGTTTTTTTTCAAATAGTGCCAAAACTAATCCACCGCCTCCAGCTCCAGTAAGCTTTGCTGCTAAAGCCCCATTAGATTGCAAGGTTTTAATTAAATCAGTTATTTTTTTTGTTGATACACCAAGTTTTTCTAAAAATAATTGTGCGCAATTTAGGTTACTTGCAATATCAAGTAACCTGCCTTCTTTTAAAAAGACTAAAGTACTATCTGTTAGTTTACTAAGATTATCTAAATATTTCTTGCCATTGTCAGGATTTATTTTTAAAAAATCAGCAACTTTTTTTACCATAGAAGCAGTATCACTTCTTTCTTTGGTATCGACCAAAGCGAGCCAAAATTCTTTCGCATTTTTAATATATTTAAAACCATTCTCTTTACTAAACTCTATCAGACCATCACATGCAACAGTTGTAACATCTAAACCACTTGCTTTTCCTGAGTGGAACAAACAATCTACATCATTTGAAAATTGAATTTGAGTTTCATTAGAAATTTCTTGAGTAAGTAAGTGCTTATGTTTTGCTATTTCAATAGAAAGTTTAACTAAACAGGTGCTAATAGCTGCACTGCCCCCCATTCCTCCACCCAAAGGAATTTCTGATTGAATAACTATTTTTTGGGGGGAAAAATGTTTTAATTCTAAAGAAGGATGACAAAGCTGCAAAGCCTTTTCAAATGCTAAAGTTAAAAGTTTTTGTATTTCTTTGTTTGTCTGATAAATATTTCCTTTAATTCTGGTCTCCCAAGAATCTTCCCATGATTCTGTGAATTTATCAGGACAAATTTGCATGTTTAATCTAATATCTGGAAGAGCTAATGAAATAGCTTTATGTCCATAGACTACTGAATGTTCTCCAATTAAAATAGCTTTGCCGCCAGCATTAGCATTTAGATTTAAATGTGTTAATACTTGCTTATTTATTGATTTATATTCACTCATGATAAAGCACCAGTAGTGTTTAATTTGTTTTTCATTTCATAAAAATTATTTCTTCCAAGCATTAATCCACCTGAAAAGTTGTTTTTTAATATTTTTAATGAGCCTGATTTTTTTATTTCAAGATTTTTTATAAAATCGTGTATAAAGTTACAAGCTGACGGCATATATAAAATATGGATATTAGGACCTGCATCTAATGTCCAAAATGCCTCAGCTTGTAATTTATTTCTACGTTGTACAAATGAATGAATAATATCAGAAGTTTCATGGGTTAAGTAGCAAGCCTTTGGTGAGGAGGTTTGCATAACAGCATGCATTAATATTGCATCTTCTTCTGAAATTTCTTGCACCTTTTTAAAATCAAAATTTGCTATTGCTTGTTCTAATAAATGTAACTTTGAATTTAATCCTGCAAGTCTAATATTTTGGAATGGAGATGTATGGACATATTGATGTCCTTCTGAACTGCTGATTTTTTTTTCAGAAGAGTCTAATACTAAAACTAAATGGTTTAAATCAGTCCATTTTTCGTTATAAGGAATAGATAAAGTGTCACTATATATTTTTTTATTTTCTGGTAATTGATCTTCAACTTTCCATTTAACAAAAAAATCTTTATCAGAAAAAACACTTCTTGTTGCAGACCCACTGCCAATTCTTGCCCATTGAGTTAGCCAATATAGTAAATTATCTTGTGAAAAGTGTTTATCAAGTTGGAGAAGATCTGCTATAGAGCCCACAAGTGCTGCATATCCCGCTGCACTAGAAGCAATACCGCAAGCGGTTGGAAAATTGTTTTGACTTTTTATTTCTAAAGCTAATGATTGGATACAAGGAAGTAAAATAGTATTTATTATTTTTTCCATTTTAAGAGGTATTTTTGTCTCTAAATTTTCATTATTTAAAAATAATTTATGCTTAAATAACATAGGGTGATTTTCTGATTTTTCAACAGATCTTCCTTGTACTGTTACTTTGGTAAACGCCCTAAAACCACCTAACGTAAAGCTTATGCTTGAATTAAGAGGTAATTGCAGTTCATCATTTTTCTTACCCCAATATTTGACTAATGCAATGTTACTTGGTGCTGAGGAAAATCCATTATCCCCATTTTGAAGAAATATTTTCTTTGAATCAAATAGATTATAAACAACTTTATTTAATTCAATTAATCTTGGAGGAAGGTCAGTATAAATTAGGTTATCTTTCATTTAAATCTCCAACCTTACTAAAGGCAAAAACAATATCATCTTTTAAAATTTTGCAGTTATTGATTAAATAATCAGGTGTTGCCAATGTCCATAAACAGTCACCATGTCCTGCTCCCATGGTTTTGAATGTTACTTTATATGAATTTAATTGAATTATTAAATTATTAAAAGTTGTTTCTTCTACTGGAAGAATATTTTGCTTACTTGCTATTACTTGCGCTGATTTCATCAGGTAATTCAAGTTTTTTATACTAGAATCATTAATAAAACTCTCAGCTAATTTTGTATGGGAATTAGCGAATTCTTCTTTTTTATTATCTTGAGAAAAAATATATATTGCTTTTTTAGTATCAGAATAAATGTTTGTTTTAAGGAAACAACCATATAAATTTATATCATCTTTAGGTTTAAATTTTGTTATATTTGGTATTTCGGAGTCTTCTTGGTTTTGAAATACCCAAAATTGAATAGGTTCATTTTCAGATTGAGACAAATAGTGGGCTAATTGAACAGCCACATCGTATCCGCTCCCTTTCCCTTGAACATTTATAATAGATTGACGAATATTTTTCCAAAAAATAGGATTTGAAAAAATTGGCTTATTATCTAAAAAAATAGAATTAAATGCTACTGCAATTCCAGATATGATGGCTGATGAAGAGCCAAATCCAAGGCTTGGAGAATAACTATTTAAAATTGAAATTTCTATATTTCTATTTTTGATATAGCAATACCAAGGTTGAAGTAACTTGATAAAAAATAAAGTTTTTTTATCAAGTGGAGTTTTGAGTTCTAGTTCTTTACTAGAAAATTCAATTTCTTTACTAGAAAAAAAATCACTTTTAATTTTAATAAGGGAACTGTCTTTAAAATTAGAAGAAACTTTAATATTAAATTTAAAAAAGTATTGGTCGAAAGTAACAGCTATTGCTTTCCCATGATTCAATACTCCATATTCCCCAAAAAGCATAGCTTTTGCAGGGATCTTAACATTTACTTCATGCATTAATTTAACTTCTTTAATTTTTGTGGCGTAGATTATCAACAACAGATATACTTGGAAGATGATCGTATTGTCGCATCATTTCTAAGTTTTTTTCGTGAAGTGCCATATGTCCTTTTTGAATTCCTTCACAACCTAACGCTCTGATTGCAGATAAATTTTGTGCTAAACCGACACTTGCAATAATTGCTGATAGCTCGGAAGCTGTCGGAGATCCTAATAATTTTAAACATGCTGTAGCTGCTGGATGTAATTTTGTAACTCCACCTACTGTACCAACTGCAATAGGAAGTTCTATTTCACCTTGTAAGCGCCGTTCAGAATTTATAAACCATTTGGTTAAAGGTTTATAAACACCTGTTAGAGAAGCATATGCATGGCACCCAGCTTCAACAGCTCTCCAATCATTTCCTGTTGCTATTACTACAGGATCAATTCCATTCATAATTCCTTTATTGTGAGTTGCTGCTCTAAAAGGATCTAAATCAGCAAATTCCCATACAGAGCAAATTCTTTTTGCGGCTTCTTCACCTGAATAACCATTTCGCTCTAATGCTGAAAATTCAATTTCACATTTTACTTTTGAAATACGATGTGTTGTTAAGTTAGTAAGAATTTTAGAACCTACAGAACATGGGATCAGTTCTGGTAATTTTCTTCCTATTTCTTCAGCAATACTATTAACTATATTTGCTCCCATTGCTTCTTTTGTATCAACATTTACGTGTAAAACATAGTATCCAAGTTTATTTAAACTTCTTAATTCTATACTTTTTACACCGCCTCCTCTTTCAATTAACCTTGGATGGCATTTTTGTGCAATTGCAATTAATTTTTCTCTTAAAAATTCATGATAAAGAGTATTTATATTCAAGCTTGGTGCCACAATGAACTGAATTTGACATGTTGCAATCGTCTCAGTAGGAGTTGAAGTAAAACCACCACATGTTCTTGCCAGTTTAGCTCCGAAACTTGCTGCTGCAACAACACTTGATTCTTCAACAGCCATTGGAATAAAAATTTCTTTTCCATCTATTAAAAAATTTGTTGCAATTCCAAGAGGTAACGTAAAACCTCCGATACAATTTTCAATAAATTTTTCGGCTTGATCAATATTTAATGCACCCGAATTATTCAAAATGGAAGCGTCTTCATGACTAATAATATTTCTGGTTGTTAAGGCTTGAGAACGTTGTTTTGCACTCATTTGAGCAAAGTTGGGAATTCTACTAGAAGCAAGCGCATGCTGTTGTTTTGAGGCATGATAAGGAACAGATTTTGAGGCCATATCATCAATTTGAGAATCACTTCTGGATAGTATCTGCTGTTTGTCTTTTCTCATTTTAATACCCTTAGCATTTAGTTACTCCTGCGATTCTAGAACTCAATTCTTTTAAAGTTCTTGCTCCTGAACAAAACATTGTAATAGAAAGAGCTTTTTGAAAAAACTGCAATTCTTTTTCAACAGTTTCTAGCGGGGTACTACCATTTTCATTTGAAATAGCCGCTCTAAATAATGGTAGACCAACACCCGCCATTGTCGCTCCTAAGGCAACAGCTTTGGCAACTTGTAATCCGTTGCGCATTCCACCAGTTGCCACTAAAGGGATATTGTATCCGAGTTCTTTTTTGAGTCTAGAACATGCCAATAAAGACTCATCCGTTCTCATACCCCAGTTGCGAAATAACTCGCCAAGGCGTTGACCATCATTTTGAGATCTTAAGCCTTCAATATATCCCCAACTCGTTCCGCCTTTTCCTCCAACATCTACACTAGCAACACCAACAGAAACAAGTTTTTTGAACGTTTCAGGGGAAATTCCAGAGCCTACTTCTTTAATTATGAGAGGTACTGAAATAGTTTTTACTATATTTTCAATTTTATTTAATAAATTTGAAAAATTTCTTTCACCTTCGGGTTGAATGCATTCTTGTAAAGCATTTAAGTGAAGGGCAAATGCGTTTAATTGCAATTTATCTATAAGTCTTTGAATATCTTCTGTTTTTATACCATAATTCAGGCTTACAGCTCCTAAATTCCCAATTAAAAAAACATGAGGCGCCACTTTTCGCACATCAAACAATTTCTGAAATTTTGAATCAGAAAGCATCATTTTTTGTGAACCCAGTCCCATCGGTATATTATATTTTTGTGCAACTAGAGCCAAGGTTTCATTGATTTCTTGTCCTTTTGCAACTCCGCCAGTCATTCCAGTTATCAGGATTGGCAAAGAAAATGTTTGCCCAAGGAATTTTTGTGATGTGTTAACTTCGTTGAAATGAAATTCAGGTAGAGCTTCAGGTGTAAAGAAGTATTGAGAAAAGTTTTCTCCAAGGGACTCAACATCTTTTGTTTCACAGATTGAAATATGATCATTTTTTCGACTGATCATCAATTCTGGATTGTCTTCAATTGTACTTAAAATATTAGAATTGTTAAATTTTTCTTCGCTGGACAAAATTTAGGACTCCTCAGCTAGTCTTAATTGAGGGTTATTCATTCACCTTTCAATGGCTTACCAATATGAATACTTACAATCAAGAGAAACAAAAGAAAAACCTTTAATCATCAATTTTATCTGACGATATACAATAATGACGGCGTTTGACTATTTATAATAGGTATTTTAAAATTAACTAAGTCATCTCGTTAAGTTAATTGGAGGCAAAAATGAGCTCCAAATTGGATCAAAATGCTCTTTGGATGACAGGTTTAAATCCAACACAATTTTTTCATGAAATGGTTGTTGAAGCTCAGGAGAGGCAGGGACTTAAATTAACAGAAAATGTTGAGTTTTATATTGTTAATTTATTGTGTGCTCACGTTAGAAGTACAGAATCAGATGATACTGAAGATTGTCTTGCCTTGATATTGAAAAAAGCATTAGAAAGCCCGCATAATGAAAAAATAGCGTTATATAAAAAACTTGCCGATACTGCTTTATACTTCTCAGGATTTTTCCAAGAGTATTTCAATAGAAAAAGCTTTAATATTAAATATTATGTAAATATGGGCGAATCTGCTTACAATGAGTTATCTAATTTATTAAAAGGAAAAACAACGTACCAAGAAACTATGTCCAAAATTTATTATGAAATGAGTTGTAGTTTTAATATTGCTGTAGATATTTTACTTGATATATCTGAGCAAACTACACAATCAGGTCAAGAGAGATCATTGCTCAGTATTTATGATGCTTGGTTGAATACAAATAGCGCAAAGCTAGAAAAAGAATTATTTCTAAGAGGGGTAACTCCAATTAAAGTATCAACTCGTAAGGTTTAGTTAATGGGAATTAGGAATCAATCTAAACTATTTTCAAGTTGTAATCATTTAATTAATATACTTTCAAGCTATTATAATTTTTATAATCAAGATCCGATTGATAATTATTTGATTTCTGCTCCAACTGGGGAATTACATGCAAATTGCGGGCAAACATTATTTGAAGAAAATTCAGAAAATAATGAATTATATATTGGAATTCAATTTGGTGAATATATTATTGATGAAATTGAAAATAATGAATTTATATCATTAAATTCATTAGCTGTTATTTCTGAAGAAGTAAGTCATTTTAAGATAATAATTGATTCTGTAATTTTAAATTCAAGTATTTCCAAACTTGAGATTGAAATGCTTGGTGAAATAGATCGTTTTATATGCTTGATGCATTGGAATCAATTAAAAATTAATCCAAAACTGACAAATAATTGGAAAAATTTACATGATATATGCGATTTGGTGTTTCAAGGCAATAGATTTGTAAGTGAAGATAACATTTATAGAGAAGCAGAAGGTTTAGCGTTTAAACATTTAAAGAAAGCATTTATGAATAATTGGGACTCTAGTTATTTTGATTTTTCAAAAATTGATAATCGCGCAAAAGAATATCTTTCCAAACTTAGAGAAAATTTGCTCAAAATAAAATAAAAATTTAATGGATATTTTTAGACAATAATTCTGAAGAATAGTCTAAGTCGGAATTCAGCTTTTGTCTATGTAATTCTTTTTTCCATGCAAACCAAGCTAATGATTCTTCTTCTAGCCAATAAAATTTTTCTTTATATTCAAAAGGAATTAAAATTTCACAGACTTTTTTTGCTTCTTCACAAGAAGCATTAGGGTTTTCTTCTGTCCAAATACGAAATTTTTCTTTAAATATATTTTTATCAAACATTTTATTCACGCCTTTTTAAGCTGAATCTTATTGATGCCTGATTATTATTCAGGAATCTATATATCTTTCGGATAAAAAGTTGTATACTTAACTTTTAATTTTAGTTAACTAAGATCTTCTCAAAACTCTAGTTTTTTGTTAAACTAGTATTACATTGATAGGAGGAATGATGAATCGTATATCAATAGAATCTAAATTTGTTACTAATGACTTTCTTTTTGAATTAAAAAGATTCAAAGAATTAAACATTTCTGAAGAACTCTATCGCTATTTACTTGAAGTAGAATACCCTTGGCAAGCATTAGGGAAGCCTCTCACAAAATTTATTGAAAATTGTATCCAAAAAATTCCGCCAGAACAAAGAATAAAAGGTCTAGTGAGTGAGCATGTTTATTTAGAGAACAAAGACTCAATTGTTATTTCAAAGGGAGCTGTTGTTGAAGCGGGAGCTTATATTTCAGGACCTACTTTTATTGGTCCCGAGGCCATTATTCGGCATGGTGCCTATGTTAGAGGCTCAGTATACATTTCGCAAGGCGCAGTTGTCGGACATACTACTGAATGCAAGGGAAGTATTTTAATGCCTTCAGCAAAAGCAGCACATTTCAATTATGTTGGTGATTCCCTCTTAGGAGTTGATACAAACTTAGGCGCTGGAACTAAATTAGCAAATTTAAAAATGAATCATAAAAATATTATTCTGGCTTTAGACAATAAAAAAATAGATTCTGGGTTAAAAAAATTCGGTGCAGTGCTTGGCAATAGAGCGCAAACAGGGTGTAATTCAGTGACGAATCCAGGTACTATAATGTTGCCAGAAACCGTTTTGTTACCAAATCATACCGCTTTAGGCGTTATTAGACGATAATAAATCCTTGTTTTCCTAAATAAAAAATTCATTGTTCCGATCCGAAAGTTGCGTTGTTTCAAGGAGCAACTATGCGGATTTTTCTTTATAAATTTCCTGTTATTTTTTTTGTCATTGCATGCTCCAAAACGGGAGGGTTTAATAACCCTGCGACGAATATTTCTAGAGAAATGATAGAGTCTAGCTTTCCAAAAGAAATTATTGAGTTAAATAAAACATTGGATTTTCGGTACGATTCAGTCGGCAAAGGTTTTAATAGTTTAACAGGAACAACAAGTGAAAGTTGTTTTGAAAATGATAGTGTACAATTTATAGATGCACCTGCATCTAATATTACCTATGAAGAAAACTTATCATCAAGTCAAATATTAAGTAAGATAGGAATTGGAATAAATTTAAATATTCCTTTGCAAGTTACTGGCGGATTAATAACTCTTTCGCCGGAAATAAATTATGCAAGAGATTCTTCTGTAAGCGAGTTATCAAAAACATCGCATTTAGTAATTGAAATAAAAAAGGGTTATAATCAAATATTTATAAAAGATAAAATAAATTCTTTCAAAATGAAAGATAATTACTATAAACTTGTAAAACAAAGCTTAGGTGAATTTTTTAATACTTGCGGTGATGAAGTAATAGTAAAGCAATTTTTAAAAGCTCAATTATTCATCACAGCAAAATATACTTTTCCAGATATAAATGTAAAAAAAGAATTTGAAAATGCGATGGGTACAAGTATGTTTAACCCATTTATTATTTTTGCGAAGAAAGAAGAGCTAAAAGAATCTATTTCTGTCCCTAATCTTAATGCAGAATCTAAAATAGAGCCAAAACCTAGAAAGCTAACAGAATTTCTTGAAGCTTTAAAAAAGGATTATAATGTTCTTTTTACTGAAAAAGGTTCTGGATTATCGCCTGAAATTAAAATAAAACTGAACAAAATAAGTCAAAAGAATTTAGAAAAAATATTTTTAAGTATAAAAGCAATTCAACTTGGAGGAGAACCTAAAAAATTGCCATCTTTTGCAGTTTCTGCCTGCAATTTATCAGATTTAAAAACTTGTGATTCAATCTTTAAACTTATTCAGATTTATGCAGCGAATAATTTTTTGGATCAACTTCAGGATGAAAAAAATTTAGAACAACAAAACCCAGAATATAAATTTTATGCTGGTGAATTTGAAAAAGTTTTATACAGTTCAATTCCAATATCTTCTAATGATAACATTAATATAAATCAAGATATAGAAAAATATTCGGATAACAGTATTTTATTTTCACAATTAAAGTTAAATATACGAAATGATATAAATGACAGTTTTTCAAAATATTTATTTGCGCAAGACATAAAATCAGCAAAGAGTTTTAATTTGTTAGCAAAGAACGAAATAAATTTAGTGAATTCAACATTATCTTTAGCAGAAAAAAATTTATTTAATTTAATGCGATTTGTAAGGCAATGCTATTCAGATACAATAAAATGCCAAAATGAGTATTCAAATAGTAAAAATATTTTTCATCAAAATTTTGAGAAAAATTTTGATGATATTCATGCTTGGCAGCTTCTTGCATCTACTTCTGCAAATTGGCAACCAGTTCGGTATGTTTTGGGTGCTTTTAATTCAGATAGAATTACACAAGATTTTTTTGTGAACTCTATTTTTCAAGGGTATTCTCTTTTCTTTTTTAAGTATTTAGATAAAGATAAAAATAAAGTAACTGTAGATAAATTACCTAATGTTAATTTATCTACTTCATTTCGTTGTCATTCTTGGTTGAGTGATGCTTTAGGTCATATTTGGTTGCAGGAAGTTTATCCAAATACTGTTTTTCCAATTACAGAAAATATGCTCAATATTTGTGGAACAAAGGCTTCTTTTTCTGGTTCTATTAATAGTGATTTAGAAAAATTAGGTCCATTTATTTTAGAAATTTGGGCACATTAAAAATGAAAAATATTTCTTCATAAAGTAAAAATAAATGGTAAGTAAAACAAAAGAAATTAATAGCTTCTTCATGAATATATAATCCGCTTTTTTTTTTATTTCTTTAATTTTATAATTATTAAAAATAATATAAGAATTTATTTAATATATTAATATTGAAAAATTTCTTTTTTTAGATTATTAAATTTTATAAAGGAATCATAAAGAATAGCTTCAAATTTGTACTAACAAGGAGTGTTAATGTATGAAGGATGCAAGGATATGCATTACATTTAGTATTTTTTTATTATTAGGCTGTGGGAAGGAGCAAAGTAGTTTTCAAGAAGAAAAACAAAGTCAACTTAGTTCATATCGCTCATCAATTAAAAATAAATTTAGCGATATTATGAATGATCTAAATGATAAAATTGATGATAGAACTGACTCAATTGGTCGTGGCTACAATAGTATAACGGGTTTAATTGCTGAAAGATGCTTTGAAAATGCTTCCTATCAATTTATTTATGAACCATCTTCAAAAATTGCGTATGAAGAAAATCTTACAAGTGAACAATTACTAGGAAAGTTAGGTATTGGGGTCAATGCAACAATTCCTATTCAGGCATCCGGTGTGCCAATAACTCTTTCGCCAGAAGTAAAATATTCTATGGAATCAGCGGTAAACAGTTTGTCAAGAACTTCTAGTATAACGATAGAAGTCATAAGAGGACATAATAAACTAGCTATAAAAGACACATCATTTTTAAAATTAAGAAGTGAGCACTATTCTATTTTGAAAAGTAGTAAAACAGACTTTTTTAATTCTTGTGGAGATGAATTTATTGTTAAACAAAATATTAAAGCTCAATTAATAATAACAGCTAAATTTATTTTTTCAGATTCTAAAACAAAATCAGAGTTTGAATCTGTGATGGGTGCTTCGATGCCCGTTCCATTCAATCTAGGAGGAAAAAATACTTCAATTTCACCTGCAAATGTAAATGAATTTGGAGATTTATCAGGGAATTCTAGCAATAATTCGAAAGTTAGAAATCGTATAGCTGATCCATTGTCAAATGATTTTAATGATTTAAGTGAAGTATCTTCAATAATATCAAATGCAAGTAACGGAAATTCAAATAAAATTAATTCGACTTTAGATGAACTAAGAGACGTTTTATCTAACTCTGAAAATGGTTCCAATATGAAAGGAATGTCGCCAGAAATAAAAGTAAAAGTAAACCAAATGTCAGATGAATTAAAGAAAAATATTAGTATATCAATAAAAGCAATTCAATTAGGTGGAGAGCCTGAAAAGCTGCCAATGTTACTTGCTGCTAATTGTAAATTAAGTGATCCAGGTGCTTGTGATTCTTTGTTTACAACAATTCAAAATTATGCTGCAAAAGATTTTCCTGAACAGTTAAAAAGTAATACAGCCGACCCAAGCGATAAAATGAATAATAAGAAATATTATTTAGCTGATACTGAAAAATCTTTATATGGAAACGTTACAATTACAGATCCAACAGGAAGCAACATCAGTAAAGAAATTTTAAAACTTACAAGTCAAACCTTAGAAATATCAAAATTTAAATTACAAATCAGAAAAGATTTACGGCAAAATTTTCAAAATTATATTCGAGCTCAAGATATACAGAATAGTATAGCATACAAACATTTAGCTACAGATGAAATTGCAGCTGTTGTGGAGACTAAAGAAAATTCAGAAAATTATTTATATACTTTATTTAGGTTTATGAATTCATGTTTTTTAGATATTGTACATTGCCAAAATAATTATGTTACAAATAACTCCTTAATTGTAAATAAACAAAATCCCATATTTGATGATATTAAAACCTGGAGTTTAGTAGCATTAAGTCAAGCTGAATGGAAAAAACCAAGGTATTTTGGTCCCTTTTTTCGATCTGACAGAATAAGTAGTGACTTTTTTGAAACTTTTCAATTGAGAGGATATTCAAATTTTATGATTAAATATTTGGATATGCATAGAAACAAAATAACAGTAGAAAAGCACCCTGCGTTAAATTTAAGTTCAACGTTAAGATGCACTACTTGGTTTTTTGATTCATTCGGTAAAATTTGGTTCCAAAATTTACTACCAAATAAAACTTATCCTGTTACTGATTCTATGATTAGCGAATGCAGAGGAAAAAAATTATTTGCTAGCACAAGAAATTCAGACTTAGAAAAATTAGGTGTGTTTAATTATGAAGTTTGGGCTGAATAGTTACTTTGACATTTTTTCGTTGACTTCAAAGATTAATTTTTTTATAAATATTATTAATTATTTATAAAAAATAAGGTTTCAAATGCAAATCTCTTTTTTTGTTAAGCTTAGTATATTTATAAGTTTGAATTGCTACGCTGATGTTTTTAAGGAAATGCAATTTGTCACAGAAAGTAATCCTCCATATGTTGTAGTAACAGAAAACCATACTCTAAGTGGCGAAATCGGTTCAAAAGTTGTCAATGCCTTTCAAAAATTACAATTAGATCCCAAAAAAATTGAAGTCCTTCCATGGACAAGAGCTCTTTTAACTGCCAGAAATAATAAAAATGTAATGTTATTTCCTGTAGCTAAAACCTTTGAACGTATGGAGTATCTAGATTTTGCTATAAAAGTTTATGAACAAAAGTTATATTTTTATAAGTTAAAAAAGAATGAAAACATCAAATTAACTAAATTTGATGATGCAAAAAAATATTCAATATGCGTTGTAAGGGACACTAACACTCATGAAACCTTAAAGCATGAAAAGTTTACAAATTTTGAAGAAACAACTCATTATTCAAATAATATAGAAAAATTTTTAAATAACCGCTGCCAGTTAATTATCTTGAGTGATAAAACTGTGAAAGATAAGATAAAAGAATTTAATGCATCCATTGATGACCTTGAGAAGTTGATTGAAGCCAATAAAATTGATGGAAATATGTACATTACTTTTAGTAAAGGCACTCATCCCAGTGTAGTTAAAAAATTCAAAAAAGCATTTCAAAAAAACTGATATATATAAAATTACTAATAATTTTTAGAAATATAATTTTTATAAGAAAATTAAAATATTGTTAAAATATTTTATAGAAATATCAATAATTTATTATTTTAAAAATAAAAATATTCAAGTTTTAATTTTTAATATGAAATTTATTTCATAAAAACTTAAAGATAAATTTTTATTTATATATTTTTAATTAAAACAATTATTTATGCAATACCTTATAAGTTTTAAGGAAATATTTTAAAATTATTTTATAAAATTTATTGATTTTTATAAAAAAACATTTACTATTTGGTTATGGAGACAAACCTATAAAAATAGATTGAGGTTTTTATGAAAAATATTCATAAATTTATTTCTGTAATGTGCTTTATTCCAATAGTTTTTTCAGGTTGTGGAAAACAAAAGAAAGTTAATGATGATAATTTTAAGAATGTCAATCAAAGCCAATTTAGCTTAGATAAAAATCAGGCTGGAATGATGCAAGGTATTCATTATATGGGGGTTACATTAGCTGAAAACTGTTTTTTGAAAAAAGAGATTATATATCCAAGCAACATTGAGAAAATATTAGTAAGTTATATCGATGATTTACGTGATGATGAAATTAGACAAAAATTAAATATTGGAACAGATATAAAGTTACCTGGAGAGCTAATTGATATCACTGCGGGGATGAATTATTCAAAAAATGCGGCTATAAATAAATTAAGTCGATCAACTACATATCATGCTTATGTGAGGTTAGGTGAAAGTAAAATAGACACTTCGCACGAAAATAATTTCACTTTAAAACCTAGCTATGATCATTTTTTTAATAACGATGGTGAGTTAATTGATCCATACAATTTTATAAAAAAATGTGGGGATGAAATAGTTACATCACAAGTATACTCATCTAAACTTATGATAACTATTAAACTTAATTTTGATTCTATAAAAGCGTTGAAGGAATTTAACGCAAATATAGGTGGCGTATTAAATGCCTTCATTTTGGAAGGAGTAGAAATTGGTCCTACAGTTAAACTAAATCAATTAAAAGAAAGTACTAGGAAACAAATTAAGTTGGAATTACATGGCATTCAAATTGGAGGTCAGCCAGAAGAAATGATGAAAGTTATTTCAACTCATAATTCCTGCCGTCTTGATAATTTAAAAGAATGTAACTTAATTTTTCAAAGACTAAATAAATATATTTCAGAGGATTATAAGCAACAACTTGATGAAGATGATATGTCAACTTGGGCTATAGAAAGTTCAAAAACAACCTCATATGATAAAATGAGTATTTTAAATAATAAGGGTAAATATCTAAAGTTTAATTGGACTAATGACATTAAAGATTCAATTAATCTTAGCATATTAAAATCAGATTTATCTACTAGAATATCTAAGGAGTATGCAAATTATTCAATTGCTAATTCTATCATAAATAATAGTAATTTAGCAACAGATGAAAAAAGTGCATTAGAAGAGATAATTAGAAAAACTAAAAAAAATATTTCAGTTTTAAGAAATTACTCTGCTTTGTGTTATTCTGATTTAAAAAGCTGTTTATTTAATAAAGAGTCAGGGTTTCAAGAATATTTAGAAAACTATGATGAATATTACCTTAAACCAAATATTGGGAGATTAATAAGTAAAATTCGCTCTGATAGTACCCCCTCCGAAGGGCAAAAAAATAGATCTTCAAGTGATTTTTTAAATTTGAAAACAGTTATTGAAGATAGAAAATTTAATAGTGTTTATTTTAAGATTAAAACAATTGATAACATGCTCATGCGTGATAAATCTATACGCTTCAATTTAATGTGTAACAAGCCATGGTACAGAGGAGATGATCCTATAATTATAGCAAGTGCTTTTAATGATTATGAAGTTACTATTGATACACTCGAATTAAATTATACTAGGATGTGTTCAAATGAAGAAATGGTGTATGTTGCCAGCCCCAAAAATATGAATCATCCAGATTTTATAGTCGAAGTTTGGGGGAAAGAATAAATTTTTAAAGATAAATATTTAAATTTATTCTTTAAATTATTCTGGCATTAAAGTTATCTATATTTTTTTTCAGATAAAATTATAATTATACAATAGTTATTTCTTAATAATCAGTAATTATTTTGCTTACCAAAAAAATAAATAAAAAAAATTATTAATTTTATATAGAATATTTTTCTTGCAATTTATGAAATTAAAATTATCATCCTCAAAATACTTGTTGGTCAGTTAACAAAATGATTTTTAGAGGTCTTTCATGCAAAAACGTTATACTATTTTGCCAATTTGTTCTTTTTTTGTTTTCGCATTTTATTCTTGTGGAAAAAAAGAAAATTATCAAAATCAACATCCAAATGAACAAGCAGTAGCACAAAGTTTTTTAAATAGTAGTATGCAGGAAAAAGATTTTTTAGATTATGAAAAAGGAAGTAATGAAGATTCTTCAGTAGATGAGCAAAGTTTTATTCCTACAACTGGAGCTACTGCAAATTCACTTCTGCAAGGCTTTAATAAAATGGGATATTCATTTACAGATACTTGCTTAGAAAGTGATGCAGTATTATATCCAAAATCTATTGAGAAAACAGCAATTAGTTTATCAGATAATATGAAAGAAGAAGACTTTAGAACGGCTTTAAATGTCGGGGTTTCTGCAACTGTTCCTGTAAAAGGAATTGAATTATCACCAGAAATAAAATATTCACGAGAAGCAGCAAGTTCAAGATTGAGCCGCACAACTACTTATTCTGTATATGTTAGATTAGGTGAAACAAAAGTTTCAAACTTAAAAGAAAATAAATTAACATTAAAACCTTTTGCATATAGTTACTTTAATGCTAATGGAAAATTAAATGACCCTTTTAATTTTATTAAAAAATGTGGTGATGAAGTTGTTGTAGCTCAAAAACTTTCAGCAAAACTATTGATAACACTAAAATTAAATTTTGATTCGCAAAAAACATTAAATACTGTTGAAGGAAAATTAGGTTTAGCACAAAATATATTATCAGTTGCAGGAAAAATTGGAATTAATACAAATGTAAAATATTTAGATGATGAAACAAAAAAAGGGATGCATTTAAATTTATATGCAGTTCAATTAGGTGGAAATCCTGTTAATTTAACAGAAATTTTGAGTATGAAAACATCATGCGAAATAGCTAAAATTGAGGAATGCCAAAACACTATTAATCAATTAAATAAATATATTGCAGAAGACTTTAGTAAACAACTAAGTCCAAATAATCCTGATTCTTGGGTAGTAGAATCTTCCCAAACTATGCCTTATGATGAATTAAATATTCTTGATCCTAGTGGTAAGTCTTTTAACTTTAATTGGTTAGAAAATTATGGGGATTCATTAAATTACTCAAAGTTAAAAAATATTATTCATCAAGCTATTTCAAGAGAAGTAAATAATTACTCCATTGCAAATTCTATATTAGAATCAACAAATCTTGCTATTGATGAGAGAAATAATTTGAAAGAAATTTTAGATAAGTCGGAAATAAATATTGATTCTTTAAGAAATTTCTCAAAAGAATGTCATAAAAATTTAATTGAATGTTTGAATAACTATAAAGAAAAAATAAGTCATTTACTACTTGATTATGATGAAAGTTTTTTAAAGCCAAACATAGGTTCTTTAATAGCTAAAACAAAATCAGGAAGATATCCTTTGCCTGGACAACAAAAAAGATCTTCTGTAGACTTTCTTGACTTTAAAAGTATTGTTGATAGCGGAAAGTATTCTAGCGTTTATTTTCGCTTAAAAACATTAGATAATAAGTTAATTTTAAATCAAAATATTAGATTTGATTTGATGTGTAATAAACCATGGTATCGAGGTTTTGATCCTGTTATTTTTGCAGGAGTGTATGCTGGTTATGAAATTCTAACAAATACAATTCAAGCTAACCACTCTTCCTTATGTTCTGGAACTGAATTAGGTTATGTAGCTAGCCCAAGAAATGTTCCTTATTCAGACTTTATTGTAGAGGTTTGGGGTCGAGATTGATACTTAATCAATAATTATATAAAAAAGGGTATCGTAAAATGAATTTAGAAATATATTCTGAAAAACTGGATAAAGATGGTGTTGTTATTATTCCAAATGTATTTCCATTAAATCTGTTAAAATTATTTGAAAGCGCCGCTTTAGAAAGATTTGTAGAGGTAAAAAATATCGTCCAAAATTCTAATCCACAAATTAAAGAATATATTACAGCATTCGATAAAATATATTACAATAAAAAGAAATTTTATAATGATAGTAACAATGAAAAAATAATTGAACTTGCTAAAGGTAGATATGATTATTCATTGAATACTTCAGAAGGAATTTTTGCAACAGATGATTTTTTAAATCCTGAACCAATATGTAGTTTGATGGAAATGAAATTAAAATCTCAATATAGCCAACATGCAGGAGTTGTGCCAGCAATTCCAAATTCTGATAATGGACCATGGCATAGAGATATATATCCTTTCTTTGAGCATGGAGAAGCAAGCGAACAAAAATATGATGATTCAATTGAAGTAAAACTAATGCCTCCATTTTACTATACTATGCTTATTCCTCTTGAAAATATAAATCTGCATAATGGGGCAACAGAATTTATTTTATCCTCACATAAAAAATCTTACGATGAATGTGTTGATTTACCTAAATTTCAAACAGAAGTACAAGCCGGTTCGGTGCTGTTGTTTGATGGAAGAATATTTCATCGCGGAAGAGAAAATAAATCAATTGATCCACGTATGGTTATTTATAAAGTATATCATAAAAACTGGTATAATGATTATTAAACAGAACAAATAAACTAAGAATAAAATAAATATAAAATTATGGTGAAATATGCCTCAGTCATTCAAAATTATGATTGTTGTTACTCTAGCTTTGTTTACTGACGGCCTATTTTATGGCTTGTTAATTCCTTTGTTACCATTTTCACCTGCAGAACTCTCAGCAGATTGGATGTATGAGTTTTTGAGTGCTAGTTACGCTTTAGGGGTAATTCTGTTTACTCTGTTAACTGGCTATTTGTCTGATAAATTTGGTCGGCGCTTACCAATGTTAGCAAGTATTCTAATTCAATTTATTGCCTTGGCTGTTTTTGCATTCTCGCATCAATTTAGTTTTTTGCTGGTTGCTAAATTTGCTCAAGGCATTGCAGCCTCCACTACATGGACTTCTGGTTTAGCATTCATCACAGATCATTTTTCAGCTAAAAGAGGTCAAATGTTAGGTTATGCATTATTTGGCAATACACTTGGTTTGTTGGTTGGGCCTCTACTGGGTGGTTTTTTATTTGAAAAATACAATTATCATGCTCCTTTTCTACTTCTCGCAGGGTTTATGCTTTGTGATTTATTTTGCAGATTTCATTGGATAAAAAATGGGCAAAAAAAAGATACAATCCCTATGAAAGAAATCATAGTTCTCACAAAGGACAGAACAATTTTACTTGCAGCAGTAGTGATTGCTATGGTTGCTTGGTGTTGGTGTGTTTTAGAGCCACTTTATCCTATTTTTTTGAAAAATGCTGCTTCTGCAAATTCTACACAAATCGGCGCACTTTTTTCTATAGGCTGTCTTATTTATGGATTAAGTTGTCCTTTAATTGGTGTTATTGCAGATAAATTTAATCCTACCAAAGTAATGTTTATTGGAATGTTTTTACTAGCTATTTCAATCCCAATTCTATGCATTTCAAAAAATTTGATAAATGCTGGGATAGTTTTATCACTTGCAAATGCTGCTTATGGTTTAGCTCTAAACCCTACACTTTCTGAATTAAGTTCTGCAGCTGAGCGGAGAAATTCAGGGGCTTACGCCATTACATATGCTATTTATAATATTGCATACTCTTTTGGAATGTTTGGAAGTAATCTTACTAATGGTTTGCTAGCCCATTATTTTTCTATTCCTATCACTTTTTTATTTGTTGGTGGGGTTGTTATATTTTGTCTGTTAAGTTTCTTAATTTGGGTTAATAGACCAAAAATATTTGAATTTTATACTCGCTGGGGATCTTCTAGCAATTAAGTAAAATAAAAAAAGGGGATGATCCAAAAATCATCCCCTTTTTAAAAGTCTTTTAATTAGCGTAAAACAGCCAATAAGTCAGCTTTAAGGATGTTTTTAGCTACAAAACGACCCTTATAAAAACCGCAGGACTCACATACTGAATGTGGAAGTCTTGGAGCGGAACAGTTAGAGCATTTTGAAAAATTGATAGCTGTTAGAGCGTCATGAGCACGGCGTGAGTTACGGCGAGCGCGGGAAACTTTCATCTTAGGAGTTGGCATACGAGGGTATCCTTTTATAGTAATTTCAGAAGGTTATCCCCTTTGAAATACAGTACAAAAATTTTCAAGAATAAACGGGTGTGATATTCCTGAGAAAATTTCTCCACATCACACATCACGCAAATAAAACGTCCCATCTTCATAATGGACTCAACTAGCTATGTCAATAGCTATCCTGTCTGCTTCAAATTCTCTTGCTCATTTTGTTTTGATTTATCTTCTTCTTGGGAGCTTTGCTGCGGGTTTGAAGAGGGGTTTTCTGCACTTTTATCTTTTAATATCAATCTTTTGGCCGATGCTTTTAATGCCCCTGCTAAGGTTGATTCTATAATGTCGCTGTCTTTTGGAATGGAACGATGAATCATGTTGGCAAGGAGAAAAAGTTCTTCTTCAGAAAGCTTTGAGTTCTGAATATTATTTTGAAAATTATGAAGAAACTCTAGAACATAGTTTATTGCTACACCTTGCTCTGGATAGGCTTGTGAGGCCATATAGGCTCTATCTTTTAATTCATCAAATCGATCATGGCCATCACTCATTCTAGTGAAATTTTGAGAAATGAGTTCTGGGCTACTAGTTTGATCTTTGCGAATAGTAGCATGTCCTTTAACCGTATTTTCTATATCTTTCAAGTCATCTATAATAACAACAATATCTGTCCTTGCTTTTAAAGCTAAACGGTAAGCTGTCCAATTAAATCCTGATAAAATAGCAGTTTGGGATAAAAAGTGAAGCCTTTCCGTATCTTGTGTATTTGCTTTTTCAATTTTATTTCCAGTAAGAATAGCTCTATCTTCACCCCAATACTTTAATGAGCTTTGTTTGTTAAAAGAAATAAATTTCTTAAACATTTTTATTTGATTAAGAAATCTATTAGCTTTACTTTGAGGAGTAGAGGCAAATACTTTTTTCTTTAAAGTAGAGAGTTCATACATTTTGTTTGCAAATAATTCAGGGACAAATTCAATATGAGTTGATGGATCCACAAACCATTGTCTTATGCCCGCTTCTTTAGCTTCTTGTGTAATTATTGAGGCAGCATGCGCATGTCCTTTTTCAAATAAAAGATGTGTTAATAGGAGCAGTTGATCGGTTTTTTCATCAAGAATATTACCAATAAATAATTCATCACCAGGAGTTCTTTTTAATTTATAATGAGCTTGTTGAACTGAATATATAACATTTCCAATATACCAGTCCGTAAGATGATAATCTTGAAATTTCTTAATATATTTTTGCGGATTATTTTTATGATTCTTAATTGCATCAAAACTCATGGATTCAAATTCAATTAAAATTTGTAATTTTCTTGTACATTGACGCAATGAAAAAGGGAGATCATTGGACATGGATGAATTAATCTTATCAATATTTTTCTTGCCTTCTAGTAAATTGCCGTCATAAAAAATAGAGGACCATGCTTTTAATAAATAGGCTTCAAAAATATTTAAGTCGTTACCTAATCTTCCAGAGAGTTCAAGAATGGTTTCAATTATTAAAGATCTTAGGCGACTGGGAATATTTCTTTCAGCACAAATAAGTAAAGAAAATAATAAATGAACAATGCTTTCACCATCATTACTATCAATAGTAAAATTTAATACTCTAACTATTTGAGGAATTAAAACATTATTATCTATCCATCCTATACATGATCTAAAAAAACGTGACAACACTGCACTGCGTACAGGGCGCATTTTTGGAAATAGTTTTGTTTTGTCTTGCTTTGCATTTTCTTGAAATTCAATTGGATTTGTGATACTCTCCATCAATATTTTTAAATTATTTGAATCTACTTTACTTAAAAATTCCGTTTGTTCTTGTAATTTTTTTTGTACTTTATATATTTCACTTTCAATAATACTAATATAAGAACTTTTTGTTTCAAATAATGACTTTTCTATAATTCCAGAGGCTTCAGATAGATGAATAAGTTTATAAAATTCATCCGTTCTTTTTTCTCTCTTTTTAATTTGGGAAGGAAAAAAGCTTTTAATTGTTAAAATAGCTTTTCTTTTTAAATTTACAGTATTCCAGCTTACAGCTTGGTAGTATTTTTCAGCTTGTTCATACTTTCCTAAAGAAAGAGAAAGATCGGCAATGTGTTCTCTTATTTTAGGAATGAGTACTGGAGCTTCATCAGGTGATTCTTTTTCAATGTTTTCACTAAGCATTTGTAATTTAGAAATAATAAATTCAGTTGATGTATAATCACATAAGTCTTCAGTTGCAATTAAGAGTGCTGAATATGCACTATATGAACATTTTTTAAGATCTGATCTGGACAAATATTCAGAAATTTGAATAATTTCAGAAAGAGTTGTTTTTTCATTCAATTTATTGCATAAATGTTCGGATAATAAATAATAAATTTTTGATTTTATGTCTTTATTAAGCAATAAAGATAAGCTTAACCAGATAAATTGATGTTCCCAATAATAACTTATTAAATGTCCTGTTAATATATCTCTATTTTCAGAAACAAGTCCTACTTTAATAGCCACATTTAAAGTTTCATAAGCTAAATGTAAAGGATCTTTTTTTCTTTTCTCTATTTTTTCCTCTGACTCTTCATCTAATTCTGGTGGTGGACTTGTTTCAGTGCTGATTTCTTCTGATTCTTCTTGTATTAGGTCATTTACTTCTGAATTAATGGAATTGATATCTTCTTTTCCTTCATGGTATTTTTCAGAAAATATCTCTTTTAGGTTCATTACTTTACTACTCAATAGTTCTATAATATCAGTATCAATTTTCAAATCTGCCATAGCCCATGTTGCGAGAAAACGGGCTTGCTGACTTGTTAAGTGATTAAGTTTTGCAACCCAATAAGTGCGAGTTCTATCATCTTTCAAATTTGAAAAAATAACATCTTGGCTTTTTAGTAATTGGATTGTTTTTTTAATTTCTTCATCAAAAATATCTTCTTCAGATCTTATTCCTAAAATCCACCTATTATTTATAGAATTCTTTTTAATAATATTTAATAAAACAGGCAATGATGAAAAGTCTGATCTATTAATATCATCTATGATAATAAAAGAAATTTCAGATGAAGATATAATTCTTTCAAAAATTTTCTCTATGTTACTATAAAGCCATTCATGAGTTATTTGAATAAGAGAGTTTGTAGCAGATTTTTTTGCTACATTTTTATTTTCTGCGTATTTTTTTAAAGATGGTAAAATATAAAATAAAATCTCTACTTGATTTCCTAAATTAAAGAAAATTGATTTCATTTCTTGCAAAAACTTAGGATTAAGAAAAATTGCATAATTTAATAAATTTTCACATAAATCATTTAATGTTGAAAATGGAATTTTTAATGAACTAAATTTCACTGGATAGAAAAAAGTATGTTTATTAATTATATTTAATCCTACACACAAATTTCGCATTAAAAGATGTTTATTAGCTCCTAAAGTTTTAGCATCTATCCATAATCTATTTTTATCCTTGTTACTTTTTTGCAGTAAAAAATCACTCACAGTTTCTGGTATATCAAAATTTTTGTTAAGTAAGATTTGATTATGTTTGTCAGCATAATTTAGTGAATAGCTAGTATATATATTACTAATATTTTGGATATCTATATTATCTGTAAGTTTGTTTGACAACATAATTAATTCAAAAGCTAATTCTCTAGCATTAGAAATTCTTTTTTCTGGTAAGGGTTCAAGAGCTTTTAAGAGTATAGTTCTTAATCTTTTAATAGTTTCAAAAATTGGATGTCGAGTTGTCCATTTATACCAATCATTTCCCAAAATAAAAGTATTTGCTTCTGGTACTAAAAATGCTGACCAGATTTGTTCTAAAACACTTAAACCTGAATCTTTGATTAGTCCTAAATCCCAAGCCATAATTGCCGCAAGACTAAAAATATCAGAATTTTCTCGGTAAGAACCTTCAATTAATCCTCTAGCTTCTGGTGCTAACCAATAATTTTTTTCAACAATTCTTTGAAAAATAGAAATTCTTTCTTCATTGTTTTGTTGTTCATAGGAGCTTGGCAAAAAGTGCGCATATCCACCATCAAGAAAGATAATATGTGGGATTTCTTCTTTTCTCTCAAAAAATTCTGATTCATAAGTTAACTTAATATCAACTGTTGCTCTATCACGAATAAGAATATTTTGTGGTTTTAAATTTCCATGAATAATTCCTTTTGTATGGTAAAAAGATAAATATTCAAAAATTCTAACCCAAAATCGAATCCTATTTCTTAAGCGTATAAAATCATTAACTTTAATAGGTGGATCTTTTTTATTTGCATCAAATAATGTTGTACCTTCAACCCAACGGGTGAAAACTTCAAATTCGTTACTTTTTAAAAAGAGCTCTAAATTTTCACCATATTCAAAAGGAAGGGCTTTTTGTAATAAATCAAAACTTTCTTGCAGTTTTAATTTACAAAAACGCGATTTGTTAAGTCCATCTACTTTAATTGTTTTTCTTCTCAGCTCATCAGCTCTTTGCATACGCGCAATGATAGGGCTGCTTTTTATCTTCAGACTTGCAACCTTATCTACACTCGCATCTTCTCTTTGTGATATTTGCGCTATGAGCCTTTCATTATCCATATAGCCCCGATTCTACTCTATCTATCGACCCTGTTAGTTATCGGTGTAAACTTTTTGTTCCATAGGATTGTTACGAATAATTAAAAAATATTATAATCGTAAAAACAGCTCATTTTTCTTTTTAATGCCTGAGTTATTCACAGGGAGGTTGGTTCATGGCAGAGTCAGTTCAAATTATAGATCACGAGGATTGTGCTTCATGGATCGAGCTAAGTAAGTCTGCAATTATAAAAAATATCAACACTTACAGATCCCAAATGGAATCGCATATTATTTTAGGTGGAGTCATTAAAGGAAATGCTTATGGACATGGGTTTCAAGAAATTCTTGAATGTATCCATGGCTATGTAGATGTTTTATTTGTCATTTCTCCTTTAGATGCTTTTAAGATTCGGAAATTCGAAAAAGACAATGAGTTGGTGCAAAAAAGAGTTATTGTTCTAGGAGCAATTTCTCCTGCTGAATCTGTTCTGTGTGCAAAGAAAGTGATTGAAGTTGCGATAACAGGTCCATTTTGGGAAAATTATATCTCTGAATTAAGGAAATCTGAAAAAGAAAAAGGAAATAGTTACAGACAGTTAAAAGCACATTTACACATTGATACAGGTCTTTCGAGAGAAGGCTTTATGTTAGAAGAAATTCAAACAAAATTAAATTTTTTAAAGGAAAACAACGATTTAATTTATGTGCAAGGGGTTATGTCCCATTTTGCAAATACCGAAGATGTTACAGAACAATCTTATGCCTTTGAGCAAATAGCTAAATTAGATAAAGCATATGATTTAATCACTGAAGAACTAAACATAGGTTATAAATTAGAAAAACATATTGCGCAAAGTGCCTCAACTCTTATCATACCAGCTTCCCATTATGACATTGCAAGGATTGGAATTTCACTTTACGGTTTATGGCCTTCAAATGAAACAAAGTTATCTGCAAAAGTGGTAAAAAGCGAACTACCAAATTTAAAACCTGTTTTAACTTGGAAATGTCATAGCCAAAGTATTAAAAAAATATCTGCAGGAACATACATCGGTTATGGCTGTTCCTGTAGGGCTGATAGAGACTTGAGGGTTGCATTATTGCCTGTAGGGTATTTTGATGGTTACCCAAGACTTTTATCTAATAAAGGATATGTTCTTGTGAATGGAATACGTTGCAAAATACTTGGAAGAGTGATGATGAATCATATAATTGTTGACGTAACGGAAGCAACAAGAGAAAACACTTCTGAAGTTGTTGCGACACTCTTAGGAAAAGATGGCAATGAAGCTATTTCTGCTGAACAAATAGCAGATTGGGCACAAACCATTAACTATGAAGTAGTGACGCGAATTGGCCCTCACTTAAAAAGATTGGTTGTAGATTAGTGAAAAAAGAATTTTTTAACTATGATTTGCCTGAAGATCTCATTGCTCAAGTCCCGTTATCTCAAAGAAGTGCAAGTCGACTCCTTGTCTGTAATTCTACAGAAAAATCTATATTAGATAATAAATTTGAAGATTTGCCCAAAATATTGAATAAAATTTTTTCTTTGGCTGAGAAACAAAAAAAACTTTTATTGATTGCTAATAATTCTAAAGTATATCCAGCACGCGTTCGCATTCAACGTATTACAGGTGGTAGAGGTGAAGTTTTCTTTTTAGAGCGAGGAAATAAAGCAAATTATGCTTGCTTACTTAGACCTAAAAATAAATTAAAAGTTGGTGAAATTCTTTATTCAGATGATGATAGAAAAGTTCCTTTATTCAAAGTTGAAAATCTTGAAAATCCATCTGTTTCTTTAGTATTGAATGAAACTCTTGAAATAATTCTTGATAAATATGGAGAAATGCCATTACCACCTTATATTCAAAGAGATCCAAATAAAGTTCAAAATTATACTTCTATGGATAAAGAAAGGTATCAAACGGTTTATGCAAATTCAAAAGAACAAGGAAGTAGTGCAGCGCCTACTGCAGGTTTGCATTTTACTGAAGAAATTATTGCTCAATGTAAGGAGCAAAATATTATATTTTCTTCTGCAACTTTGCATGTAGGGTTAGGAACTTTTTTACCTGTTCAAAGTGAAAATATAGAAGAACATGATATGCATGAAGAAATATTTATGCTCTCGGAAGAGTTAGTAAAAAAAATTATTGAACATTTAGAAAATAATTGGCCTATTGTTTTTATAGGGACTACTTCTTTACGAGCTGTTGAAAGTTTTTTTCGTCATATATTTCAAAATTTAAATTATGCAGAATTTAATAAAAATCTTCTGGATAAAAATTTATCTAAAATATTATTACCATTTGCAGATAAATGGCTTCAAACAAAATTATTTATTTATCCAAAAAATAAATTAGATATAGTTAAACCTTTTATTGGAAATGCTATAATTACTAATTTTCATCAACCATGTAGTACATTAGCAATGTTAATCGCTGCATTAATGGGTTATGAATTTTGGCAAAAGTTTTATGCGTATGCAATAGAAAATCGCTATCGTTTTTTAAGTTATGGTGATTCAAGTCTTCTCATATTTGGAGAGAATAATTAACAATGTTATCAGATAGAAATATAATAGAATTTAATTTACTTCAATCTTTACCTTTGCCAGAAAATTTTAAATCGGGTCAATTCGATACCAATGATTTAAAAGCCCAAGATCTTTATTCCGAGTTTGATCAAGTTCTGCAAAAAGGAATTGCGCAAACAAAAGATATGTCTTTGTTAGAGGATGTAGGGCCGCGAATTACAAAATTAAAGTTTGGCTCAGTTGAATTAGAAACTCCCATATTTATGCCAGTAGGGACTGTAGGAAGTGTGAAATCACTTTCGCCTGAAGATGTCTATTCAATTGGTTACAGATTGATTTTGGGAAATACTTACCATTTAAATTTACGTCCAGGTATGGAACTCATGCGTGAGTTTGGTGGTTTACATGAATTTATGCGTTGGCCTGGAGCTATTTTAACCGATAGTGGCGGATTTCAAGTTATGAGTCTTGCTAAAATACGGAAATTAACTGAAGAAGGCGCTACATTTGCAAATCATATTAACGGCGCTAAAATCACTCTAACACCTGAAAATGTGGTTAAAATTCAAGAAGATATTGATTCTGATATTCAAATGGTTCTTGATGAATGCACTCCATATCCTGCAACGCATGCTGAAGCTTTGTCGAGCATGGAAAGATCTATGCGTTGGGCAAAACGCGCAAGAATGGCTAGGAATAAATTAAATAGAGCTCAATTTGGAATTGTACAAGGTGGTATGTACGGTGACTTAAGAGTGCAAAGTATCAAACAGTTGGTTGAAAATGATTTTGAAGGCTATGCCATTGGAGGATTATCAGTTGGTGAGTCCAAACGTGAAATGCGCAGGTTACTGTCAGCAACAATGCCTTGGATGCCAAAATTTAAACCGCGTTACCTTATGGGTGTTGGTGCTCCTGATGATCTAATTGATGCTATTATGCTTGGTATTGACATGTTTGATTGTGTTATGCCAACCCGAAATGCGAGAAATGGCAGTGTTTTTGTGCGCCAAGCTGCGTCAGCAAATGGAAAAATACAAATAAAGAATGCAATACATAGAACTTCAAAATTACCGTTAGACTCAGAATGTAAATGTTACACTTGCCAAAACTACTCCCGTGCTTATTTGCGTCATCTTTTTGTTGCAGAAGAATTACTAGTTTTTCGATTATTGTCGATACACAACTTGCAATTTTTATTCGATTTGACTTTTGAAATGCGTGAATCGATTAGAGCAGGAACGATATTTTCTTCATTGCCCTCTATTAGAAGGAAGTATGCCCCTGGGAGTGTCTAGCCCATGAAGAGCCAAAATAAGAATTCTTTCGTTTTTGATAATTCAGACAAAGCAATTCCTGTTATTATTGGTGCACAAGAAACTCAAAGTTTTTTAAATGATGTGATAAAAAACTCAAAAGAAAAGAACCAAAATCCTAATCAAATAAAAAAATGGTGGTTTTGGTTAGGATTTTTAGGCGGCGTATTTATTGCAAGTTTAGGCATTTTTTTTACATTTACAACCGTTTTTTTTATTCAAAATTCAATTCTCGATAAACCAAATTTTATTTATGAAAAAGTAATTTGCGAAAAGCACTGAACACATATAATATTGTATGTGTTTTGCGAACTCTTTTATTTGAGGTTAGTTATGTTTTCAAAATCTAAGACATTAAAAACAAGTTTAATTATAATTTCTTCTATTAGTTCAATTTTTTTATCTTCTTGTAAATCTTCATCCAAATATATAAAACAAGAAGTTGTTGCTAATTCAGATAAAACTTTAGAAACTCCTGATTGGGTATTAAATAGCTCTGTTATTCGTGAAGAAGGTTCTAATATTATTTTTATTCACAAAGTAACTTTAAGTGGCGCTTCAAGACCAGATGCTTGTGTTTCTATGGCTCGCACTCAAGCCGTTGGTGAAATGTTAAAATATATTAAAAATTCTGTTACAACTTCAGGACAAGTTGAAGATTTAAATGCTTCATCAGATCCATCTCTCTCTTCACTAACAGCATTTTTATCCCAAGGAAATATTTCTGGAGCTAAAGTAACTACCACTTATTGGGAAAAAACAATGGAAGCAGATGAGTCAGGTGTAAGGCCAACTCAAAAATTAATGTGCGCTGTTCAAGTAGCTATTGAAAAATCTGTTTTAGACAAACAAATGCGTGATGCTATAAATGGTGCTCCAGGTGGAAATCCTGAAATCCGTAGAAAATTGCTTGATGCGCAAAAACAATTTATTGATAGCGTTGGTAAGAAGGATGCCGGAGCTTCTGAAAAATCAGAAGATTAATCTCTGATAGAATATCCTTCCAAACAATTGTTCTCATCCAATATAATAGGTGAAAAATGAAAGCTTTTGGTTTATTTATAAGTTTGTCTTCTATTGCTTTGTTCAGTAGTGTTTATGCACAAACAGATCCTTGTTCTACCCTTGCTGATCTACAATCAAAAACTCAAAAGGAATTATATGTTGGATATGGAACAGGAAATACTCAAAAAGAAGCTGATCAAAATGCACAAGTTGATTTAGCAAGAAATATTCGACAAAAAGTAACCGCTACAGCTACAGTTGAAGAGACAAATGAAAATGCATCATTGAATGCAACATCTAAGTCTGTTGTTTCAGAGGTTATAATTGGTGCTAAAACTTTAAAAAGATGTAATAATAAAGATTCTTTTTCAGCAGTTGTTACCCTAGAAAAGGCGTCTTTTTTAAATTCATTGCAAGAAAAGCTTGCTTCAATTAATAAAAAAGCTAAAAGTTTAGTGCAGTCTTTAGAAAATGCAAAAGATGATGAAACTCTTGCTAAAAATGTTGATGCAGCAAAAAAATTTCTAGCAGAGTATCAAAATACCTATGAAGAAGATTTAAACCTTTGTAAAACCAATAGCGGATGCGGCAATATTTCTAAAGATGAAGATATTTTTAGTAAACTTTCTGAATTAGTAGCTAAAGAAGGTGATAAGGATCAGTACGTATTTATCTCAAATAAAGATAAAGTATCTTTAGCTTTAAGAGATGATCTTATCTCTTTATTAGAAGAGGATAAAAACGAAAAAATTAAAATAATGGATGGAGCCGTTTCCGAAGGGACTGAATCTAAAAGAAGAATTCTTTCAAGTTGCAAAGCAAAGGTTGGCCCTAAAATACCAAAAACTGAAGATCGAGTAGTGGAAACTCGCTGCGTTATTGAGGCTTATATTGGAAAGCAGAAGAAGTTTAGAAAAGTGTATTCATGTAAATCAACTATGGACTCCGAAATATCAATTGAAGATGCTGTTACTTCGTGCTCTGGTAGATTGACATTAGAGTAACTATTACTTCTGGCTATGCAAGACTAACTAATATGACAGATTGCTATGGTGGATTGAAATTATCGGAATAATTTCTAACTTAACAAAATAATTGACTTTAGAATCTAAATCATTCTAGAGTCTTTTTTTTGGATACTCATATGAAAAAACTAAATACAGCTATTGTTGGCTTTGGATTGTCGGGTTCTACCTTTCACGCCCCTTTAATTACAAATTCCAATTGCTTTAATTTAAAATATATAAACACAACCCAAGCCGAAAAAGTACAAAAAACTTATCCAACAGTTTCTGTAATATCTGATTTTGATCAGCTTTGTAAAATAAAAGAATTAGATTTAGTTATTATCACAGCTCCAAATAAAGAACATTTCTCATTAGCTAAGAAAGCTTTACTTTCTGGGAAAAATGTTGTTGTAGATAAACCTTTTGTAATTTCTTTTTCTCAGGGTGAAGAGTTAATAAATATTGCTAAAAAACAAAATTTATTACTGAGTGTTTTTCATAATAGACGTTGGGATAATGGTTTTTTAACCCTTCAAAAATGTATTCTTGAAAAAAAACTGCAAAATATTTCTTTATATGAAAGTTATTTTGATAGGTTTAGACCAATCGTAAATAAACAAAAATGGAAAGAGCAAGAACAGGAAGGTTCTGGTATTTTATATGATTTGGGTTCGCATTTAATTGATCAAGTTCTTTTTACATTAGGAATGCCCATAGAGATTTTTGCAGATCTTCAAATGCAGAGAACTAATGCTTCTACTTTAGATTATTTTCATCTTATTTTTCAGTATGAAAAAACAACAGCAATTCTTGGAGCAACTAATTTAGGTTTTCAACCTCGGCCTATATTTTCTATTTTAGGGGAGAATGGATTTTTCCTAAAAAATGGTCTGGATCCCCAAGAAAATTCTTTAAATTTTATTGCAAAAGGTGAAAAATTAAATATCGAAACTTGGGGGCATGAAAATAATATAGAAAATAAAGTTAAATTTGTGCAAATAAATAATGGTCAGCAAATGTTAATTGATATTTCAACTTTACCAGGAAATTACTTCCAATTTTATCTCCAGATTTATTCTGCAATCGTTGCAAAAGAGAAAAACCCAGTTGATCCAAAAGATGCATTGAATGTAATTAAGTTAATTGAATTAGCTTATGAAAGTAATCAGCTTAAAAAATGGATTAAAGTTTTTTAATACTAAACTTAGATTTAAAAAATAAAATGCTTAGTGAATTTAATGTAACAATTAATGTTGCTCCAGTATCAGCTATTATTGCCATCCACAATTGTGTTGCACCAGAAATAGTTAAGATAAAAAATATTGCTTTAAGCCCAATTGCAATAACTATATTTTGTTTTATTGTGACCATTACTTTTTTTGAAAGCGAAATAGCATCAACAATGCTTGTTAATTTATTACCTGTTATTATCACTTGCGAGGAATCAATTGCAATATTACTTCCATTTCCCATGGCAATTGCAATATTTGCTGCTGCTAAGGCAGGTGCATCATTTATACCATCTCCAACCATAGCAATAAAAGATTTTTCCGAAGTTGATTTAATAAAATTTAACTTTTCATTAGGTAGCAATTCAGCTTTAACAGCAATATCTAATTGATTTGCGATTAAATTGGCAGTAGTTACGTTATCTCCTGTCAAAATAGTAGAATTTATATTTAATTTTTTTAATTTTTCAATTGTTTCTTTGGCCTCAATTTTAATTTTGTCTTTTAAAGCAATTAATCCTTCAATTTTAAAATTTACTAAAATACAAATTACAGTATTTCCTTTGGTTTGTAATTCTATAATTTCATTTGCAAAATTATCAGAAATGGCAGTTATTTTTCTTGCGTATTGCGGTGAACAAATTAATACAGCTAAATTATTTATTTCTCCTTGGACTCCAACTCCAGGTATTGTTTTAGAATTTTTTACATCTGAAATTGAAACATCTAATTTTTTTGCATACTCTATAATACATTTAGCCAAGGGATGATTGGTTTTTGCTTCTACACTTGCTGCTAATTGCAGTATCTGCATTTCAGATTTATCAAAAGAAACAATTTTTGTTACGTCAAGTTTACCATAAGTTAATGTCCCTGTTTTATCAAAAGCAATTTGCTTTATTTTTCCAATTGTTTCTAATGAAATAGCATTTTTAATTAATATTCCTAATTTCGCAGCTATTAAAATTCCAGCCGAAATTGCAGAGGGTGTGGAAATGACTAAAGCGCATGGACATCCTATTAATAATATTGCCAGTCCGCGGTAAATCCAAGAAAACCAATTCTCATGAAAAAAAAGGGGAGGAATGGCGGCAACTAAAATACCAAGCAATAAAATTGTGGGGGTGTAGATTTTACTAAATTTTTCTATGCTACGCATTGCGTTAGTTTTTGAAGCTTGTGCTTCTGTTATGAGGTGAACTAATTTACTAACAGTATTATTTTCGGCAGTGGATTCTGCTTGAATTAATAAAAAACCATCAAGATTGATAGAGCCAGCTGAAACAGGAAAATTTTCATTTTTAAATATAGGAGTGGCTTCACCTGTTATCAGAGACTCATCTATGAAAGCTTCACCTGAAATTATTTTTCCATCTACAGGAAATCTGTCTCCAGGTTTTATTTCTAATATATTGTTTACTTCTATTTCTGATAGAGGGATTATTTCTTGAGTATGATTTTCTGTAACCCTAGTTACTGTTTCTGGCAGTATTCCCATAAGCATTTTTAATTCTTGATTACTTTTTGCAAGGGTCACAGATTCAAGCTTTTCCCCAATTAAATATAATATTAGGACTGCAGCAGCTTCTTCGCTAGCGCCTATAGTGATTGCTCCTATACTTGAAATACTCATCAAAGTTTCCACACTAAATATATGTTTTGCTTTAGCTAGATAAAAAGCCTTTGTTACAATTGGATAGAGGGGGATTAAGGTTAAACCTGTAAATAAGGAATGACAATTTTTGTTATAGAAATATTGGAGGGATAACAGAGCTAAATATACGAAACTTAAAATTCCTATCAATGTCCAATTTTGACTTGTAAAAAAAGTTGCAAATTTTGTAAAACTTGAAGTTTTTTTATCAATTTGAATTTTTTTTGCGACAATTTTTTTTTGTGGAAAACTTTTAAAATTTTTACTTTTTTGAAATTGTTTTTTTAACGTGGCAATCGAATTATATTTATTTTTAATTGCCTCTTCTTGTAAAGAATAGCCCAATTTTTTAGTGGAAAGAATAAATTGATC
The DNA here is from genome assembly GCF_009792895.1 of Pigmentibacter ruber. Lineage (NCBI taxonomy): Bacteria > Pseudomonadati > Bdellovibrionota > Oligoflexia > Silvanigrellales > Silvanigrellaceae > Pigmentibacter > Pigmentibacter ruber. Next base: position 511,932 of record NZ_WSSC01000001.1, read on the forward strand.
TTTTTTAAATATTTCTGGTTCAAACTTTAAAAGTAAAATAGAATTTACGAAATTGACTTTTGCCTCGTGGACTCCTTTTGCATTTTTACTAAATATTTCAATTTTTTGCGCACAACTTGGACAATCCATTCCATTAATGGAAAATTTTATTTCCGCAGTTTTTTCAATATTCATACTAACCTCGAGTGGGCATGGAATTGACCTTCGGCTGAAGATCGATTATGAAATTATAGGGTAGGGGGGTAAATTATGTCAACACAATCTACAAATGAAAAATCACATCATATTTCAAATAAATTGCGCTTAATTGCACGTGTGAAAAAAATGCAAGGTCAACTAAAGAGTGTAGAACAAGCATTAGAAACAGATGAGGACTGCAAAAAAATTCTGCATACACTGGCTTCAGTGCGTGGAGCACTTACTGGCTTAATGTGTGAAGTAATTGAAAGCCATATTCTTGAACATATGGCAGAACAGGATAGAGAGTTATCTAAAAATGAATTACAATTAGCAAATGAGTTATCTATTTCATTAAAGGCATTTCTTTAAGGAGAAATATGGTTATTGAAGAATTCAGTTCGGAAGAAAAACGCTTGCAAGAACTGTATAGTTACCAAATCTTAAATTCAGATGGTGACATTAATTTAGATGAAATAACCCAGCTAGCTTCTAGTATCTGTGAAGTCCCAATAGCCTTTATTTCTTTAGTCGACAAAGACGTACAAGTATTTAAAGCAAAAACAGGCTTAGAAGTAACTCAAATTGCAAGAAATGTCTCATTTTGTACTCATGCCATAGAGCAAAATAAGTTATTTATAGTGGAGGATTCACAAATAGATGATCGATTTAAAGATAATCCATTGGTATTGGGTGAACCCTCTTTGCGCTTTTATGCAGGTCAACCGTTAAGGACACCTAATGGTAACAATATTGGTACATTATGTGTTATTGACTATCAGCCAAAGCAATTAACAAATAAACAAAAAGAAATGCTAGCAGTATTATCAAAGCAGGTGATAAATTACTTTGAATTGTATAAAGCAAAAAAAGAGTTAGAAAAAATTCAGATAGATTTTATAAAAAAAGAAAGACAAAGTTCTATAATAAATTTATCGTCAGGAATAGCCCATGAAATAAATAATCCTTTAGCTATTATTTTAGGAAAAATATCTTATATCACAACAAAAATGGAAAATTTTGAAAATGAAATATTGGAATCCTTAAATATAAAACACGATATGGAAATTATTATAACTGCTAGTCAAAGAATTTCAAAAATAGTTAAATCATTAAATGATTTTTCACAATGCGATGAAAATGAAGTAGTAACTTTAGTTTCATTAAAAGATATTTTGCAAACTATTTTTTTTATGTTTGAAAGAAAATTTGCAAAAGATAATATTGAAGTTAAAATTGATATACCTGATGATTTATTGATAAAATGCAAACTTATTAATTTATCGCATGCTTTTTATAATTTAATATTAAACTCTTACGAATCAATATTAAATTTAACAGAGCGGTGGATTAAAATTTCTGTGATAAAAAATTTGGAAAATACTGTAGAGGTTTATTTTACTGATTCTGGAAATGGTATTCCAAAAAACTTGCAAACAAGCTTAATGGAGCCATTTGTTTCATCTAAAGAGATGATGAATTTACCAAAAGGTTTGGGACTTTGTATTGCGAAAGGTATTATTCAAGCTAATCATGGTAGTTTAAAATATGTTGAAAATTCTCCAAATACAACATTTGTAGTTCAGATGAATATTAGTTATTGATTTACGCTTACATTTTATTATTTATTTTCATACAGTTATCATGTGTTCGAAGATTTTCCAAATATAATTATCTATTTTCTATAAAATTTGTATAAATTTAAAATTTTGTTATATTTTGATAAAAGTTAGGTAAGACTCTTGTTTTAAAATTAAGATATTGATTTAATTGATAAAAAAATATTATTTTTTATTTTATATATTAAATAATAATTTAATTTTATTTTTTATAAATAATGTTAAAATCTCTTTGTTTTTGTGATTTTTATTGCAAAAATATAATAAAATTGAGGAGGCTTTAACGTGTGAATTTAATTAAAAAAATAGTTCTTTTAATAGTAACTTTAATGATATTTAATAGTTGTGGAGTCGGCACATCCTCTTCAAAAGACCCTACATATTCTGCAGATGATCGCACAAATAAAAATGCGGAATGCAAACATATAAAATCTAAAATAATGCCTCTATTTGAGCAAATAATAAAACTTGAAATTGCAAATGAAAAATTAATGTACATATTTTATACAAATATAAGTGTGACTTCATTAACTTATGGATTAAGTGAAGTTGAGGAGAAAAATTTAGCAGGTATTATGTTGGTTGAAAATTCTAATGTACATTCTTTCAGATCTACTGCTACAAATTCATTAGAAACTATTACAAATTATTGTAACAAAGATTTTATGCAATATTCAGATGTTAAGGCTTGGAAAGATTTTATGAATAGACAGTTTAGTAAAACTATTCAAGTTTTAAAAAATAATTTTAATAGAATATCTTCTGACATAAGTAATGTGGGTCTTAAAAATCATCTTATTCCTTTGTACCAACATGGAATTATACAGAATGCTGAGGGATTAGATAAGTATTTATAATAGTTTTTAAATTTAAAAACAATCATTAAATTCTTGAGTCATTAGTTGTTTGATAAAATTTTCCTGTTTAAGCTTTTTTATAGCTAATTCAATTTCAGGAATTTTTTTTAAATATTTACTTTTTTTTGTAAAAGCAAGGTAATTTGGAGTGGAATCTAAAATTTTTTCAGATATTGCTAAAGTTTTATCTTTATCATTAAAGTGAATTAATGCAAATTCTGCAATTAATTTATCAGCAAGAAAATAATCAACTTTATTATTCAGGACAGATGTTAAACAATTTCTAACATCTTTTTCTTCTTCTTTTATGATTTTCTTTTGCTTAATCAAGTTATCAATTTTATTACCAAGACTAAAGCCTTTACCTGTGCAAATTTTTTTCCCAGTCAGTTTAGAAATATCATCAATTGTATTTAACTCAGAAGAATTTTTTCCAATAGCAACAATGTTTTCAGTAAAAAGAGTTTCAGCAGGAAAAATAAGAAATTCTTCTCTTTCTTTTGTTTTAATCGCAGGAAATATTCCATCTATTTCATTTTTTTTTGCTTTTTCTAAACCTTCGGCCCAATTGCCAATTAAAATTTCTTCTTTAATATCTGTAATTTTTAGTAATTCACGCACAAAGTGAATTGAAATTCCTTTTGTTGCTTGTTCATGAGTACAACTAAACGGAGGATAATCCAGAGTATAAAAAGCAGCAAAAGTTTGTTCCGTTATTAAAGTGAATAACAATAAGATAAGAATTTTGATTTTTAACATTTATCCTCCAGATATTTTTCTATATGATTTTTTATGAGTATCTTTTCCTTAATTCCTATTATTATTAATATATTAGTTTACTTTTAATTTTAAGACTAAATCTCGGAGTTTAATTGCTAAATGATTTAAACTTTTTGCAGCATCTTGTAACTGGAGTGCACTGGTAGAAGATTGAGATGCCGAAATTGAAACTTTCTTAATAGAAGTTGAGATTCCATCTACTGCTTTACTAGATTCTAATACAATGCGTGAAACTTCAGTTGTAGTTGCTGCTTGCTCTTCTACTGCTGTAGCGATTGTGACTGAAATTGTATTTATTTCCTCAATTGCTTTAGAAATTTCTCCAATTGCAGAAACCGCCTTCGCTGTGCTCTGCTGTATTGTACCAATTTTAAAAGAGATATCTTCAGTAGCTTTTGCTGTTTGTTTCGCAAGTTCTTTGACTTCACTTGCTACGACTGCAAAACCTCTACCAGAATCCCCTGCTCTTGCCGCTTCAATTGTAGCGTTTAATGCTAATAAATTTGTTTGTTGCGCAATAGAACTAATTGTTTTGAGAACTGTACCAATTTCTTTACTTTCATTTCCAAGTTGGCTGACTATTGAATTTGTTTCTTGAGATAGTTTTAAACTTTGGCGTGTTTTTTCTGATCCGGCGGATGTACTTTTTGAAATTTCTTTAATAGATGCAGCCATTTCTTCAGTGTTTGTTGCAACTGAATTTACTCCTTTAGCTACTTCCTCTGAGGCTGCTGAAGCGCTGACTGATTGTTTTGATGTCTCATTTGAATTGGCTGTAAGTTCTGAAGCTGTTGTTGCTAATTCTTCAGAAGCTGAACCTAATTGAATAGCTGTTTCTTCAAGTGTCCTTACAAGTTCTAGCCATTCAAATTTTTCTTTACTTATATCAGTTGCATATTTAACTACTTTGTATACTTTCCCTGTTAAATCAAAAACTGGATTATAAGAAGCTTGAATCCAAACTTCCCTTGAGCCTTTCGCAAAACGTTGAAATTGACCTGCTGAAAATTGCCCGTTATTTAATTTTTGCCAAAATTCTCGATATTCTGGTTTATTTGTATAAATTGGGTCACAAAATATAGAGTGATGTTTTCCTTTTATTTCATCTAATCTATATCCCATAAGGGAAAGGAAGAGTTCATTTGCTTCAATAACTGTGCCATCTAAATTAAAATTTATTACTGCTTGTGCTTTTGAGAGAGCATTTAGTTCTTGATCTTTTAGTTTTTGTTTACTTACGTCTGTAGCGTACTTAATAACTTTTAATGGTTTTCCGCTTGTATCAAAAATGGGGTTGTATGAAGCTGAGAGATAAACTAGCTTCCCATTTTTTCCAAAACGCTTATATTCACCAGCATCAGATTCCCCATTTGCTAATTTTTCCCAAAAAATTCTATATTCATTTGAGTTTGTATAGCTAGGATCGCAAAACATTCTGTGATGTTTTCCTTTAATTTCACTTAAAGAATATTCAGTTAACTGTAAGAAATTTTCATTTGCATTTATGATAATACCATCTAATGTAAATTCAATAACAGCTTGTGTTTTTTCAATTGCATTTATTTGACTTTCAAAATAAGTATTTTTCATTTTTTGGATTGTTATATCAGAAGCTATTTTTACTATTTTTTGAGGTTTGCCATTTGAATCCAGAATTGGATTATAAGAAGCTTGTAACCATACTTCTTTTGCATTTTTACCAAAACGGCGGAACTCACCGGAATCAAATTCACCTCTACCTAATTTTTCCCAAAATAGTCTATATTCAATACTATTTGCATAATTTGTTTCACAAAAAATTCTGTGATGTTTGCCAACAACTTCATCTAAATTATAATTTACTACATGCAGGAAATTATTATTAGCGGTTAAAATTATTCCTTCCATGCTAAACTCTATAATAGCTTGTGCTTTATGAAATGCTTGAATAACATTTTGTAATTCCAAATATTTAGCTTCTGAAACATCCGCCAATTTTTTAACTCCTATTTTTATTTTATTTCAATTATTTCTAATTTTATAAAGAAAAATTTATATATATAATTGATAATAATTATGCACCAACCAGTTTTTTTACAGCTTCTATTAGGACTTCCGGCTTAAAAGGTTTTGTGATCCAACCACTAGCACCTGCTTTTTTAGCTTCAGCAATCATTTCGGCTGCACCTTCAGTGGTTAGCATTAATATTGGTGGATGCGGTAGGTCGCTACTTGTATTGATTTGTGCGACCATTTCAAGCCCACCCATATTTGGCATGTTGATATCGCTGATTATTGCTTTTATATCCTTATTATTTTTCAATTTTGCTATTCCATCTACCCCATCTTCTGCTTCAATGACTTCAAAGCCCCCTTTTGTTAAGGTAAAATTCACTTGTTGGCGAATTGTTTTAGCATCATCAACAATTAAAATTTTGTGAGCCATTTGCTTCTCCGTAGAATAAAATAATAGAAAGTATGTTTTATTATACAATCAACATTCTTCACTGCAATAGACAAAAAATAAACGCTTTATATTTCTTACTCATTAATAGGGCATGTTATTTTTAGTAGAATTAAAGTTATTGCTAAAATTACTAATTTTAAGGGGATTACCATGGAAGAGCTAAAGGGCAATCAAAGTACAAATATTCCAGGTTTAAATTTAACAACTTTAACAGGTTTAAACTTAGATGAATACAAAGGAATGGCCGATAACTCTCCAATTAATATTATGTTTTGCGATTTGAATTTTACAATTACATATATCAATCAAACAAGTAAAGAAACTCTGCAAAAAATTGAAAAATTTCTGCCTATCAGAGTAAATGCAATTGTTGGCTCAAGTATTGATATTTTCCATAAGGTACCAGCACATCAAAGAAGAATTTTAGCAAATGATAAAAACCTTCCACATCGAGCAATTATAACTGTTGGTCCAGAAAAGTTAGATCTTTTAGTCTCTGCAATTTATGATACAAATCAAAAATATATAGGGGTAATGGTAACATGGGATATTGTAACCCAGAAATTACTTATTGAAGGCAACTTAGCAAGAATTAATTCTATGATGGAAAATATTCCTATTAATGTTATGTTTTCTGATATGGATTTTAAAATTACTTACGCAAACAGCACTAGCTTAAAAACATTAGAAAAATTGGAAAAGTACTTGCCCATTAGACTGAATGAATTTGTGGGTTCAAGTATTGATATTTTTCATAAAAATCCTGCACATCAAAGAAGATTGCTGGCAAATGATAAAAATCTTCCTCATAGAGCAATAATTTCCGTTGGACCTGAAAAATTAAGCTTGTTAGCTTCTGCTGTATATGATTCTGATAAAAAATATATTGGCATTATGGTTACTTGGGAAATTATTACAGACAGAGTTACATTAACTGAAAATATTGGAGAGGCTTCCCGCCAACTAGCTGCAGCCTCAGAAGAATTAAATGCAACTTCTAAGCAAATGAGCACAAATGCAGAAAAAACCACGTCAGTTGCAAACTCAACGGCTGCTTCGTCAGAGGAGGTATCCCAAGGTGTGCGTTCAGTTGCAACAAATACAGAGGAAATGAGTGCGGCAATTAAAGAAATAGCTCGCAATGCTGCTGAAGCTTCTGCAAGTAGTTCTCTTGCACTTAAACAAGCACAAAATACAAATTCAATTATTGTAAAGTTAGGTGAGAGTAGCAAAGAAATTGGTAACGTCATTAAAGTAATTAGTTCTATAGCACAACAAACAAACTTATTGGCTTTAAACGCAACAATTGAAGCAGCAAGAGCTGGGGACGCGGGAAGAGGCTTTGCAGTGGTTGCAAATGAAGTGAAAGAATTAGCAAAACAAACTGCTAAAGCAACAGAAGACATTACTAATAAAATTACAGGAATTCAAAGCGATTCTAAAAGCTCTATCGATGCAGTTACTTTAATTAGCCAATCAATTGAAAAATTAAATAGTATTGCAACTGCAATTGCAGCTTCGGTAGAGGAGCAAGCTGCTACAACAAATGAAGTAGCAAGAATTGTACAACAATCAGCTGAGGGAGTGGCAAATATTACTCAAAATGTAAAAGTAGTTTCGGAGGCTGCAGTGCAAACTTCAAATGGATCTTCGCAAGTTTTAATTTCTGCAAGATCTTTGAGTGAATTAGCAAGTAAATTAGATATATTAGTGAAAAATATTAAAGTTTAATCTTACAAATAAATATTATAAATATATTAATTCCAATTATTCATCTATATTTTTAATATATCTTTCGGTAATTTTATTAATTTTTTGGATTGTTTCTGGGGCTTTAATAAAATTATCGAAATCAGTTAAAATAGATTTTTTATTTGCTATATTTTTTCTTAGACATAGATAATAGTTGAAATCACCCTTTATAAAATCAACTTTTTTCCAAACTATATTTTTTAGTTTATATTTTTTTATTAAGAATTGAGGAGATCTTTTTGTAGATAAAAATAGATCTCCTCTATTTTTATTTAATTTGAATAAAATATACTTTTTATTGGTTGAAAATTCATTTTTAAAACCATTTTCTTCAGAATGATATTTATTAAGACTATCACCAAAATAATCTAGAAAAAGGAAATTTTTAAAGTCATTTATTGAATTATATGTATTTAAATTAGTCAATTTTTTATTTTCTTTTGAGTAGTAAAAATAAAGATTTTCTTTTAATACCAGATATGAACTATAATCCACATATTCATCTCTTTCTTTGCTTTTTAAACTAATAAAAGCATCGAATTCACCTTTTTTTACCATATAAATAACTCTAGGCCATGGAAATGGTTCTAAAAATATTTTATATTTTTCTTTATTTAATTTGGAAAATTCATTTATAATATCTACTAAAATTCCTTTTGGTTTTTTATTAATTGAATATGATAATGGAATTGAGTCTTCATTTATGGCAAATTTAATAGTAATTTTTTCTTGACAAAAAGCAGGTGTAATAAAAACAATAAAGCAAATAAAAAAAATATTTTTCATATTACTAGTCTTATTTTTTGAATTAAAAAACTTATTTTCATCGATTGCTAAAGTTTTCTAACCCTTTGGTTGAATGGCAACAGCTATTAATTCTTCTGGAGTCATTCTTGATATTTCTATTAATTCTTCTTTTAAATATTTTTCAACTTCTAATTTTATTTGCTTCAAAACAATGGCTTTAACAGCATTTTGAATGTTTTGCTTAAATTCATCAGTCAGACAACTGGTTTCAGACTTTTCATTTGAAATCAATTGTTCTTGAGAACTGTGTGCTACTATAGAATGCTGAAGATCATTTTGCATATTAAGACTTACTCCTTGTTTTAAAGTATTGACAATTAAATTAAATACGCTACCCCATTCAAAACTTAAATCAGAGCTCCAAGATCTACCTAGAAATTGCCCTAAAGTTTTTAGGAAAGTTTGTGCAGCCCAATCATAATGTGGGTCTGCAAGTGGTAATTTTTGCAGTTGCTCGCTAAGCTCTTGCAAAAATTGGGTCAAATTTTTTTTATTTTCTAAATTATCGATTATAGTAATTAAAGAGTTTATTAAAAATTTTTTTTGTTTGTTTAAATCATATTTTATTAATATTTGTTTTGTTTGTGGAAAGTCAAGAAATAAATTTTCATAAAATCTTGCAATAATTTGATCTAAAATAGGCTTTATAAGTTCAAAACAATCTTTAATTAAATCAGTTTTTATTTGCATAATTATTTCCTATAGAAGTATTTTTATTAACTTTATAGAAAAATAAGAAAAATAAAATAGGAAATAATTGATAACTGTCATATTTGGGGTATTAAATATTTCCTATTAAATTATAAATGTATAGGTAATAAATGCATTATTTATTGTTATTATAAATTTCAATAATATAGTATTGATATTTCATATGAATTAAAAAAGAGAAAAATATGTCGGAAATGAAAGAAAATTTAAAAATATTATGGATTGATGATGAAAAAGATTTATTACAAATAGGTAAAGAAATAATTATAAAAGCAGGATTTACTCCCATTATTTCCAATGATGTAAATGAAGGCTTAGAGTTATTTAGGAATAATATTGAAGATTTAGTTTTAGTACTTTGTGACTATATGATGCCAAATTTAAATGGATTTGAATTAAGAAAAAAAACTCTGGAGTTAGATGATAAAATCCCATTCGGAATTATTTCAGCATATGTTTCAAAACAAATGGCTTTAGATGCGCTAAATTTAAAGATTTGTGGTTTTTATGAAAAACCATTTCAATTTGAAAAAATGCTTGAAATAGTTAAAAAAAATTCAGAAGATCGCTGTCAAAGTATTATTGAAAATAGAGCAATTGAAGCCACATTTTTTGAAGAAGCAATTTCAATTATTGATGAAGTTGAAGAAAAAATTCTTCTCTTAGAAGATGATAGAAACAATAATGATTTGATAAATTCTATTGCTAGAGAGTTACATACATTAAAAGGCTCAAGCGGTTGTTTGAATACAAATATTGTAACCAAATATGTTCATAAGTATGAAGATATTTTTCAAGCTATAAAAAAGAAAAATTTAATTATTAGTGATGAAGTTTTAAATATCATATTTCTTGGTCTTGATAGAATAAAAGAATTAGTATCCTCAATACCAAAAAGAAATTTACATCAATTTTCTTTAGAAAAAATAATAAAAGATCTAAATTACCTTGAAAAAAAAGCTGATGATATTGAGAAAAAAGAAGCAAAAAAAACTAATACAGGAGTTAAAGTTAAAGAAAATATTTCTGTCCCAGTTTTTTTGTTAGATGAATTGGCAAGCTATGCAGGTGAAATTACAGTAATTAGAAACATGGTTTTAAAAATTATTCATAGCTTAGAATCAAAATACTCTGATAATAAGGAAATTCATATATTAAGTGAGTTATTTGAGGAAATGACAAAAATAAATGGTGTTATTCAAAATAAAATTAGTGAAATTTGTAAAGTACCAATTGGTGGAATATTTAAACCCCTGCAAAGAATTATAAAAGATATAGCAAAAGAATTAAATAAAAATATCCAATTAATTATTGAAGGGGATTCTATTCGAGTCGCTAATTCTATAGCTGAAGTTTGCAGTAATTGTATTATTCACTTAGTTAGAAATAGCGCAGACCATGGAATTGAAAGTGCTGAAGAAAGAGTTAAATTAAAAAAACAAGAAAAAGGGACAATTCATATAAAATGCGAGGAAGATAATAATGATTTTATTTTAAATATTCAAGATGATGGTAGGGGTATTGATACAGATAGAGTAAAAGCAAAAGCTATTGAAAAAGGAATTTATACATTAGATCAAATTAAAAAAATGTCCGACAAAGAGATATTTGAAATTATTTTTGCTCCGGGCTTTAGCACAGCAACTCAAGTAACAGATATTTCAGGTCGTGGTGTTGGGATGGATATGGTCAAGTCTTCAGTTGAAGCAATTAATGGAAAATTAACGATAGAATCAAACTTGAATAGGGGTACTAAATTTTCACTGAAATTACCAAAACCAAAATCTGTCACCATCTTAAATTCATTAATTATTGAAGTAAATGAAAGAACTTTTGCTATACCAGAAGAAAGCATTGATATTGTTTTGCGCATTAAAAACGAAGAATTTATTGAAAATATTTATTCTGTTTTTAATCAAAAAGTTTTGAAAAGAGAGAATGTTATTTACCCCTTAGTGGAACTCGATAAAATACTAAAATTAAATGCTGGTGCTAAGAAAAATAGTGATTATATTGAATTGTTAGTGATAAAAAATGAAGGCTACTCTTTTGCTATAATTATTGATAATATTATTGATTCAGAAGAAATAGTCTTGAAGAAAATACCTAATTGTTTTAATTTTGGTGGGATATTTTCCGGAGCAACATTTATGGGTGATGGTTCTGTTGGTCTTGTTTTAGATGTAAAAAAAATAGCAGAATTCACTGGCCTAAAAAAAATGACCGATAATTTTTCTAAAGAAACAAATATAGAATTGAAAAGTAAAGAAAAAAAATCAGATATTTTAATCACAAGAATTGAAGAAAAATCTATCTTTGCTATACCTTTGGAGTATATTTTTAGAATTGAAGAAATAAATAAAAAAAATATTCATAAGTCTGGTGAATTAGATGTTATTCAATATCGTGAGCAAGTTATGCCAATTTACAATTTGGCTAATATTTTAAGATTGCCGAAATGTTTAAAGTCTTCTGATGATAGAATCAATGTTATTGTTGTTAAAAACAATGAACAATATGTTGGCTTTCAAGTTGAAGAAGTCCTAGATATTGTCGAAAGGCAAGAAGAAATAGATACTCATGTTATTGATAGACTTGGGATTTTAGGTAATGTGCAAGTTAATGAAAAAACTGTTTCAATTATTGATGTCCCAAATGTGCTATATAAGGTTAGTATTTCTGCTAGTTTAGACTAATTTAAGAAAGGATTGTATGGCTAGCAAACAAGAAGCAGCATTTCAAGAATATATCGATGAATGTCAGGAAATGCTTGAAAGAATTTCAACAAGTCTAAATGAAATTCAAAAAAATGGAATGAAAAAAGAACTTCTTGCTTCTATATATAGAGATATTCATACCATTAAAGGTTCTGCTCAATTATTTGGTTTTATGCGAATAGGGCAATTTGCACATGCACTTGAAACTTGTTTAGACCCTGTTCGGAAAGAAAAGTTACCTTTTTCAAAAGAATTAATAGATTGCATTTTTATAGGCTTAGATTTTATAGAAATTGCTTTAGTTAGTATAAAGAGTTCAAATAAAGAACCAAGTCAAAGCAAAGAACTTGATAAACTATTGTTTCAGTTTTTTAATTCAATAGAATTTAATTTTATAAAAACACAACCCCTTGTAAAGGAAGTAATGTTATATGCCGATAAACCAGGGACTTTAGGCAATAAAATTAATATTTCAGAAAGAGTTGAGCAAGTGAGCAGCAATAAAGATGAAAATAATGGATTTGGATTTTTTACGGAAACTGTTCCTAAAGCAAGCAGTAATGTAGCAATGGAAAATAAAATTCAAGAGAATAATTTACAAAATGTGAAAAAAGAAGAACAATTCCAAAAAAATCAACAAACTGTTGCTAATAGTTTAGAGAATAAAGAAATTAAAAAAGTTATCGTTGAGGATAATGCTAATGAAACAATTCGGGTGCAAGTAGGTTTATTAAATAGTTTAATGAATTTAGTAGGTGAATTGGTTTTAATTCGCAATCAACTCCTTCAGCATGCAAAAGAAAACGATGAAGATCAAGAATTTTTAAAGATGAGTCAAAGATTAAATATTTTAACTGCTGAATTGCAAACAGAAGTTATGAAAACGCGGATGCAACCTATTGGTAATATACTAACAGTTTATTCAAGAGTTGTTCGTGATTTATCAAGAGAGCTTGAGAAAAAAATTGATCTTCAATTACATGGGGTAGAAACAGAATTAGACAAAACAGTTATTGAAGCCGTTAAAGATCCTTTAATGCATATAGTACGTAATGCAATAGATCATGGAATAGAAACAGTAGAAGAAAGAAAAAAACAAGGAAAAAAAGAAACAGCACTAATCCAAATTAATGCTTACAATGAAAATGGACTTGTAATCATTGAAGTGATTGATGATGGGAAAGGGCTTGATATCAAAAGAATAGGAGAAAAAGCTATAGAAAAAGGATTTGTTACAGCAGAACATTTACTTAAAATGACTGAAAAAGAAATTCAAATGTTTATTTTTTACCCTGGGTTTTCAACGGCGACGACAGTTTCCAATATTTCAGGAAGAGGTGTTGGAATGGATGTTGTTAAAACGAATATTGAAAAAATAGGTGGAGTAGTAGACTTATTTAGTACACAAGGACTAGGAACAACTGTTATCATTAAAATTCCGTTAAGTTTAGCAATTCTGCCAGCACTTATTGTAAAAGCAAATGCACAAAAATTTGCAATTCCACAAACTAAATTAGTTGAACTAATTATGATTGATGGAACAGAACAAAATGCTGAAAAAATTGAATCTCTTCAAGGTAACATGGTTTTTCGTCTCAGAGGAAAGCTAATTCCAATTATTTCTCTTTCTGAAATTTTATTTTCTAAAAAAGTTGATGTGGCTTTTATTGAAAAAAGCATAACAAATGTCGTTATATTAAATGCAGATAATTTTTTATTTGGATTAATTGTAGATGATATTGATGATTCTGCTGATATTGTAGTAAAACCACTGACCCAATTTTTAAAAGAGCTAAAAGTATTTTCAGGTGCTTCTATAATGGGCGATGGCTCTGTTGCTTTGACATTAGATGTATTAGGAATTGCTACAAGAGCGCATATCTCTTTAGAAAGTTCAGAAGATAAAAAGACTACTTTAATTAAAAGTAAAATTTCAAATTATTATCATCAAGATTCAAGTGAATATTTATTAATTGATGTGGGTGCTCCTGGACATTATGCAGTTCCTTTAACTCTTGTAAACAGAATAGAAGAATTTGAGAAAACAGCCTTCGAATTTTCTGGAGAACAAAAGGTTATTCGTTATCGTGAATCATTGCTACCAATTTTTTCATTGCCACAGTTTCTTAATTTACAGTTTGAAGCGCCTAATAAACTCGATACAACAAGAATACCAATTATTGTTGTGAAGAAAAGTGAAAATTTTTACGGAATAGAAGTTAATGCAGTACATGATATAGTTGAAGTAACAAGTAAGATAAATCAATCCATAAAAGATAGACTAGGAATATTAGGAACAATAGCAACTGATAATAATATTATTGTTGTAGCAGATATCTTAAATATGATTGAAATTTTAAAAGAGAAAATTCAAGTAGGACATGTAAAAAAAGCGAATGAATTAAAAGAAGATATGAAAGAAAAAGATTTAAAATCACAGCGTATTAATTGTAGAATTTTATATGCAGAAGATAGTTCATTTTTTAGAAATTATGTAAAAACAGTTTTAGAAGATGCTGGTTTTATTGTTGATACTGCCTTTGATGGTGCCATAGCACTTGATATGTTAGAAAAAGCACCAAAAAACCATTACTGTTTTATTTTGTCTGATATTGAAATGCCACAAATGGATGGATTAGAATTTGCTAGAAGAGTGAAAGGGAATAATTCACTAGCTCATTTACCTATGATGGCAATAACAACAAAATTTAGCAGCAAAGATATTGAAGAAGGTAAAAAAGCCGGATTTTTAAATTATATGGAAAAATTAAATGCTGAGAAAATGATAAAAGAAATAGATGAAATAGTCTTAAAAAATGTAACTGCCAGCGGAGAGTAATATGTCTAGTAATTTAGAGCTCAGCAATTCTGAGCAAAAAAATTCAATACTACATACTGAAACCAAGCAGTTTTCATCATTTTATTTAGACAATAAATTATATGGTATAGAAGTAAATAGAGTTCAAGAAGTCGTGCGTTCTATGTTAATGACAACTATTCCTTTAGCTCCTGATTATGTAAGAGGATTAATTAATTTACGTGGACAAGTTGCAACTGCAATTGGATTAAGACATTTATTTGGTTTTTTGGATGCTATGCCAAATGAATTTATTAATATTGTTTGTAAACTAGATGGTATGTTGATTTCTTTTCAAGTTGATGAAATAGGTGATGTGATTGAAGTATCTGAAAAAGATTATGAACCAACACCACAAACAGTACCTGAGAATATTCGTGAATATATGTTAGGTGTTTACAAGATATCAAATACATTACTTAGTGCTTTAAATGTTGATAGTATAATTAAATTTTTAAATAAAAAAAATTAACTTTGTAGGGTGTTTTCATGCGTGTATTGGTTGTAGATGATTCGGTAGTTTTTCGCTCGCAAATAAAATCTGCATTGGAAGAAAATAGTGAAATAGTTGTTGTTGCAGTTGCAGCAAACGGAAAAATAGCAATTGAAAAAATTGAACAAAATGTTGTTGATGTTGTAATACTAGATCTGGAAATGCCTGTCATGGACGGTATGCAGACCCTCGAAGAAATGCGCAAACGCAATTTACAACAAAAAGTAATCATCTTTGCAGCACCCACAGGTGAAGGAATTGATCTTGCTTTTCGTGCATTAAAAGCAGGTGCTTCTGATTTTATTGCAAAACCAGCATCAACAACAGGCTCTTTGGAAGAGGCATTAGATGGCATTAAAAAAGAATTAATTCCAAAAGTTCTGCAATTTAAAGGAAAATTAGCAGGACAATTTAATCAAGAGAAAAAAGTTTTGATTGCAAACAATTATGAACTTCATAAACCAATTCAAAAAATAAATTTAAGTAACTTATTTTTAAAAAAACCCAAAATAATTGGTATTGGTTCTTCTACTGGTGGACCGAATGCTTTAGAAATAATTTTATCACCATTAAAAGGGAATAAATTAAATGTTCCAATTCTAATAGCTCAACATATGCCACCTAAATTTACAGAAGCGTTAGCTGAACGAATTCAATTTATTTCAGGTCATCCGTGTTTTGAAGGAAAACAAGGCGAACCTATTTCTTCAGGCAGAATTTATATTGCTCCAGGTGACTATCATATGACGGTGGAAAGAGGGACTGATGGAAACAATTATATTCGGTTAGATCAGGGGCCAAAAAGAAATTCAGTACGTCCCGCTGTGGATAATTTGTTTGAATCTTTATCTTCAAATTATGGGAATGCCTGTTCAGTTTTTGTCCTTACGGGGATGGGTGAGGATGGAATGGTTGGAGCGCAAGCTATAAAATCAAGTGCAGGAACAGTTATCATTCAGGATCAGGCTTCCTCGACTGTTTGGGGAATGCCTGGGGCGGTATATGCCTCTGGAAATTTTGATATGATGAGTAGTGTTGAAGAGTGTGGACAATTTTTATTAAAAATGGTTGAGTAAAGGAGCAATCGGTGCTTTTTAGTCAATATTTATTAGACAAACAACTTCTTTCTCCTGAGCAGGTTTTAGCAATTATGCTTGAACAAATAACTTCAGTGCCTTCAGTGCCTGAAATTATTGATGAACATAGTTTGTTACCCAAAAAAGATCTTCTGGATATTTTATTCCGTCAACAAATTCATAATAAAGATTTTTTAACTTCTTCGTATGAATTAGGTTTAATGAAACAAGAGATATTAGAAAAAATAATGGCAAAAGTTGCAGTGAAACAAAAATCTTTTACAGAAATTGCTTTAGAAAAAGGCTATATTACAAGTGAAATTCTTTCAAAGGAAGCAGTAAATTATTCTGAACTATTAACAAATAAAAAAATAAATAGCCAAAATACAGAAAATAAAGCCGTCATAAGCGATAACAGTAATAATAGTTTAAAACCCCTGAATGGGGTAAATAAATCAATGCTTGTTGAATATTTAAATTGCTTTGAGCAATCTGTCAAGCCTTGTTTGATAACACTAATTGAAAAATACAGAAATAATGAAGTAGCAGAAGATAAAAATTATGCAGAAATAAAAAAGGTTCAGGCTGAATTTGTTACAGCAAAAGCAGCAGCAAATTTTATTAATGCAAAAATATCAGAAAATATTTCTTCTGATTGTGGGAAATTTCTTGAAAATTTAATGAATAAAAAAATAAAAATAGATAAAGAAAATCTTCTAAACTTTCTAACTATCGCGCTTGAAATATTAACAAATTTATATAACTCTTTAAAAAAGGATGGAAAAGAGCAAGATAGTGAAAATTCACTCCAAGATAAAATTAAATTGCTTTACTCAATTATAGGTCAAAACCTATGAAGGGAACCTTGCTTTGAACATGGAAAATTATAAAGATCATCTATTAAATTATTTTTCGACAGTCATAGAAAATGAAACTGGAATTATTTATGACAATTCCAACAAATATCTGTTACTTTCAAGAGTCCAATCGCTGATAAAACAATTAAATTTTAATAGTATAGATTCCCTTTGGAATGATATTCAAACGAATGGATTAAATAGACAACTTAAAGATTTATTGCTAGATATGGCAACAAATAATGAAACATCATTTTTTCGTGATTCAAAACTGTTTGATTTTTTAAAGAATGTTTATGTTCCAAAAATTATGGCGAATGCAAATAAAATTAAAATTTGGTGCGCCGCCACAAGCACAGGGCAAGAACCTTATTCTATTGCTATGATTATGAATGAATTAAAAGAGCAAGGAATTTATAAGTCTTACGAAATATTTGGAACTGACATAAGTGACAGAGTATTAAAGCAAGCAAAAAGTGGAATTTATTCATTGCTTGAAGTACAAAGAGGATTGTCTAGTCAATACCTTGCAAAATATTTTGATGAAATACATATAGATGGTTCATCATCTCCTTCATATAAAATCAAACCAGAATTATCAGCTTTTATGACTTTTAAGCAGTTGAATTTGTTACAAAGCTGGCCAATGACGGAACCTTTTGACATTATTTTTTGTCGTAATGTTTTAATTTATCAAAGCATAGAAAATAAAAAAAGTGTAATTTCAAGATTTTCTCGTTTACTTAATCCAAATGGATATTTAGTATTAGGTGGTGCAGAAAGCATTTTACAACTTTCTGATGATTATGAAATAGAATCTTATGAAAATACAACAGTCCATAGGTTGAAAAGTAAACAATAGGAAGGATGGATGGATAAACTTTCTTTTGAAAAAGAATTAATAAATACTTTTATTTCAGAAACAAAAGAAATGTTAGATGAAACTGAAGCTATTTTTATGCAGCTAGAGAAAAATCCACAAGATTTTTCTCATATGGATAAATTGCTGCGTTTTTTACATACGATAAAAGGGTCTGCGGGTGTTGTTGGTATTGATGGAATTGTCAAATTTACGCATGTATTTGAAACATTACTAATTGAAATTAAAAATAAAAAAATAGAATTGTCACAAGGTATTTTAGATACTCTTTTAAATGGAAATGATAATTTAAAACAAGCCATTAATGGGATAGATAAGGATATTAATTTTGAGTTAAAATTTTTGCATGAACCTTTAACTAAAATAGGAAATATACTACACAGTAAGAACTTAAAACTTGAAGAAAATACAAAAACTTTCCAAGAAGAAGTAAAAAAAGTAAAAGGGAATGTTTTAGTAATTGACGATGAAAATGAAATTGCCGAATTTATAAAGCAAGTAATTGAGAAAGAGAATTATTTTGTTGTGACAAAAGAAAATGGCTTTGAAGCGTTGGAATATTTAAAACAAAATGAAATAGATGTTATTTTTACAGATTTAAAAATGCCAAAAATGGACGGATTTGTTTTTACAGAACATTTAAGAGAGATTAATCTTTATATTCCAGTTATACTTGTATCTGGAAATTTAGATTTAGATTATGCAAAAAATTTCTTGCGGTTAGGAGTTACCGATTTTATAGAAAAACCATTTAAATTTCTTGATATTCTTTTAGTTCTTGAAAAAGCAATGAAAACAAGAAATATGTGGAAAGAATTATTGAAAATATCGAAGGCATGTTTTAAGACTTTTGTTTATGTGCAAAAACTTGATACACTATTAAATTCTTCTGAAAATAATAATCAATATTTAACTGATAGACAAATTTTACAGCAGTGTCTTGATGAAATAAAAAGTGCCACAACTAAACTGCTTAATTTTGAAAAAGAAAAGTAAATAATTGAAAACTAAAAAATCTATAAAAGCAAAAAAGTTAGGTTTTTTACTTTTATAAAAACAAATTAACTATGACGTAACATAATTTGACCATAATGATACATTTAGAAAATGGGTAAGGCCAGAAATTACAGTTGGATTTAAAGATAGTTTTTGGTTTTCGCGTGGGGTAAACATACCTGCTTTATATAACGATTCAAACGCTCTTTGAGAAAATACTTTTGAGAATATTGGTGGCTGATAAGCTATTGTTCTTAAGTAAGCTGCTGAATGAGTGGTAATTGCTTTTTGAATTAATTCATCACGTGAAAATACGCCTTTGCTTTTTACAAGTTCAATAGCTGTTGAAAGTATAATGCCATAAAGTTCACATTCTGGTTGGATTGTTTTTGCTAAAAACTCAATAATTTCTGTATTTTTTGAATTATCTTTTTGCAAGCAAAATTCAGTAAAATCGGCATTAGGTAATAGAAGTCCCATTTTGGTAAAAATATTCAAGCAAGACTTAGTAATTGTTTCACTCGAAGTTGATTGATCCCAAAATAATTCATCCTGCCATATTTTTCGAAACGAATTGATAATAAATTGGAAATATTCAAAAGAAAAATTTTGTTTATTTTCTAGATTAATAGCTTGAGAAATAAGACCAAATGGTGTTAAAATATGAAATATTGTTCCTCTATACCACCATAAGTTCATTTCTTTATCTTCATTTTTAAGAAAGTAAATATTTCCTTCAGTTTCGTACTCTTTAAAAATAAGTTTCCAACGTTCACCCATAGTAAATAATTGTTCACTAAAGTTATGAATAGATGCTAAATTAGTATGTGATTGAGTTAAGACAACATCTTCTGGAGAAGTATTAAATTGATTTAAATAAAACTTAATGTATTCGAAAATATTTTCTGTCTCAATACTAGTAGATAATTTCCAATTTAAATTTTTACCTAATTCATTAATTAAATAATTGATTAAAACACTTTGGAATTGCAGGTCTTCAAAAGCTATTTTTTGATTTGAATTAGCTAAAAGACAAGACGCTAAAATGGCAGTTCCAGATGCTGTAGCTGCAGAATTAATTTTTTGATTTACGTGTATTGCAATATGCTTTATTAAGCCTTGTATTTGTGGATCTCTAGTATCAATATTATCTGGGATATTTTTCAAATCGCAAGGTAGAATCTCATTTTGTGAAGAGATATTAGGCATTTCTTTGCGGAGATTAGTAAAATAATCATTCCAAATAGTTCCTATTCGGATAGGATCTCCAAAAGAAACATCTACACTGCCATAATTGCTAAATACTTTTCTTATTCCATTTAAAAATTGAAAGGCGTTTTCCTTTTGTTTTTTTGCGCCTTTTAGTTCTTTTGCGTAAGAATCGTCTTCCATTACTTTATCATAACCAAAGTAAACAGGTACAATATATGTATTTTCAGCTTTGCGTTGAATGACACTTTGGATACAGATATTAAGCATGCCCATTTTAGGAACTAAAAGTTTCCCAATTCTACTCCTGCCGCCTTCTTGAAAAAATTCAACTGGAAAACTATTTTGGAGTAAAAAGTTTACATATTCAGAAAATGTATGTGCGTATACTTTATTTCCAGAAAAACTTCTCCGGATAAAAAAAGCTCCACCTCTGCGCAGAATAGACCCTACAGGCCAAAAATTTAAATTTATTCCTGCAGCAATGTGTGGGACAACAAAACCTTTTTTAAATAAAACGTAGGAAAGTAGTAAATAATCAAAATGACTACGATGACATGGCATCCAAATTATTTGTCCATCTTTTGCTATGCGTTCAATGGACTCAAAATTACGAACTCGAACCCCTTCAAATATTTTATTCCAAACAAAATCAAACATTTTTTCTAAGGCACGAATTGTTACGTAATTATAATTTGCACCAATTTCATATATATATTTTACAATTTGTTGTTCTATTTTGATGGGATTGTCAGAGTTTGCAATAAATTTTTTAGTTGAAGAAGTGGATAAAATCCACTGACATATTTTGTCATTATCATATAAAGTAGGGCCAAAAGCTGCCGTTCTTTCTTTAGCAAATTCTATATTAAATAATCTTCGCATTTTTCTTGCAATATCTACTTCATTATCTATATTAGAATTATTTTCTATTTCATTACTAGCTAACACTTCTAAATTTGGAGATTGAAAATATTTGCCGAATGATATATTTACTTCTCCTCTATGCAAAAGTAACATAAATATTTTTTGCAAAAAATTTCCAGTTCCATCATCAGGAAAAAGGGAGCGTAATATAAATCCTTTTTCATTTCTTTCAGGAGCTCTACTCCAAAATATACTGACAGGGACAAAAATAAATTTATCATTTTTGGCACGAGGATCATTTTTTAATAGTTTTATAAAATCAGAGAGAAAATGATCTTTGTGAAAATTAGAAAACAAAATAGAACCTGATTTAATTGCTAATAATGCACAATAGCGAAAACGCTTAGGCTTTGCTTCTGTAACAATTTTTTTTTGCCCAAAATTTTTTAATGCTTTGTTTAGCACTAGCGTATCAAGAATAGACATTCTTGGTAAAATATAGATAATAGATTTCCCATTATGAATATCAAAAAAAGTTTCTTTAGTTACAGACTTTGGATAGATTTTAATTCTGATAAATAAGGCTAAAGGCGAATAAAGCCAAAGCCAATTGCGAAAATGAATTCCTAATACTTTATACATATTTTTACTCCACAAAATTAGCGAAATGCTCTGGAGATGAGATCTTCAAGAGATTGCTTATTTGTAGAGTTGTTATCTAAAATAACATTATCAATCAAGCGCACTTTTGAATCATTACTATCAATAAACTGGGCTATTGCAAGAACAGTTTCTTCTTGAATAGTGTTTTCAAATTTAATTGTAAGATCGGAAATCTTCCGGAATTCCAGGTATTGTGGCTCTAGTTGAAATTTATTTAATTCTTGTCGTGAAGCCTTTAGCAATTTAGTCACATTCGTTTCACCTTGCAAAAAAAGCTTTGCAGCAGCTGCTAAAGATTTTGGAACTGCCGTTGCAATTTGTCTAGCTTCTGGTGAAAGATAGCGATTTCTACTGCTTAAAGCGAGACCATCTTCTTCTCTTACTGTGGGTACCATAATGATATTTGTAGTATGCACAAGATCAAGAACCATTTTTTTAACAACTTGTACTTGTTGAAAATCTTTTTGTCCTAAATACATTCTATCCGCTTGTACAAGATTCATTAGTAATAAAACAACAGTTGTTACACCATTGAAGTGCCCAGGTCTGTAAGCTCCACAAAGGACTTCAGTAATTCCGGAAACTGAAACTTGGGTGTTAAAATTATTGGGATACATTTCTTCTACGGTAGGACAAAAAACCGCCTCGGCTCCTATGCTTTCAATTAAATCTATATCATTTTGAAATGTTCTTGGATATTTAGCAAAATCTTCTGTAGGACCAAATTGTTTAGGATTCACAAAGATGGAGACAACAGTACAATTGTTTTCATTTTTAGATTGCTTTATAAGTTGAGCATGACCTGCATGCAATGCACCCATTGTAGGGACGAATCCAATTGAATTTCTTTTTTCCTTTTGTTCTTTAATATATTTTAAAAATTCATGGCGACGGGTAAAAACTAGGGGCACAGGAATTAACCTCCAAGGTATGCCCGTTGAACATCTTTATCGTGGAGAAGTAAACTGGCTTCGCCTTGTTTAATAATTGTGCCGAGTTCTAAAACGTATGCGCGGTGCGAAATTTTTAACGCTAAGCGTGCATTTTGCTCTGCTAACAATATTGTCATTCCCTCGCGATTGAGCTCAACGATAATTTTAAAAATTTGTTGAACCACTAAAGGAGCAATCCCAAGACTAGGTTCGTCCAATAACAGTAACTTGGGTTTTGCCATGAGGGCACGGGCGATGGCAAGCATTTGTTGCTCCCCGCCAGATAACAAAATAGCTTTTTGATTTATACGTTCTCCAAGACGAGGAAACCAAGTTATCATACGATCAATATTTGTTTGAATTTCTTCCTTACTAAATGAAAAAGCAAAACATCCCATTAAAAGATTTTCTTTTACAGACATGTCAGGAAAAACCATTCTGCCTTCTGGAGATTGACTGATTCCTAATGTAACAATTTCGTGAGTTGCTAAAGATTGGATGTAATTATCAATAAATTTAATTTTACCAGACTTTGCTTTTATTAAACCAGAGATAGTTCTGAGAAATGTAGTTTTTCCAGCTCCATTGCTGCCTACTAAAGAAACAATTTCACCTGGAAATACATCTATTTGGATATTTTTTAATGCTTGAATAGCACCATATTCAACAGAAAGATTTTCAACGTGCAGCATATTATGATTCCTTTTCCATTTTTACGATAAAGTCATCTTCAACATCAGAACCTAAATATGCTTCAATTACTTCATGATTTGTTTGGATTTCTTTTGGTAACCCTTCTGCAATGACACTGCCATAATTCAAAACTGTAATGTGTTCACATAAATTCATTACAAACTTCATATCGTGTTCAATTAGTAAGATTGATATATTTTGTTTTGAAATTTTTTTAACGAGTTCTTGTAATGCTAATTTTTCAGTTGGATTCATTCCAGCAGCAGGCTCATCTAATAATAATAATTTAGGATTAGTCATTAATGCTCGGGCAATTTCTAATTTTCTTTGTAAGCCATAAGGTAACGAAGTAGCAGGAAAATCTTTAAATTTTTCTAAACCACAAAAATGGAGAAGTTCTTCCATTTTCTTTTGCAACTCTTTTTCTTTTTTTCTGGTCTTCGGTAAAAAGAATAATGAAGAGAAAAAATCACCTTCTCTTTCAATAGCAGCACCAGAAAGAATATTTTCACTTACTGTCATATTTGAAAATAATCGAATATTTTGAAATGTTCTAGCTACATGGTAATGAGCAATGAAGTGTGTTGGTAATCCTACTAATTCTTTGTTATCAATTAAAACTGATCCCGAAAAAGGTTTATACACACCTGTTATAATATTAAATACAGTAGTTTTTCCAGCACCATTAGGACCTATAACTCCAGAAATACCACCTTTTCTTACATTGATATGAAAATTATTTAAAGCAACAAGGCCACCAAATTTAACTGTTACGTTTGTAATTGAAAGTATATTAGACATGAGTAGACCTCATTTTTTTTAAGTTTTCTATCAAAGATGCTACTCCTTTTGGATTAAGTAACATAATTATGATAACTAAAACAGAAAAAACTAAAGTCCTATTTGAAAATATAGAATCAAATATAGTAACAAATGAATTGCTTATAAAACCTTTGTCAACTAAAGATAGTAAAAAAGGATTTGTGATTTGGGGGATAAAACGGAGTAATTCTGGGATGAGGACAATAATTAAAGCGCCAAAAATGCTTCCAAAAACGCTATACATTCCACCGATCACAACAGCTAGCACTAAAACAACACTATTATAAAATCCAGCTTCATCTGGGCTAATAAATTGTAATGTGTGTGCATAAAAAACACCTGCTAGACCTGCTAAAGAAGAACCTATTAGAAAAGATATAATTTTTGTTTTATAGATATTAATTCCTATGCTTTTAGCAGAAATCTCATCATCTCTTGTTGCTCGGACAGCAAAACCTAAATTTGTTTTATAAAATTTAATTATAAAAAGTGCTACAATAAACATTATAAAAAAGATTAACAAGCCAGATCCTAATTTTGGGATATCTTTAAAACCTCTTGTGCCACCAACAAAATCTAAATTTTTAAATACAGTAGCAACTATTTCACCAACACCAAGTGTTGCCATAGCTAAGTAATCGCCCCTTAATTTTAAACAAGGAATAGCAACTATAAGACCACTACAAGCAGCACTTATCATCCCAACTAAACAAGCTAAGAAAAGCATTAAACTATGATTTTCAATTCCCAATTTTGGTGCCAAGAACACAGTAAATATAGCAGAAGTGTAACCACCTACAGTATAAAAAGCGGCATGTCCTAAAGATAATAATCCTGTTCCGCCAAGAATAATTTGCAAACTCATGGCTTGAATTGCAAGTATACAAAACATTATAAATGGGAGTTGTATATAATTTAAAATATCGCTCATAGTTTTATACTTTTACTAGTTGTGCTCTACCTAATATTCCTTGCGGTCTAACAAGTAAAACAATAATTAATAAGACAAAAGCAAAGCCATCTTTGTAAGTTGAAAGTTCATAACTTACAAGCATGCTTTCAGAAATACCTAAAAATAATCCACCAAGAACTGCTCCTTTTAAATCACCAATTCCTCCTAAAACAGCGGCTGCGAAAGCTTTTAAACCAGCATTTACACCCATTAGTGGAAAAATTTGGTTTGTTGCCATGCCTTGTATTGTTCCTGCAATAACAGCAAGCATTGCACCTATAAAAAAAGTTAAACTAACTGTTCTATCAAAAGGAACTCCACAAATTTTTGAGGCATCAGTGTGCATAGCCAATGCTCTAATCCCTTTTCCTGCTTTTGTTTTATTTAAAAAGAGTTCAAGAGAAATAACTAATAATATTGTTAATAAGAAAATTCCAATATCTCTGATTCTAACAAATAAATCTCCAAAGGTTAAAATGTTTCCAGGTATATTTATTGGATAACTTAACGAATTGGGAGAGAATAAAACCTGGACAATATTTTGGAGAAAAAGACTCATTGCAACGGCTGTAATTAAAGGAGCAAGTCTATTGTGTTTCCTTAACGGTTTATAGGCTACTCGTTCAATAACAATAGCAATAACACCAACAGCTAAAATTGCTAATAAAAGAGCAGCCCAAATAGGTGTTCCTATGGTTAATAAAAGCATTACAAAATAAGCACCAAGCATGAATAATTCACCATGTGCAAAGTTCACAAATTGTAAAATTCCAAAAACCATTGAATAGCCAATAGCAATTAATGCATATAAACTACCTATTGCAATTCCATCAATAACAGCCTGAATAAAGTCTATCATAATCATGTTACCTTAAAATTAGAGTCTTTTATTACAGTTTATCAGGCGCAATACTAGTTACGTACTTATATCCGTTAGGTACATATTCAAGTATAACAGCTGGCTTAATGGGATTATGATTCCTATCCATAGTAATATTTCCAGTTATACCATGAAAATCTTTTATTTTCGAGAGAGCTTCAGTTATTTTTTCAGAGTCATATTTATCAATACCTTTTAATGCATGAATGATAATGTTGAATGTATCGTATCCTAACGCCGCATGTGCGCTTGGTTTTGCTTGGTAACGTTTAGAATAATTTTCTATAAAGGATTTAACTTTTGGCTCATCACTATCAGTTGAATAATGTGTTGAAGTATATCCTCCAATTTCAGCTCCTTTTGCAATCATACGCAATTCTGGGGTAAACCATCCATCGCCACCCAACATTTTTGTTTTTATGCCAAGTTCTTTAGCTTCACGCAGAATAACACCCACTTGTTGATGAAAGCCTGGAATAAAAACAACATCTGGTTTCAATTTCCGCACATCACCTAGTTGAGCTGTAAAGCTGGTATCTTTTTGTGAATATTTAAGTACTTTGCTAATTTGTCCACCTGCTTTAGTAAAAGTTGTTTTAAAGCTGTCGCTCAAGCCTTTCGAGTAATCTGAATCGGAATCTTCAAGAATAATTGCTGACTTAGCACTTAAATTTTTGACGGCAAAATTTGCCATAACAACACCCTGAAAGCTATCAATAAAACAAGTTCTAAAAACATATTTTTTTCCTAAAGTAACTGCATCGTTTGTTGCTGCAGGAGATATAATAGGAATTTTTGCTTTTTCAGCTATTGATGCTGCTGCTATTGCGTTGGAACTAATAACTTCAGCAATCACTACTGAAACTTTATCAGATGTTATTAGTTTATTTATCCCTTTAGCTGCTTCTAAAGGAGTACTTTGAGTGTCTTCTACAACCAATTTAATTTTTAAATTGGGATCATTATAATTTTTTATGGCTAAATCAATTCCATTTTTAGCCTCTTTTCCATAAAAGGCTTGACTTCCAGTTAAAGGAAGTAGTACTCCTATTTTTATTTCTTTTGCATAAGTAAAATTTATTGTAGTTATAGAAACAAAGCTTGATACTATAATTGATTTAAATTTACTAAAGTAGCAGTTTTTTAGCATACTAATCCCTCATATAAAAATAGTAGTGTTGTCGAACGGAAACTCTTTTATCATTTTTTCTAATTAATTAAAAGTAACTAAATTATTTTATTAGCAATTGTTAATTAAGAAAAAATATGTTTTGTTTTAAAATATTAATTAATTATTTTTCACAGGATTTATATTGGTCACATATTTATAACCCGTTTGGGTCAACTCTAAGATAACAGCAGATTTTAAAGCATTATGGTTTTTATCCATTGAGATGGTACCGGTAACACCTGAAAAATTCTTTAAATTAGATAAATATGAATTGATTTCTTCTGATGTGTTTGGAGATGAAGATTTAAATGCAGAGAACACAATTTTAGCAGTATCGTAACCTAATGCTGAAAAGGAACTAGGTTCTACTTTAAATTTATCTTTATAATTTTTAATAAATTCTTGCAATTTTTGTGAGGGCATGTCTGGTGAATAATGAGTTGAAATATATCCACCTTGTTCAGCACCATTTGCAATTGTTCTTAACTCTTTGGTATCCCAGCCATCACCACCTAAAAATTTAGTATTGATATTTAGCTCTTTTGCTTCACGTAAAATCACGCCAACTTGTTGATGGAAGCCTGGAATAAAAATTACTTCAGGCTTTAGTTTCCTTATTTCTCCAAGTTGTGGAGTAAATGAAGTATCTTTTTGAGAGTATTTTATTACCTTTAAAACCTTTCCACCATCTTCCACAAATTTTTTGGAAAAATTGTTACTCAGACCAATACTATAGTCAGAATCTATATCTTGCAGAATGACTGCGGTTTTTGTTTTTAACTGTTGAACAGCAAAATTTGCCATCACCAGTCCTTGGAAACTATCTGTAAAACAAGTCCGATAGATGTATTTTTTGTCTTTTGTTACGCTATCATTTGTAGAAGCAGGAGAAACGAGTGGTACTTTTGCTTTTTCTGCTATAGAACCTGCTGCAATTGTATTTGAGCTAACCAAATCACCAATGATCACTGGTACTTTATCTGATGTTAATAATTTATTTGCACTTTTTGCAGCTTCACTAGGGGAGCTTTGGCTATCTTCGTAAACAAACTTAAATTTAGTTTGTGGATTTTTTGAGTTGTATTCTGCTAAGGCAAGTTCTAAACCATTTTTTGTTTCTTTACCGTAATATGCTTGTGGTCCAGTCAAAGAAATAATGACACCAATTTTATTTTCGCCGGCAAATAATGGACTAAAATAAAAAGTTACACAGCTAAAAATAATTGAATTAATCTTTATTAATTTCATTCTGGCCACCCAATCTATATTATTTTTTTATAACTCTTTGTACAGCTTTTCAGAAAGTAAAAAAAAATTACAAAGCAATTTTCAAGAGAATTGAGAGATAACATTTTTTTCATAAAATAGCAAATTAATTTAATTTAGATAAATTAACATTAAATTACCAGAAGATTAAATATAAAAGATTACTTGTAAAAGAATAGTTATGGATTAACCGTTGAAATATATTTGTAACCATTTGGAATAAATTCAAGAACAACCGCTGGTTTTGTAGGATTATGGTTTTTATCCATTGAAATCATTCCTGTCACACCTTCAAACTTTTGGATAGCGGCAAGCCCTTCTGTAATTTTCTCTGGTTCTGCTGAATTTTTATTTTTAATTGCATTTCTTACCATATAAATCGAATCGTAAGCTAAGGCAGCAAAAGAACTCGGTTCTTCTTTAAACTTTGCCTTATACGCTTTTACAAATGCTTGCAGCTTTTTATTATCACCAGTTGCTATGTAGTGATTAGAAATATAACTACCATTCTCAGCTCCTTTTGCTATTTGGCGTAGTTCAGGGGTATCCCAACCATCTCCACCCAGAATTTTTGCAGATATTTGAAGATCTTTTGATTCTCGTAAGATAACTCCAACTTGCTGGTGAAACCCAGGAATAAACAAAATATCTGGTTTGATTTTTCTAACTTCCGTCAATTGGGCGCTGTAAGAAGTGTCTTTTTGTGAATAACGTAATATTTTTGTAACTTTTCCACCGTTTTTTGTAAAATTTTCCACAAAGCTCTTACTTAATCCTTTGCTGTAATCAGAATCGGAATCTTCCATAACAATTGCAGTTTTGGCTTTTAGAGTAGAGGTAGCAAACGTTGCCATGACGGTTCCTTGAAAACTATCAATAAAGCATGCCCGAAATACATATTTTTTTTGAAAAGTGACACTATCATTTGTAGCTGCGGGAGAAATAATTGGAATTTTTGATTTTTCAGCAATCGAAGCTGCTGCTATTGTATTTGAACTTGTAACATCACCAATAGCAACTGCTATTTTATCTGAAGTTACCAGTTTATTTATCGCTTTAGCAGCCTCAGCAGGTGTGCTGAGTGAATCTTCAATGATGAGTTTTATTTTTGGTTCTGAATTTCCCATTTCTGCTAATGCCAGTTCCATCCCTTTCTTTGCATCTTGACCATAAGATCCCAATGTGCCCGTCATGGAAAGAACTGCTCCGACTTTTACTTCTAATCCTATGGCTGAGGAAAAAAATGTTAAACCGTTTAAAATAAGAAAAGTCTTTAAATTTCGCTTTATGTTAGTTCTATAAAGAAGCATAAAATAACCTCAAACGGTGGTAAGGTGAAAAAATAGAACGGAATAACTAACGGAATATTAAAAGATTATCCCAGATTTGAGAAAAACTTCAAGATGAATTTTAAAATAGGTTGTTTCTAAAATTGATATTTAATAGATTTCTTTTTAGGAAGTTAAGTTTGCTTCTAAATTTAAGAACTGATTGAGGAATATTATGAAAATTGCAATAGGACAATTGATAGTAAAAGCAGCAAACTGTGCAGAGAATTTTCATAAAATGCAAGAGCAGATATTAGATGCCATTGAAAATCAAGCACATTTAATTATTTTTCCTGAAA
Organism: Pigmentibacter ruber; assembly: GCF_009792895.1. Lineage (NCBI taxonomy): Bacteria > Pseudomonadati > Bdellovibrionota > Oligoflexia > Silvanigrellales > Silvanigrellaceae > Pigmentibacter > Pigmentibacter ruber. The sequence goes on from NZ_WSSC01000001.1 coordinate 542,039, forward strand.
TGGCTTTGCCTGGATATTTTATTGGAGATACTTGGGAACAATTATCATTTTTACAAGATTGCGAGTATTATCATAAAAAAATTCTAAGACTATCAGATAAAATTGATATTATTTTTGGTTCGGTTGGAGTTGATTGGCAGAAAAAAAATGAAGATGGAAGAGTTAGAAAATATAATGCAATTTATTGTGCTTCTAAAGGAAATTTTATAATTAATTCTAAAACAAAATATCCTTTTTGGATTAAATCTCTAATGCCTAATTATAGAGAATTTGATGATTCTCGTTACTTTTATGATCTTAGAAAACTTGCGAGTGATAATAATTCAAAGCTTGAAGAACTATATGAACCTTTAAAATTAAAGCTAAATGGAAAAGTTATAAAAATAGGGGTTTCAATTTGTGAAGATGCTTGGTCAGATGATTATAGTAATAATCCAATTCTAACTTTTAATAAAAAATATAAGCACGACTTTTTTCTAAATCTAAGTGCTTCACCTTATACTTTGGCAAAAAAAGAAAAACGTGAAAAATTATTTTGCAAGATAAGTAAGTATTGTAACACTTCTTTGTTCTATGTAAATTGTGTAGGTGTGCAAAATTTAGGAAAAACAATTTATGGTTTTGATGGTTCTTCTACTTTTTATTCAAATAAAGGAAAAGTTATTGAAATTGGTGAATTTTTCTCAGAATCTCTCCGCTTTTTTGAATTTGACCTTTCTAGAAAAACATTAATCAGTAAACAATCATTTTTAAATGAAAGAAATAAGCTTGATAAAGCTAGTGAATTGCAATTTTCCTTGGAGTACATCCTTAGAAGTTGTTTAAATGAATGGAATATTAAAAAGGTTGTAATTGGTTTGAGTGGTGGAATTGATTCTGCTTTAAGTGCAGTCCTGTTTACACGTGTTTTAGGTAACAAAAATGTGTATTTAATTAATATGCCATCTCAATTTAATTCTGAACTAACAAAAAATGCTGCAAAAAAATTAGCTGATAATCTTCAATGTCCATTTGCTTTTATTCCTATAGATGAATCTATTAAATATACAAAAGATCAAATAAATAAAGTTTCTTTTTCTCATTCAAATGAAAAAATTGAAGTAAATTCTTTTGTTTTTGAGAATATCCAAGCAAGAGATAGAAGTGGAAGAATATTAGCAGCAGTTGCTGCGGCTTTAGGTGGAGTATTTGTTTGCAATGCTAATAAATCAGAAATGACAGTAGGCTATTCTACTTTATATGGAGATCAAGCTGGATTTATGGCACCTCTTGCAGATTTGTGGAAACAAGATGTTTATTTGCTTTCTCATCATTATAACAAACATATTTTTAAAAAACAGGTTATTCCCAATGAAACACTACAAGTTGTTCCAAGCGCGGAACTTAGTGAAAATCATAATGTCATGGAAAATAAAGGAGATCCTTTAAATTACCCTTATCATGATTTGCTTTTCTCCTCTTGGGTTGAGCATTGGAATAGAAAAACACCTGAGGATTGTTTAAAAGCATATTTAAAAAACAACCTTGCAACACTTATTGGTTGTGAAAGTAAGTTGATAGAAAATCTATTTCCTAATGTGCATGCTTTTATAAATGATTTGGAACGTTGGTGGACTTTATATCAAGGTATGGGTGCTTTTAAAAGAGTTCAAGCTCCTCCAGTTATTGCGTTGAGTAGAAGGGCTTTTGGGAATGATCATAGAGAGCATATTGGGCGTGTTACTTTTTCGGCAGGATATATAAAAATTAAAAGTAAGATCTTAAAAGAATAAGCAAAAAAAAATAATGTATTATTCATAATATTAACTAAAAATATTTATGTAACAATTAAAAAAATAATTTTTAGGCAACTTTATTAATTTTATAAAGTGATTTATTCTTAAGTATGTTAATTTAATAGATTTTTAATCTAATTTAGTATTAATAAATAGAATAATATTCTATTTATTAATAGTGTGATATCGTGGTTTAAATAAAATTTTAGTAATTTAAAGTAATTATCTAAAAAATTATTTTTCCTAAAATTTTCTTTTTTTTAACTTTCCAAAATAACTAGATCAACATAAAAGGATGTAGTAAAAAAAAAACTTTTGGAGAAGGATTCTTCAAATTTTAAGGAGCACAAACTTTATGGATGAAGTTAAGCTAAATAAGGACGATGAAAAATATATACGGACCTTATCACAATATTTAGAAAAATTTCACTTAACAACAGGTTATCAAAACAAAGAAGTTGCCGAACTTCTTAATATGGATAAAAGTTATTATAATAAAATTCGATTAAAGAAATTTTCTCCAATATCAAATAGTATTTCAATATTAAAAAAATTTGCTTCACTAAATGATAATGATTTAATTTCTTTTATCTCTGAAATTGAAGAATTAAATATTGATAAAAACTTTTTTTCGCTTGATGGCAATGATTGGGAATTTACTTTAAAAAAAGTTTTTTTACAATGTGGGCCATTAATTAGAAAGATACTCATTGAGGATAGGCTTAAGCCAATAATTGAAGAAAATGAAACTAGCATTGAAAAGTTAATAAAATGTTTTATAATTTTATCTTTAGTGCTAGATATTTCTAAAAATGAGAAATGGTTAAATTCCATAATGGAATTCGTATTAAATATACATCATAATATAGAAGAAGAACAAATTAATGACATAAATGAATTATTAAATAAGATGAAAAAAATGCAATAGAAAGTTTAACTTCTTGGAAAAACTTTTTTAAGAAGTTCATTATTTTCTTGTAACATTCGGCTTCCTCTTGTCACAGTTGCAATTCCTACTCCCAATTTTTCTGAAATTTCTCTTTGTGCTATTCCTTTAGCAATCATATCAACAATTTGAAGTCTTTGAGAAATAGCATCTATTTCAGCAGGGGTAAGAAATACTTTTAAAAACTGTTCTGAGTCATCCATAGAAATACCTTTATCTTTGATCTCTAAAATAAAATCTAAAATTTCTTTTGTTGATTTTTGAAATTTAGATTGAGTCATATTCTTATCCTTTAAAAATAAAATAAAATGGTAGAACTGTTAGGCTTTATAAAAATCCTACTTCCTTTTGTTGAATTACTCAAGCCATGCGAAGGTCTTTCAAGAGTAATATTTCCACTATATTTAGCTCCTTTAATAGAGATAGGAACATTATCTTCATCTGAAAAAATTGAGAATGTTAACTTATTGGCACAAATTACTTCAAAGTTAACAGATGAAATAATAACACCTCCGTGAAAATAACAAATACCTCCTGGAGCATGGTTTTTAACAAATCTTTTTGCTTCAAATATATTTGCTAGTTCATGATCTTTTCTTCCACCTAGTCCAAAAAAAATTTCAATAAATATTGGAATATTTTTTGACTTTTTCTTTATTAATTCTAATAAAAATGAAAAGTCATTATAGTCTTTATTTTTCTGCAAAGAGATTTCTTCAACAATCAGCTCTCTCTCCTGTCCCATATTGTTACGTACTGAATTTTTGTCAAGAAATTTTTTGGATTTTTCTGTCAAACTATCGTAGTCACCAGCCCAAATAATTTTATTACTAGATATTTTATTTCGTAGAAAATGATTCAATCCTCCATCAGCAATGAAAATTTCATTCTCATTTAAGTCAGTTAAGGATGAGGATTTTTGTTTATTTGCTATGACTTTGACATTTGTTTGTGAATTTGAACCATTTAAAAAAATTATAAATTTTTGAACTTTAAGCTTCTGGTTCATGATCAGTTGTATGGCTTCTTACTAAGTGTGGTAATTGAGAATCTTTTTTATCGATTAACCAAATATGTCTCATTTTTGCTTCAAGTTCTTCAGATTTAAAAATAATATCTCTAGCTTTTGAAAAACCAAAAGTTAATCCAAGTATAAAAGAAACAAATGCTAAAACAATACCAATAGCAAATATACCCGCAATTACGCTTTGAATTGAAGTGTTTGTAATAATTTCTGAAAAGCGCCCTTTTTGTGCTTCTTCTAATATTTTGGATTTAAATAATGCAATAATTAAGGCAATTGTAGCAAAAAAAACAATTGGAATTAAAAATGAAAGTAAGGGATAAAAAAAACGGACAAGATTAGCAATTGAACGCGCTTGAATAATTCTTCTTGCATGCTCAGGAAAATTTCGTTTTAAGTAAGATTCAAAATCTGAATCAAATATTTTTTTTGCAAAAGGCATATCAGGAAAAATCCTATTTATTGAGAGATTTATTTTTTAAATTTTGTTCTTCAGAGTCTTTTATTTTTTGCATTACCCCGTCTGAAATTTCTCTCCATTCTTTCATGAGTTCATACCAACCTCTAGGAAAGAAAAAACGCAGTTTTGCTAAGCGTAAAAAGCCTGGGAAAAAATTAATGCTTTCTTGGACTATCAAACTTAACGCAAGAAATGTTGGAGTTAAGATAAGGAAAGCAACCCATAATACGATTTTATTGATATGAGGTAAATAGCCACCTGCAAAGTAAGTAAAAATAGAGGACATGAGAAACGCCCAAAGGGGAAAAAACCACATTCCATGCGCAATTTTCATAGTAGCACGCACATCTCTGTCGGAAGTGCTTTTCTTTGCAAGTCTTTCACAAATTTTTGCTGGTAATACCCAAACTAACGTTCCTAGTGTTTCTATAGGAAAAGATACAAAAAGATAAAACCAGCCATGTCTTATCATCACCCAAAAGAAGTTTCTCTTTTTATAATTATTATCCCCCCAGACAAGTTGTGCTGGAGAAACATTCACAGCTTGCATCATTCTGCGCATTGTTTGAATTTTAGCCATAATAATTGGGTCAGAATCAAAATTAGGACGGTTCTGCTCAACAAAAATTCTAAATTCTCTTGCGGAAGATGGGCTTCTTCCATATGCCAGTTCAAATAAAAAGCGCCAATTTCTTTTTTCATCCCAGCTAAAAAAACTAGCAAAACCAGATTCTAAGGATTCTCTTACTCCATCCATTATATCTTTTACAGAAAAATCACTAGATGTAATGACTACAGGTTCACAGAAATGCAAATACAACTCACTACGAAATTCATCTTTTTCCGAATAATCAATTACGGCAGGTTGAACGACTACAGTAAAATTTTCATCTTTGCTCCGGCTCATTGCTTGTAAAGCCATACGCGCCAAACCTGTTTTTAATTGGAAAATGAAAGGTTCATCATGACTAACGCCTTCGGGAAAAATAAGAATGCTATCTCCTTCCAATAATGCATCTCCCACTTTTTGAAAGGCCTCATTATTTGCTTTTGCACGCCAGTCAGCTTCAAAATTACCTTGTTCCAACATTTCTTTTTGGGCTTGAATATCTTTTTTGATATCTTGCAAACGAGTTACAGGGATTGCTCTAGTTAATTTTAGAAATTGGCGCATTACGGGAATGTCCCAAAGAGTATGCTTGGCAAGAGGTCTGATTCGCACGGGAGCTAAACCTAACATCACAGCTGGATCAACAATGCCACTAGAATGATTTGAAGCCCATATTGAACTTCCACCTGTATAAGGTGTTCCTGAAATACAAATTCTTTTGAAGAAAATCCTGCAAAGAATAAAAGCCAGAAATCGAATCATTATAAGATTTGCCTCTAGTGTTTTGCTGTGATCTAAAAATGAGTATATTGCCATAAAGGACATTATTAAATGTCAAATTCACCTAATGGAGACAGAATGTCAATACAATCAAATTCAATAAATGCTAAAGGTAAGAAAACTATTCAATTAAATAGTCCTCTCAAAGTTGTATCGAACATTAGAGGTGATGATATTAAAAATATTATTATTTGTTTACATGGTTTTGGCGATAATGCTGCAAATTTTTCTTCTTTGGCAAATGAAATAAATGTGCAAAACGTTCTTTGGCTTTTTCCTCAAGGTCCAAAGAATTATCCTATGGGATTTGACGGAGCACAATGGTTTCCGCTATTTAACGACCCAACTGAAGAAAGAAGAAATTCAGAAGAACTCATATTGCAATTAATCTATGAAGCTATTGAAGTCTGTAAACTAGATTTTTCAAAAGTTTTTCTGTTAGGTTTTTCACAAGGAGCTGCATTAGCTATTCACTGCGGATTAAAAACAAAAGAAAAACTCGCTGGAATTTTGGCATTAAGTGGTTTTATTTTTCAAGCGCATGCGATTAAAAATGCTTATGCAGGTAAAGTTATTGAAACACCTATGCTTGTTCTTCATGGCAACCAAGATCAAGTAATTTTTCCAGTAACATATTATGATATGTTGGATTCATTAAAAGATTTGGGTGTGAAACGGTTAAGAAACAAAATTTATAGTAACATGGGGCATACAATTTCTAGCGAAGAAATTAAAGACATAACCAAATTTATTGAGGAAAATCGTTGAATAAAACAAATATTGATATAGAAAAAACTCTAGAATTAGAAAAAGCAAGAATACAACTAGAAAATCGTGATATAGTTGGGATGAAGGCTTATCTAGTTAGCTTAGAATTACCTGAAGACAATCCTGTTGAAATTCAAGAAAGTCTGCAAGAATTAGGTGCTCTTGTAAGAACTCTTGGAGATGAATGTTTGGGAGTTTCAGTTCAGAAGAAAAATAAACCTGTCCCAGCCACATATATAGGTTTAGGAAAAGCAGAAGAAATAAAAAAATCTTGTCAAATATTACAAATTGATTATGTTACTTTTGATCAAGAATTATCTCCAACACAGGTCAGGAATTTAGAAAATTTAATAAATAAACCTGTACTTGATAGAACAAGTATTATTCTGCAGATTTTCAAAAAAAATGCGCGTTCAAAAGAATCAAGAACTCAAGTTGAAATTGCTCACTTGGAGTATATGGCTCCTCGCTTATCCAACGCTTGGATTGCTTGGGAAAGACAAAGAGGCGGTGGTGGAGTTGGAGGAAGAGTGAAAGGCTCTGGTGAGACTCAACTTGAAATTGATAGAAGACGCATGAAAGATAAAATTGCTTCCTTAAAAAAAGATTTAGAAAAAATTCAAAAAGAAAGAGAAACACAAAGAAAAAACAGGTTAGATGAATGGAATGTAGTTTTAGTTGGGTATACCAATGCAGGGAAAACAACTTTAATGAATGCATTAACTGAAAGTCATTTGTCCGCCAAAGACTCATTGTTTGAAACACTGGATTCAAGTGTAAGAAAAATTCGTGGAACAAATAACATGAATATTCTAATCACTGATACAGTTGGTTTTATTAGAAATTTACCACATGGATTAGTAGCGAGTTTTCGAAGTACTTTAGAAGAGGCCTGCAAGGCAGATCTTATCTTGCATATTGTGGATATTTCTAATAAGTCTTATAAGGAACATATTAAGGTAACTGATGAGGTTCTCCGCCAAGTAGGAGCATCTGAGGTTCCAAAAATAATCATTTTTAATAAAATAGATGCCATTAAAGGTGAGCCGCAGTTGGCTAGAATATTAATGCGTAGTTACCCAAAAAGTATTTGTATTTCTAGTCAAAAAGAAGAGGATATAAAAAAATTTAGAGAAACTATTGTGCAGTTTCTTGCGCAAAATATGGTAGAAAAAGTATTTAATGTACATTATGAAGATTCTAAAATGTTGTCATTAATTTATTCGCATACTCGTGTATTAGAAGCAAAATGGACACAAGATGAAGGTATATTTAAAGTTAGAATGTCTAAAAGTATTTATCAAAGATATTTTGTGATTAATAAAGTTGAGGAAAATTTAGAATGGTAGATAAAAAAGAGGAAAATAAAATACCCGAAAATATTAAAAATAAAATTATGGAACTAAAACTTATAGAAACTCAATTAGGACATATACCACCTGAAAATTGGAATGTTGGGGATTTATATGCAAAATATGACAATAGTAATTACCACCAAAGCTTAACTCAATTAGAAAAGCAAACAGAAATTTTATTTTTAGAAATTTGCGAAGCACTAGAAAAATTAAATTTTTCATATATTTCTATTGCAAAAGAAATTAATGCAATAGTTAATTATGTAGGCGGCCCAAAATATTGTAATGAAGAAGAAGTGAAACAAGTTCTTGGTAAATAAAATGCAAAAAAATATTCCGAATTACTTTATAGAAAATCAAAGTATTAAAGAAAAGACCTATTATAAAATGGGAGGTATTGCTCGTTATTTTTCTACTCCATCAAATTTATATGAAATTCAAGAAACAATATTATGGTGCCATTCTCAACAGTTACCTTGCTCAATTTTAGGATCAGGGAGCAATTCGGTATATTCTGATGAAAATTTTTCTGGTGTTATTCTATCTTTAGAAAAATTAAATCATTGGTTTTGGGAAACAGATGAATATTTATTTGTTGAAGGTGGAGTTACAAATACAGAAATTGCTGAAATATGTTTGGTTGCAAATAGAGCTGGTGCTTCTTGGATGTTTAGAATGCCTGGGCAAGTTGGTGCATCAGTAAGAATGAATGCGCGTTGCTATGGTGGTGAAATATCTCAAATTGTAAAAAATGTAATTACTATCGATCAATACGGATATATAAAATTTTATACAGTAGAAGAGATTTTTCAAGGATATAAATTAACAACATTAATGAACAAGCCTGAAATTGTTGTAGGTGTAAGATTATATTTTCCAAATAAGTCAGCAGCTGAAAAACTTTTAAAACATATGTATGATTGTGAAGAAGATAGACACAGAAAAAAACATTTTTATTTACCAAGTTGTGGTTCAACATTTAAAAATAATTATTCTGTTGGGAAACCAAGCGGGCAAATTTTTGATGAATTAGGTTTAAAAGGTTTGAAAGTGGGAGCTGCAGAAGTTAGTCAATATCATGCAAATTTTGTTTGGAATATGGGTAGTGCAAAAACAAATGATATGCTAGAATTAACTGCAATAATGCGAAATAAAGCAAAAAAAGAGTTGCAAGCTGTTTTAGAGTTAGAAGTTCAGCCTGTAGGTTTATTTCAGAAAGAAATGTATCAAAAATGTGGGATGGAAAAATTAGGCCCAAGTTATGAAGATGCAAATGGTAAAAAGTGGGTAGGACTTTTTTATTACCCGAACAATTTTGTTACTAAACTTTTTTACTCAAATAATGAATTTCCAAAAATTCTCTATGAAGCGCCTTTTTTTGAATATTTTCAAACTCCTTTTGCTGGTCGCCCTGATGTATTTGTAAGTATTTGTCAGTTAATTAGTTTTGAAGCTGCAAAAAGAAATCCTAATAAACCTTTTTTGCAATGGAAAACATTTACAATAGATAATCCAAATAAAATATTTTCAATACCTGCTCCAGAAAAATATCAAAAAAAGAATCATAAATTTATTGATGAACTTTGGAAATACAGTGTAAGTGAAATATTCTTTGCACATCCAGAGAAACCAAAAACATCTTACTTAGAATTTGAAATAACCCCAAACGGAGAATGGATTGCTCTTGAATTTGATGGTATTCGAAAAAGGTCGGCACAAAATACAAAACCTAACGAAAAATTATGGGATTCTTTAATTATAAATGAGATGTGTATTCATTTTCATAATGACAAAGATTTAAGGTATGTTTTTGGGATGAGTTTTACATATAATAATTTAAAAAAAGTAATAAGTGATCAACAAAATTATATTTATTTTCAATGTGCTTTAAGCTTGGGATATGCAAAATATTATTTATCACCTGCTTGGAAACAAGAGAAAAATTTACATTTCAAAAATATGAAAAAAATTAAGGATGAAAATCTGAAAGCTGATTTTCATCAACCTGCAAAATTTTGGAAAGTTAAATTATTTTAAAGATATATCAAATAATTAAAATTTAAAATTTTCAACAATTTCTTTAAATTTATTTATTTCTTCCCAAGTATTGTAAATATGTGGTGAAAATCTAATACCAAAATTGTTTTTTTTATCCACAAAAACTTTTTCTTGATTTAAATAATTTAAAAACTTTTCATCATTTGGAGTAGTAAAAACAAAAGTCCCGCCTCTCTCTTCATTATTTTTTGGAGACAAAATTTTAAATTCAGTATTTTTTTCGATAAAGTCATATAAGTTTGAAATATATTCCTGATTTTTAAGTAAAATATTCTCAATCCCAATTTCACTTAATAATTTTATACTTTCAACTGCTAACATTAAAGGTAAAATACACGGAGTGCCATCCATAAACTGTTTGGTATTTGTACTTAGCTTAAATTCATTAATATTTTCAGCAAATATATTTTCCATTCCAAACCAACCAAACGCTGTAGGTTGTATTTTTCTTAAAACATTTTCATTGGACCAAATAAATCCTGCACCTGTTCCACCACATAACCATTTAACACAAGATCCAATAGCAAAGTCAAAATTAGATTTTCCTAAATTAATTGGAATAATACCTATAGATTGAGCAAGATCTAAAATTGATATAACATCAAGCTCTTTACATTTTTTGGCAATTTCATCAATGGGATGCTTGAATGAGTTACCATATGTCACATGTGATACAAATAATAATAAAGTATTATCATCTATTTTTTCTAGCCACTGTTCCTTTTCTGTTCTCCCATTTTTACTTTTAATTAAAGTTAAATCATAATACTCTTTAGGAAGAAAGTTAAATATAAATTGCATAGAAGGATATTCTAAGTCACTAATAATAATTTTTTTTCGCTTTTTATCTTTTGGTATTGTCTGAATAATTTTTAAAAGTGCTAAAGAATTATTTCCTTGAAAACAAAAATGAATGGGTTTACTAAAAGTTATCTCAGCCAATTTTTTATGAAATATATCTAAATAGGGCAACCATTCATTCCAAGATTTTCCACCATAATTTTTCCAAGTATTAAAGTATTGTTCTTTTACACTTTCTTGATTTTTATTTAGACACCCCATAGAATGATTAAGAAAATAAAGACCATTTGGTTTTAGAAATTGGTTTAATAAAGTGTGCATTTTTAGAACCTAATATTTTTATACGATTTTTTGTGAGCTTAAACTATCCCTTACAATTCCATATTGAGTTCCCCATTCAGAGGTCATTTTTGAACGAATTTCCCATAATTCTGGGAATAGTGAACGGGCAATTCTATTTGTAAGATTTGTGACAACATTCCCTTTCATTGAGTGCGCTTGTAAGCCAATACTTCTACCAATTAATTTCATATGAAAATAGAGGAATTTGTTGTAAAGATCATCTAATTCAAGAAAACATTCACAGATTAAATAAACATCATTATGGACATATTCAGTATGATATATTTTTTCAAAATCATTAATATCATGTATACTAAAATGCTCTTTAAATGATAGCCATAAAGTTGGTGCAATTTTTAAAAACGATTTAAATCCTGGGGAATCTTGTCCGCTTCCGTTTCCTAACTTTAAACGAATATCTTGATATTCCCTAGGTGACATAGAATGAAGAATTTCAATTGTTTTTAGTAAACACTCTTGTGCTTTGTGAGCGCGTTTAAAATTGCTAATAATTCTTTGATAATTTTTTTCTAGTAAATATTTATTTATTTCAAGTAGTGAAAAATTTAAAGATTTAAAAAATAGTTCTTCAGCTTGATGTACTAGTTGGAAGTGAATTTCATCTGCATTGCAAAGTTCATTGTATTTTGTTTGCAGTGACAAAAGATCTTTTGTTTTTAAATAAATTTCGTAGTCACTTTTTCCATTTCCATTCATTAATTCAGATAATTCATCGATTGTAAGTCTATTGCTTAACATAACATATCCTTTAATATTAAAATTGAATAACATAGATATTGAAATATTTAACTAAACAAAAAGGAACTACAATGTATAAGATATCATTTTTTTGACAAAAGAAAAGTTTTATTTTTAATTTTTTGCTAATTATCAGTATATCAAAGTTACCAATATAATTGGTAACATAATAATGCTATTTTAATTTATTTAATTATTTTTTATGATTTCGCCAATATTCAGCAAGAATAACACTTGATGCACATGCAATATTTAAACTTTCAACATTACCTGAACTTGGAATCTGGATAATTTTATCCCCATTATTAAGCAGAGCTTCTGTTATACCTGAGTTTTCTGAACCAAAAACAAATACTAATTTTTTTGGAATTTTTTCATTAAATAGATTTGTACCTTTATGACTAGAGGTCAGTATAATCTTATAATCAAATGACTTAAATTTTTCTAGGGCTTTGTTAAAATTATCTGCTGTAATTATTTTTATAAATTCAGCTCCACCTTCAGATGTCCGATAAGCTGCTCCAGATAATGCTGCGTCCGCGTGTGATACTAGTATGGCATTTATTCCAAAATTTGCACATACACGCATGACAGCGCCTAGATTATGAGGGTTTTGAACATTTTCGAGCGCAACAATACAATTTGTATTTTTAATATGTTCTTCATTTTTAAGAAAATCTTCATAGCTAATAGAAGGCGTCCGGCGGATTAAAAAACAAACTCCTTCATGATGATTTGATTCAGAAACTTTTAGCATTTCGTCTTCGGTTAAAATGCGATAAGCTAATTTTTTTTCTGCACAATATTTTAGAACCTTATTCATTTCTTTCAACATATTTTCTGTGATATAGACGCGAATAAGATCTTGAGGTCGTTTGTTAAATAACATTTTGCAAGCATGGAGGCCACATATTTTCATTTCTAAGTTTTTTCTTGGTTTAGGAATTTTTCTGTGTTCACCATGTTGTTTTATTTTTTCTTGTTCTTTTTCTCTTTTTTTCAAGTGAATCTCCAATAATTTAACTAATAATAGTTATCTGTAATAAACTGTCTGGGCTATTAAATTGTGCTTGATTCACAAAAAAGGCTTGAATCAATTCCAATTGACCTAATGGGTATATTTCTTCTTTCCCGCATTTGTAAAGACATTTTTAATTTAGAGAAAATATAAAAATACTAGTAACTTAGTTGAGAAATTAGAAAAAGAGTTGTAGTATATTTGCTGTTAGTAAAAAATGCTATATCTTTTCTTCTAATTTAAAAATTCATCTTATTTATTATATTTAATGAACAAATATTTAAATATTAATGAGGTTTTATATGAAAATTCGAGTTGCTATTATAGGCGCTGGTCCGTCAGGCTGCGCTCAACTGCGTTCTTTTGCAGCACTTGAACAAAAAGGGCTTCCTATCCCTGAAATTGTTTGTTTTGAAAAACAAAAAAATTGGGGAGGGCTGTGGAATTATACTTGGGAAACTGGGGTTGATAGAGATGGAGAACCAGTTCACGGTAGTATGTATCGTTATTTATGGTCAAATGGACCCAAAGAATGCCTTGAGTTTGCTGATTACACTTTTGAAGAACACTTTGGAAGACAAATTCCTTCTTATCCACCTAGAGAGGTTCTGTTTGATTATATTCAAGGAAGAGTAGAAAAGTCAGGCGTTAAAAAATGGATAAAATTTCAGTGTCCTGTAAAAAATGTAGAATTTAATAACGAAACAAAAAAATTTATTTTAAGGTATCGAAATTTAAAAAGAGATATAGAGCAAATTGAGGTATTTGATTATGTAATTGTAGCTTCTGGACATTATTCTTTTCCAAATTATCCAATTTTTTCTGGTATGAATAAGTTTAATGGAAGAATATTGCATGCGCATGATTTTCGTGATGCCTTAGAATTTAAAGATAAAGATATTTTGATAGTAGGTAGCAGCTATTCAGCTGAAGATATAGGCTCACAGTGTTATAAATATGGAGCCAAAAGTATTACTTCATGCTATAGAACCAAACCTATGGGCTTTAACTTTCCAAACAATTGGGAAGAAAAACCTATGCTCGATAAAGTAGAATTAAATATTGCATATTTTAAAGATGGGACATCAAAAAAAATAGATGCAATTATTTTATGTACAGGCTATAAGCACCATTTTCCATTTCTAGCAGAAAATTTACAGTTAAAAACCAAAAATAGATTATGGCCAAATCATTTATATAAAGGAATATTTTGGTTTGAAAATCCTAAATTAATATATTTAGGAATGCAAGACCAATATTACACATTCAATATGTTTGATGCTCAAGCATGGCTAGCGCGAGATTTTATTCTTGGAAAGTTTTCGTTACCTTCTTTGCAAGAGCAACTTCTTGAAAATAACAAGTGGTTAACAAAAGAAGAAAATTTAAAAAATCATTTTGATGAGATAGTCTTTCAAGGGGATTATGTTAAAGAGCTTATTTCATTAACAGATTATCCTAAACTGGATACAGATAAAGTGAATGCTAATTTTTTTCTTTGGAAAAAGCATAAAAAAGAAAATATTATGACATTTCGGGATCAAATTTATTGTTCAGTAATAACAGGTAATTATTCTTTCTACCACCATACCCCTTGGATAGACACATTGGATGATTCAATGGAATCATTTTTATCTTCATCCCAAAACCCCTTAAAATAGTCCTGAATGCAAGTAAGTTTTGCTCAGAAATTAAAACTTGTTTCGTATTTTTGAGGTTATTATTAAAATCGATCTAAATATTGCTCTATAAAATGGCATACCTTTGAAGTTATTTATTTTTAAGAATAAGTCATTTGTTCTTCCTTAAGTTATCCACTTTCAATGTGGATAACTTCTAAAAAATGCCTCATTTTTGATACATTTCTATTTTCCAAACCTTAAGATAAATTGACAATTCATAAAAGTCGGGAGAAGGATGAAAGGGTAAGGGAGGAATAAATATGAGCTTAAGGGATCAACTTTTAAAGGCAGGATTGGTTTCCAAAAAACAAGCACAAAAAGTAGAAGCCTCAAACCGCAAACAAGAACATGATTCCAAGAAAAATAAACAACTTGCGGACACTATTGAAGCGGAAAAAAAAGCAGAACTTGAAAAAATTGAAATTGAAAAAAATAAGCAGAAAGAAATTGATAAAGAATTAAATAAACAACGTGATTTAATGGTTCAACAAAGAGAATTGATATACAGAGCAAGACAAATATTAAATAGCAATTGTCTCAATTCGCCTAATGCTTCAGAGCCGTATTATTTTGCGGAAGATAAATATGTACGTAAAGTATTAGTCACGCCTTGGCAACGAGAAATGCTTGCCCGTGGTAAATTAGGAATTGGGCGGCCTCTTGATGAGGTTGATGAATTTTATATCGTACCTCTTTCTGCTGCAAAAATTATTAAAGAAATTTCTCCGCTGAGATTAATTACCTTACACTCAGAGCTTGATGATTCTGAGGATATTGAATTATAGTTGAGGATTTAAATGTTTCCGTTCATGTCTATTATGGAGAGAAAATATGCAAGATAGCAAATCTAGCAACGTTAAAATAATTGGTTTTTTTATTGGTGGGATTATTTTAGGAGCTTTGGCAACCACTGGGGTTATGCTAGCGCAAAAAGCAAAAAAAGCTGTTGATTTATCTGCAAATTTAGGAAAACCATTTGTTGTTGTTGATGGTAAAACTTGGGATTCAGGAATGTTACCAGGTGATTCAGGAATGGATTATTACACATTGCAAAATAACATTTATAATGCGGAAAAAAACTTCGCTTCCCAAACAGCTCTGCGCATTGCATTAGCAAATGATGCAGGAAAAGCCGTTAGTACTACTGAACTTCCTAAATTAGAAGAATTATTAAATATTCCACCTGTATCAGAACAGGAAGCAAAGCAGTACTATGAAAAAATTATTGCTCAAATGGGTGCAGGCGTGTTTGGTGGCCAACCTTTTGATAAAATAAAAGCTCAACTACAAATGCAAATGTCACAACAAAAAGCTTCGGAAATTGTTTTGCGCAAAATACAAGAGCTGGAAGCTGGTGGAAGAATTAAAGTTTTATTAAATCCTCCAACTTCTCCATCAGTAAAATTAAATTTAGATGGTTATCCTTCCAGAGGAAATAAAAATGCTAATTTAGTTTTTGTTGAGGTAGCGGATTATTTATGTGCACATTGTAGAGAGTCGGAGCCTATCATAGAAAAAATTGCTAAAGAATTCGCTGATAAAGTAAAATTTGTGCATATTTCTTATCCTTTAGCTCCACAAGGATTGAGTGGTGCGTTGGCTAAGGGGGCATTTTGTGCAACTAAACAAAGCGAAAAATCTTTTTGGGATTATCATACAAATGCTTTTCAAGTCCCTTTTTCGAAGGCAAACCCTACTGGCAATGATCCTACAAAACAGTTTATGGATGAAGCTATCAATGTAGCAAAACAATCAAATCTTGACTTGAAAGCATTTACAGAATGCTTAAATTCTAATGAACCTAATGAATATATCCAAAAAGTACAAAATGAATTTAATAGTTCAACTGGTTTTAAAGGGACACCAACTTTCTATTTAAATGGAAAAATCTTAGAAGCCAATCCTCAGCAGTTAGAAGCAAGTATAAAAGCTGCAATAAAATAGATTGTTTTGATTAAAGAAAATGTAACATTTAAATTTATGGATAGCATTTTCTTTTTGTTTTATTTGGTTTATTATTTTTACAAGTGTAATTTTTTATGTCTTATTCAAGATTAAATTTTTTTTTATATTGTCGAGTAAGATAGCAATATTTATTTTTGGATTCTATTTTCATTGGAGGAAAAAATGAAGGCTCCTACAAAGGTATTACTAGTATCTTTTTTAGTAACTCTGCTTGTCGTATTTATAGTCGTTTATCGTTATGATTTAATTAAAATGAATAAATCAGCTGATAAATCATCTGAAACTGCAGTAAATACAACATCAAGCATGCTTGAAACAGAAACAGCTACTGCAGCACCTGCAAAAGGAAGTGGTGCAAGTGCTGAGCAACTCGCAAATGGTAAAAAGTTTTATGAATCTGCTACTTGTGCGCTTTGTCACGGTGCCACAGGTAAAGCTGATACCCCTTCAGGACAAGCTATGAAAGCGACAAATTTAGCTGAAGGGAAATTCAAAAATAATAAAGCTAACCTACCTCCGGTTAAATATATTATGGAAGTTATAGAAAAGGGAGTACCTGGAACGGGAATGGCTAGTTTTAAAGCTCAAGTTCCTAATGAAAAAGATAGAAAAGATTTAGCGGAATACGTTCATTCCTTATCTTCTAAAAAGTAACAAGTTTCATTCTACTTTTTTTGTTCTCTCTGGAACATAGGCAATTGACTTGCAATTTTCTAATAATTTTATTGCATAATTTAAACAATCTGGCGAAAAATACTTAAATTCAATGCCTGCGCAATAGTTTTCACCATCTTGAGCATTCCCATTCCAAAGAACTTCACCTTTTCCCGATACTATAGTCCCATCTGGAAAATGAATTTCAAAATCAACAAACTCAGCGGCTTCTAACAATTTTGACCCTGTGTGCATCAAAGCACCACCTCGACCCAATAGAAATTCACTAGTATTGTTGGCTGTTACTTTTATTTGCGACGAAGTTGGTTGAGCTGGTTTTTTTAAGTATTTTTCTTTTAAATCAGTACAAAGCCATTCTAAATTTTCGATTAAACTTGGTAAATCAAATGGTTTAGAAACGAGTCCTTCTGCTCCATGAGCATGAATTTCTTCTCTTGTATAATCAGAAAACGCAGTGATGAACAAAAATTTTGGTTTTTGCAAATTTATTTTTTTTGTTTCATCCAATAACTCAATCCCATTTCCTCCAGGCATTCTAATATCACTAATAATAAGATCAATTTTTTCGCTTTGAACAATTTTAATACCTTCTTTCCCATTTCCAGCTTCTAATGTTTTTGCTTCTAGAGATTGAAGTTCAGAGACAAGCATTTCTCTTAAATCAGGCTCATCGTCCACTACAAGGATAAGATTTTCCTTTAAGCAGCTCATAATTATACTCCAAAGAAATAGTATTTTATATATGTTACATTTAAATAAGAAATATGACAGATTTTTTTGTGTTAGGTTTCCGACATGGCATTATTTTTAATCATAATTACACCGAAAAGTTTCTGTGATTAAGTTATAATTTTCTTTGGAGAGAATGCTATCGAGGGAAAAAATGCCTAAAGCACCTCAACAAAACAATCTTACTTTTGATGAGTTAATTTCAGATGAAGCTGGGTTTAATAGTTTATCAAAAATTCTATTAGACAGAACTGGGATTTTCATGGATCCTAGTGAAAAAAACTTTTCTTTAATGTCAAATAGACTTCATAAAGTTTTAAAAAAATATAATTGTTCTTCTTATAAAGAATTAATAAGTCTTATAGAAATTGGAAGTAATGAAGTAACAAATGAATTTTTGGAAGTTTTAACTACTAACACCACACATTTTTTTAGAGAAAAAGAGCACTTTCAATTTTTAAAACAAAATCTTCCAAAGATTGAAGAAAATTTACTAAAAGAAAAGCGGAAAGATATAAAAGTTTGGTGTGCAGCTTCTAGCAGTGGTGAAGAACCTTATACAATATTAATGATACTTAATGAATATTTCAGTAGATCAAAAAATATTTCTATTAAAATTCAAGCAACAGATTTAAATACACAGGTGCTAGAAAAGGCTAAATTAGGGATATATAAAAAAGAAATTAGTGAACATATTTCCTCAGATCTTATCTTAAAATATTTTGAAGAGTCTAGTAAAATACCTGCGGATTCGTATCAAGTAAAAGAGAATTATAGAAATATGATAGATTTTTTTAAATTTAATTTAAAGAGTGAAGTATATAAATTTCCTTACAAATTTGATTTAATATTTTGTCGAAATGTATTGATATATTTCCCACAAAAAGTAGTGGAAGATACGGTGGAAAAGTTAGCATCTTGTTTGACAAAAGATGGTTATCTTTTTATAGGACATTCCGAGGCGATGATTGGAAATAAACATAAATTAAAATCAGTAATTCCTGCTATATATAAATTAAATAATAAATAATTATTCCTTCATTGATATTCCTAAATAATTTGCAACTCTAGAGTATATTTTATTCCAAATAAATTTTTCTATAACTATTTCACCTGCTAGAATTCCTTTAGCATCAAGAAATAAAAGTGTTTCTTTCTTTTTTATGTCAGAGTATTTTTCTTTCCAAGGAATTTCTAGTGCTTGAAAACCTACTTTTGTATAAAGTGGCTTTAAAGGCTCAGGTGAACTTGTTACGATATGTGTATGACCAGATTCAATAACTATTCTTACAACTTGTCTAATCATATTTATAAAAACATCACTTTCTCGATAATCTTTATCCCAAGCAAAGCGTGACACTTCAACAAATTTTTTTGTAGATAACCAATCGGGTATACTTTCACAAAATTCGTTTAATTCCGTTTTCTCTTGATTTTGATGATTATAAATGATTCTCAAACACGCAACAGCTTTTTTTCCAACTTTGCAAATTAATTGTCTAGAGTATTCATCAAATTTATCTCTGTACGGATCATCATTCTGACTACTTTCATTTTCCACTACGCTTTCTGATATTATTTTAGGAATTTCTTCAAATAAACCAATTTTTCTTAATTCATAAACTTTTTCTAAATCAAATTTATCCATTGCATAGTAATGTGATAAACTATTTTCAATGATATCTACAGGCAAGTTATTTTCTCTTAGTTCTTTAGGTGTTACTTCAACTCCACAAAATAAAACATATTCAACAAAAACTTGGAGAAATTTTGTATTTTTATTTTCAAAATTAACATGAACATAGTATTTATCTTTTTCATTTGCTTTTGTTGAATTAGTTACCTGAGCAATTTTAGTATTCACTATAAATTCATCTAACGCAGGTATGCTTACTTTTAATTGTAATTCTAAATTTGGTAGGAGAGTTTTGTTTCTAGCTGATGTTAATAAAACCATTCCATTAGAGTGCAAACTTTTTACTTTAAAAATAATTTTTTCTTGAAAAAAAAATGCATCATCACACCAGCAATGTGGTGTAAAAATATCTGGAATATCATAATATTTTATATTTGCAACTTCTGGTTTTGTTATGTATTCATTTATAATTTCAATTCCATAACGTAAATATTTTATGTCATCAATTAATTTTGAGATTACATATGCAACTCTTCCTTTACAGGTAAAAGTCTTTTTTTCTCTTGTGTTATAAAATATTTTAATTGTGTCGCCTTTTTTAGGATAAGTAGCAAGTTTTTGATCTGCAATATAAATATTGCAACCCCATGGAGAAATATCTGTTATCTCACCATGAATAGAGCGAACTTCATCTAAATCTTTTATATAAACTTTTATTCCTTCTCCCAAATAAACACATCTACGTGTGTCTCTTCGGTTTTCAAATTCTTCACTCATATCATCATCCAAAAAAAACTTTAAGCTGAGCTAAGATTGTTTCGGATAATGGGTGGAGTATAAAATGGAAAAGTAACTGGGGGTGTCAAATCAATGATAGAGGGAGAAAAAAAGAAATGCGACAGGTATTCCTAAAATTAAAGAATCAATTCTATCCAGAAAACCGCCATGACCAGGTAATAAGTTTCCACTGTCTTTAAAACCTCCTGCTCTTTTGAAAGCACTTTCTAATAAATCCCCTATTTGTCCGGCAATACCCATACAAATTCCCATTAAAATGGCATACCAAGCTGGAAAGGGAAGCTGAAAGAAATAGTTCAATAGAAAAGCGGTCAATCCACTAAAAACAAGACCTCCTATTGAACCTTCAACGCTTTTTTTCGGGGAGACTTTTGGTATAAGTTTATGTTTTCCAAAACGAGTTCCAATAAAATAGGCACCCGTATCTCCCATTAAAATAGTTGCTAAACAAAAATATAATTGAGCACTCCGATAAGGACCATCAAAATCTATCAAACTAAGCTTTGTCAGACAGGCAGCAGGTAAAGCTAAGTAAATAAAACCAGCAATGACATTTAGAAGCTTGTTAGAAGCTGTATGAATATCAGTCGCTCTTCTGTAAATCAGGGCTGCAGAAACAAAGAAACAAAGAAAAGTCCAACTTATAGGTAATATAAGGATTTTTTCTGGATTATTTTTAAAAATAATGCTTGAAATTGAAAATGTTAGAATTAAAAAAGCATATGAAAATCCAATAGCAAAATGCTTTGGCTTGAGTTTTGGTCGTTTTTGTTCTAACGTAATGGAAGAGCCATCCATGATATTCCATCTCAGTGCGGCAAATTCAGTGCCTGAGAGAAAAATAGCAACAAAAGTGATCAATACAAAAAGTGGATAAAAAAGATGAAGAGGCGAAAAACTTAAAATATATATTATTATTCCTGAAAAAATTGCTGCGGTTATTAAACGAGTTTTAAGCATATATTAAAAACCAATCTCTAAAATAAATAGTAACTATTCCGGCGACACCGGTTTGCAATCTGCAATATGCCATAGTAATCAAAGTCTATCAAATAGACATTCCTGCGGCTATAAAAGACGCAAAGTTTGGAGTCTAATATATGAATGTTTTGCAGTTCAAGAAAAAAAGTAAAGATATAAACAATCAATCAGTTTATAATGTTCAAGAAATTCATAAAATCCCAAATTCAGTTGCAGCTATTGGTATTGATTTAGGAACAACCAATTCAGTAGTTTCTGTTTACTCTATGGGAGATTCACAACCTGTAACTTTAAAATATGGAGATAGTTTTTTAGTTCCATCAATGGTTTATTATGATAATAAAAATGATAAACTGTTAGTGGGTTCTGAGGCTAAAGCAAAATTAGAGTCAGAGCCAATTGAAGTAATCAAAAGTACAAAAAGGACGATGGGGAAAAACTTAACGCATTTTTATTCAAACGAAAAAATATTTTCTGCTGAAGAAATTGCGTCTTTGGTCTTAAATTATTTGGTATCTCATCCTGTATTACAAGAGCAAAAAGAAAAAAATGGGGGCATTTGGGCTGTTATTACTGTACCAGCACATTTCGACGATGCTGCTCGACTTTCAACAATTGCTGCTGCTGAAAAAGTTGGAATAAAAGTATTGCGCATAGTGAATGAACCAACCGCCGCTGCACTCGCATATAGTATGATGCCTGAAGACAAGGTTGTAGAAAAAGAAAGTCTAGCTGTATTTGATTTGGGTGGGGGAACATTTGATGTCAGTATTGTTGATAGGGAAGGGTATATTTTTAATGTATTGAGTAGTGATGGGGATATTCATTTAGGTGGCGATGATGTGGATGAAGCTGTTGCAGGCTTTCTTTTGACAAAAGTGCATCCACAATTACTTGCTCGCAGAGCTGCAAAAGATTCCGAAATGTTTAGAAATTTACTTGTCATTGCTGAAAACGCTAAAAAAACCTTTATGACTGAAGGTCTGGTTGACATTTCCCATCCTGACTTAGATGGAAAAGGATCAAGTATTTCTTTTCAAATGACTAGAGAAGATTTTGAAACTCTAGTTATTCCAATTATCCAAAGAACTTTGCATTTGACAGAAAGTGCTATGCATGCTGCGAAAAGAAATCCTAAATATATTTCAAGAATTTTATTAGTTGGTGGTAGTACACGTTTAGCTTTAGTCAGAAAAATGCTTTCAGATTACTTTAATTGTATCGTCGATGCGAGGTTAGAACCAGATTTAGCTGTGAGTTGGGGAGCAGCATTGCAAGCGGCTATTATTTTAGGAATCCAACCTGATACCATTCTTGTTGATGTCTGCAGTCATACTTTGGGAATTGGTGTTGTTGAAAATACTGAATCTATCAATGAAAATTTTAAACAAGTAGCTAAAAAGTTTGGAATACCTTATCCAATTTCAGAGCAAGAACTACACAGAAAGTTAGGAGCAAGAATCGAAGAATTTAACAAAGAACTGCAAAATTTATTGCATGTTGCACCAATCTTACATCGAAATAGTGCACTTCCTGCAAGAAGGTCTGAGTTTTTTAATACAATTTACAATAATCAACATGCCGTTCATGTCGTCGTAGTTCAGGGGGATGGCGACACAGTTGGAGAAAACAGATTAATTGGATCATTTTTATTTGAATTGGAACAACCTTGTCCAAAAGGAACGCGTTGTGAGATACAACTTACTTATGATGTAAATGGAATGGTACAAGTTTTTGCTAGACAACTTGGTACTAAAAATGAAGCTAAAGCGCAATTTGATAGCAGGACTGGCGAAGTAAAAGGTTGGACCTCAATTGCTGCAGAAGAAATAAATCCATTTATTAAACCAGAAGATGAAAATAGCGATCAAATTGCAGAAGACATTGGTTCGCATACTGATTTAATCTCAAAACAAGATAAAAATATTCTCTCTTTTCCTTTTGGTGGGAATAAAAAAACTCCCATACTAACTGAATCAACAAATGTTGTAAATGCTTTAATACTAAGAACAAAAAGATATCTTTCACAAATAGATTCATCTTCAATTGAATATATGAAATTAAAGCAGTTGCTAAGTAGTTATACAGAACTTCTCATAAAGTCTCAAAATGGTGAAGATAATGATGAGGAACTTGAAAATCTAGAAATAGATCTTCTTTCTTTATTAGAGGGAAAATAAATTAATGCCAAAAAATTTGTTAAAAAATATTGTTTCTGAAATTGAGAAAAATTTTCCCCAATTTGAAGAGTATTTACTTTCTCCTTCACATATTAAAGAATTCAAAAAGTTTTTGTCAAATTATAGAGGGATGAATGATCAGAAATTTGAAAGAACTTATGAATTGCAAAGAATGTCTGAAAGAATTGCTGAAAGTTTAGTAAGTTTCTTTACAAATATTTTTTCAATGCAAGGTTTAGCAGAACAAAATGAAAAAGAAATTATTGAAATATTAAATGAAGTAGAAAAAATAGTTAATCTGTCATTATATTATTGGTTTGGATTAAATGATAGAAACTACCAATTTAGAGCTATTATTCATTTTTATGATATAGATGGACTTGGTTCTGTGTTCCTGACAAAAAATAATACTAACTTTGCTGTTTCTTTAAGTGAAGATGGAATTCGATTTGGATTAGATACTAGTAATCACGAACCAAAATGTTTACCAGTTTCTAAAGTATGTGAATTAAGTACATTTGATATAAAAACTAATGACAGAAAATTATTTGCTAGAATTAGAACTATACAACGTGAAATTTGTTTACTTGTTGATGAATGGGAACATTTAAATTCAATATTAGCAGTAGAATATGGGCGTATTTACTATGAACTCCAGCAAAATCAAAATAAAAGCAACCTAGATGCTTTTCAGGCAATAACTCAAAAAATGAACTCTAGGAGAGATTCGCTTGCTACCTGGTGTTTGGAATCATTTTGTGATTTTCAGGATTGGATTACTCGTCTACTAGTGGAAAATGCTAATGAAAAAACATTAAATGAAGATATTTTATCAGAATTAGATGCCACATCAGGTGTTTTGCTTTCTGGGTTTCAAAAAATATTTTTACCAGCTTCAGTAAGTAGGCATAAATATACAGAAGATATATTAAATTTATTGCTTAAATTTTCTAATTCAAGATTAAAATTAAAGGAAGATGATTTTTCTTCTTTTGTTTTAAAACAGTGCGTTTTATGTAGTCTAGGTAAAAATATCGATGATGAATTAATTTCTTATGTCTATAAAAAACCTTTTGAATGGATTTTTTCATTCGATCCCTCTTCTGCTATTAAAGCATTTTCATGGAAATACTCTAAGGATATTCATGTTATTATTACTTTAGTATATGGGATATGTTTATTTAAAAAAATTAGTCCGAATTTAATTGATTACAGTTTTTTATCTGATGTTGCGACAACGTTTCAAATGCCAGAAACGTTTCCTGATGATCAAAAAAATAGAGAAGTATTCTCATTTAATGCTTCTCTTTCTGATGACAAATATTATAGTCTTGTAAATATTATGAATAGTTTGTTAGAAAATAATACTAAAAAAAGCAAAAATAATGATGAACTTGTTCTTTATATTAAAAACTTAATAAATCAAAAAAGGCAGATAATGGAATGAAAGAAGAAGAATTTGAGAAATATGATGAAAATCTTTTTGTTCCTAGAAGAAGAGCAGCAAGTGAAATAAAACTGTTAAGATTAGAATTAATTCCTAAAGGGAAAACTCCATGTGAGGAAATAGGAAGTGAGTGGTCTTCTGCGCAGCCTGCAGAAAATCTTTCTCCCTCCAAAGCTGCAACTTGTCTTGGTGTAGAGATATGGTCCCCACAATCAGTAGTAAAAAAAAGATATAAAATTTTGCAATTGCGATATCCGCCTGATCAATTTGCTGAAAAACATAGTGATTGGAGACCATCTGCTGAACTTTTAGGAAATCCAAGAAGCCGACTAAATTGGTTTTGGCAAAGTGGTTTTGTTCCTTTACCAGAAAGTACCAATGATTTTAAAATTGGATCTATTTGGGATAAGGAAAATGCAGAACCCATGATTCATTCTCATCAAGCATTAAAACGGATTCTTAATGATTATTTAAAATAAGAATTTTATAGAGTTCTGTTGGATTTAAAGTTAATTAAACTAATAAAGTTCAGTTTGATCCTTTGCCATTGCTTCAAAAAAAGTATAAGTCATATAAAAATCTCCGTTATCTCCAGCTCCTTCACTCCAAGAATTTCTTATTTTGAGTAATTGCTGAGTATCATCATAGCCTATTACTATAACTTCATGACCATCTTTTGCATCGGAAGGACAATAGTTAATTTCACTTTCAGGTTGTTTACATGCCCATAAACCACCTGAAGTTGATGTAAAATTTATATTTAAATCAAAACCATTAACAGAAATTTTATTACCGGGATAATTTGCTAATGCAAATCCAATTAATACCCTATTTCCTTTATCTATTGCTTCTTTTAAAGAGTTTAAATCTGCTTTTTGGAGATAATTATAGTTTATATGGTTTGTATATTCTTTTTTACTTATTTTAGAATAGTTCGCAGAAGAAATAGCGAAACTAGGTGTAGAATAAAATACCCCATTACAATTATTTTTCTCAACTATTCCATAAGTTTTTAAAGGTTCTAAAATCTGACCTGGATTATCAGCTCCATTCCAAAAGTTATTTCCCAAATATTTATTAAGAGATAATATACATTGTTGATCAATAAAGTCTGGACTATAATTTTGTATATCAGGGTATAAATTAGCTAATTTAGCATCTAAAGCTGCAGTTGAGGAAAAAGTAACACAAGTTCCATAGTTGCCTTGATCAAGAACAGGGACAAGACTCATTCCAAGATCTTTTGCATTACTGTTTTCACTGAAAGATGAAATTCCCTGAGAATAATCTTTTTCTTCATATAAATCAAAATAATTATCCATTACTTTTTTATTTCTAAGTTTCATAGCATTTGAAGCTGTCATTTTCATAAGTCTAATTTTTTTTTCAATTCTAGCTGTAGATGAAGTTTTGCTCTTAACAATAATTGTTGTTTCTTTAGTGCCCTCTAATTGAAACATAGAATTTTCTGCAGCAAAACTTTGAAAACTTATCAAACTAAATAGAGACGCATAAAGAAATACCTTTTGTTGCCATTTCATAAAAATCTCCTTTAGATAAAAAAAATCTCCTCTAGAAGAGGAGAAAGTGAATTAATTTTACTTTAATTCTGTATGGTCGCCGACCATTGCATTAAAGAATGCATAAGTCATGTAGTAATTACCATTTTCACCAGCGGATCTACCCCATGAATTTCTAATCTTCAATAATTGTTGTTTATCGTCATAGCCAAAGATAACAATTTCATGACCAGCTTTTTGATCAGCACAGTAGTTGGTTGAATTGCCAGGTTGTTTACATGCCCATAAACCACCATCGTAGGATCTATTGGAGCCTTTCATTGTAACATCAAATCCATTTACAGAAATAGGATCGCCATCGTTGTCTAAAAGTCCAGTTCCAATTGCTACCCTATAACCAGCTTTTAATGTTGCTTTAACTACATCTAAATCAGCTTTTTCAGTATAATGATATGTAATTTGGCCAGTGTAACTTTTGTCACTTCTTGATTCATATTTTGCAACAGAAACTTTTTGATTTACATTTGCATATTTTGAGCCAAAGCATTGGTCTTTTGGAATTATCCCATGTTTTTTTAATGGTTCAAGGATTTCAACCGCTGTATATGCACCATTCCATACATTTTCACCAAGGAATTTTTTGAGTGCTAGAATGCATTGTTGATCGATATAATCACCAAGTTTTAATTTAGCATCTAAAGCTGCAGTTGCTGCAAAAGTAACACAAGTACCATGCGCACCTTGGTCAAGAACAGGTACTTTTCCCATCCCTAAATCAACAGATGTTGCGGAATTTGTGAAAGGTTGGATTCCATCAGAATAGTCTTTTTCACCACCATCTGCTTCCATTTTTGCAAGAGCTTTTCTATTTTTTTCTCTAAAAGCTTCAGTAGGCACAATTGTTAACAGATGAATTCTTTTCACTCCTGTTAATCTATCTAAATCAAATGCACCGTCAGCTTCCATTGTGCTTGATTTAATTGGAATGATCACTTCATGAGAACCTTCAATTTTGTAATATTCATGCGCATAAATAGAATATGAGCAAAATCCTACTGCAACTAAAGAAAGTTTACTAATCAAAGAAAATTTCATGGTAACCTCCAAAAGAATTATTAAATTAGCAAACATTCATGCAGAATTATTTTGCAATATTAAAATAGTTCAGTGCAATGGATCATGAGTGTTTGACTAAAAATACTGTAAAGCATAAAAAAATATTCGTAAAGATTCGTTTTATTTTGCAATTATAGTAATTTAGTAGCGTACCAAAAATATTTTTATGAGATGAAAATAGATCTAGTATTGAAGTCTATTTTAAATTTTTACTTTTTTATATAATGTTGAATTTATTATTAAATATTTAATATTATATTATTTCATAAATTATTTTTAATTTTTTTTTTATGCTCTGTGTTTTTATCATTATAAAATGATTACCCAGCCAGAAAGTTTTCAAAATTATAAATTTATTTTAAAATTTTAATTATATTAATTTTGTAAATTAAAAATTGAGTTATAAAAATTTAAAATATAAACAAAACTTATCAAAATATCCGTTCAATTTAATAGAAAGAATTTGATCTAAAAAAAGCGCAAAAATAATAGATTATATTTGTTATTAAAAAAAAAATTTTACTAATAGAATTTATTTCCCCTATTTTTTCATTACTAAATATGGATATAAACATGCTTTATATAAAATAATAATAATTAAAGGAAAATCAAATAAAAACAATGAACTTACTTATTATTTATTAATTATTTCTTTTTTGTTATGTGAAGTCATAATTTTGACGAAAAAATCTCTTGAAAAATTATAAATTTCGAAATTATTAATATTTTACCTCTTTTTTACGTTTTCTAAAATATTTAAAACATTATTTTTTATCTTCAAATACCGAAATAAAAATTGGAAGTTTCGATTTTATTTGTAATTTTTATAAAGGAGCTTACGATGCCTGATGGAAAATCAGAACATCTTCGAGTGGTTGTCATTGATGACCAGTTGAATATGCGTAAAGCTCTATTCAGAATATTTGATAAAACTGGGAATTATGAAGTTGAAGACTTTGGAAACGCTAAAGAAGCAATTGCTTGGCTAAAAACTCATGCAGTTGATTTAGTTATTACTGATATTTACATGTCGCAAGGTGATGGTTTTGAAGTCCTAGCATATATCCGTGGACGAGCAATGCAAAATGATATTCCTGTTTTATTCATTTCTGGTGAAGCTACAAAAGAAGATATTGTACGCAGTGTTGATTTAGGAGTGAGCGATTATATTTTAAAACCTTTTGAAGCGCAAGATATAATTCAAAAGGCAGAGTCTATCTATGCTAAGTACAAAAATCCACCTGAAAATATTAAGAAAGTTCGTTTTGCTGAAAGCCTTTTTTTTAATGAAAAATACGCTGAAGCTAAAAAAGAATTTTTAATTATTAACGAAAAATTTAAACCCACTGCGAGATCTCTGATTGGATTAGCTCAAACTGAAGCTAAGTTAGGTAACATAACAGATGCATTAGAGTTAGTTAATCAAGCTATAGAAATAAATAGCATGTATTATCCTGCTTACGCAGCAGGTGCTGATATTTTATTAGGTAACAAAAAGAAAGTAGAAGCTATTCCTTTTTTAGTTAAAGAATTGAAGATTAATGGTAAACAAATTCATAGAAGAATGTTATTGGCAGATATATATATTGAAAATATTAAGACTCCTGGTAATTTTGACAAAGCTATTGAACAAATGAAACTTGCTTTGCATGATGAACCAACTGATGAAACTTTACTTTTACGTTACGCTGAAATGCTTTGGAATTCAGGAAATAAAGAAAAAGGTGTGCATTATTGCTTAAAAGCACGCAGACAAAATCCTGAGAGTACTAAATCTTTAATGCAGTTGGCTAATTTCTATATTCAAGATGGACATCCGATTAAAGCTGTTAATATGTTTTCAGACATATTAAATAAAAGTCCGAATCAGTATGATGTTTATTTATGCCGAGCTAAAATATTTGAAAAACTTAATGAGAATGAAAAAGCCATTGCTGACCTTAATAAAATCCCTAAAACCATTGTTGTTTTAAGATTGGAAGTTTTAAAAGCAAAAGGTAGAATTTATGCAAAAATGGGTAAAATACCTGACGCTATTGCAGCTTGTGAAGAAGTGGCAAATATGGAACCAACTGCAGACAATTTAGCTAGAGTTGGTCTGTTATTTATTCGTCTTAAAAATTATAGAAGTGCTTTAGGATGGTATGAACAATCTACTTTAATGGATCCAGATCATTCAAAATATACTTATAATTTAGGTTGTTGTTATGAAGCATTAAAGGACAAAAAGAAAGCAATAGAATGTTATGAGAGATCTTTAAAATTAGATCCAAATGGTAAAGAAACAATAGTTGCCTTAGCAAGAATAAAAGGAACCCCCGTACCAAATTCTAAAGCGGTCTCAAAAGCAAATCCTCCAAAAGCTGGTTAGGATAGTTTTTTTGCTTTTCTTTTGTGATTGACTTATGTTTCATATTGACATTTGCCTGTTAACAGAAAGGCTGAAATATGACACAAAATAAAAATACTGATAGATTTAAAAAAAGAGTTTCTCCAGATGAAGAACATCAAAAATGGTTGGATCGTGAAAATTTTCAAGATTTAGCAAAAATAGGAGGCGATATTTTAAAAAAAACAGTTGCGACAGGTCGTGATGTAATAAAGGAAGTAAAAGAAAATTTTCCCAAAGAAGCTACTCAATTATTAAACAAAGGGAAAGAAGAAATCCTTAAAGGACTTAGTCAGGATGTTGTAAAAAATATAATGTCTTTTGGGATTGAAAAGTTTTTTTCTGTTGCAAGGCAACATAGAATTGAGTTTTCAATTCGCTTTCGCAAAAATGAAGAAGAGACGAAGAGGGATGAATTAAAAAAAAGTAAGAGACGTGATGTTTAATGCTTTTTTTCTTTTACTATATCACGATAAATTAAAAATGTAGCTACTAATCCCATTGCTCCTGCAAAGGCTAACCAATATCCAGGAGCAGCTTTATCGCTAGTTTTTTCAATCAACCAAGTGGAAATGAGTGGGGTGAACCCTCCGAAGAGTGCGGTTGCTAAGCTATAAGCTAAAGAAAATCCTGTTGTTCTAATGTGTTTAGGAATAATTTCAGTTAGGGCTACTACAGTAGCACCATTATAACTACCAAATAAAAAAGATAACCAAAGTTCAACAAGAAGCATATTTGTAAAACTTGGATTTTTTACTAGCCAAAATAATACTGGATATGCTGTGATGCAGGCTAAAAGTGAACAACTTCCCATGATTGGCCAGCGACCAATTTTATCAGATAAAGATCCCATAATTGGAAGCCAAATAAAATTTGAGATTCCTACAAATAGACTAACAAGCAAGCTATCCTCTAATGTAAGTTGTAAAACGGATTTTCCAAATGTAGGTGTATAAACTGTAATTAAATAAAAAGTAACAGTAGTCATTACGATAAGCATCATTCCTGTAATAACCAATTGCCAGTTTAAAAGAATAGAGTGTATTATTTCTTTAAATTTAGGATGTTTTTTTTGTGCTAAAAATTCCTCAGTTTCAAGTAAAGAACGACGAATTTGAAAAACAACTGGAATGATTAAACAACCTATGAAAAAAGGAATTCTCCATCCCCAATCAGCAATAACATCTTTTGAAAGATATTTATTGATTGCAAAACCAAGAAGAGCTGAAAATACAATTGCTAATTGCTGACTTGCAGATTGCCAACTTACATAAAAACCTTTATTTTTTGGAGTTGCCATCTCTGATAAATAAACAGAAACCCCTCCAAGTTCAACTCCTGCAGAAAATCCTTGTAAAAGTCTACCTAAAAGAACAATGAGTGGAGCTATAATGCCAATAGTTTGATAAGATGGGGTAAAAGCTAAAAGAGCAGTGCCAGTTGCCATGATTCCTAAAGTCAAAATCAAACCTTTTCTTCTTCCAATATGATCAATATACGCTCCTAAAAATATAGCTCCTAAAGGACGCATTAAAAAACCTGCGCCAAATGTAGCAAATGTTAACATAAGCGAAGCATATTCACTTTGAGAAGGAAAAAATGTAGAAGAAATATAAGTTGCATAAAAGCCAAAGAGAAAGAAATCATACATTTCAATAAAATTACCGCTAGTAACACGAATCACTGTTCCTAATTTTGATTGCTTATTTTTTACCATTTATAAACCTTTCATAGATTTTTACTGCAGGAAAATATTCATATTCATTTATATTGAATTCTAAATAGCGTAATTAAAAAAATCTATATATAATTATTGACTGTAAGTTGTAGAAATTTCATTAGAAGAATTATCTATGAAAGAGTCGATAAAAATTTTTATTTATGGTTAAATTTTGGAATGAAAATAGCTGTTTTTGATTTTGATGGTGTTATTGTTGATAGTTATAATGCTATTCTTGAAGTAATAAATGAAATTTCAAGAATAAAAAAAATTCCTTCATTAAGTAAAGAAGATATTTTAAATAAAAGTACAAAAGAGTTAATAAAGGATCTTAAGATACGTTGGTTTGAAATACCAAAATATTATAAGTTGGCAAAAAAAGTTGTTCATTTAAATAAAGATCTTATTCTCCTAAATCCACAAATAATAGAAATGTTTCAATATTTAAATAAAGATAAAATTCAATTAATTATTTTATCCTCAAATTCAAAAAATTTAATCAAAGATATAATTCAAAAAAATTTGAATTATATTAGTTTTATTGAAATTATAGGTGATGTTTCTCTTTTTAAAAAATCTAAAAAAATTAAGGAAGTAATGAATAAATATAAAGTAAATTATAATGATATTATATATATTGGCGATGAAGTGAGAGATATTATTGCTGCGAAAAAAGTTTCTATTTCTTCTATAGCGGTGTTGTGGGGTAAAGAGAGTGAAGCTCTTTTATCAAAAGAAAAACCAAATTATATAGTTAAAAATGGCCAAGAGCTTTCCTATATACTTAATGAATTTAGTAAAAAAAAGTAGTTAATAACTAATTAACTACTTTTAAATTAAAATACAATATTTAATTTACAAGAAATTACATTTTGCTTGCAGCAGCTACAGTTGCAGCAACTTCTGCAGCGAAATCTTCAGCTTTTTTCTCAACACCTTGTCCTAATTCAAGACGAATAAAGGAAACTACTTTAAGATCAGAAATGCCGAGTTTTTTTCCAGTTTCTGCAACATGTGCAGCAACTGATTTACTATCATCTTTAACAAAAAGTTGATCAACTAAACAGATTTCTTTGAACCAAGTTTTAATACTACTTGGAACTATCTTAGCTAATGCAGCTTCTGGTTTTCCTTGTTGTAAAAACTTGTTCCGAATAATTTCTTCTTCTGTTTTAATAGTTTCAGCAGGAATTTCTTGCTCATTCAAATATTGTGGTTTCATCGCAGCAGCTTGGAGTGCAACATCTTTACCGAGCTCATTTAAAGAAGAATCATTTAAATGATTTTCGATGCCAGTTCCAGCAAGTTCTACAAGAACACCAATTTTTCCACCACCATGAACGTAGGAAGTGACAAAGTTCTTTCCAGAACCAATGCGTTCAAAACGACGAACAGTGATATTTTCACCAATTTGTGCAACTAATGCAGTAGCAGCAGCTTTTACATTTCCTGTGGAATCATAATTAGCTGCTAATAACTCGTCTAAATGTGCAGGTTTTGTTGCACTGATAATTTTATGTAAATTGGTAACAAATAATTGAAAGCCATCATTTTTTGTTACAAAGTCAGTTTCACAGTTTACTTCAAAAACAAATCCAATATTATTTTCAACTACAGTTGAAACAATACCTTCGCTAGCCGCACGTGAAGCTTTTTTCGCTGCACTTGCAAGACCCTTTTCACGTAAAATAACGACAGCTTTTTCCATATCGCCTTCAGCTGCATCGAGTGCTTTTTTGCAATCAGACATTCCAGCCAAAGTCATTTCACGTAGTTCTTTAACCATTTGAGCAGTTACTACAGCCATTATGATTTCCTTTTAAAAATGTTTGTAAGCAAGAAAGGTGCTCCTAACGAGGAACACCTTGGAAATTAGTTTGCTTCGTCTTCGTCACGAGATTTCAAGCGTTTTACTTTTACTTGTGAACGCCCGCTATCGGAAGAGAAAGAAGAATCATCTTTACCAGATTCTGATTTACGACGTTGCTTTCCAGCAATCGCAGCATCAGAAATAAGGCTAGCATAAAGCTTAATTGCTTTAAGGCTGTCGTCATTTCCTGGGATGATATAGTCAACACCGTTTGGATCACTGTTTGTATCAGTAACTGCAATTACAGGAATTCCTAGACGATTTGCTTCTGCAATAGCTGTGAATTCTTTCTTTGCATCGATAACAAAAATAGCAGAAGGCAAGCCAGGCATATTTTTGATTCCACCTAATGAGCGTTCTAATTTGATACGAAGACGTTCTTTAAGAGCAACTTCACGTTTTGTAATATTGTCATAAGTTCCGTCACTCGCCATTTTTTCAATGCGTTTCAATTTAGTAATACTAGAACGAACTGTTTGCCAGTTAGTCATCATACCACCTAACCAACGGTGGTGAATATGAAACATGTTAGCTCTTTCAGCTTCTTCAACAATAATTTCTTGTGCTTGTTTTTTTGTAGCAACAAAAAGAATGTGTCCGCCTTCAGCAACAGTTTGTTCAACAAAACTTAAAGCATCTTTAAATAATTTTTGAGTTTTTTGGAGGTCAATAATGTGGATTCCATTGCGCTCACCATAGATAAATGGACGCATTTTAGGATTCCAACGGCGTACTTGGTGACCAAAGTGAACGCCAGCATCGAGTAAGTCACGCATTTGAACTTCAATAGACATAGATAAACTCCTACTTGGTTTATTGGTTTAACCCCTTGTAATACCTAGGTTTCGTAACCCACCAAGTTTGGGTATTACAGAGAATGCTCTAATCAGGCTCAGAACTTAAACAATTTTTTGCTAATGAAGTCAAGGATAATTAAAATGAGCATTTACCTAGGAAATATTTTTAGATAGTCTGCCTTTGACTTTCGCATACCCACACAGTAGGTGGGGAGCGCTAAACTAAGGAGACAATTTGTGAGTTCTTTAAGTATATTTTTACCGGATGGGTCCTCTCGTTCTTTTCCAGCATCTTCAACAGTATTTGATGTCGCGAAAAGCATAAGCTCGGGGCTCGCCAAAAGTGCTATTGTAGGGAAAATTAATGGAAAATTGGTAGACTTAGATCATCCAATCCATGATGGAGACAAGGTTGAGATTATAACGGATAGAAATCCTGAGGGACTTGAAGTTATTAGACACTCCACGGTTCATGTGATGGCAATGGCTATTCAAGAAGTTTTTCCAGGAACACAAATTACGATTGGACCAGTTGTAGAAAATCAATTTTACTACGATATTTACCCTAAAGAAGGTGTAAAAATTGGGACTAATGAGTTTCCTTTAATTGAAAAAAGAATGCAGGAAATTGTTGAAAAAAATATTCCTTTTACCAGAAGAATTGTTTCCCGAGAAGATGCTGTTAAACATTTTGATGGGTTAGGTGAAAAATTTAAAGTAGAGATTGTAAAAGATCTTCCAGCTGATAGTGAAATAAAAATATACGCCATAGCAAATTGGGATGATCTCTGTCGCGGCCCCCACGTTCAATCTACAGGAAAATTGGGTCACTTTAAGCTAATGAGTGTGGCTGGCGCTTATTGGCGTGCAAATAAAGATAATGAACAATTAGTACGTATTTATGGCACGGCTTGGCCAACTAAAAAAGATTTAGACGGCTATTTAAATATGCTCGAAGAAGCTAAAAAAAGAGATCATGTTTTACTTGGGAAACAGTTAAACTTGTTCACTTTAATGAGTGATATAGCTCCAGGTGCAGCCTTTTTCTTCCCAAATGGTGCTAAAATATTTACGCTATTACAAAATTATATTCGAGTTAAATGGGCCCAATTTGGTTTTCAAGAGATACAAAGTCCTCAGGTTATGAATGTAAACTTATGGAAAGTAAGTGGGCACTATGAAAAATATCGTGATGACATGTATATTTTTAAAGATGATCATGATGATGAATTTGGTATAAAACCAATGAGTTGTCCTGGGCATGTGCGAATGTTCATGGTAGGCCAAAAATCTTACCGTGATCTTCCGTTACGTTATGGTGAATTTGGAGTTGTTCATAGAAATGAATTAAGTGGAACTTTGCATGGTTTAACAAGAGTAAGGCGCATCACTCAAGATGACGGGCATATTTTTTGCATGTTAAGTCAAGTGCAGTCTGAAATCATGTCTGCTCTTCAATTTGTAAAAGAAGTCTATGCTGATCTTGGATTTAATGAAGTAATTTATATGCTTTCAACACGTCCAGAAAATCGGATAGGTTCAGATGAAATTTGGGATACGGCTGAAAATGCGCTTGAAGAAGCCTTGAAAAAATCCAACGTAAATTACCAAGTCAATCCTGGTGATGGTGCTTTTTATGGACCCAAAATTGATTTTAAAGTGAAAGATGCTATTGGGCGTATGCATCAATGTGCAACTATTCAATTAGATTTTCAAATGCCAGCGCGCTTTGGTATTAGCTATCAAGCTGCAAATAACACGCAGGAAACACCTGTGATGGTTCATAGAGCTGTATTAGGTTCTGTTGAAAGATTTATGGGAATATTTATTGAACACTGTGCAGGACATTTTCCTGTTGGATTAGCTCCCGTACAATGTCGAGTTGTTACTGTGACAGAAGCTCAAGATAGCTATGCACATAAAGTAACAAACTTCTTGAAAGCAAACGGAATAAGAGTGGAAACAGATTTTAGCAATGATAAATTAGGTGCAAAAATACGTGATGCTCAGTTGCTAAAAATTCCTTATATGTTAGTCATTGGGGACAAAGAGGTTCAAACGAATACTCTAACTGCTCGTTATCGTGATGGTAAAAACCTAGCACCAATGTCTCCCGAAGATTTTCTGACTTTTATTAAAAATGAAAGTGGGATTTTTTGGGGTCTAGATACAAATCAAAGATAGTTAATTGGAAGGAACAGAAATGATAAATTTATTAATGAAGACAAATTATGGTGAAATTTCTATTGAATTAAATGATGAAAAAGCTCCAATGACAAGTGAAAATTTTGTCAAATATGTAAAGTCACAACATTTTGATGGTTCCATTTTTCATCGAGTCATTCCTGGCTTTATGATTCAAGGTGGTGGTTTTGACTCTAATATGAAAGAAAAATCAACAAATAATCCTATAGAAAATGAAGCGAAAAATGGATTAGGAAACGAACGCGGCACCATTGCCATGGCACGTACAAACGATCCGCATTCTGCTACAGCGCAATTTTTTATAAATCTAACAAATAATGATTTTTTAAATAATCGTGGTGAGCAATGGGGCTATGCTGTTTTTGGAAAAGTAACCCAAGGTATGGATGTTGTTGACGCTATTGCAAAAGTAAAAACGGGAAATCATGGGTTTCACAGAGATGTTCCTGTTACTCCAGTAATCATTGAATCTGTTACTTTGGTTTAAGAACCTTCAAGTAAATATTTTTAAATAGCCATTATGTAATGGCTATTTTTTTTATATTTTTTGTATAAGGTAATAAAATAAAGGAGCTATCGACATGCTAGAAGAATTAAGAAAACTTCCTAAAGCGGAATTGCATTTGCACATTGAAGGAACTCTAGAACCAGAGCTTTTATTTTCTTTGGCTAAAAGGAATAATATTTTATTACCATATAAAAATATTGATGAAGTTAAAGACAAATATCTTTTTCAAGATCTACAATCTTTTTTAGATATTTATTATAATGGAACCAATGTACTCATAACAAAACAAGACTTTTATGATTTAACATATGCTTATTTAATTAAAGCAAACCAAGATGGAATAAGACATGTAGAAATCTTTTTTGATCCACAAAGTCATGTTTCACGTGGCGTAGAATTTAAAGATGTAATAGAAGGTATTTATGATGCCTTAGAAGAAGGAAAAAAAGAATTTGGAATTAGTTACTTTATAATTATGTGTTTTTTAAGACATTTATCCCAAGAAAATGCTTTAGAAGTCTTACAAATGGCATTACCTTATAAAGATAAAATTAAAGCAGTAGGGCTAGACTCTTCTGAATTAGGACATCCTCCTAGCAAATTTACTGAATTATTTAATAAGTGTAGGGAAAATAACTTTCTCACTGTAGCTCATGCGGGTGAAGAAGGACCTGCTAGCTATATCTGGGAGGCTTTAAATTTATTACAAATTGAAAGAATTGATCATGGTGTACGTTGTACAGAAGATCCTGAATTATTAAAAACAATTATCCAAAAAAATATTCCATTAACAGTTTGTCCGCTATCAAATGTAAAGCTAAAAGTTTATCAAGATATGAAAGAGCATAATATTAAAAAGTTATTTGATTTAGGAGTTAAAGTAACTATTAATTCTGATGATCCAGCTTATTTTGGAGGCTATCTTCTTGAAAACTATATTCAGTGTCAGAATGAATTAGGGTTTACCTACAATGATTTGTGTGATATTTCTAAAAATTCTATTGAAGCATCTTTTCTTTCAAATTCTGAAAAAATAAAATTAATTAATGAAATTAATAATCTAAAACAAAAGATAAATATATGAATTTTGATAATAAAGCAGAAACAAAAAAAATACTAATAATGTTACCAAGGCAACTTGGTGATGTTTTATTAGCAACACCGATAGCAACTGAATTAAGAAAACACTTTCCTGCCGCTGAGATCCATTGGTGGTCCCATCCCATGGCAAAGGAAATATTAAATGATAATTCTTTTTTAAATAAAGTTTATTACTTACCAATTTGGATCAAAAAAAAGTATAAAAAAACTTTCTTTTTAAAAAAATTTTTTCTTTGGCTTGGTTATATTTTTGCTGAGTTGAAACTATTTTTTAAACTTATGTTCACGGGATATGATATAGTAATAGATGCTATTAATTATCCTCGCTCTAGTTTGCAAGCTATGGCTACTTTTGCACCAATTAGAATATCTTTTAAATGCAATTCATTAAGAGATTTTGCCTATAATAAGTTGGTTGACAGAACTAAACTGGATGAGGGATATTTAGGCTATACGCGTTTATTACTTCTTGAACCTTTAGGAATTAAAATAAGTAATATAAATCCTTTGCAAATAAAGTTAAATTTACCGATTCTTTCTGAAAATAAAATTAAACCTGAACTTTGGATAAAGGAACAACTGGAAAAATTAAATGCAAAAAAATTTGTTGTAATGAGTCCTACATCTCGTTATCTTGATAGATGTTGGCCAATTAATCATTATACAGAATTAGCCTTCCTAATTATCAGAGAATTCAATATCCCTGTTGTTTGGTCGAGAGCTCCTGGAGAAGAAGAATATATTTTAAAAGTTCATCATAATTTAATTGCAAAATTACAGTATAATAATATTCAAGAAAACTATAGCTTGTTACCTCCATTGATGAGTATCCGGGAAATTACATACTTGACAAGTCTATCAGTAGGTTGTGTTGCAAATAGCAATGGGATGAGTCATTTTGCTGTGGCTTCTGGGACAAAAATGATTCAATTACATGGTCCAACTGTTCCTTTAAATTGGATTCCGCCAGATACAAACAAATATTTAGGAATTCAGAAAAACACGGGTTGTTATGGTTGTTCGAGTAATGTTTGTAAAATGCCAAGACATGAATGCATGGAAGATATTTTGCCAATAGACGTATTTAAAAAAGCTGTTGAGTTATTTGGTTTAAAAAAGAATAGTATCTAACAAATATTTAACCTTTAAAATGAAATAAAAAAATTCAAAGAAAGGGAATCTATTTAAAATTAAACATTGTATTTTTATTTGCTAAATTTTGTGTTGGAATTTCTTGAATTACATCCCAATGTTCAACAAGTTTGTTATCTTTTACTCGAAACAAATCGTAAAATACCTGTTGTTTTTTATTCCAGTTACCTTCACTAATAGATAAAATAAAATTTCCTTCCCCTAATAATTTGTGAATTTTAGTATATCTAGACATATTATTTTGTGAAGTAAGAAACTTCACTGCTTCATAAATTCCTTGTAATCCATCTTTAATCATTGGATTGTGTTGATGATATTCTTTATCACTGACATACTTTGTGATATTTTCAGGATGTTGACCCATCAATACATCTTCTAAAAAACCCATTACAATCTTTTTATTTGTTTCTGTTTTATTTAAATCTTCAGAAAAGATTGGACCATCTATTTGAGTTCTTCCACTAGCAGTTTTTTCAACCCAAGTTGTCATAGCATTCCAATGCTCAGCTATCATCCCTTTGTCATCAACTCTGAGAATGTGAAATGCCACCATTCTATCAGCACCAAATGGCTTAGCATTCCTCCATATGTTGTGCAAAAAAAAGTAATTTCCATCTTGGAACATTCGGATGTTTTCAAGTTTGGTTTGGTTTTTTTGTAATACTTGTAGCATAGAAATGAATGCATCTAGTCCAGTAGGAACATAAGGGTTGTGTTGAATATAATCAGTATTAGCTAGCTTGCGTATTGTTGAGGGGTCGTTATTTTTTACAGCCCGTAGAAAATTACTTACTGTTTCTTTCGAACTTTTTGCAGTGAATATTTGGCTATTTTTTTGATTTGTTTCTGAGGTGATTATTTGATCATTTTCTTGAATCGTTTTAATTGTTTCTTGGTTAGAAACGCAAGCAGTCGATAGAGCTAAAATTGATGTTAATGAAAAGAGTAAATTCACAGAATCTTTAGAAGTTACATTCAACTTGTTCAGCATGTC
The DNA here is from genome assembly GCF_009792895.1 of Pigmentibacter ruber. NCBI lineage: Bacteria > Pseudomonadati > Bdellovibrionota > Oligoflexia > Silvanigrellales > Silvanigrellaceae > Pigmentibacter > Pigmentibacter ruber. Next base: position 582,200 of record NZ_WSSC01000001.1, read on the forward strand.
GTTACCTCAGATTAGAAAAATTATTACATTTATAGAAAAATATTTTTATGTTTGATATTTATATCTTTGTTTTAAATTTTTTACAAATTAATTTAAATTATATTTTTTTCTTAATTATTATTTTTTGTTACTTAATGTATATCAGAAAGAATTCTATAATTACTTTATTTATATAAATTTAAGAATAAAATTTTGAAATTATAGGATATTTCCATAAAGTTTAGAAACAATTAATTTAAGTGAGTAGAGAATAGTTATTAATTTTTTGCAAACTTATTTGTAACAATTTTAGTTTTAATTTTATTTTTTAAAATTTGCTAAGTATTTTAAATGATTAGTTCATGCTAAAATGCGTTGACATACAAAATTTATTGATTTAAAACAAAATAATATAAAATAAATAAATTTCAAAAGGATAGGTATGAACAATCTTTTAAACATGCTAGAGTATTCTGCGCAATCAAATCCAAATAAAGTAGCATTTACATTTTTAGATTTTGAAACAAAAAGTGAATCTAGAATAACATATTTAGAGCTTTCTGAAAAATCGAAAGTACTAGCGTGTGTTTTAAAGTCAAAACTTAATCAAAGTAATCTTGCAGAAAGAATTATTTTAATATACCCACCTGGAATAGATTTTATTGTGGGTTTTTTTGGATGTATTTATGCTGGTTATATTGCAGTTCCAGTCGTCCCTCCTGAAAATAAAAAAAATATAGATAAACTAAATCTCATAATTAATGATTGCGAGGCTAAAGTTTGTTTATCAACAGAAAGTTTGCTGAAAAAATTTGAAGAAGAGATAATAAATTGTATTCCGTGGATAGCCAGTAATTCAACAGTTTTAGTTAAGACTGAAAAATGGGTTCAGCCTTTAATTAAAGATTCTGATATTGCATTCTTGCAATATACATCAGGTTCTACAGGAAATCCGAAAGGAGTAATGGTATCGCATGGAAATATAATTAGTAATTTAGAAATGATTTCTGCAAGGACGGAAACAAATAAAGATACCATAATGGCAAACTGGTTACCACACTTCCATGACATGGGATTAATTAATGGGATTTTGCATCCAATATACAAGCAGTTTTTTTGTTTACTAATGTCACCTTTATCTATCATGATAAAACCATTTCGTTGGTTAAAAGCTATTAGTGATTACAATGTTACTATTAGTGGAGGACCAAATTTTGCATATGAACTTCTTATAAATAAAATAAATGCTGAAGAAAAGCTTAACATTGATTTAAGTTCATGGAAAATTGCATTTAATGGAGCTGAGCCCATTCGCTCTAATATTTTAATTAAATTTGTTGAAGAATTTAAGATTTGTGGATTTAAAAAAGAAGCATTTTATCCCTGTTATGGACTTGCAGAAAACTGCTTATTCGTAGCAAGTGAAACGATAAGTAATGGTGCAATAATTGAACACTTCAAATTTCATAAAAACTCTGAATTAGAGTCTTTTGAATATTTCGATGGAATATCTGAAAAAATTGAAAATGTAAAAGCAATGGTGAGTTGTGGTTTTGGTCATGAGACACAACAAATTAAAATTGTTGATTATGAAAATAAACGTGAAATTATCGATAATCACATTGGTGAAATTTGGGTGAAAGGGCCAAGTGTTGCTTTGGGATATTGGAATAAACCAGAATTATCAAAAGAAATATTTCAAGCTTACTTAAAAAATGGAGAAGGTCCATATCTTAGAACTGGTGATTTAGGGTTTATAAATAATGATCAATTATTTATTGCTGGCCGAGTTAAAGATTTAATTATTATCTCTGGAAAAAATTATTATCCTCAAGATATAGAAGAAGTGTTTGATCACATTTATCATAATAGTAAAAATTCTGGGAATACAGCAGCATTTAGTATTGATTTATTTGATCATGAGCAATTAGTTATTGTTACCAAGTCTACTCAGAAAATGAATAAAATTGAATTAGAAGGTAAGGTAGCAGAAATATGCAATGAAATTTCAAAAAATTTTGGCCTACTAGTTTATAGTATTTTATTTGTAAACAAAAATTGTATTGAAAAAACAAGTAGTGGTAAAATAAAAAGGCAAGCTATCCGATCTAAATATTTAAATCGTGAACTAGAATGTATAAATGAATGGATAGATAATAGTCAAAAAAATACAATTTTTGATAAAAACGCAGATTTGCCGTTTACAGTTTTTGATTTAGCTTCAATTTATTCCAAAATGTTTACTATATGGTCTGACATATTAGAAGTTTCTGTTAGTGAAATTAAATCTCATTCTGATTTTTTTAATTTAGGTGGAAATTCGTTAAAAATAGTGCAGATTTATAGAGTTATCCAAAAATATTTTGGAGTGTCTATTTCTATAAAAGAATTATATGATAAAACAACTATTGGAGATTTATCTAAATTAATCTTCGAAAAGCAAAAAAATAGTCTTGATTTATATCAAGACACTCTAAAGATTGAAATAGACAACAAAAATCGTTTTCAACCATTTCCTTTGACTGATGTTCAACATGCTTATTTAATTGGGCGCAATAATCAGTATTCACTTAGTGGTGTATCTACTCATGGATATAGTGAATATCATTTTTCTGATTTAAATTTACCTCGGTTTGAAAAAATATGGAATTTATTAATTAAGAGGCATGATTCACTGAGATTAATTTTTCAAAGTGATTTGCAAAACGTTCTCGAAAACGTACCATATTATGAAATTAAAGAATATGACTGTACTGTATTATCAGGGATAGAAATTGAAAAACATTTCAGTTTTATTCGCAATGAATTATCACATCAGGTTTTTTCTGCCGATAAGTGGCCTTTATTTGAGATTCGAGCAAGTAAGTTTTCAGATCATATTATATTACACTTAAGTCTCGATGCTTTGATATTAGATATGTGGAGTGTCCAAGTTTTATTTAATGAAATTAAAGATCTTTATTTTAATCCCGAATTTAATTTAGCACCGTTAAAACTAACATTTCGTGACTATGTAATAAATGAAGAGAAAATAAAAAATACAATTCAATATAAAAAAGATGAAGAATATTGGTTAAATAAAATAAAAAATTTTCCAAATTCTCCACAATTACCAATAAAAAACTCACCAGAAAGTATTAAGAACATTAAATTTAAAAGGCAATCGTTGGTTTTAGATAAAGACAAGTGGGAAAAATTTAAAGAAATATCAAATCAATATAAATTAACTCCAGCTGCTGGTTTGGGCGCTTTATATGCTACTATTTTATCTGCTTGGAGTAGCAATTCAAATTTTGCTATTAATTTAACTCTTTTTAATCGTCTACCTGTTCATCAACAAGTAAATTCTCTAGTTGGAGATTTTACCACTTTGTTGTTACTTGAAGTTCATTGCGAAAAGTCAGAAAAGTTTTTAGATCAAGCAACTCGCTTACAACAGCAATTGTGGAAAGACCTGGAACATAATTTATATAGCGGAATAAGTTTTCAAAGGGAATTAAACAAATATCAGCATAATAAATCAAGTTCAATGCCAATCGTGTTTACCTGTATGTTAGGAAATGAAAATAATGATTTTAATCTTTTAAATGGTAGTGAAATTTATGGAATAACACAAACACCACAGGTTTGGTTAGACTTTAAAGCATATAACCGTTCAAATAGTTTAATAGTTGAATGGGACTATGTTGAAAATTTATTCCCAGAAAATTTAATTGAAACTATGTTCAGTATGTTTAAAAAGAACCTTGTAGAACTATCAGAAAGTAGTAAAGAATGGTTAAATGAATTAGTAACTTTACCTGCAGAACAAAAAGCTCAGCAAGAAATCTTGAATTCAACTTATTGGCATACAAGTGAAGTATTACTCCACGAACTTTTTTGTAAACAAGCATTAATAACACCTAATAATATAGCTGTAATTAATGATAAAAAAGAGATAACATACTCTGATTTGTTTTACTCTGTTAATGTAATTGCAAACGAATTACGTCAACTTGAAATTAAAAAAAATGAAATTATTGCTATTATAATGGATAAAGGATGGGAACAGATTGTTGCCTGTTTAGGTATTATGTTATCAGGTGCGGCTTATTTACCTATTGATTCAAATACTCCAATATTAAAAATACAGCAAATATTGGAGGAAAGTGATTCAAAAATTATTTTAACACAATCTGCAAATAAAAAGATTCTAAATGAATTACCATTTAGCAAATCAATTGGTTCAAATAAAGTTATATTACTCGATAGTTTTATAGATAGTCATTCAGAAAAGAAGCTAAGTTCATATCCAATTTTATCATCTATTCAGTCTTTAAACGATTTAGCTTATGTTATTTATACTTCTGGTTCCACTGGAAAACCTAAAGGTGTTATGATTGATCATAAAGGCGCAGTTAATACATTATTAGATATAAATGATCGTTTTAAAGTGTGTGAAAGAGATCGCGTTTTAGCTCTTTCAAATTTGAATTTCGATTTATCCGTATATGATTTTTTTGGAATATTAGCGGTTGGTGGTTGCATTGTGATACCTTCATCGAACAAGCAAAAAAATCCAGAATATTGGTCTGATTTAATTTTGAAACACAATATTACTATATGGAATTCTGTACCTACTTTTATGTCAATGCTGATTGAATCCTTAGATTTAAATTACATAAATAAATCATATTTAAGATTAATTTTATTAAGTGGGGATTGGATTCCCTTAGATTTACCTGAAAAAATTAGAAAATATTTTAAAGAATCTGAAATAATTAGTTTAGGAGGAGCTACTGAAGCATCTATTTGGTCAATTTATTATCCTATTAAGTCAATTGATAAAAATTGGAAAAGTATTCCTTATGGAAAACCCTTAAGAAATCAACATTTTTATGTGTTAAATGATAGAATGGAAAATACTCCGCACTGGGTGGTAGGTGAGCTTTACATCGGTGGGATAGGTTTAGCAAAAGGATATTTTAATAATGAGGAACAAACTTTAAAATCCTTTATCCATCATCCTGTAACTAATGAACGACTTTATAAGACAGGAGATTTAGGTAGATATTTACCAGATGGCAATATTGAATTCCTAGGCCGAAAAGATTTTCAAGTAAAAGTAAATGGATTTAGAATTGAACTAGGTGAAATTGAATATAATTTACAACAGTATCCAGGAGTGAAAAAAGCAATTGTAAACATAGTAAAAAATAATTCAAAATTAATTGCTTATATTTTATCTGACACTTATCTTGATAATGATATTATAACAAGCTCTATAGAGCGAGCTCAATTTAAAATAGCAAGACATAACATTATAAATGATATAAATGAACCTAGTGATTCTATACTGCTCCCTATTCAAGAAGATAAAGAACAAAGATTAAGTAGATATTTCTTTAGGAAAAGTTATCGAAATTTTGCTGAAGTAATATCTGAAAAAAAAATAATTGAAGAATTAATATCAAGAATTAAAGGCTATATTTTAGGAATAAATGAAAGAAAAACTTTATTAGATAGTTTGAACTTTGAAAAATTTAGCTTACTATTATCTGTTCTTGCTTCAATTAAGTTTAAAGAAGATCAATTACCAAAATATTTATACCCTTCCGCAGGAAGTCTTTATCCAGTTCAAGTGTTTTTAGAATTTTGTGAGTCAGTTCATTCTAAATCTAATTTTTATTATTATCATCCTGATAAAAATCAATTAATCTCTGTAAGAAATAATAGTAATAGTAGTGTAGACTTAAATTCTCAAATAAGAATTCATTTAATTGGTAAACAATATGCAATTAAGCCAATGTATGGAAAATTAAGTACTTCCTTTTGTTTACTTGAAAGTGGTTATATTTTAGGATTATTAACTGAACAAGCAAAAGATCTTAATTTAGAGTTACATTTCCAAGAAAGTAATGGTATTAATTTAAGGCAAGAATTAAATCTTCAACTTGAAGATACAATAATATCCCTCGAAATTAATCGTAATTTAGATATAGAAAATAGTAAAATTACTAATTCAAATAATCTACCTGATCTATATGTATATTTAAAAAATACTAATGAAACAAATGAAAGTCAATGGTATTTGTATAATTTTAATAAAGATTTATTGGAGTCTATTAATATATCTATTGATTTAAAAAATGAACTCTTAACCTTTGGGACAGAGAGTATGATATTTAATGATGCATCTTTAGCTATATTTCTGGTAGGTGATACTAATCAATTTGTAACTGCAGGTATGTTATCACAATGGCTTATGGATGAAGGACTTAAAACAAATATTGGAATGTGTCCCATCGGAATTCCAGATCAAAAAATTAGCAAATATTTTATGGAAAAGCATAATAAAAAAATATTACATACTTTATATGTTGGAAAAATTAGTGATTCACAAAAGCAAGAAAAAGAGGAATCAAAAGCATTAGAAAATTATAGTTTCTTAAAAGATTATTTGAAATTACACTTACCAGATTATATGATTCCAAATTATTTTCAATTAATAGATAAAGTGCCTCTAAGTAGTAATGGAAAAATAGATAAAAATTTATTACCATTACCAGTTGATCAAATAAATTTAGAATGTAATAAAAAAGTATATCCAACATCTGACTTAGAAAAGGAAATTGCAAAAATTTGGTCCAAATATTTGCAAATTGATGCAAATAAAATTGGGATTTACGATGAATTCTTTCAAATAGGAGGAAACTCTTTAACAGCTGTAAAATTAATAAACCATCTGCGTAAGTTATTTAATATAGATATTCCTTTTCAAAAAATCTTTGAACTTCAAACAATTTCAGATTTATCAAATATGATAATTAATATGCAGAAAGCAGAATAGTAAATAAAATTAATTAAAGGTAAAATAACAATGCAAAATCAATCTTCAAGTATATATCATGTTTCAGATACAGCGTTATGGATTGCAGCTTATCGAGCAATGGAATCTGAAAGAAAAGATTCTGTTTTTAAAGATCCTCTAGCGTTACTTTTAGCAGGAGAACGTGGCAAAGAAATGGCCAAAAAAATGAAGTCTATGTCACTTATGGCTTGGGTTGTTGCTTTTAGAACAAGAGTCATTGATAGATTAATTTTAAATACAATTGAAAATAAAAATATTGATACTGTTATTAATTTAGGATCAGGTTTAGATACAAGACCTTATCGTTTAGATTTTTTATCAAATTTAAATTGGATTGAAATTGATTTTCCAAATATGATCAATTATAAAAAAGAAGTATTAATCAATGCTTATCCAAAATGTAATTTATCTCATATAGAACTAGATCTTTCTATTATAGAAGATAGAAGAAAAGTTTTTTCTTCTATAAATTCAAAGGCAAAAAATGTACTATTGCTTTCTGAAGGAGTTATCTCTTATTTAAAAGAAGAAGACGTAGCTTTATTATCACAAGATTTGATAAGTTACTCAAATTTTAACTACTGGATACAGGACTGTTACACATTAAATATGTATAAAGTATTTCCAAAAAGATGGAAAAAAAATATGAACAGTTCACCATTTCAATTTTTTCCTAAAGATTGGTTTGATTTTTTCGTAAAGCATGGATGGAGTAAAAATGAATTTATTTCTTTTTTAGCTGAAGGAAAAAAAATGGGGAGATTAACTCCAATGCCTTTTCCTTTTAATGTAGTTAATTTTTTTCTATCTATTTTATCATATAATCCATTTGAAGATTTATATGGTGCGGTTCTTTTTTCAAAGAAAAATATTTAACTACTAATAAAAGAAATGAATAACCATGTTGTTAAAGTTCAAATCAGCTTGTAGTGATAAAAAAATTTATCTAATATGTTTTCATCATGCTGGCGGTACTGCATATTCCATTTATCCGATGATTAAATTTTTAAAAAATATTCCTGAACTTGAAATATTATCGTATGAATTTCAGGGAAGAGGAAAAAGATCTAGTGAAAATCTTTGTGATAATTTTTCAGAAATTCATAATGAAGTAATAAACTGTTTAAATAGGGAATTAGATAAAGTCTCTCCTCGAATTTTTTTGGGGCATAGTATGGGAGGAATATTTGCATATGAATATCTCAAACAAAATAAAACCGTAGGAGTGCAGCAAGGACTTATCATTTCATCTAAGCTTCCACCAATATGTCAATATTTACAAAAAATTTATAATCCTGCTATGAAAAAACAGGATTTTTTGAATATAATCAATGAATTTGGTGGTATCGAAAATGAAATTTTGGATAATGAAGAATTAATAGATTATTTTCTTCCAATTCTTAGAAATGATTTTAATTTAGTTTATGACTATGAATCAAACTTTATTGATCCATGTATTGTTAAAATAAATGCCGATATTTTAGCAATTTATGGAATAAATGATAAATTTATTTCTTCAGATGATATGAAAGTGTGGCAAAATTATTCTAATTTAAATTGCAAAATATTAGCATTAAATGGCGAACATTTTTATTTTAAAGATAATGAAAATATATCTCTATTACAAAATGAAATACAAAAATTTTTTAATATTCTTTCTCTACATAAATTAAATTAACACTTTATTTTTTTTAAATTTGATATATTTCGATCTGTAATGTTATTTTAAAATGCTATAAATTATTTACAGTTTTTTAAAATATAATTATCAATATTTTTATACAACGTCATTTCATTTTCTTTTCCAACTTCACTAGAATTGAATGCAATAACATAAGATGCTTTTATTGAAGGGAAATATCTCATTTGTGATCGAAACCCAAAAGTCCCACCTCCATGACGGTATTCAATTTCTTTTAGTGTTGAATTATAAATTGCTGCGATTCCTAATCCATAACCAGAGTTACTTTTTTCATTTACACCTTCTGATAGTTCTTCACCCGTATTTGTATCTACCATAGTTGTTAATTTTTTTAATTGATCAGGATTTAACAATTTTCCTGCAAATAAAGATCTTATGAAATTATTTAAATCAATAGAGTTTGCAGTTATTGATCCTGCGGCATTTCCCCATGACATAGAAAAATCTATAATGTCAGTCCAGTTATCAAAAATTCTAAATTTATCATCAGTAATATAATAATAACCGCTCATCAAGTGTTTTGGATATTTAACATTACTTTTCGGATAAGTTGTTATATAGAAAGTATTTTTTAAACCTAAAGGTTTTATAATACGATCAGAAATTTCTTCTGAGATATCTTTACCGGTTATAGCTTTAATTATTTCACCAGCTAATACATAGTTTGTATTAGAGTAACTAAATTTATTTGTAGTTTGAACTAAAAGAGGCTTATCTTTAACTGAAAATAGAATTTCTTCTGAAGTTACATTTTTTTTGGGATCATTTTTAAAATGAATTAATATTTCGCCGATAACATCTTTTTCTCCTGTATAATTTGGTATACCAGATGTCATATTTAATAAATTTTTAATTTTAATATTTTTCCATAAAGGATATTTGTCACTTAAATACTTTGAAATAGGATCTTCAATACTTACTAAGCCTTCTTGCTCTAATTGCAGCATAACCACACTCAAGAATACTTTTGAATTGCTTCCAATTTGAAATAAGCTTTCATTAGTTAATTCATCTCCATTTTTACTTTGAGTACCTATATTGAAGGTCTTAGCATTAGATGCAAAATAGTTTTTACATTGGAAGGTTAATGGAATTCCTGTAATTCCGCTTTTGTCTTTTTCTGTCGAGAAAAAATCTGTTAAATAAGTGTTAATTTCATTTATAGTGCTTTCACTATTAGGGCTATTTGAAGAAGATTTAGAATCATTCTTACAAGAATTTAAACTCAGTAAAATAGAAAATGTTGAGATGTAAGCTAAACTTTTAAAATGCCAAATTTTCATTTAAAAAAACTCCAAAAAATAATTTCTTGATAAAAATTACAAGATTTTAAATAAATAATCTATAGAATTGAAAAATTTAAATTTATAATGCCAAAAATTATTTTAGGTATCGCAAGTTAATGTATTTTTATTTAAATTTATTTTTATCTTAAATAATTAGTTTTTATTTTGCACATTTAAAAATTAATATTTATTTTACATTTTATTAGTAAAATTTTCAATTTTTACATTTCTAAATAAATTCAAAAAAAATTCTTAAATTCTAAATTAATAATCCGGATTTCATTTTCTTATAGAATGCTATTTAAATTATACTTCAAATATTTTTAATCTGATTTAAAAATTAGCTAGACGAGAGAAAATTATTGAAAATCATAAACAATTTAATCACTTATTTTTTTCATTTCTACTTTATGTATTTAATGTTTGATATGGTTATAAATCAATTAAAAAGCAAAATCTTTATAAGTATAAACTTGTTCAACACCATTTCTGATTATATGTAATTTTTCTTGTTTTTTAATATAAATTTTATATAATTCATTACTATCAAAGAAATAACTACAAGTAAAGTATACTCCGTCAAGGTCATTTATGGCAATTGTTTTAATCGCTGGTAACTGATAAGCAATAGAGTCTACAATATAACCTGAGTATGGATTTGTGTGATAAACATCTTTTTTAAAGTTTAAAATAATATTTTTAATTTCAGAATTTGTATTTATTAGCCCAAACAGATTTCTAATATTATTAGCAGAACCCGTAAATGTTATTGTGTCATTACTTATATTGAAATCCATTTGGTCTGATAAATTTAAAGTTTTTTCATTTAATGTAAATTTTTTTAAATTTGGAAAAGTTTCTCTAATTTCTGAAATAATATAACTTAGTTTGGCAGAGTTGTAGTGGAAGTAATTATAATCGTATGCTGAATCTGAATTATAATTAATGACTACTTCTTCAGATATAGGTTTTATTTCTTGTTTTTTATAATAATCAATCCATGCTAATATGGTTTCTTTGTTACCACTTAATATTGTTTTCTTCTTATTTAAAAGATAGGAATTGTGAGATTTTATATTGCTATTTAATTTTTTATTCGTATTTTCTAGACTATTAAGGTCATTTGGTTTTAGATATGAGAAAATATTTGCCATTATTTCATGTGGAAAAGAATCAATTTCAGTACTGTTATTCATACTGAAAGCAGATGTAGTATTTAGTAATATTAAAGATAAAATTGCGCCTTTAAAATTCATTTAGTCCTCCGAAAAGAAAAAAAAATTCCATCAATATTTTTTTTTGTCAAGTGGTAAATTAATTATAATTAATTTATATGAATATATTTTATTTTTTGGTTATTAAATTATTAAATTTCAAAGCTATGATTTATTTAAATATTTTATATTTTATTTTCTTAATTTTCTTATACAAATTTAATCATAATTTTTATTTCTTTAAAAAATATTTTTAGCACAATTTAAAATGAAAGAGATTAATTTATGATAGTACGCAAAAAGAATATACTAGTTTATAAATACATTTAATGCAATAAGAAATTTTAATTAATTAATAGTTTATTCGACATTTAAAGCTAATTATAAAGTTAAGCTTAAGCCTCCCTAAGAAAATCTACCAACCTAGCAATGTTGCATTACAGAACTCACGAAAAATTTTGATTTGTTCCTATTTAAAATAAATTTTGATGGACAAGTTATACGCTCTTTTTATTTTGTGAATAATTGAAAAAGTTGAAATCAATATCCTCCTTTTATCTCTTTAATTTTAAATATTTTTCTAAAAAATATGTAATAATTTAAAATTATCTAAAAATATTGTTAACTATAAATTTGACTATTTTGGAACAATAAAATAATTTAATAATGTCCTTTAACTATAATTACTCACTTCTAATAGAATTTACTTGTATGAAAAAAATTATATTTATTTTTTGTTTTATTTTTCTTCATTTTTCTGGATTTTGTTTTGCTAATAGTTGCGAAAAAGAAAGTCTTGGAAATTCGCAATATTTAAATTCAACTAAAGAGTGTATAAATCATGTTGCTAAATTAACTCTTACAAATGTCGTAGTAACTAATCAACAAGATATGACAGGTAAACTTATAGCAAAAAATGTTGTATTGAATGATATAGTAGCTACGGGGAAAATTCTATTTGAGAAACAAAGTTTAATTAAAGGCAAGATTGATTTGGTTGGCAAATTGATAGCAAATAATTCGAGTTTTCTCAAGACGTTAAATATTGTCTCAGATCATATAGAATTAAATGCCGGAACGACAACTAAAGATATTTTAATAGGTAAAAATGCAAGAAGTAAAACAAAGAAACAGATTTTATATATTGATAATAGTACAGTTAATGGGAATATTAAATTTACAAGTGGGATAGGTGAAGTTGTTATAAGAAATGGTGGAAGTTTTACTGGCAATTTAACAGGTGGAACGGTTAGAAAATAGTTTTGAAAATAGTAAACTGTCTTGTTAAATGTCCTTCATAATTTTCAAATCCATTTGTTTTGAGCTGTACCAAAGCATGAAAATATTTTTCATTAAATGCATTTAGTCGCATACTGCAGCTTCTAAAATCTCAAAATTAAAATTTTCATTTGTAGCACCAATTTTCACATTAAGCGTTTGCGCTAATGTGTGTGATGGATGAGTATGCCCACAATCAAATTGGCTTACAATTGGGTAGTTCTGTTTACCTACAATTTCCAATATAAGATCTTCATAAGTAAATGGGGCATTTTTATTTTCTAATATCTCTGGTTTGCCGATTATTAGACCAACAATATTATCGAATACACCTAATAATTTTAGATGTGTTAAGGCGCGTTCTTCTTCGGTAAAAGATGCATGCTCATCTTCAATTAATAATATTTTTCCTTTTAAATCAGGAAAATATTTTGTTCCAGCAAGTGAACATAATGTATTTAAATTGGCGATAATTATTGGAGCTTCAGCATATCCTTGATTCAATATTTTTACACCATTATTCAAGTGGTATTTTCTTTTACCTGTTTTCCATTCGGAATTTAAAGCATTGCGAAAATGATTACTCCAATATTTAAATGGTTTAATTTCATAATTATTTAATTTGGTTTCAGAGGATAAATTTTTAAAAGAGGCAATAGATTCTGAAAATCCTTCAGGCCATTCACCAAATGTAGGGATAACTGCAGGGCCATAAAATGTAGATAAACTTGCCTGAGTTAGTATTCCCATATGCAGTGAAGTAATGTCGCTATAACCAGAAATTATCTTTCTAGCTTGAGCAATTTTTTTGAAATCAAGATATGGTAACAAGGAGGAAGAATTAAATCCTCCTATCGTAGCAATTAAAAAATCTACTTTAGGGTTCTCAATAAGATCCATAAATTCTTGTGCACGTTCCTTTGGACAAGCAGTCCTATATCCTTGAGAAATAAATTGTTTTGTTATTTGTCTTTCGTGAATTTTAAATCCATTTTTTTTAAGCTGTTCAATTGCATGAAAATATTTTTCTTTAAACCAAATATGTGCAGGCGAAGATGCTGTAAATATTCCTGCTGTAGCACCGAACTTCAAAGCTTTAGGCTTAATAATATTATTAAGTGTCATTACAACGTAATTCCTTTGCAGCAGAGACCATATTTTTTAAGGCAGGTTCAACTTCATTCCAAGATCTCGTTTTTAAACCGCAATCGGGATTTACCCAAATTTTATTTTTTGGAAAAATAAGTGAGGCTTTTTTTAGTAAAGAAACAATTTCATCTTTACTTGGAATTCTTGGTGAATGAATGTCATAAACACCAGGGCCAATTTCATTAGGGTAACTAATTTTAGTAAAATCAGAGAAAAGTTCTAGTTGTGAACGAGACATTTCAATTGAAATAACATCTGCATCTAGAGCTATAATTGCAGGAAGTATTTCTCCAAAGCTCGAATAACACATATGCGTATGGATTTGGGTTTCATCCTTAACTCCACTTGTAGCAAGCTTAAAAGCTTGCACTGCCCAATCTAGATAATTTCCCCAATTTTCTTTTTGTAAAGGTAAACCCTCGCGAATTGCTGGTTCATCAACTTGAATAATTTTTATCCCTAATTTTTCTAATTCAAGAATCTCTTCCCTGATTGCCAATGCGATTTGCAAACAAGTTTCTTTTTTGGGCTGATCTTCTCGACAAAATGACCATTGAAGAATTGTGACGGGTCCTGTGAGCATTCCTTTTATTGGTTTATTCGTTATTGATTGAGCATAGGTTGTCCATTCAACTGTTAAGGCAGATTTTCTTGCAACATCACCATAAATTATTGGCGGTTTCACGCAGCGGGAACCAAAACTTTGTACCCAACCATTCATTGTAAATGCAAAACCATCTAGATTTTCGGCAAAAAATTCTACCATATCATTTCGTTCGAATTCACCGTGAACAAATACGTCAAGCCCTATTTCATCTTGTTTACTTATGCATTGCTGAATTTCTCGTTGCATAAATTGACTATAGTTTTCATTTGATATACTTCCATTGCGCCAATTAGCACGCATTTTTCTTACTTGCTCAGTTTGTGGAAACGATCCAATTGTACTTGTTGGATAATTGGGTAATCTTAATTTTATTTTTTGTATTTCACTACGAATTGCATGCGGTGATTTTCTCTTCAAAAATTGTTCTGATAATTTAAAATTATTTTCATTGTTTATTTTTTGGGAATTAAGATTAGCATAGTTTCTATTAGCTAAAATTTCAATATTTTCTTTTAATAAGACTAAGTTTTTTGTTAAAAATACTCTCTTTAATAAGTTTATTTCTTCTAATTTTTGGACAGAAAACGCTAATAATTTTTTTATATCTGATTTTAATTTTTCTTCATAATTTAAATTAATAGGTGAATGAAGAAGAGAACAAGAAGGAGCAATTATAACATTATTAGAATTTCTTTTGGAAACTGTATAGTTTAAAAGTGAATAGGCATGATTTAAATTTCCTTTCCAAATATTTCTTCCATCTATTAATCCAAGTGATAATGTTGTATTCGGAGAAATTTTTGTTAATGCCTGTTCTAATTGATTTTCAGCTCTAATTAAGTCAAGATGAATTCCATCAAAATTTAGTTGAGAAAAAAGATCAATATGCTTTTCTACTGATGCAAAATATGTTGTTAACATTAATTTTGGTTTTAATTTCAAAGAGTTTAATTTTTGATATGCTTTCTCAAAGTATTTCATTTTAGTGGGGTCTGCATCATAACAAAGACATGGTTCATCAATTTGAACCCATTCAACACCTATTTGTGCTAAAGCAATTAATAGCTGTTCATATATAGGTAACAGAGAATCAAGAAGAGTTAACGTTGATTTTTCAATTTTGCTGTCAGCAAATTTTGCTAACAAAAGAAACGAAAATGGACCCACAATAACAGGGCGTGTAGTTATTCCTAGTGACTTTGCATCTAAAAAATCATGCAAAATTTTACTTGCATTTAATTTAAAAATTTGAAATTCTTCCAATTCTGGGACAATATAGTGGTAATTAGTATCAAACCATTTTGTCATTTCAAGTGCTACTATATCAATTTTTTTTTCATTATTTTGGAAACCTCTCGCCATCGCAAAGTATCTATCTAAAGGATTTTCTATTACCAGAAATTTTTTTGGCACTGCACCTAAAAGAATAGCCATATCCAAAATATGATCATAAAATGTAAAGTCGTTACTTGGAATATAATTGATTCCTAATTCTTTTTGTAGGAACCAATTATTTAGTTTAATTTTATAGCCAATAACATTTAATTCTGATTCTGGGATTTTTTTTTGCCAAAAATTTTCTAATCCCTTTTTTAATTCCCTATTATCTCCAATTCGTGGAAAACCTAAATTTGCTGTTGAAACAGACATGAGCTCCTCCTTCGGGAGAGAGCGAAATGATCAAACTGAAAAAGGTATATTACCTTCAAAAAAATAAAAATATTTTTGTGAAAACCCTTTCCATCGAAGAGAAAATTTCACTCATTGTAAGGCTTTTGGGGGGATCGGACTAAGAAAGATTATCTTTCATCACCGTTGCGGGACAGTGCCAGACTTTCACTGGACTTCACCACACCAAATGCAGTTATAAATTGAGTTATTAATT
This sequence comes from Pigmentibacter ruber, assembly GCF_009792895.1. Taxonomy (NCBI): domain Bacteria; kingdom Pseudomonadati; phylum Bdellovibrionota; class Oligoflexia; order Silvanigrellales; family Silvanigrellaceae; genus Pigmentibacter; species Pigmentibacter ruber. Next base: position 598,150 of record NZ_WSSC01000001.1, read on the forward strand.
AATGTTAAGTTTAGGTATTTGTCAACTATTTTAGTGTAATAAAATAAATTATATAAAAAATAAAATTATTTAATTATAAAAAATATTTAGATAATTTATTTTTATTTTTTTGACTTAAAAATAAAAATATAATAATTGATTTAATGTTTTTTATTTAACTCGTAAGGAACAATTTGTGAAAATAAAATCTTTAATTTTTAGTGTTTTAATACTTCTGGCAAATAGTGCTTCTGCAAATTTTTTGAATAATTCTTTGATTTTAAAGAATAATGAAGATACTTTATTTAATAAAATGAAGAAAATTGAAGATAAAATATGGAAAACTAGTCTTTGTATTTATAGTAATAGTGAAGTGGATAGAATTTTATTGATTGAAGATAAATTGAATAGACTTACAGATGAAACAAGAAAATTAAAAGAATTTTATCAAAGTAAAGTTGATGAAGCAGTAACTGAGAAAAATAATTATATAATCAATTTTTTAAATTCAAACATCAAAGATACTAATAATTTTTATAATATATTATTAGATCTAAAAAGTAAGTTCAACTTTTTTATAAGTAAAAACGGAATTAAAAGTAAATTAGAATTTGACTGTTCTAGCGAGACAAAGAGCTTTTTAGAAAATGGTAATATTTTTCATTTTTATGATGAAATAATAGATAAAAATAATAAATTGATGGATGTAACTGAAAATATTTTTAAATTTTCAAAGCAAAGAATGTATCTTGATAAATTTGAAGATGTAAAATATCTTTATTCAGAAAGAAATAATTTTGATCTAATAAATGTTGAATTATATAATTTATCTCGTATTTTAAACAAAACATTTAGTGAAGTTAAAGATATGATTGATATAATATTAGAAACAGAAGAAAATGAAGAATAATCAATTCATTTTTCAAATTGTAATACTCTATGGATAAATTAAATTTTATAAAAGAAATTTTTATTGATAACGAGTCCTTTTATATGTTTTAAAAAGTAAATATAAAGTTAAAGTAAAAAAGCAATTGTATTATGGAAATGGTTAATTTTTGTCGTTAATTACAATATTTACTTGTAGTTCTGCAAATGCTGCTGGAGACTTGCAAACTCTAAATTGTATTGTTTTTCTAAGATTTGGTTATGCATGTGGATTTATTATCAAAGAAGATAAGAGTACGCCCCAAATCACTGTTAATACAGCTAGTTTACTTATTCCAACTTCTAGGAGATTGCAAAAAATATTATTATTGAAATTAGCTTAATTAATATTATCAGGTAAATTTTGTGTTTGAGAAAGAATTACATGTAATGCAGCAAAAATATTTGCGCACAAAAAAATAATTGTATTAATTTTACTACCATATAATCTATATTCTGGCTCATTGCGTATTCGATAAGCTCCATTTGCAAAACACATAGTAGCCGCCATAGCTAGCTCTAATCGAGATTGATTAGCTGTTAAAACTGCATTATTATTAAGAAGATTTTTTTCCCAACTATTTCTGTGAATATCTTTAATTCTTTCTCTTATCGTTGCTGCTGAAGGAATAACTACATCATTTTCTCCCATGTTTTCATGAGTTACCTCAGGGTATCTAACCAACGCTCTGGGATCTGGAATATATCCGTTGCACGCGTCAGTAAACTCGTATTTGGGAGCAAACCAACCTCCAGGTGTTCTTACTCCAGCTCCGGGACCGGGAACAACATTACCAGCACCAGTAACAAGTTGATGTCTCCAAAGATTAATTAGATTTATAATTCGATCTTTATAAGCATCTGGTCTATCTATTGAATGAATAGAATCTGCAAAATCATTTAGACATGAATCTCCTAAATTGTGTTGATATTGATCATTATTAA